>CAYYVV010000006.1:0-49948 GCA_964475245.1 uncultured Anaerolineaceae bacterium | reverse complement strand
CGGTTGCCGGCATAGGTCAGCTTGTCGAGGACGACGATCGAGTCGTCCGTCGCCGCGAGCCGGCGACGGACGAAGTTGCTGCCGATGAACCCGGCGCCGCCGCAGACGAGGATCTTCACGGCCGATTCACGTAGGCCGAGCCCAGCTCGCCGCGGGCGTCTGCCTCGGCCGCGAGCTGGCCGGCGCGGAGGAGCGACTCGATCGTCCCGGCGTCAGACCACTGCCCCTGGTACTCGCGCCAGAACAGGCGTCCGTCGGGGACGTAGAAGTTCAGAACGTCCGTGATCTCCAGCTCGCCGCGACCGGAGGGCTGGAGCCGGGCGATCACATCGAAGGCGTCCGGGCGCAGGTAGTAGACGCCGATCGGGATCAGGTCGCCCTTGGGCACGAGCGGCTTCTCCTCGAAGCCGATGAGCCGATCGCCGTCGAACTCGGCAACGCCGAAGCGCTGCGGATCCGGCACGCGGTGCAGGATCGTGCCCGCGCCCCACGGTCCCTCGTCGAACAGCCGCGCCGTTTCCTTGAGGTTCTCGCCGCGCAGGATGTTGTCGCCGAGGACGACGCAGAAGCTTTCGCTGCTCACGAAATCGCGCGCCAGGCCGATCGCATGGGCGATCCCCTTGGCGCCCTGCTGATAGCGGTAGGTGAGGTCGAGCCCGAAGTCCGACCCGTCGGCGAGCAGCTCGACGATGTCGCCGACGCTCCTGCCGCCGACGATGATCATCACCTCGCGGATGCCCATCTCGCGCAGGGTTTCGAGCGGGTAGAAGATCATGGGCCGGTCGTAGATCGGCAACAGGTGCTTGTTCGTGACGCGCGTGAGCGGATCGAGCCTTGATCCGTTGCCGCCCGCGAGGATGAGACCCTTCACGCCCGGGCCCTCCTTTCGCTGATGCGGGCAGATGCGAGCTCAAGCGCTTCGCGAATATTTATCGCACCGTAAGTCATCCACGAGACGATGCGTGGATACCGAGCCTCGTACCAGCGTCCGTAAAAGAGGCGCATTGCGTCATGGAATGCCCGGATTGTTGTCGTCCTGGATTTCCGGCTGCTGGCGTGCTTGAGATGGGTGACGGTGGTAACTGGAGCGTACATCACCCTCCAGCCGGCATGCTTGATGCGATAGGCCCAGTCGAGGTCTTCGCCGTACATGAAATAGCGCTCGTCCAGGAGCCCGACCTGCTCACGAATTTGCGTGCGCACGATCATGAACGCACCGCACGGAGCGTCGATATCTGCTTCGGCAAACTCATCCAGATAGGTGAGGTTGTACTGCGCAAATCGCCGACTTTTCGGAAATACGCGTGACAGCAGAGTGAGTCGATAGAACGAGCGCACGGGCGTTGGAAAGGATCGCCGGCAGGCCAGATCGAGGCGGCCATCGGCCAGGATCAACCGCGCCGTCGCGAGTCCAACCTCCGGATGCGCATCCATGTATTCGACCATCAGCTCGAGGCTTTCCGGTGCGAGCACGGTGTCCGGGTTGAGCAGCAGCAGATAGCGTCCCGATGCGTCGCGAAGGCCCTGATTTGCGGCACGGGCGAAGCCGACATTGGTCGAGTTGCGTACGACGTTCGCGGTGGGGAGTGCGCGCGTCACGGCGGCTGCGTCGAACGAGGGCGAGGCATTGTCGATGACGAACACCTCGACCGGCATGGCCTCAGACGCGGCGGCCACAGAGCGCAGGCAATCAACCAGCTCTGCTGGCGTTTCGTAGTGAACGACGACGATCGAGACAGCGGCCGGCGCGTGCGCTCCCGCACCCCCGGCGCGCGCACGCAAATCCCCGCTCGCCGGCACCTGCACCCTCTCAGCGTCGCGCAGGATCGGCAGGGCCGCTCTATTCATCCGTCTTTGACACCCCCCCGGGCTCGTGCATTGACGTGCGCCTGTCCGATCTCTGCGTCGGACCTGATTATGACGCCGGTGCGGTGCAAGGTCCATACCGGCGAGCGGCGCGCCACCCTCAAGCGGCCGTGCTGCATGCGATGATGAAAACGTCGAATGTCAAGACTTTCCGCTTCCATCGGCCTGCTCATCGCGCTCTTCGTCTTGCCGCTCTATCCAAAGATCGCGCTCGTCGGCATCAGCGGAACATACATTCCGCTGCGCCTCGACGACCTGATCATCGCCTTTGCCGGAGCGGTCTGGATCGTCGCCCTCATTGTCAATCGGAGGCTGCCCGCGGCGCCCCGAGAGCTGACCGCGGCGGTGACGCTGTGGCTCGGCGTGACGCTCATTGCCCTCTTGAGCGGGGCGTTCGTTCTCGATTCCATCGGGTTGGTCCAGGGCGCCGCGTTCTGGGCCAAGCCGATCGAGTACCTGCTGCTGGGGTTGATGGCATACGACCTGGTGCGCAACGGCTGGCTGCCTGTCCGCTTCATCATCGCCACGATCCTCGCGTCGGCCGCGATAGTCACCGGCTATGGCGTGGCCGAGCACTACGGTCTCGTTCCGCACCTGCCCGGGGAGGTTCCGCCCCCCGGCGGCACCACGTCAACGCTGGGCGACTTCCACGAACTCGCCTCGTACCTCGGGCTGATCGTCATCCTCGCGGTGTCCGTCTTCCATGACGCTGCCTCGCGGCCGGCCCGCCTGGCGCTCGTGATCCTGGGCGGCGCAGCCATCTTCGTGCTCTTCACGACCGGCACGCGCTCCGAGTACATCGCCCTGTTCGTCGTCCTGCTCGGCCTCCTGGTGTGGCGGCCGGCGCGAGCGCCGGCCGCCCTCGCGGCCCTGGCGATGCCCTTGTTGTTCATCTCCCCGATCGTCGGCTACCTGGTGGCCGTGCCTGCCGCCCCGGTGGTCAAGCCCGGTCCCGTGTCATCGCCTGGCCTGGTCGCGCCGCCCGCCGTGGTCCCGTCTGGTCCGTTCTATAACGTGGCGATCCGATTCGCCGACGAGTCGCTCGGCTACAGCCTGGGCGAGCGCTTCCTGCACAAGTGGCCACAGATGGTCCAGCAGACCATGCGCAGCCCGATCATCGGCCTCGGACCGTCCGCGGCGACCGAGGCGGCGGACGGCTACTACGTGCGCGTATTCGTCGAGTCCGGCATCCTGGGCGTGGTCGTTTTCATCGGGCTCGTGCTGACCATCCTGCGCTCGTCGATCCGGGCAGCGCGGCGCGCGGCCGGTCTGGCCCGGTCGTTGGCCGCGGCGTCGATCGCGGCGACCGTCTTCGTGGCTCTCGTGAGCGTGCTCATCGACACGTGGGTGGCGTCGCGCGTGATGGAGCTGTTCTGGCCGTTAGTGGGCGTGTCGCTTGCCGCGGTCGCCGTGCAAACGGCACGCAGCGAAGAGCAAAGCACGATCGTCGTATCCTCGGCCCTGTCGACGACGTAACGGCAGGACCACTGCCGGTCGGCGGTTGTTGGGAGATCGTCTGGTCTTGAGCTACGGCAATGGCGCCGGGACGCCCGCTGGGCGGCCGCGCCGGGTTGGATCGACCATGTCGCTGCTGCGCGGCCGCTCGACGCGGGCAATCCTCGCCAGCACCTTCTCGAATGCCCTGCACGCACCGCGCTTCATCGCCGGCTTTGTGGCGCGGCGCGACAGGAACACGTGGGTCTTCGGCAACGTTCATGGTTTCCGCGACAGCCCACGCTACCTCGCGCAGTACGTGAGACAGGATCAGCCCGGGATCCGGGTCGTGTGGCTGGCGCACGACGACCAGTCGGCGAGCGCCGCGGAGGCGGCCGGTCTCGAGGTCGTGCTGGCCCGCACCCGTGCCGCGCGCCGAGTGCAGTTGCGTGCCGGCGTCGCCTTCTTCACGCACGGCTTCCGCGATCTCGACCTGTCCGACGTCGCTGGCGCTTACCAGGTCTACCTGTGGCATGGCACCCCGCTCAAGCGCGTCGGCCTGGACGTCAGCCGGGTCCAGGCGCGCCGGCGCAGCGCACCGGCGCGCCTCGCGGCGCGCATCGTGCGCTTGACGCAGGCGAGCGGGTATCGGCTGGTGCGCCTGTTCGTGGCGGCGGGCGAGCTCGACCGGCAGCGCTTCATCACCGCATTCGGGGCGCCGCCAAAACGCGTGGTCGCGCTCGGCTCGCCGCGCTTCGACGTCATCCGCGGCGGTCGTGCGTTCGACCTGGTGGTCCAGACCGACCTGCGCGCGCAGCTCGGCTACGGGCCCGACGATCGGCTGATCGTCTGGCTACCCACCCATCGCCGCGAATACGGTGAGGCCAGCTGGCTGCCCGCGCTCGACGGCGCGCAGCTCGATGAAGCACTTGGTCCCGACAGCCGGATCAAGCTGCTCATCAAGCCCCATCCCAACGCCGAATGGGACGTCTTTCGCGAGCGGATGAGCGATGACCCGCGAATCCGGCTCATGCGCGAATCGGACGTTGACGTCAATGCGTTGCTGCACGTCGCCGATGGGCTGATCACCGACTACTCGAGCGTGTGCTTCGACTACGCCATCCTGGAGCGACCGATCTGGTTCCTCGCGCCCGACGTCGAGCGCTACAACTCCGACCGTGGGCTGTACGACCCGTACGACGTCGTGACCGGCGGCCGCCACCACCTCGACTGGGGCTCGTTGCTCGCGGCCATGCGCGCCGACGAATCCGACGCGCAAGGTGGCGAGGGCATGGCCAACTGGAAGAGCGTGGCCGACTACGCGCGCAACAACACCGAGCCCGACGCATGCGGGCGGATCGTCGACGTCATCCTGGCTGCGACAACACACTGAGGCCGCAGCGCAGGCTAGCGCTCAAAAGTGTCCGAAAAGCCTCGGCGGGTCGCCAGCGGCTGCCTTCGCCGGCGCGCGCGAAGAGCTCCGCCGACCCAGCTGATGTGCTTGCGATATGCGCGTCTCGCGAATTCGCGCGCAAAGGCGCGCGTGCCTGGCTTTCGGCGAGCGGCCGCGCGTACCAGCACGGAGCCAAGGCGTATGACGTGCAACCAGGTCTCGCGATAGCTCCGCCGAGCGGCGGACAGACCGCCGGCCCGCTGCGCCGAGCTGTACAGCGGTCTGTTGACGAACGCGAAGCGTCCTTCGAGCCAGAGCCGGGCGAAGAGAGGGATGTCTTCGCCCCAGCGCACGTCGGTCTCGAAGCCACGCGCCTGAATGAACGACGAGCGCCGGATGACGGCCGAGGAGGGCACGATGGGCATGAAGCGACGGGCGATTCGCCAGAACTCGGCAGTTCGCTCAGATCCCTCGGCGGGTCCGTCGATCAGGCGCACGATCGTTGGCTTGCGGACCATCTCGCGAACACCGCCACTGCTCGCAAAATCGGCCGCGGTCGAATGAGCCGTGCCCAGGACCTCTTCCAGGAACGTGGGCTCCCAGATGTCGTCGGCATCGAGGAAGGCCAGCCATTCCGTCGTGGCGGCATGCGCGGCCGCATTGCGCGCCACGCCGGCACCACCGTTGCGCGTGAGCTCGATTACCTCGAGCCGAGCCATGTCGCTGCGCCGTGCGACCGCAACTGAATCGTCGGTCGAGGCGTCGTCGACAACGATCACGCGAACCGGCTGGAGGGTCTGTGCAGCGATCGAGCCCAGCGTCCGGCCGATCGTGTCGGCCCGATTGTGCATCGGCACGATGACGGTGACATCGGCCAGCTCAGGCTGTGGCAGTTGCGACGTCCCTTCCGAACCATTCCAACTTCAGGTCGCGTCCGGTCAGCCGGGCGAGCTTGTCGACGTCGTCCGAGAACTCCTCCTCGAGCGCCCTTCGCAAGTCCGGGCTCATGGGCTGCCGCGCGACGTTCTGTTGGGCAACACGGCGCGCTCCTACAACGCGCCGCGCGGCACTCGCTCCCCGCTCGCCGGTCAACGTCGGCAGCGCCCGATCCGAAAGCCAGCGCGTGGCTTTGTTTCGGTACAGCCCACGTAACAACCTGCCGCGACGCACGTGACCTTGGTTATACGCCTCGAACGCATCGAGAGTGAAGCCGTTGTCCACGTCCAGGAAGGAGAGCGCAGCACTGTAGGCGGCGGCCGTGTCGCGGGCAAAGTCGTCATAGACGATCACGTGAATTCGGTCTCGACCGAAAACGTCCAGCCAGCGTTCGAGCTGCTCCCCGAGCAGCGCGTTGTCGCGGTATGCGACGCCGAAGCCGCTCAGCCCGAGTGGCAACTGCCGTCCCGCGCGCCGCGCGTCATCGAGGCTGATTGCCTTTCCAAAGTCGAGAACATCTTCGTAACCGCTCGTGATCCGTTGCGCATGAAGCGAATGGACGAGATCGACGGGGTTGCGCACCATCGCGATGATGCGCGCCTCGGGCTGGAAGTCGCGGATCAGCCCCGGCGCCAGTGGCGACATGAGGTAGTTGGTCGACGACTCGCCGACGCGCGTCGCCGCGCCGGCAGTTGAGAAGAGCTCGAGGTAGCGGCGCTCGTCGGCCGGGTGGACGAACGGGTGCTCGTGGCGAGTGCCCTGGACATCCGGCGAAAAGTACATGGGCTCCTTGGGCCGCGACATGACCACCTGCGGGTGGCGATCGAGGTAGCGGTGGAGCGAGCTGGTGCCCGACTTCGGGGCGCCGACGATGAAGGTGTCGGGTCGGCGCGTCACGGCGCCGAGCGCGAGAAGATTTCAGCGCGGACCGAGGTCGTGGAAATGTGCGGCGTGCGCGGTAGATACAGAACTTCGCAAAGCTCGCGCAGATCGTCGAACTTGCCTGCCCAGTCGTTGCCCATGATCAGCACGCTGGCGTGGTACTCGCGGATGTACTCCGCCTTCAGCTCCAGCGATTCCTCGGGGAACACGAAGTCGACCACGCGCAGGCTGCCCACGATCTTGAGCCTCTCTTCGAGCGAGTAGACCGGCGCGACACTCTTCTTGGCCATGCTCAGCTCGTCGGTCGATACACCCACGACGAGATAGTCGCAAACGCCCTTTGCCCGCTCGAGGATGCTGATATGGCCGACGTGGAGCAGGTCGAACGTGCCGAAGGTGATACCTACGCGCATGTCTGGCAAATCCCTCTCACTCGGTTATGAATTTTGACAGGCTGTTGGCTATCACTGCTGGCTCCGCCAGCGCGGCCACGATCGAGTCGAAATAGGGCGAGCTGACTTTCTGCGATCGAAGCATCTGCACGAACGACTGGGCCGATTCGCGGCCCTCGGCGAGCGCTCCCTTACCGATCTGCCCGCGCGCGAGATTCCAGCCGTGCTCGTAGTTGCGCGATCGGGGCGAGGAGCAACTGAGGATGAAGTCGGCAAGGGCGCCGCTGGCCACGATCGTGTCGCCGCGCGCGCCCAGGCGCTCGGCGATGCGGCGCAGGTCGGCGATGCCGCGGGCGATGAAAGAGGCACGGAAATTGTCGCCCAGCTCCAACCCGTCAGCCATCCCGGCACCGAGCGCAATGATGTTCTTGCCCACGCCGGCGATCTCGAGGCCGCGCACATCGTCGTTGAGCTCGAGCTGGAGCACGTCATTCTCCAGGCGCGCCACGAGCTCGCGCCCCAGAAGGGGGCTGGCGCAGGCCAGCGTCAGGAACACCGGCCGTCCGACAAGCATCTCGTGCGCGAAGCTCGCGCCGGACATCACGGCGACATAGTCGCTGCCGGTGGCCTCGTTGATCACGTCACTGGCGAAGCGGCCGGTACCTGGCTCCATGCCCTTGATGCACGACAGGTAGGCCGTGGCGTCCGATCCAGCGCGGCACTTCTCGAGCACCTCACGCAGGGCCTGCGCAGGCAGCGCGATGACGACGACGTCGAACTCACTGACATCGAGCGTTTGCACGCCCAGGAGGAACTTGTCCACGGGCAGGTCAAGACTCCTGGGGCTGCGCGAATAGACACTCGTGGTCAGATCGGCGCGGTGCGACAGGGCCCCGTGGATCGCCCGCCCAAAGGCGCCATAGCCCAGGATGAGCACGGACGTCCTCGGGTGCGTCACGGCTCAGGGCTCGATGAACGGACAGGCCTCGAGCAGGGCAGCGCGATCGAACTTGATGGGTCGATCGTCGAACGTTAGCCGATCGAGCTGGGCGCTGGTCAGGCGCGGAACACTGAAATCGACCTCCTGCGGGCGCCGGACCTTGTCGATCGACAGGAAGTAGTCGTCGAACTTGAACTCGAGGCCCTTGGGCGTGTTCGAGCTGAGCCAGGCCGAAGGAATGCCGTATGCGTCGGCCAGGATCAGCCCGTGCAGCGATGCGGCGACGAGGCGCTCGCATGACAGCATGTCGCTGATCGCCGTCTCGATGTCGTCGCGCCGCATGTCGATCAGCAGGACGTCGTCATCGGTTCTGGCGCGCAGGCGGTCGCGTTCGCTGTGGCGCACGATGACACCGACGCGGTGCGTCTTCGGCACGGCGGGGCGGTAGACGGTCGGCATCAGCAGGGCAGGGTCGCCGTAGGTCTGCGGACAGTCGATGCCGGCCAGCCTGAGCAGGTTGCGCGTCAACGGGCCACGCACGGCCCGATACGACGCACCGCGGCTCAGGTTGCTCGAGTGCTCGGTTCCGAACGCCCCCGAGCCCCACACCACGGATTTGGCGTCGGCGCGATTGATGATCGAGCCGACGGCCAGGTAGGAGAACGGGTGGCGCGCCCTGACCAGGTAGGCAAGTCGATGGGCGATGCCGGGCACGCTCGGGTACTTGTCGATCAGCTTCACCTCGAGGCCGGTCAGCGCGCGTACGAGGTACGGCGACAGCAGGTCGCCGAAGTTGGGCGCGAACGTCCACCAGGTGAGCGGAATGGCGCCATCGACGAGCCGGATGTCGGATCGAACGCGGTATGGCGGCGTCTGCTTCGCGTCGCCAGCGCCTGCACTATGGCCGCCGCTCAGTTCGTTTGGTGGCGCCGACGCGACAGCGTCGCGCACGCCAAGCTGGGTCGCCATTCGGCCCCTCCCTCATTTCGTCCTGCTGGACTGGGCTCCAGCTCGCGCCACCTGGGCGCCGCACTCGGATAGTTCAACGCCGGCCATCGCCTCCCTCGGCGTGGCGTTGCCGGCCGGAAGGGTATCCTGACGGCCGATGCCGCGACCAGATTTCTTCGTTGCCGGCGCGTTCAAGAGCGGCAGCACCGCCCTCTATGACCAGCTCCGCCTACATCCGCAGATCTTCATGCCCTTCCATAAGGAGCCGCTCTACTTCGGCGACGACCTGACGCGGCGATATGGGCGGATGAGCCTCGACGACTACATGCGCCTGTTCAAGGGCGCCAAGCCAGGCCAGCGCGTCGGGGAGGCGAGCACCTGGTACCTGTACTCGACGTCCGCGGCGCGCGAGATCAAGGATTTCGCGCCCGAAGCCAGGATCATGGTCGTGCTGCGCAACCCGGTCGACGTCATGTATGCCCAGCACAACCAGCTCATCTTCAACGTCATCGAGGACATCCCCGACTTCGCCGAGGCGCTTGCCGCAGAGCCGGATCGCCGCGCGGGCAAGCGCATCCCGCCCGGCCCGATCAACGTCGAGAACCTGTTCTATCGCCACAGCGTCCACTTCGCCGAGCAGCTCGAGCGCTATTTCGAGGTCTTTGGCCGCGATCGCGTGCACGTGATGCTGACCGACGACATGCGCCGCGACGGCGCGGGGGTCGTTCGTGGCGCGCTCGAGTTCCTTGGCGTCGACCCGTCGCTGGCGGCCGCGCCACCCAAATCAAACGAGAACAGGCGCGTCCGCTCGCCGGTCGTCCAGCGGCTGATCTTCGCGCCCCAGCTGCTCCTGCCGCTGGCCCCCTTCCTGCGCCGCTTCCCGCTCGTGCGCTCGATGCGCACGCGGATGCTCGAGATGAACAGCGAGGCCAAGCCGCGGCCACCGATGGATCCGGCGTTGCACGCTCAGCTGATCGCGGAGTTCACGCCCGAGATCGAGCGCCTGGGCAAGCTCATCGGCCGTGATCTTTCGTCGTGGACGGCACTCCCCGACGCCGCCCCTCGCGCGCTGCGAGCTCCTTCGACCGATCCATCCTCGGTGGCCTGAGCCGGCGTTCGTTAGCGCGCCCGGGCGGCCCGCAACATCTGGCCCGGTGGCCTCGTCTTCATCGTGGCAGCATGAAAGAACCGTCGACCGCGGCTGAGGAGCCAGACCCCAGGCGGCTGCAACTCGCTGAGCTCAGTGTCCTCGACGACTTCACGCGCCTGTGCGCGCGGCATCGGCTCCGCTACTACCTCGCATATGGAACCCTGCTCGGCGCGGTTCGCCATGGGGGCTTTATTCCATGGGATGACGACGTCGACGTCGCGATGCCTCGCGAGGACTATCGACGACTCGCGGCGCTCGTTCCGAGCGAGCTTGGCGATCGCTTGATGTTGCAGTCACACGGGTCCGACACCAACTTTCCATACGTGTTCTCCAAGCTCGTGATCCGGGCGTCGACTGTGCGCCAAGCGAAAGACGACGACATCTCTTTCCAACGCAAGATAGGGATCGACGTCTTCGCGCTTGACGGCGTTCCGAACTCGAAGTTGGCGCGGGTCTTCCGGGCCGCCCTGCTCAGACTTCTCTACGTCCGGCTCCGTGCACGCCGGCGCTGGCACGGCCGAAAGCGCCTGCTGGGGTGGCTGCTGTGGTTCGTTCCAGTTCGCCTCCTGTCATCGATTTACGCTGCGACTGCGCGCATATGGACAACATCGCGCACGACTATCTGGATATGTCCACCCTACCGCGGCCGAGACACGTTTCCGGGGGAATGGTTCGCTGGCGGGGCGCTCGTGGACTTCGAGGGTCGACAGCTCATGGCTCCGCTACGTTGGTCCGAGTACCTGGCCCGGGTATACGGTGACTACATGAAGCTTCCGCCGGTCGAGGCCCGTGTCGGACACCGCATTGTCTCGATCGACTTCGGTGACCAGGGCCGCGCGTGAGGACACTGTGCCGACTGGCGTCGACCCGTCGGTCGTCCAGCGGCTGATCTTCGCGCCCAAGCTGCTCCTGCCGCTGGCCCCCTTCCGGCGACCCGTCATTTGTCCGGCGGCGTCGACCTTACGCGGCTCGGTGGCCTCGTCTGGGTGGTTCCGGGGCGGCGCCTGAGCGTGAGTTTCGCGCAGCGGAGCGTCAAATCGGTGCCGAAACCCGCTTAAGGTCGGCGCGGCGTGACAAATGACGGGTCGAATATTGGCCCCGATGTACTGCTCGCAAATCCTGACGTCGCGCCCCAGATGAAGTACTGTCCGCCGAGCGTTAACACGAGCGTTAACAATGGTGCTTGGTGTGGAACTGAAGTCCGTGGGCTACTGGGATCTCTACTACGAGCAGGATCATCCGGATCTCGCCCAGCCCAGCTCTTTTGCCCGCTACTGCGCCGAGCACCTGACGGCATCGTCCGTCGTGTTCGAAATCGGTTGTGGCAGCGGTCGGGACGCCCTGTTCTTAGCCCGGCTCGGGTTGCGTGTGTTCGGCAGCGACGCCTCTGAGATCGCGATCGACCGATTGCGCGAGCAGACTGAGCGCGCCCAGTTTCCCTGTCCGCCGCGTTGGATCGCACGGTCCATGGAAGAGCTCGACGATCGCCACGCGGGGGAAATTGACGCCGTCTACATGCGCTTCATTCTCCATGCTGTCTCAGCCGATACAGCCTCTCGTGGGCTCGCCTGGGCGGCTCGCAACCTCCAGTCCGACGGTCTCATCTTCATCGAGGCGCGATCGGTTCTCGGATCGCTCTACGGGGAAGGCGTGCCGGTCGAGCGGGACGCGTTCTTCCACGACGGCCACTATCGTCGGTTTCTTCGTGTCGACGAGCTGACCGAGGAGTTGGAATCGCTCGGCTTTGAGCTCGAGTCGGTCGTCGAGCGTGACGGGCTCGCCGTCCACGAAGACGATGATCCAGTCGTAATCAGGGTCGTCGCTCGAAGGCAGTGACCGAACAGATCGCCGGAGCCGCGGAGCCGGACCGCAGGCGCCTGCAGCTCGTGGAGCTCTCCGTCCTCGATGACTTCACGCGGCTATGCGCCCGACACCGGCTGCGCTACTACCTCGTCTATGGAACGCTGCTGGGCGCGGTTCGCCACCATGGCTTCATCCCCTGGGATGACGATATCGACGTCGCCATGCCGCGCGAGGACTACCGCCGATTGGCCGCCGTCGTTGCCCGCGAGAGTCAGGATCGGTTGGTCCTGCAATCACACCTGTCCGACGCCGAGTTTCCGTACATCTTCTCGAAGCTCGTGATCGGCGCGACCTCGGTGCGCCAGGCGAAGGACGACGGCGTCCTGTTCGAACGGAAGATCGGGATCGACATCTTCGCGCTCGACGGTGTTCCGAACTCGAGATGGGCGCGCTTCATGAGCGGTGCCCTTCTCGGGCTTCTGTATGCCAGGCTGCGCGCGCGACGGCGCTGGCACGGTCCAAAGCGCGTGGCAGGGTGGCTCCTGTCGGCCGTTCCGCCGCGCACGCTGACATGGGCGTACGAAGCCACCACCCGGATGTGGCCAACACCGCGGTCGAAGACGTGGCGCTGTCCGGGGCCATATCGTGGCCGCCAGACGTTTGCGCGCGAATGGTTCGCCGACGGAGCGCCCGTGGACTTCGAGGATCGACAGCTCACGGGTCCGCTGCGCGCATCCGACTACCTGACCCGGGTATACGGTGACTACATGAAGCTTCCGCCGGTTGAGGCGCGCGTCGGGCACCGGATCGTCGACATCAACTTCGGTGACCAGCGGCCGGCGTGAAGGCGAGGTGAAGCGGCCCGACTTCTTCATCGTCGGGGCGTTCAAGGCAGGCACAACGGCGCTGTACGAGTACCTGGGCGCGCATCCGCAGATCTTCATGAGCGTGCCCAAGGAGCCGATGTACTTCGGCCAGGACCTGACGCCACGCTATCGGCGCATGACCGAGGACGAATACCTCGCGCTGTTCAAGGGCGCCGAGCCTGCCCAGCACGCCGGTGAGGCGTCGCCGTGGTACCTCTACTCACAGACTGCAGCGCACGAGATCCACGACTTCGACGCCGGCGCGCGGGCGATCATCATGCTGCGCAACCCGGTCGACGTGATGTACAGCCAGCACAGCCAGCTGGTCTTCAACCAGCGCGAGGACCTGACCGACTTCGCCCAGGCGCTGGCCGCCGAGGACGACCGCCGCGCCGGCCGCCGAGTGCCCCCCGACGCCATCCGACCCGAGGCGCTCTACTACCGCCACAGCGTCCAGTTCCCAGAGCAGGTCCAGCGCTACCTCGACGTTCTCGGCCGGGAGCACGTGCACTTCATCGTCTTCGACGACCTCGTTGCCGACCCGCGTGCGGTCTACCGGGCGTGCCTCGAGTTCCTGGGCGTCGATGCCACGTTCGAGGTCGACCTGTCCGTCTACAACCCGAACAAGAAGCCACGCTCAGGCGCAGTTCAGAAGCTGATCTTCGCGCCGCGCGGACCCATGCGCCGTGTCTTCGGCCGGCTGCGCAGCGTGCCGGTGATGCACAGGTTGCGCGACGTCCTCGTGTCCGCCAACAGCACGAAAGCGCAACGGCAGACGATGGATCCCGAGCTGCGCCGACAGCTGACCGCGGAGTTCGCGCCGATGGTCAGCGAGCTCGGGCTGCTGATCGGACGCGACCTGTCGTCCTGGAGCGCCTAGCTTCCAAGGACCGCCTCGTAGACCGTGACGGCCTGGCGCGCGGCGTTCGGGCGATTGAAATCGGCCGCGCGCGCCAGGCCTGCGGCGCGCAGCCGATCGCGTTCTGTGGCATCGGACAGCACGCGGCGCAGCGCGTCGGTGAGTGACTCGTCACTCGTCGGATCGGCGAGGAGCGCGGCACTGCCGGCGACCTCGGCCGTGGCGCCACGATCGGAAGTGACGACCGGCGTGCCGCACGCGAACGCCTCGACGATGGGCAGGCCGAAGCCCTCGTAGAGCGACGGGTAGACGAACGCCGTGGCGCGGTTGAGCAGCGCGACCAGGTCGTCGTCGGGCACGAAGCGCGTGAACACGACGGCGTCGGCAATGCCCAGGCGCTCTATTGCCGGCAGCAGGTCGCGCGATTTCCAGCCCCAGCGGCCGCAGATCACGAGCTGGGCGTCGGAGCCCTCGCGGCGCAACGTGGCGAAGGCGCGTGCCAGCCGGAGGAGGTTCTTGCGCGGCTCGATCGTGCCCACGAAGAGCAGGTAGCCGGGCCTGATGCCGTACCTGGCCAGCGTCGCGTCGATCGCCGGCGCATCCGGCAGGCGTCGGAAGAGGGGAGCGACCGCGCCCGAGATGACGTGCACCCGGCGCGGGTCGAGGCCCAGGACATCGATCGCATCGAGCCGCGCGCTCTGCGTGGGACAGGCCACGGCTCGCGCGCGGCGCGCCACCACGCGCAGGACGGAGCTCAAGACCATGACGCGCCTTCGCGGATGATGTTCAGGATTCGTGACCAGCGACATGTCGTGGAGGGTTACGACTGAAGGCACGCGACTCACAACCGGCGCGGCGTAGTTCGTGTAATGGCACAGGTCGACGTGCTCGCGCGCGAGCGCGGCCGGCAGTGCCGTCTGCATCCACGCCGCGCGGGTCGGGGCCCACGGCGTTCTCACGCGCGGCAGAGCGTCGAGTTCGTGGGCTACGGCCCGGTCGCTCGGCCGGTGATCGGTGAGCAGGGCAAGGTCGACCCGTGGCTCGTTATCGCGCAGAGCGCGCAGCAGCTCGAGCGTGTAGCGCGCGACACCGGCGCCGGGCGACGTCAGCGGCGTGACGTCAAAGCCGACCTTCATTCGGTTCTCGCGGCGAGCACGAGCCCGAGCGTCGCCCACCACAGGCCGTTGGTCGGATTGAAGGAGAAGAAGTAGTCGACGAAGCCATGGCCCAGGAACGCGGCAACCGCGGCGACCAGCGCAGCTCCCACGATCCAGGTTCGCGTCGGCGCGGGCGCGCGCAGCCGGCGCACGAGTGGTGCCAGCGCCAGCGCCACGACACACAGGAATGCCAGCAGGCCCAGGACGCCGGTCTCCGCCGCGAGCTGCAGATACAGGTTGTTCGAATGTGTCTCGACCGCGTCCGGACCCAGGCCGATGTAGCCGGCGTAGCGCAGGCGGTACGTGCCGGGCCCCACGCCGAGCACCGGCCGGTCGAGGATCATCTTCGCCGCCGCCGTCCACAGCTGGGCACGCGACGGCCCGACTTCGTCCGCGTTCAGTTGCACGAGACCGGCCGTGCCGGTAGGCGGCGGCGCGGCCGCGACCTGCGCGCCGACGTGCGTCGTTGCGGAAGAGACCCCGCGCTCGGAGAACCACGAGTAACCGTTGCGCACGACGTCCCAGGCGATGTCGTAGGTTGCGCTCGAATCGGGCGCGGAGATCGTCGCGCTGACGGTTTGCGTCTGGCCCGGCGCGACGCTGCCCAGCGCAAATGATGCGCTGCCGTCGGCGATGATCTCGGTCGTGCCCGGTGAGAGCCAGTGGTAGCCGAGCGCGAACCTGTCGCCGCCCGGGACGTTCCAGCTGAGCGTGCCCGTGTTGGTGACCGCGACCGTGATGCTGGCCGTGCCGTTGCTCGAAGGTGCGGCGGCGGGCGCCACGTACGTTGCGCCGTAGAGGCCCTGCTCGGCGTCGGTGAACAGGCGCTGGATGGGCGCCACGGCGACCTGCACGAGCAGCGTCGCCACGACGACGAACACGGCGCACGCGGCGATTGCTCCGGCCAGCCGGCGGCGCTGCGCGAACAGCGCCACGACGGCAATGCTGAGCAGGCCGACCGCGGCGCCGAGGGCGGCGCCGCGGCTGAGCGTCAGCATCATCGCGACCGTGATGAGTGCTACGGCCGCGATCTCCAGCCACCTCCGCCGCAGGCGCCAGTCGAGCGCGATCAGCCCAAGCCCGAGCAGCGCCGCGGCCTCGAAGGCCATCGCCGCGATGTTCGGGTAGTCGAAGGTCGCCGTCAGCCGGGCGGCGCCGGCGGCGTAGAAGGTCTTGAAGCCCAGCGCGGGAGTGAGCCCGGAGACCACCAGGAGGAGCACGCCGAGCACCGCCGACAGCGCAGCCGCGGCAACGATCGAGCCGATCGCGGCGCGCAGGCGGCGAACATCGCTGACGCTGTCGGCGACGGCCATGAACAGCAGCCAGCCGGCGGCGCTGCGGCCAACGAAGATGAACGCGTCGGCGTTGTCGCCCGTGGCGAGAGCGGCCGAGGCGAGATTGACGACGAGCAGGGCCCCAAGCGCGGCAAGCACGCCCCGAGGCACGCGCGGCCTGCGCCGCTCGAGCACAAGGATCAACAGCCACAACGCGATCGCCAGGCCCCAGACGGCTTCGAGGGTCGTGACCGTGAGACGGCCGAGGGGGAGCTGCGGCAGCCACGACTCGAACGGCAGCAGGGCCAGGGTGGCGAGCAGGAGCCACCACGCGGCGCGGCGCAGGCGTGGCAGGGCCGTCATTGCCCTTAGTCTACGAAGCCCAATGACCGAGCCATCGACCAGGCGCGACGGTGCCATGCCGCGCGAGATCCCGATACGCGAGGCGGGCGTGACGATCCACGACGTCACGTTCGATGAGGTGGTCGGCCTTGTCGTCCGCTGGGCGCGCGAGGGCAGCGGTGGCTACATCTCGACCCCGAATGTCGACCATCTCGTGCGCGCTCGGCGCGACGCGTCGTTTCGGGCCCTGATCATGGGCGCGCGCCTGCGCATCCCCGACGGCATGGGCCTGATCTACGGCGCGCGCCTGGCGGGCACGCCGTTCCGCAGCTCGGTCACGGGGCGCCTGCTGCCCGAGGCGATCGTGCGCACGACGGCGCCCGACTGCCCGCCGATCGCCATGATCGGCGGCCGCGACGATGCGCCCGAGAAGGCAACCGAACGTTTGCGCGCGCTGGGCGGCAACGTCGTCGCCGCGGTCAGCCCGCCGATGGGCTTCGCGGTCGGCGGCCCGGCCGACGAGGAGGCCACGGCGAAGCTCAAGGCGGCCGATCCGCGCATCGTGCTCGTGGGCTTCGGCGCGCCCAAGCAGGAGACGTGGATGGCGCGCCACCAGGCGGACATGCCGATGGCGGTGATGCTCGGCATCGGCCAGACGATCGACATCCTGGGCGGCCGGGTGCCGGCCGCGCCACACTGGATGACGCGCGTCGGTCTCGAATGGGCGTTTCGCATGCTGCGCGACCCGAAGCGCATCGGCCGGCGCGTGTTCGTCGACGACCCGCCGTTCTTCGCCTGGATGTTGCGCGAAAGGCTACGGAGCTGATCGAGCGCCGGCCGCGTCCGCGATGGATCGTGGCCCTGTTGCTGGCACTGATCACCGCCGGCC
The DNA here is from genome assembly GCA_964475245.1 of uncultured Anaerolineaceae bacterium. Taxonomy (GTDB): domain Bacteria; phylum Chloroflexota; class Limnocylindria; order Limnocylindrales; family CSP1-4; genus JALYGJ01. The sequence continues at coordinate 32,817 of CAYYVV010000006.1, read as the reverse complement.
CGGGCGGCCTGGCCGGTCCGGTCAGCACGGCAGCGTTCAACTTCAGCCCGTGGCCATGGCTCGAGCTTGCCAGCAACCTGATCCAGCCCCTCGCGCAGACGCTGCACACGGTCGTGCCCGGGCAGATCGACAAGGGCAGTGACGGACGCCTGACGGTGCTCCTGGTCGGCTCCGACTGGCGTCCGCGGCTGGTCGGCACGGGCGAGCGGACCGACGCGATGATGCTCGTGACGATCGACGACCAGAGGCAGATCTCGGCCGTCAGCCTGCCGCGCGACGTGGGCAACGTCCCGATCTCGCCGACCGAGGTCTTCCAGGCCAAGATCAACGGGCTGTTCAAGCACTTCAAGGAGATCTACGGCACGCGCGAGGCCGCGCTGGAGCACATGCGCACGTCGTTCGAGTACACGTTCGGCATCGAGATCGACTATGTCGCGTACATCCGCTTCACCGGCGTTGACCGCCTCGTCGACGAGGTCGGCGGCGTGCCCGTGGCCGTGCCCTACAACATCTACGACCCGAAGATCGTCGACGATCGGACCGACCGACAGCACGGCGCGGAGTTCGACCAGAGCGACTCGACGCTCATGCTCGGCAGCTCCGCGCCGCTGTGCTACACGGTGGGCGACCCGATCAACTGGGACAACACGCCCAACTGCCGCCGGGCCCTGCTCTATGTCCGGAGCCGACACGGCCCGGGCAACAACGACTGGCGGCGCGAAAGACGCCAGCAGGGCTTCATGTTCGCCGCGATCGAGCGCGTCATCTCGCGCGGCAGTGGCGGCAACCTCGACGCGCTGCGCGCCGACGCGCTGAGCAATCCGGACGACTTCTACACGACGCTGCCGACGGACCCGGCGAGCGTGCTTGCCTTGTTCGACATGCTCGACGGCGCGCAGCTCGTCCACCAGGCAGTGCTGATGCCGTCGACCTACGCGTTCAACGTCCTCGGCACGAGCAAGCAGGAGCTGCATCTCGATGCCGTGCGTGCCTTGATGAAAGATTGGTTCGCGCCCGTCCGCTAGGAGCGCTATCGTCGCGCGGCGGGGGAGTTGGGAGAGCTGGGGAGGGCATCTGTCAGATGCGTAACCGTCGGCCGCGTTTCCTGGCCATGGTCTTGATGCTGGCCCTGATCAGCGGCGGGGCCGGTGCGCTGGCGGGACCGGTCTCCGCCGCGCCCTTCCGGTTTTCGCCAGTGCCGTGGATCCAGGCAGCGATGGATGCCGCCGACCTGTTCGGCGCCCAGTCGGTCATCGACGCTGTCGCCGGCCCGAGCAGCATCAGCGGCGGTAGCGACGGCCGGATCACGGTGCTGCTCCTTGGCTCGGACTACCGGCCGCGTCTCTCGGGCACGGGCGAGCGGACCGACTCGATCATCTTCATGACCATCGACGACAGCAACCACATCTCGGCCATCAGCCTGCCGCGCGACGTGGGCAACGTGCCCATCGGTCCCGGCCAGGTGTTCAAGCCCAAGATCAACGGCCTGTTCAAGTACTTCAAGAAGCAGTCGGGCGGCAGCCGCAACGTCGCCCTCGACAAGGAGCGCCAGGCTTTCGAGTACGCCTTCGGCATCCAGATCGACTACGTCGCTTTCGTCCGCTTCACCGGGCTCGAGCGGCTGGTCAAGCAGGTCGGCGGGGTGCGCGTCAACGTTCCCTATCAGATCGAAGACCCAAGCATCGTCGACGCCCGGGCCAAGCTTCAGCCGGGCGCCAAGTTCGTCGCCGGCAGCACGCTCGAGCTCGGCGACGACGCGCCGTACTGCTACACGGTCGGCCACCCGATCAACTGGAGCACAACGCCCAACTGCACGCGCGCCCTGGAGTACGTGCGCAGCCGGCACGGCAAGGGCAACAACGACTGGAAGCGCGACAAGCGCCAGCAGGGCTTCATCTATGCCGCGATGCAGCAGATCAGCTCGGCCCAGCTCGAAGGCCTGCGCGAGTCGACGTTCGCGAACGCGAGCGACTTCTACACGACGCTGCCGATGACCTCGGCGGACGTGATCTACATGTACGACCGGGTGCACGACGCGACGATGCCCAACCAGGCCGTCCTGCAGCCACCGACGTACGCGTCGAACGTCAAGGGCACGAGCAAACAGCAGCTCAAGATCGACGTCGTGCGTGCCCTGTTCCACAGCTGGTTCGGGCCGCTGAGCTAGCCATGGAGGCGCGCGCATAGACAGTCCGGAGCTGAGCGTCCTGCCGAGCCTGCGCGCGCACCTCGTCCGAGGCGTCTTCGGCACGCTCGGCCTGACCGTCCTGACGGCAGGGCTGACCTTCGTCAATGGCGTCCTCCTGGCACGCCTGCTGGGCGCCGAGAGCTACGGCATCTATGCCGCGGCAACGGGCATCGTGCTGCTCGTGACGCTGCCGCTGGCGCTCGGCTTCGACCGGCTCATCGTGCGCAACGTGGCCGCGTCGGCGACCGCCGAGTCGTGGAGCCTGGCGCGCGGCCTGATCGTCCGGGCCGTCGAGCTGGTCGTGCCCGTCACGCTGGGCTCGATCGTGATCATCGGCCTCGCTGCGGTCGCCCTCCAGGGCTCGTTCGCGCCGGGAACGGTGCCCGTGCTGCTCATCGCCCTGCTGACGATCCCGCCGACCGTGCTGATCATCGTGCGCCGCGCGCTGACCCTGGGCCTCAAGCGCATCGTCAGCAGCCAGCTGCCGGAGAACCTGGTCCGGCCCGGGCTGTTCACGGCGCTCCTCGCGATCGCCTACGTCACGGCCGGCAAGCTCGCCGCGACGACGGCCATGGCGCTCAACCTGGGCGCGATAACCGTCGCCCTGTTCGTCGGCCTGTACCTGCTGTGGCGCCAGGCACCGCGCGAGCTGCGCTCCGCCGAGCCGCACTTCGAGACGCGCAACTGGCTGCGCGAAGCCGCGCCATTTGCGCTCGCCGCGGCGGCCCAGACGCTGCTGACCCAGGTCGACGTGGTGCTCGTCGGCGGCCTCGCCGGCGCCACGCCTGCCGGTCTGTATGCCGTGGCCGCGCGCGGCGCCGGACTGACCCTGTTCGGCGCCGCGGCCGTTGGCACGACGCTCGCCCCGACCGCGGCCGAGCTGTGGGCAAACAACGAGCACGCCCGGCTGCAGCGCCTCGTGACTCGTGCCGCGCGCGGCGCGTTCCTGTTCGCGCTGGGTGTCGCCATCGTGATGTGGCTGTTCGGGCCGCAGTTCCTGCTCCTGTTCGGCGACGAGTTCGTCGGCGCGAATCAGACGCTTGCCGTGCTGTCCTTCTCGTCGGTCATCGACTGCGGCTTCGGCATAGCCGGGCTGATGCTCTTCATGACCGGCTACCAGGCGCTCAGCTTCGCCTCGATCGCGGTCGCCGTGGTGGTGCGCATCGCGGTCGACATTGCCCTCATCCCGGCCGTCGGAGCCCTTGGCGCGGCGTTCGGCGCGGTGGCGTCGATCATCGTCGTCAACGTCCTGACCAGCTGGTTTGCCGCGCGCAGGCTGGGCATCGACTCGACGCCGTTGGGCGTGCTGCGCGTCCGATCGGTGACCGGCTGACGGCGCTCAGCGTCCCTGGAGGTAGACGACGGCCGGAAACGTCCGGGCCATGATCTTCAGGTCGAGCCACAGCGACCAGCGGTCGATGTACTCGAGGTCGCGTTCCACCCAATGGTCGAAATCGGGGTTGTTGCGCGCGCTGACCTGCCACAGGCCGGTGATGCCGGGCTTCATCGACAGCCGGCGGCGATGCCAGATGTCGTATCCGGCAACCTCGTCGACGAGCGGCGGGCGCGGCCCCACGAGACTCATCTCGCCGCGCAGCACGTTCCACAGCTGGGGCAGCTCGTCGATGCTCGTCCGGCGCAGCCAGCCGCCGCTGTGCGTCAGGCGCGGATCGTTGGTCATCTTGAAGGCCCGGCCACGAACCTCGTTGAACAGCGCGAGCTGCTCGACCTGACGCTCGGCGCCGGGAACCATGGTCCGGAACTTGAGCAGCCGGAACGGCCGGCCGTTGAGGCCGATGCGCAGCTGGCGGAAGATGACCGGGCTGCCTTCAGTGCGCCGGAGGTAGAGCGCCACGGCAATCAGCAGCGGGCTGACCAGCACAAGGCCTGCGGCGGACACGACGATGTCGTAGAACCGCTTCGAGAGCAGGCTCAGGGCCCGGTCGGGTCCATAGACGAGCGACACCACGCTCGTGCCGTCGAAGTCCTCGGCATATCCGCCGCTTACCTGCGGTCCGCCGTCGACCGGGATGCGCACGATCTTGCCCTCGCTCGCGCATAACCGCGTGACCGGCTCGACGAGGTTCCAGGCACGAACCGGAAGACACACCGCGACCTCGTCGACGACGCGCTCGTGGAGCACGCGCTCGATAGTGTCCAGCGAGCCCAGCACCGGCCGCGATACCACCGACCTTTCGCCGGGTGCGCGGAGATGGCCGATGATGCGCAGGCCCAGGTCCCCGTTCTGTTCGAGCCGGTCGGCGAAGTCCTCGGCCAGCGGCCCAGCGCCGACGACGAGCACGAAGTTGGTCATTGCGCCGCGCCGGCGCAGCGCGGACAGGACCGAGCGCAGGACGACGCGTGATGCAAACGCGACGACGACCGTCGCGATGGGCAGCGACACGATCAGCAACCTGCTCGCGTTCGAGACGTGGTTCACGAACAGGAACACGACGAGGGCCACGCCGAGCACGGCGCCCGCGCGCGCGAGCACGGCCGCCTCGGTCCGCAGGGCATAGCGCGCGCGCACGCGATAGATGCCCTGAACGGCGACGAGCGCCGTCCAGCCCAGGCCGTAGGCGACGGCCGCGAGCAGTGGGTCGATGCCCAGCCGGTCCCAGGCGTGATACCAGACCGCGCCCGAGTGGGCGACCGAGAGTGCCACGAAGAGGACCGCCGCGCCCAGGAAATCGACCGCCATGAGGCTTGCGCGAAGCGCCGTCGTATGACGTCGGACCATGGGTCTTTCCTCCCGCCGAACTATCGGCCGCAGTGACCCTACACGCGGCTGTCGAGTGCGAGCAGTGACGGGTCCGCGCCGGCACGCACCAGCAGCTCGCCGAACGCCGCGCGAAACGCGCTTCGGTCGAAGCGCTCGGCGTTGGCCCGGATGGCCAGCGGGTCGAGATCGAGGCCATCAAGTCGTTCGAGCGCCATGCACAGACCGTCCGCGCTCTGTTCGTCGAACAGGACGCCGCTCACGCCGTCGACGACCGTTTCGGCCGTGCCGCCGCGGTTGAGCGCCACGACCGGCTTGCCACACGCCATCGCCTCGACCGCGGCGATGCCGAAGTCCTCTTCGCCGGGCACGAGGTAGGCGGTGCAGCGCGCGAAGAGCTCGATCAGCCGGGCGCGCGGGACGAATCCCTCGAAGGTCACGCTCGGTCCCGCGCGCCGCTCGAGCGCCCGGCGCTCGGGCCCGTCGCCGACGACGATCAGCCGCCGGCCTGTCGCGTTCGCCGCGTCGACCGCGAGGTCGACGCGGCGGTAGCCGAGCAGGCGCGCCGCAATGAGCAGGTACCCGTCGTGGCCGCCGGCCAGCGGCATCTCGTCGACATCGACCGGCGGGTAGATGACTTCGGCGTCGCGCCCCCACCAGCGCCTGATCCGGTCGCGGACGGTCCGCGAGTTGGCCACCAGCATGTCCGGTTGGCGCGCCGTGCGCCGGTCCCATGTCCGCAGCGGCCCGCTGAGCAGGCTGCCGGCGAGACGCGCCGGCCGCCTCAGGCTCGATGCCTCCTCGTACTCTCGGAACTGCCAGGCGAAGCGCATCGGCGCGTGGATGTACGCCACGTGGAGGTGTCGCCGGGATGTCCGGATCGCCTTGGCGAACGCCGACGAGCTGCTGACAACGAGGTCGTAGCCGCGCAGGTCGAGCGCCGAGAAGTAGGCGGGATAGAGCGGTAGAAGCGCGCGGAAGCGGCGCTCGTCGAAGCGGCCCGACAGGCGCCACGCGTGGACCCGTGCCGGGTCAATGCGATCGCCAAAGCGCTGTGCGTCGAAGAAAGTGGTGAATACGCGCGCGCTGGGCAGCAGGCGGGCCAGCTCGACGACAACCTTTTCCGCGCCGCCGTCCTGGACGAAGTAGTCGTGAACGATCGCGGCTTCCACGGGTGCGGCGCCCTCGGTTAGCGCAGGTGGTTGGGGCTGTTGCCGGGGCCGAGCAGGTAGCCGGCGAGATGGCCCGCGCCCTGGACATATTCGAGCCACAGCGCGAGCGGGGCGCTCGCGATCAGCTGCCGCCGCAGGCGACGTTTGGCCAGGCCGACGCGGACGGCGCGCGCGGTCCGCCAGGCGGGCAGGAGCAGCGCGGTTGCCATGCGCAGCCATTCCTCGCGGCTCATGCCGCGCGCGCGCCTGAAGCCCGAGATCGTCCGGCCGTTGTGGAAATGAATCGAGGTCGTCCAGCCGAGGCCGGTCGTCTCGAAATGATCGACCACGCTCCGATCGTCGACGCGCAGGATCTCGCCTGCCTCTGCCAGGCGTCGGTTGTAGAGGATGGCCATGAAGCCGGACCCGTCGTCAGGGTCGTGCCGCTCGAGCGCCCAACGCTTGTACGAGACGTTGGCCTCGTTCGTGGTCATGCTCACCCGGCGGTCGCCGAGCGGCGCCATGTGCGGCCCCTGCGTCGTGAAGTAGCTCGCCCATTCGACCAGGCGGCCGGTCGAGCCATTCTCGATCGCACCGCCGATCGCCGCGGCCTCGGGATGACGGTCGTGGGCATGCAGGATCGCTGCCATCCAGCCCGGTCGTGGCTGGGCGTGGTCCTCGGTCAGCGCCACGACATCGCCCAGCGCGGCGTGCAGGCCGATCGCGTAGAGCACGAAGACCGAATCGCCCGCGGACTGGAGCCAGCGCACGGAGCGGCTCAGCTCACCGTCGGTCGGCGCCCGGCGTCCGCTGCCGTCGGCGACGATGATCTCGGCGCCCATCGACTCGGCATCCTGGCTCAGCGACTCGATCAGCGGTTTGATCGCCGGCCAGCCCTCGCCCGTGGCTATGACGACCGACAGGGGAGTGGCGGAGTTCGACACCTAGTACAGCCGGCGCGGGCTGTCGCCCGGACCGGCCGCGTAACCGACCAGCTCGCCGGCCATGGCGCAGTACTGGAACCAGAGGTGCGCCGGCAGCGCCTGGGCCATGCGCCCGGCGGTCATGCCCGGCTGCATGTGCTTGCCGCGCACGATGCGCATCTGGCGCACGGCGCGATAAGTCGGCAGCACAGGCGACAGAGCTATGCGCAGCCAGTCGCCGCGTGCCATCTGGCGGCGCCGGTAGCCGGCGATCGTCCGGCCGTTGTCGTATTCGGCGCGCGAAGTGCCGAGCAGGCCCTGCGACTGGTTGTGGCGGACCCTGATCGAGTCGTCGGCGACCAGCTCCTCGCCCTCGAGCGCGGCAGGCAGCTCGAGGAAGTCGATCACGCCGTGCTCGGCGTCGCCGCCCAGGCGCTCGAGGACGCGGCGCTTGTAGGACACGTTGGCAGGGCCGGAGATGCGCTCCGCGACGCCGTTGGCCAGCGGCGGCATGAATGGACCCTGGGTAAGGAAGAAGGCGGCCCAGTCGACGAGCTTCTGGTCGGTGTGGTTGAGCACCGTGCCACCGATGGCGCCGGCGTTCGGGTAACGGCGATGGGCATCGAGGATGCGTTCGACCCAGTCGGGCGCCACGTACACGTGGTCCTCGGTGATCGCCACGACCTCGCCACGCGCGGCCCGGTAGCCCGCATGCCGCAACTGGAACACTGACTGTCCGGGCATCGACATCCACCGGATCGGCCCGCCCAGCTCGGCCACGTCGGCGTCAGACGGGGGCGGGTTGCCCGACGCGTCGGCGACGATGAACTCGCCACCGGCCGCATGAACCTGGGGAGCGATCAGGGACAGCGCCTGACGGCACTCGGGCCAGCCACGAATGGTGGCGATGAGCGCGCTGAACGGCAGCACGTCGTCAGTCATTGCCCTCCTCGCTCGTAATTACCCGTGGACCTGGCTAGTGGACCTGTTGGCCGCTCTTGCCCGGACCGCCAAGATAGCCGACCCCCTCGCCGATCGTGTGCGACAGGTGGAGCAGCGCGATGATCGGCAGACTCCTGAAGACATTGGCCTGGATCCGTGGCTTGCTGCGCGCGAGACCGAGGGTACGCAGCGTGCGCAACATGGCGACCGGTCCCGGTGCCAGCGCGCGCAGCCAGTCGCGCCCGGTCATCCGTCCGCGGCGCACGCCCGCGATCATCCGGCCGTTGTGGAAGAGCAGCCGTGCCGTCGCGGGCAGCCCCGCCGACTGGAAGTGGGTGACCTGCATTCGGTCGGTCGCCAGGACCTCGTAGCCGGCGTCGCGCAGCGCGCCGAGATAGCGGCACTCCAGCACCTGGTCGCCGACCGGTGGCAGCTCCGTGAAGATCCATGACTTGAACGACAGGTTGGCGTGGCCGGGGGTGCCGCGGGCTGCCGGGCGGGGTGGCGCGCAGGGCAGGTAACCGACGCTGTACAGCGCCCAGTCCACGGCCTTGTCACGCGAGCCGTTCTCGACCGACCCGAAGACCACGGCGGCGCGCGGTGCCCGGGCGTGCTCGGCGAGGACACTCGCCGCCCAATCAGCGGCCGGTGCGCAGTGATCCTCGGTTATGGCCACGATCGCCGCGCGCGCCTGGCGGTATCCGTGCTGGCGCAGGCCGTGCGCCGGCAGCCCGGGCAGCCGAAGCCAGCGGATGTTGCTCGCCGCGGCGAAATCCGGCACGGGCAGGCCGCTGGCGTCGGCCACGATCAACTCGGCCCGAGCTGCGTCGAGCTGTGGAAGGACCGCGTCGACGCTGCGCCGCATGTGCGGCCAGCCGACCCGAGTCGGGATGACGATGCTCAGCTGATATGCGCCGTCGTTCGTGACCGACAATCAAATCCCTCCCGCGCATCAAGCATTCTAGGAACGGTGATCGAGCACAACGCGAAACTGGCCCTGGACGTCGCTCCGGTCCGCGCCGAGCCGGCCGGAGTGGGTCTCTACGTCGCGCTCCTGGCGCGCGAGCTGGAGCGCCGCTTGCCTACTTCGCTGGGCTTGATCGGCGCCCGCGACGAGGCGCGCGCACTTGCCACGCTCGATGCGCGACTGCCCCGGCGGCCATTCAGCAAGCGCAGCTATCACGCGTGGATGCAGCTGGCGGCGGAGCGCGATGCGCGCGCGCTGGGAGCGCAGCTCATCCACTTCACGAATGCCGCGGCACCGTTGATGTGCCGCCTGCCGTACGTGGTCACGGTCCATGATCTGTCCGTGATGCGCATGCCGATGACCCATCCTGTCGCGCGCTGGGGCGTCATCCCGGTCAACCTGGCGGCCGTCGCGCGGGCCCGGACGGTGATCGTTCCCTCACGCTGGACCGCGCGCGAGCTGGCACGCATCGGCGTCGCTGAGCGGCGCGTCGTGGTCATCCCGCACGCGCCAACGCTCGAGCTGCCGCCAGGCGGCGATGACGTTCTCGGCCGCCTGGGCCTCGAGCCGGGGCGCTACGTGCTCTACTTCGGCACGCTCGAACCGCGCAAGAACATCATCCGCCTCATCGGCGCCTTCGAGCGCGTCTGGCGCGACCGACCCGACCTGCGCCTCGTGCTCGCCGGCGGCCGCGGTTGGCGCTTCGCGGGCATCGAGCGGCGCATCGCGCAGAGCCCGATCAGCGAGCGCATCGTGACGCCCGGTTACGTTCCCGACATGGACCTGGCCGCGCTCGTCGTCAACAGCGGCGTTGTCGCCTACGTCTCGCTCCACGAAGGCTTCGGCATGCCAGTGCTCGACGCGATGGCCCTCGGCACCCCGGTGGTGACCTCGCGCTCGACGGCCATGCCCGAGGCGGCCGGCGGAGCCGCGATCCTGGTCGAGCCGCGCGACGAGGCGGACATTGCGCGCGGTATCGCGGCCGCGCTTGCCGATCGGGCTGGCCTCGCAGAGCGCGGCCGCGCTCGTGCCGCACAACGCAGCTGGGCCGACGTGGCCCAGGAGCACGTCGCGGTCTATCGCCACGTCCTGGCCGGGCTGTGAGCGTCGCGCGCGGCGCTGCCGGTGCCGGGCTCGTGCGCCGCGCGTACCGCCGCTCGCCGCTCCGCCGGCTGGCGAGGGTCGAGCGGACGCATCGCGGCCTGCGCCCTGACGACGTGTTCATCGCCTCGTATCCGCGCTCGGGCAACGCCTGGCTCGCGTTCATCGTGCTCGAGCTGTCTGGCCGCCACGCCACGTTCGACTCGGTCCGCTTCGAGGTGCCCATCGTCGGCGCCCACGCCCGCGCGCCGGCGCTCGTGCCCGGTGGCGGCCGGTTCATCAAGACCCACGAGCGGTACCTGCGCGCGTATCGGCGCGCCATCCACCTGGTCCGTGATCCGCGCGACGTTGCGCTGTCCTACTTCCGCTTCATGCAGCGCGAAGGCAGCCTCGTCTTGCGCGAGGGCGACGACGTCGGCGCGACGTTCGACACGTACCTCGACGCGTTCATCCTTGGCCGGCTCCATCCGAGCGGCACCTGGCAGGGCCACCTGCGCACGTGGCTCGACGCGGCTGCCAGGGGCGACGCGAGCATCCTGCGCCTGCGCTACGAGGACATGCGCGCGGACCCTGCCGCGCACGTGGGCCAGATCGCCGAGTGGCTGGGCTTCGGCATCTCCAGCGAGGAAGCAATCCAGGTCGCTGAACGCTGCTCACTCGAGCGCATGCGCGAGGCAGAGCGGGAGTCGGACCCACGCGTCTTCGGCCGCGTCAGGCCGGAGGTGGCCTATGTCGGCCCGGCATTCGTCGGTGGCTGGCACGCGGGGCTGACGGAGGAACAGCAACGTCGTTTCGCGGCGTTTGCCGATGGGATCGCATTGATGGGATACGAGGCGCCGCTCTGATGACGAGCGCGCAGGAAGACCCGGAGCTGTCCGCTGGCACTGACCTTGTCGGCACGGCCGGAGCACGCGAGCCGACCGACGCCCGCGAGCGGAAGCTGCTGCGCCGCGTCAGGCGGACGGTCTACGGCCTCCTCGTCATCCTCGCCCTGTTCATGCTCATCGACCTGTTGCGCGCCCCAACCGACCTGCTCTCGCTTTTCGAGCTCGCCTGCGTCGGCACGGTCATCGTCGGGCTTTGGACGCAGCATGAGCTGAGCCGCCATCTCGCCGAGCGGCGCATGACGCGCGACGCAGGCTTGACGCGCATGTTGCAGGGCATGTCGCGCTCGGTCTCGCCCGACGCGATCGTCCAGACCATCGTCGACGAGCTGCGCGGGGCGGCGGACGCCGACCACATCCTCGTCGCGCGCCTGAGACCGGTGGACCGCGTGGTCGAGGCGACGCTCGTCTCGAGCCGCGCGCGCGTGCCGGCGGCGCGCACGGTGCTGCCCGCGAGCATCCTGGACCCGACTCGGCTGCCCGCGGCGCAGCGTGACGGCGCGGTTGATGGAGACGCGCGCGATCGGAGCGCGCAGCTCGTTGCCGACGAGATAAGGCAGCGCCTGGCCGAGTCGTACGCCCTCTCGAACACGCTGGCGATGCCGCTCGTCGCCGACCACCAGATACTGGGCGCACTGATCCTGTCGCGCCGCCAGCATCGCGAGTGGACCGTTGCCGACCGGCGCCTGCTGGCCTGGGCATCCGCTGAGCTGGCGGCCGCCCTGGCGCGCGCCTTTGCCTTCGAGCAGGCCGAGAACGAGGCCAACATCGACGCGCTGACGGGTCTGCCCAACCGGCGCTATCTCGAGGAGCTGCTGGCCGCCGCCGGACCGCGCCGGCGCGCGCTGGAGCAGGTCGGCGCGCTGATGATCGACCTCGACCACTTCAAGCTGCTCAACGACCGCTACGGCCACGCTACGGGCGATCGCGTGCTGCGCGCGGTGGGCGAACGCATCTCGACCGCGGTGCGCGCCGAGGACACGCCGGCGCGCTATGGCGGTGAGGAGTTTGCGGTGATCCTGCGCCGGGCGACACGCGAGCAGGCGGTCGAGATCGCCGAGCGCATCCGGACGCAGATCGCGGACATCCCACCGTCAGAGATGGGCACGGCCGAGCGGATCACGGTCTCGGTCGGCGCGGCCGTGGCCGAGGTGCGCGCCGGCGAGGTGCCCATCCTGCTCGGCGCAGCGGACGAGGCGCTCTACGAGGCCAAGCGCACGGGCCGCAACCGTGTCGTGATCGCCAAATGACGGAGGTTATGGCTCGTAACACTTGACATATGCCGATATCGGCATATATTGCGGCCGTGGCCCGCTCCGCGACGACATCCGACAGCTTCAACGCCATTGCCGAACAGAAGCGTCGCGCAATCCTGACCGCGCTGATCGCAGGCGAAAAGCCGGTCGGAGCGATCGTCAGCGATCTCGCGCTGTCCCAGTCCCAGGTTTCAAAGCACCTGCGGGTGCTCAGCGAGGTGGGACTCGTCCGGTCTCGGGCGGAGGGGCGCAGCCGGCTGTACCGCCTCGAGCCTGCGCAACTTCAGCCGCTGAGCGATTGGCTGGCCATGTTCGAAAAGGCCGTGAATGGCCGACTTGATCGTGTCGACGACTACCTACAAGAGCTGCAGGAACAGGGAGAAACCAAGTGACCACAACTCGCCGTGGGACGGCGGTAATCGAGTTTCCCAGCGATCTCGAGATCCTCATCACGCGAGAGTTCGAGGCTCCAATCCAACTTGTCTTCGACGTATTCACGAAACCAGAGCACGTGCGCAAGCACTTCCCTCCCTTTGGGGAGGAGATGGCCGAGTGCTCGATCGACCTGCGCGTCGGGGGCGACTACCACTACGTCATGGTGACCGACGACGGAACCGCGATGTCGTTTCGCGGAACGTTCATGGAGATCGAGCCACCGACCAGGATCGTCGATACGTGGATATTCGATGGCTGGCCAGGCACAGAAGCCGTCGAGACCGTCGAGCTGCACGAGTCTGACGGTGTCACGAAGATGACCTGGCGGCTGACTTTCCGGGATCAGGCTGGCCGTGACCACATGACCAAGTTCGACGGCATCGAGGCGAGCTTCGACAACGTTGAGGACTACTTGAGGACACTGCTCGAGCCGGAGGCGCGCCATGGATGACTTGGAGGCGGCGCGGTACCTCTTTCCCGACGGTGAGCTCAAGCCGTCGTGGAAGAAGTTCGGCCCGCTCGACAGGATCCCCGAGCCGTGGCACGCTCGGCTGACGGGCCGTCGCTTCCGTCGCTGGCGCCACGCCTCGCGCGGCGTCGAGCGCCACAACGCCAAGCTGCCACACGACGCGCCGGTGCTCAACTTCTACCCGATGCGGCCCCAGCCGCACGCGCCGGTCAGCGTCATGCTCCTGCACCTGGGCGTGCGCATCGGCTACTCCCCGCGCGCCGATCAGCCAACGATCGCCTGGGATGGCGACACCTGGTTCTCACCGCGCTCGGCGCGCCGGCTGCCGCCCAACGCGATCAACGGCCGATGCCTGGACATCTCGAAGAGCACTGTCGACGCGGCCTGGCAGAGCGTCACCGGACGCTCACTGGCGGTCGATCCGCAAACGACGCGGACACAGATGGTGATGAAGCCGGAGGACAACGGCCGGCACGGCGGCCGCGTGATCGAGGGCCCGGTCGCGCGGCCGCAGAAGGGTTGGGTGTACCAGCGCCTGATCGACTGGCGCGAAGGCGACTGGGTCAGGCAGACACGCGCCGTGATCATGGGCGCGCACATCGTGATCGCCTACGACAAGTGGCGCCGTTACCCGGATCGGTTCTTCGGCACCAGGCTGACCTTGCCTCGGTCGCCCGAACACCTGTACTCGAACGACGAGCAGGCGCAGCTGCTGGAGTTTGCCCGCCGGATCGGCATGGACTACGGCGAGCTCGACATCCTGCGCGATCCACTCGATGGGCAGCTGTGGGTGGTCGACGCGAACCGGACCCCGAGCCGACCGCACGAGCTGCCCGCCGAGTACCAGGAGGCGGCCTACGGCCCGATGACCGAGGCTTTCCGTGCCCTGATCGGGCTCTAGCAGTGCCCTAGGAGCGCGACTCCGCGAACCACAAGGCCAGCAGGTCGCGCCCGAGCATCTCGCCGGTCGCCTCGACGTCTGGCCGGAACTCCTCCTCGAGCTGGCGGCGCAGCGCGGCCGGCATGGGCGCGCGCTTGATGCTGCGCCGGTTGAGCCTGCTCTTGCGGAAGCGGTAGGCCAGCCGGGCGCGCGCGTTGGCGCCGAGCAACGCGCGCGCGATGTCGTCCGACACGAACGTGCCAAGGCGGCTGTCGATCACGCGCCGGACCATCCTTCGCTGGCGGTGGCTCGTGTTGCGCGCGGCTAGGGTCGGGGGCTCGTAGTCGGGGTCGACGCCCAGGAACTCGAGCGTGCGACGCAGCTCGCCGTGGGTGTCGCTCGTGAAGTCGTCGAAGACGATGACGTGGACGCGATCCCGACCAAGCGCGTCGAACCAGCGTTGGAGCGGCATGGCAAACGTGGCGCTCTCGCGGTACACCGAGCCAAGCTTGTTGGTTGCTCCCGGCAGGTCTGCGCCGCGTGCCCGTCGTTCGTCAGCAGCGATGGCCTGCTCAAAGTCGGTGATCGGCTCGGTGCCCTGTGAAACGCGCTCGTTGTGCAAGGCGTGAACGAGGTCGACCGGGTTGCGCAGCATGGCGATCGCAACCGCGTCCGGGCTGAAACCGTGGACCAGCCGGGCTGCCTCGTGCGACACGAGATAGCGCGTGGTCGCCTCGCCGAGCCACTTCTCGTCGCGTGCGTCCTTGAACAGCGCGAGGAAGGCAGCATCGTCTCTGCCATACGTCAGCCCCGCCTCGCCGCGCACGACGCGAACGTCCGGGCAGAAGAACAGTGGCTCCTTGTACGGCGACATGTACACGTCGGGGTGGCCCGACAGGTACTCGTAGAGCGACGTCGTGCCACTCTTCGGCGCACCGACGATGAACAGGTTCGGCCGGGGCATCAGCGCCTCGTGCTCGCGGCCAGCGAGCGATACATTTCGTACAGGCCGCTCAGCATGCGCTCGGCCGTGAATGGAGTGACGGCGGCGACGGCCGCGCCCGCGAGCCTTTCACGCGGCTGCGCAAGCACCCACTCGAGGCCCTCGGCCAGCACATCAGGCGTGGGCTCGGCTGCGAGCCAGCCGTTCACGCCGCTCGTCACGGTTCGCTTCACCTCGACCACCGTAGTCGACACGACTGGCAGGCCGCACGCCAGTGCCTCGAGCACGACGCGCGGGCCGCCGCCCTCCGAGCGCGCGGTGAGCAGCAACGCGTCACTTGCCTGCATCACGCCGGCCAGCTCCTCGCGCGGCAGGTCGCCGAGCAAGTGGACGCGATCCGCGATGCCCAGCTCCGCGGCCCGCTCACGCGTGGCGTCGAGCAGCTCGCCCGAACCGGCAATGACGAGCTGGACATCGCTCCGGCCTTTGCCGGCCAGGGCCGCGAGCGTGTCGATCGCGAGCAGCGGCTTCTTGATCTCCGTCAGGCGCACGGCCATGAGCACGAACCGCTGCGTCTCGCACGCGTCCGCAGCGAGGTCCAGCCGGCGGGCAAGATCCGTGCGCAGCCGCGTGCGTTCATCGGCGGGCACGGGCTTGAACACGTCCGCGTCGTACCAGACGGGCAGGAACTCGACGCGCTCGGCGATAGCGGGATGCTCGCTGCGCAGAAGGTCGGCGCCGGTCTCGTTGACGATGAAGATGCGGTCCATGCGCTCGAGCGTCGCGTCCGAGAACTCGCGATACAGCGACTGCAGCTTGGGCCAGCCCTGCGGCCCGGGCCAGTCGCGCAGGTCGAGGTGGATGAACTGCACCGTCGGGCCGAGATGGCGGTCAAGCAGCAGGCGCCGATACGGACGATGAACCTGGAGGATGCGACCCGACACGCGCAGCGCCCGCCACAGTCGCGCGAGCCCGACCATCGACCAGAGAGGCGTCACGGGCGAGCGCGGCGTCCCGCTGCCCGTGCCCACGGCCAGGAAGCGCACGGCGTGGCCGTGCAGCTCGAGCGTGGTCCACCGGCCAACCGGGCGTGCCGCGGCATCGCGCGTGGTGCCCACGAAGGTGATCTCGAAATCAGCCGGCGCGTACTTGATGAAGTCGCGCAGGAACGTCTGGATGCCACCGATCGTGGGCGCCGCCGGGTCGCGTGGATGGACGATCAGCAGGCGCACGGGATCCGTGCCCGGCGCGCGCGGCGCGCCGGGCACGTCGAACCCGGCCCCCCTCTGTCCCTCTCCCACTTCGCGGATGATACGGACGCCCAGTACGCTGGGCCAGATGAGCCCTGCCCGAAGGTCCGCGCCGCCCCGACCGAAGCGCGTCGACGTCCCGACGCGAACTGAGGCGGATTCCTCGGCGCCGTCGCTGGCCGAGGAGATCGCGCTCGATCCGGACCAGCCGCCGTACGAGACGCGGCCGCGCGCGTCCCGGGGCGACGACGTGGCGCTGCTCGGCAACGACGAGCTGGCGCGCATCTTCTACGAGATCGGCGACATGCTCGAGATCGGCGGCGAGCTGCCGTTCAAGATCGGCGCTTACCGCCGGGCAGCCGAGACGATCGCGCACTCGCCCGTGGACATCGCTCGTGCCTACAGGTTGGGCAACCCGCCCCGGCTGCCCGGCGTGGGCAAGGCCATCGACGAGAAGCTATCCGAGCTGGCCGACTCGGGCCGGCTGCGCTACTACGAACGGCTGCGGCGCGACGTGCCGCCGTCCGTGGTCACGCTCCTCCAGGTGCCGGGTCTGGGCCCGCGCACTGCCGGCGAGCTGTGGCGCCAGGCGGGCATCGATTCGCTCGACGCGCTCGAGGCGGCCGCGCGCTCAGGGTCGCTGCGCTCACTCAAGGGCATGAGCGAAAAGACGGAGGAGCGCCTGCTCGATGGCCTCGCGACATTGCGCGCGCGGCCGCCGCAACGAATTCGCCTGGGCACTGCCCGGGATTTCGTCGAGCGTGTCAGCGGCTCGCTGGTGAACGTTCCCGGCGTCACTTCGGTCGTCGCCGCGGGCTCGTACCGCCGCCGGCGCGAGACGGTCGCCGACATCGACCTCCTGGTCGAGACCGCCGATCCGGCCGCGGCCGTCGCCAAGCTGCACGGCTCGCCGTTCATCGAGCGCGTCGCGGGTCACGGCGGCCGGCCTGGCGGCGGATCGCGCACGACCGTCCAGCTGTCGCACGGGCCGCAGGTCGACATGATGACCATGCCGCCCGGCGCCGCGGGCACTTATCTCGTCCACTTCACTGGCTCCGCGGCGCACAACGTCCGCCTGCGCGAGATGGCGCGCGACCGTGGCTGGTCGCTGTCCGAGCACGGCTTCACGAGTCTCGCGGACGAATCAACGCGCGTGACCTTCGCCACTGAGGACGAGGTATACGACTTCCTGGGCCTGCCCTTCATCGCGCCCGAGCTGCGCGAGGACCGCGGCGAGATCGAGGCCGCCCTTGCCCGCCGCCTGCCCGCCATCATCGCGCGGGCTGACCTGCAGGGCGACTGTCATACCCACTCCGATTGGTCGGACGGTCACTTCTCGATCGAACGCATGACGGCCGAAGCGCGCGCCCGCGGCCTGCGCTACCAGGTGCTGACTGACCACACCCAGAGCCTGGCCATCGCCAACGGCCTGACGCCGGAGCGGGTCGAGCAGGAACGGCGCGTCATCGGCGAGCTGAACGAGTCGTTCGCCCGCGACGGGCTCGATTTCCGCCTGCTGCACGGCTGCGAGCTCGAGATTCGCCCTGATGGCGCGCTCGACTACGACGACGCGCTCCTGGCGCGCTTCGACGTCGTCGTCTGTTCGCTCCACGTCGGCCGGCGCCAGCCGCGTGCGCAGCTCATGGCCCGCTACCGGACCGCGCTGCGCAACCCGAACGTCGACATAATTGCCCACCCGTCCGGACGCAAGATCGGCATCCGCGACGATCTCGACCTCGACTGGGAAGCCTTCTATCGCGAGGCGGCCGAGACGCGGACGGTGCTCGAGCTGAACGGCTCTGACGAACGCCTCGATCTCGACGACCGGCGCGCCCGCGCCGCGCTCGATGCCGGCAACCGCTTCGTCGTCGACTCGGACGCGCACTACGTGCACGAGTTCGACAACCTGGACTGGGGCATCTCACAGGCGCGCCGGGCGTGGCTCGAGCCAGGGAACGTGCTCAACACCCTGCCGCTGGACGGATTCCTCGCCGCGGTTACCGATCATTCGTGACGCACGACGAGCCGGGCCGTCTCGCGATCCGACCCATCGGCCGCGAGGACGCGCCGCTGATCGAGCGACTCTGGCAGCTCTACGGGCACGACATGTCGCAGTTCCGGGGCGTGCTGCCCAACGCCGACGGCCTCTACAGGCTCGGTCGCCTCGAGGGCTATCTCGCAGACCCTGACGCGATCCCCGGCTGCCTCGCGCTGCTCGACGGAGCGCCGGCGGCCTTTGCGTTCGTGATGTACCCGTCGGGCCCGACGCGCCACATGGGCGACTTCTTCGTGGTCCGGGCCGCCAGGCGTGCGGGCGTTGGCCACCGGCTGGCGCACGACGTGATCGAGCGTTACCCGGGTCCGTGGGAGATCGCCTTCCAGGATGACAATCCCGGCGCGCCACAGTTCTGGAAGCGCGTCGTTACGGACATCGTCGGCGACGCGTGGCGCGAAGAGTGGCGGGCCGTGCCTGACAAGCCCCAGGTCGCACCCGACCACTGGCTCGTCTTCGACACGCGAGCAACTGCCGGTTAAGCGCCGGCCGCGACACTCGCGGCGTGCTCAACAAGCGTGTCGGGCAGGTTCATCGCAGGTTGCGCCAGCGCGCGCTGCTCACGCAGCGCGCGCTGGCCGACAAGTCGGGCGTGCCACGCTGGAAGATCGGCATGCTCGAGGCCGACGAGCTGGCACAGCTGCGCTTCGATGAGGTTGAGCGCTGCCTCGCTGCGCTCGGCGCCGAGCTCGAGGTGCGTGCCCTGTACCGTGGCGCGGCAGCCGACCGGCTGCTCGACGAGGGACACGCCGCGCTCGTCGGATTGGTGGTTGACCTTCTGCGCGGCCTGGGCTGGGAGGTCCGCGTCGAGATTGGATTCAGCGAGTGGGGCGAGCGCGGCTCGTACGACATCCTGGCCTGGCACGCGAAAGCGCGCGCACTCCTCGTGATCGAGGTGAAGACAGAGCTCGGCTCGGTCGAAGGAACGTTGCGCCCGCTCGACGTGAAGGTCCGGCTGGCGCCGAAGGTCGCGAAGAATCGTTTCGGCTGGCGCGCGCTGATCGTCGGCTGCGCTCTCGTTCTGCCTGAGGCGCGGAGTTCGCGGCGCGCCGTCGAGCGTCACTCGGCCGTGCTGCGCGCGCAGTTGCCGGCCGTCTCGCGTCGGCTCCATATATGGCTGCGCGCGCCCTCCGGCGAGATCGGGGCTATCTGGTTCGTGAGCGCGCCCGGTGGCAAGAGCTGGACGCGCAACCCGTCGTCAGTGCGGCGTGTCCGTTCGCCAAAACCCCGTTCCGACCCGTCAGTTGTACCGCCCCGCCAGCCTTAATCGACTCAGCCGGCCATCGGCGGCCTTGTCCTGGGCTGGATCGAGCGTGGGCGAGCGTGGATGGGGCCGCCCCGAGCCAGCGGAAGCGAGGATGACCGGCTTAAGGCTGACCTGGCCGCACAAACGACGGGTCGGCGGGGCATGGAGGCCGGGCAATGGTGGCCGGGGCATGGGGGCCGGGCAATGGTGGCCGGTCGGCGGCTACCAGTGGTCGGGCCTGAACTCCACGAACTCGATCTGGTTGCCGAACGGGTCGCGCGCGAAGAAGCGCGGCCGGCCCGGGATCTCGCCGTCGTCATCGACCGTCGTGACGCCGTTTGCGTCGAGGTGCGCGCGAAACGCCGCTGCGTCGTCGACCTGCAGGCACGGATGGCGGCGTGACCGGTCGTTGACGGCCACGCCCGACGGCTCGCTGAACAGGTGCACCTCGAGCTCACCTGCGGCCCACCACAGGACCGTGCCGGGCAGTGCCGGTGGCACGGACAGCTCTTCGAGCCCCAGCACTTCGCCGTAGAAATGGCGCGCGGTTGCGGCCGACTCCGGCGTGCCCGGGTACGGCATGGCGACGTGCTGGAGCCGGACGACGTGCGGACGTGTGCTGTTCATCGCGCTAGTTTCAACTAGGCGAACGAGGTCACGACTAGGACGAGTGACATGACGATGAGCAGCAGCGTCACGCCCCAGCCGAGGGCCAGGTTGATCCGGCCGCTGGCGAGGTTGCCCATGATCTTGCGGTCGCCCACGAGGAGCATCACGAACACGAGGATGACTGGCAGCAGCAGGCCGTTCAGGACCTGCGCGCCGAACATGACCTGGATCAGCGGCAGGCCCGGGATGAGCATGAACAGCGCCGCGAAGCCGATGAAGAAAGCCAACATGCCATAGAACGCCGGCGCCTCGCGAATGCGCCAGCCGACGCCCTGCTCCCAGCCGAAAACCTCGGCGGCGGTGTACGCGCTGGCGAGCGGCACGACGCCAAGGCCCAGCAGGGAGGCGGCGAGCAGGCCGATCGCGAACAGCAGCGATGCGATGTTGCCCGCGATGGGTTGCAGAGCCTGGGCAGCGTCGGCCGCGCTCGAGATGTTGAAGATGCCGCTCTTGAAAAGGGTCGCCGCACAGGCCACGACGATGAACGCGCCGACGACATTGGTGATGAAGACGCCGATGAGCACGTCGAGTCGTTCCGCGTTCATCTCCTCCGGCCGGATGCGCTTGTCCACCACGTAGGCCTGTATGAACTGCTGGCCCCACGGAGTGATCGTGGTGCCGACGACGCCAACGACGGCGAGCATGTACGCGCCATCGAACGCGCCCTGGGGCACGACGAGGTTGTGCAACGCGAGCCCCCAATCCGGATGGGCCAGGACGGCCGAGATCAGGTATGCCCCGGAAACCAGGACGCCGATCACGACGAACCCGTACTGGACGCGGCTGAAGGAGCCTGCGCCGATCAGGACCATCACCGCCACCGCGGCGAGCAGCGCCGATAGCGCCGCCGGCACCCCGAAGAGCGACAGTGCCGCAGCGATGCCGGCGAACTCCGACACGGTCGAGCCGAGGTTGGCGACGATCATCGTTCCGGCGGCGAAGGCCGCCCAGCGCAGGCCGAAGCGCTCCCGGATGAGCCCCGTCAGGCCCTGTCCGGTGGCGAGTCCCATCCGCGCGCCGATCTCCTGGGTGACGAGCAGGGCGATCTGCGTGACGAGCAGCACCCACAGGAGGTCGTAGCCGAACTTCGCCCCGGCGATCGAGTAGGTCGTGATGCCGCCGGCGTCGTTGTCGGCAAAGCCGCTGACGATGCCCGGGCCAAGGACCGCGATCGTGGCCAGGAAGCGCGCGCGGCGGCCCAGCCGGCGGCGAGGCCCCGTCCGTGGCGTTTGCGCCGCCCCGCGAGCGGCGAGGCTCACTGGCCCAGCCTGACCGGTGGCCTGGGATGCCAGCGCCGGCCGGCGGACGGCGCCACGGCGTCGAGCGCGTCGTCGACCGTGACGATGCCCTCGAGGTGGCCGGCGTCATTCACGACGGGCACGGCGAGCAGGTTGTAGCGCGCGATGACGCCGGCGACGTGATCCTGGTCGTCGAGCACGCGAACGGTGATGGGCTCCTTGATCATCACATCCGAGATGGTCATCTCGGGCTTGGCCACGATCAGGTCGCGCAGCGACAGCACGCCGACGAGGTTCTCGTTCTTGTCGATGACGTAGACGTAGTAGATCGTCTCCGCGTCGGGCTCGAGCTCGCGCAGCTTGTCGATCGCCTGGCCGGCCGTGACGTTGGCCGGCAGCGCGATGTACTCGGTGGTCATGATCCCGCCGGCCGACTCCTCGGGGTAGCTCAGAAGCTCCTTGACCTCGTCGGCCTCGGTCGTCTCCATCAACGCCAGGATCTCCTGGCGGGTGGTCTCCGACAGGTCGGCGACGAGATCGGCCGCGTCGTCGGGGCTCATCTCCTCGAGGATGTCCGCCGCGCGGTCCGGCTCGAGGTCCTCGAGCACCTCGACCTGCGTCTCGGGCTCCATCTCCTCGATCGCGTCGGCGACCTGCTCGTCGTCGAGCGAGCTGAGCACGCCGGCTCGGTCCTTGGGCGTCAGCTGGTCGATGATCATCGCCAGGTCGGACGGGTGGAGCGCTGCGAGGCCCGCGTGCGGAACACGCAGGCGGACCGCGGCGATCGAGCTCTCGAGCGGATCGACGTCCTCCCAGTCGATGAAGCGCTCACGCCACGGCAGCTTGAGGTTGCGCGCCAACGAGCGGTACGTGCCCTCAATGCCCATGCGGCGCAGGATGCCCGCGGCGCCGACATCGACGGCAACGAGACGCATCGAGCCGTTGATTTCATCGAGGCTGACGTCGTTGACACGCACCACGCGCCGGCCGTCGATGTCGACGATCTGCTTGTCGAGCAGATCAAGCTTGAGCAGGATCTCGTTCTCGCGCTGGCGGAACTTGTTGATGTCAAGCGTGGAGGTTTTCAGCCGTGCGCCGTCAGCGTCGAGCGACGCGACCGACGACCAGGGCAGGAAAATCTGGCGGCCATCGGTCTTGATCACGAGACCGGTGACGGGCGGGTAGCGCTCGCCGACGGCGACGATGAGATCCGCGACCTTGCCGATCGGCTCGCCGTTCATGTCGCGAACGGGCCGGCCGTTTACCTGACTCAAGTAGAGCATCCGTTACCTCGACGGGTGGCCGTCTCGTCCGAGGCGCCCGGTGCTCTACCGAGCGAGCGCCTCCGGGTGGACAGGGCGGACCGTTATTGAGCTCACGGCGCGACCTGCGCCGCAGCTACTGCATCCAGCGTCCACGAGTGGAGAGCTTCCTCCAGCGCTTGTTCCGCGGCCCGTCTCACGCGCACGCCACAGCGCTGGTCGCACGAGGGGACCTTGGTGAGTATATTAGTCATGCTTTCCCGCAAGTAACCGTCCCTGTGTGCGCCGATGCGCGTGCGCGAGCCCAAGGCGAAGGAACCCAAACAAACCATGAGTTTTTCGATCACCGACGGCGTCGCTGCGCCAGCCCTCAACGCCACCCGACTCAAGCGCCAGCTGAACGAGCAGGCGATCGCCGCGGCCACTGCCGCGGAGTGGGAGCAGGCCGCCGAGCTCAACCGGCGCATCCTCGAGATGGGCCCCGATTCCGAGGCCGAGAACCGCTTGGCCAAGGCATTCTGGGAGATGGGCGAGCTGGCGACGGCGCGCGAGCACTACCAGGCGGCCCTGGCCATAGATCCGACCAATCGCATCGCCGAGCGGAACATCGCGCGCCTGCGCATGCTCCTCGCCGAGGCGGGCAAGAAGACTGTCGCGGCGCACAAGACGGACAAGGCGGCGGTGTCGATCTTTGTCGAGGAGACGGGCAAGACGGGTTTCGCGCACCTGATCGACCTCGCTGACCCCAAGCAGCTTGCCCAAGTCAACCCGGGCGACGCGGTCGAGCTGTCACCTGACGGGCCGCGCCTGGAGGCGAAGTCCAACGGCCGGCACATCGGCTACGTCGAGCCACGCGTCGCGGCCCGGTTGCTGAAGCTGATCGCGGACGGCAACAAATACGCCGCCGGCGTCACGAGCATCGGCGAGCGCGACGTACGCATCATCATCCGCGAGACGTACCAGGATCCGGCCAACTACGGCAAGGTCTCGTTCCCGACTGCGGCGAAGGTCAGCGACCTGCGGCCGTACACCAAGGGCACGCTCATCCGCGAGGAGATGGATCTCGAGGACGAGCTCGAGCTTGACGACGAGGACGACGAGATCGAGGACATCGGCCGTGTCGTGCCCGACGACCTGACGACGGACGAGGCGTTCGTCGAAGAGGAGTCGGCCGAAGACTCCGACGAGGACGCCGAGGAGTAGCACTCTCCGTCGCCCACCAGACACACGCGCGGCGGCCCCAACGGGCCGCCGCTTCATTTTTGGTCCGCGCGCGCGGATCCGGCCGGCCCTGCTTCTTGCGGCCCATGGATCGAGCGGCCTGAATATGCCAGACATATTCAGGCCGCTTGGTCCATATCCAGGCGTGTCGGTACATGGGGTCTCGGATACTGGGCAGCTCGGTCGCAGATTCGACGCTCGTGAGGCGCTCAGACCCGCCGCACAGGAGTCACGCGTCGATAGACTCCGATCACATGGCGGACCCCCTTTCGTCGCTCATCCGACCGAACCTGGGGCCGCAGCTACCCGCGTTCGAGCGCTTCGCGCCGCCGCCGCCGGATAACGTCGTGGCGGCGGAACTCGCCGCGCGCACCGCGCCCGGCGACGTGGTCATCGACATCCACGGACGCGGTGGCTG
Source organism: uncultured Anaerolineaceae bacterium (assembly GCA_964475245.1). Lineage (GTDB taxonomy): Bacteria > Chloroflexota > Limnocylindria > Limnocylindrales > CSP1-4 > JALYGJ01. The sequence continues at coordinate 8,602 of CAYYVV010000006.1, read as the reverse complement.
GATCGCGCGCAACGCCATCGCCGCGCTGCGCCGGGTGTATGCCCTCGAGTCGACGGCGCTGACGCGCCTGCTGGCCGAGATCGTGCTGCGCCCGCCCGACCTGCGCCACTTCGACGCCGGCCTGTCGACGGTCGCAACGGTCCCGCGCGGCGAGGTCGAGCTGCGTCGGCGGATCGAGATGATGTTCACCTCGCGCTGCCCGACGTGCGGGCGGCCGATCGTCGTCCAGGAGTACATCTGGGACGCCGGCGCCGACTCTCCCAAGCTCAAGGTCTTCCGCTGCTCGTTCTGTCGCGAGCAGGCGCACGGCACAGAGCCGCGCATCGCGCCCGTCGACGACGACGACATCAAGCTCGCGCGCAAGTCGGATGCGAAACAGGCGCGCACGGACCTGGTCAACCGCTTCCCGGTGCTCGATGGCGGACGCGGACTGCCCGGCGAGCTGCTCGCGCTGTACACGCCGCGCACGCTCGTGGCGCTCGACGAGATCATCGCCCAGCTCGACGGCCAGCTCAAGGCCCCGGCCGTTGAGGCCGGCCTGCGGCTGGGCCTGGTTCACGCGCTGCTGCCGGCGAGCCGGCTGAACGGCTATCCCGGCCGTACCGCGGCCCTGCGCATCCGCCACGGCCACTTCCAGCAACCAACGTCCAAGCAGTGGCGCGAGCGCAACCCGTGGCTGGCCTTCGAAGAGGGCGTGCACGAGGTGCGCACCTTCATCTCGCGCGTCGAGCCGGGCGCAGCCAGCTTCCAGCCGCGGCCGGGCGACGACATCGAGACGCTCATCGATGGCAGTGCCAACGTCGTCATGCGCACAGGGCCGGCGTACGTCAGCGGCAACGAGCCGATGTTCTGGTCGCGCCGGCCGGTCCTGCCCGGGCGGCTCGATCCGCGCTCGCGCGTTCGGCTCGTGCTGACCCAGCCGCCCGTCCGCTGGTCGGTCGAGAACGTCAGCTTCGCGTATCTGGCCACCGCTCTCGTCCTGGGCCGTGAGGCCGCGAGCGAGCTGCCCCTCGAATGGGTCTTCGGTGCGCCGCCGGCGAACGACCGCGGCCGCGAGGCGACCGCGCTGCGTCGGTCGCTGCTCGCCGTCAGGCCCGTGCTCGCACGCGACGCGAAGGCGGTCGTGATCCTCGACCGTGGCGGAGCGTCGGGCCTCGTCGCGGGCGTGCTCGGCGGGATCGGTGCCGGTCTGCGCCTGTCGAGCGCGGTGCTGGCCGAGTCGGGCAACCAGATCGGGGGCCTGCTCGAGTTCAACGTCGGGCCGGCGGACGAAAGCAGCGAGATCCAGGACGAGCTGGCCGACCTGCCCCACGCTGACCCGAACGCGCCCTTCGCGCTGGCTGACGTCGAACGCGCCGTAACCCAGGTCGCGGTCAGCGTTCTCGAGGCGCGCGGTGAGCCGGCGGGTGGCGAGCGGCTGCTGGGCGAAGTGCTCGTCGGACTCGATCGCCTGGGCCACCTGCGCCACCTCGTCGGCACGCAAACCTTCGAAGAGAGCGAGGCGGCGAGCGCGCAGCACGAGGTCGCCGACGTCGCCGACGTCGCCGACGTCGCCGCGGTCGCCGCGGTCGACGCGCAACCGGCGCCCGACGACGTGTCGGAATCTGAGACCGAGCCGGCCGCCGACGCCGACACGCCCGATTGGGCGCTGGGCTCCGCGTCGGCCACCGATCACGTCCATCTGCTGATGGAGATCGTCATGGGCGAGCTGCGCCGGCCCGACCATCCGCGCCTGTTCGAGGTCGACCGCGGCCGGTGGTGGCTGCGCGACAGCAAGGACCTGGCCAAGGCACGGCCGCCACTATCGGACCGCCTCGAGTGGGCGGCCTACGGGCTGCTCTCGACCAGCCGCGGCATGGACGAGGAGACCTATTTCGAGCGCATCGCGGGCATGTTCCGCGGCCACGACACGCCTGACGCCGAGCTAGTTCGGGCCGTGCTCGACTCGTATCGCGACCCCGCACTAAACCTCGTGACGCTCCGTCCCGAGGACGAGCTGACCGGTCGGCACCGCGAGCACGGCGAGATCTGCGGCATGCTCGTCGACTACGGACACCGCCTGGGCCTGCGCGCCCACGTCTCCGAGCGCGAGTCGCGCCGCGCCTATATGGGCGGGACCGTTGCCGACCTGCTCAGCGAGGACGAGCAGCGCGCCTACCTGCCGCTCATCGCGCCGGGCGACGCGCACACGTTCGAATCGCTCGATTGCGTCTGGTACCTGCGCGGCAAGGCCACCTTCCTGTTCGAGGTCGAGTGGACGGCGATGCTGACCGACGCCCTGCTGCGCCGCGGGCCGCGCATCCCGAGCAGCGACGCGGTCATTCGCTTCCTGATCATTCCGCCTGAGCGGACAGAGCTGGTGCGCTTCAAGCTCGCTCGGTCGCCGCTCCTGGCCAAGGCGCTTGAGGAACAGAACTGGCATATCCTCAAGTCAGATCACCTGCGCCGCCTGTTCGCACGCGAGGAGGCTGACCTCGACCAGTTCGGTCCGATGCTCGGGCTGGACCCGGAAATCGAACGCGAAGCGGAACAGCTGCCCCTTTTCGGCTGACCGCGACGACTGCCCGCACGAATACCAAACCGGAGGTTTCCGTGACCGACGTCGCAATCGAATCCGTCGCCGATCTTGCCGATCGTTTCTGGCAGTGGTTCCTGTCGCGTCAGCCGATCTACGCGACGATTCTCGGCGACGAGCGCTATGACGACCGCCTGCCCGACGTGACCGATGTCGGACGCGCCGAGGAGCGCTCGGCGCTGCGTGGCTTCCTCCAGGACGCCAAGGCCGTGGATCGCAGGAATCTCCAACAGGCAGACACGATCACGCTCGACATGCTCGAGACGGTCGCCCAGATCTGGCTGCGCCAGATCGACCATGACGTTCATCACTTCGACGCCATCGACCAGGCCGGCGGACCGCACAACCTGCCCGGCGACCTGGCACGTTTTCAGCGTGTCGACAGCCCGGAGCGCGTCGACCGGCTGATTCGCCGCCTCGAGCAGTATCCCGACTATCTCGCCGCGCACCGCGCCAACCTGCTCGAGGGGATCGCGGCCAAGCGCACCGCCGCGGCGCCAGTCGTCGCGCGCGTCGTCGACCAGGTCCGCCGCGCAGTTGCCGGCGGCGTTGACGAGTCGCCACTGCTGGTCGGTCATCCCGAGCTCGACGACGCAACCCGCGAGCGGATTCGCGCCGCGATCGAGGAGTACGTGATGCCCGCGCTCGTAGAGCACCTCGCGGCGCTCGAGGGCTACGTGCCGTTTGCGCGCCAGGACGAGGGCCTCTGGTCACTGCCCGACGGACGGGAGCTGTACCGGACGATGATCGTCGCCTCGACGACCCTCGACGAGACGCCCGAGGCGCTCCACCAGTACGGCCTCGAGCAGCTCGACTCGATTCGTGAAGAGACACGCGCGATCGCCGACGAGCTGGGCTTTGCCGACATCGCCACGATGCGCGCGGCATTGGCCAGCGAGAAATCGAACTTCGCGGCTTCGTCGCAGGAGATCGTCGAGCGCGCTGAGCGCTTCGTCGAAAAGGCCACCGCAGCCGCGCCGCGCTGGTTCGGCCGGCTGCCCAGGGCGCCGGTTGAGGTCCGCGCCGTCGAGCCCTACCAGGAGGCCGAGGCGCCGCCCGCGTTCTACTTCCCGCCCGCCCCTGACGGCTCGCGGAGCGGCATCTACTTCGTCAACACCTACCAGCCGGAGAATCGGCCGCTCTATCGCCTGGCCGAGATGACGTACCACGAGGCGGTGCCCGGCCACCACTTCCAGATCACGATCGAGGGCGAGCTTGACAACCTGCCCGACTTCCGCCGCTTCGGCGCGCGTCTCGCTGGAGTTGCCTACGGCGAGGGCTGGGGCCTGTACAGCGAGCGGCTGGCCGACGAGATGGGCCTGTACGACGACGCCTGGGAACGCCTGGGCATGCTCGACGGTCAGGCCTGGCGCGCGGCGCGTCTCGTGGTGGACACCGGCATACACGCCTTCCGCTGGACTCGCGATCAGTCGATCGAGCTGCTCATGACGGTCGGCTTGTCCCGGCTCGAGGCTGAGACGGAGACCGACCGCTACATCTGCTGGCCGGGCCAGGCCCTGGCGTACATGACCGGCATGCGCGAGATCCGGGCGTTGCGCAACCAGCTGGAGGAGCGCGACGGGGATCGCTTTGACATCAAGAACTTCCACGACGAGCTGATCGGCCACGGGTCGCTGCCGCTGGCGACGATGCGCAGAGTGTTGCCGGGCTGGGTCAAGCCCAAGCCGTAGATCGGCGACCCAATCCCTCATTTGTGCAACGCGTCGGCGGGAGGAAGCGCAGTACGCGTCCGGCGCCGTTATGACCCGTCATCTGTACGCGCAGGTCGGCCTTAGTCGGCTCGTACCGCGTCCCCAGGCCCGATCAGAGGCGGAACGGAGCAGGCCTGAGCGTGGGACAGCGCGCCGCGGGCGTCTCGAACCGGCCCGAACTGGCCCGAACCGGCTTAAGGCTGACCAGGCCGGACAAACGACGGGTTGCCGACCCTTGGCGGGGACCGCTATTCGAGACGCAGGGCCCGTGACGGCCGCAACTGCGACCTCTGTGAGCGGCAACCGCCGCTAACCTAGTCGCCGTGCCGGACCCGCAGGCGATCCTGGACCAACTGAAGACGATCGGGCTGTGGGTCGCAGTCGTCCAACTGCTGCTCATCCTGGTCCTGACCTTCATCGCGCTGCGCTTCGCGCGTGGCGTCGTGGGCGGCGCCCTGCGCCGGCTGTTCGAGCGCGAAGTGGCCGAGGGCACCGCGCAGCAGCTGAGCGCCGTCGAGCTCGAGCGCCGGCGACACACGCTCGCGGACCTGACCTACCAGGCGCTGCGCATCATCATCCTCGTCATCGCGTTCCTGATGGCGCTGTCCGTCCTGCATTTCGATATCGGCCCGGCCATCGCCGGCCTGGGCATCGTCGGGCTCGCGCTCAGCCTTGGCACGCAGAGCCTCGTGCGCGATTACGTCGCGGGCGCGTTCGTGCTCATCGAGAACCAGTACTCGAAGGGTGACGTCGTCGAGATTGCCGGCGAGACCGGCACGGTCGAGGACATCAGCCTGCGCCGAACCGTCCTGCGCGACAGCGACGGGACCGTCCACTACGTGCCCCACGGCCTGATCCAGACGGCGAGCAACCTCAGCCGCAACTGGGCCGGCGTCAGCCTCGAAGTGCCCGTGCCGTATGAAGAGAGCCTGTCCGCGGTGACCGCCGCGATCGATGCCGCGGGCGCTGCGTTCGCGGCAGACCCCAAATGGCGCGCCGCCGTCTTCGACAAGCCACACGTCACGCGCGTCGAGCGGCTGGGCGACACGGGCCTCGTCGTCCGCGTCGAGGGGTCGGTCGCCGCGCTGCACCGTTTCACTGCCCCGGGCGTGCTGCGCGGCCTGATCCTCGATGAGTGCGACCGACGCGGCCTGATCATCGGCTATCGGCCCGTCCCGCAGCGCGATGCCCCGCCCAGCGACCCCGCTTCCCCGACGCCAGAGAGGAGCCCTGCGTGAGCGACACCACCCTGCCCGGCTCGATGAGAGGGCCGGAGATCGAGAACCTGATGGCCGAGCGCCGCACGTTCATGCCGCCGCCCGAGTTCGTCGCCCAGGCCAACGCCACACAGGCGCTCTACGACGAGGCTGAACGCGACTACGTCGGCTTCTGGGAGCACCTCGCCCGCGAACGCCTGAGCTGGGACACACCGTTCGAGAAGACGCTCGAATGGGAGCCGCCGTTCGCCAAGTGGTTCCTGGGCGGCAAGCTCAACCTCGCCTACAACTGCGTCGACCGTCACGTCGAGAACGGCCTGGGCGCCAAGGTCGCCTATCACTGGATCGGCGAGCCGGGCGACACGCGCGACCTGACCTACGCCGACCTCCAGCGCGAGGTGTCCAAGGCGGCCAACGCCCTGCTCGAGCTGGGCGTGAAGACCGGCGATCGAGTCGCGATCTACATGCCCATGATCCCCGAGCTGCCCATCGCGATGCTCGCCTGCGCGCGGATCGGTGCCCCGCACACCGTCATCTTCGGTGGCTTCAGCGCGGAGGCGCTTGCGGGCCGGATCGAGGACGCGCAGGCCAAGCTGCTGATCACCGCCGACGGCGGCTGGCGGCGTGGCAAGGCGGTCAACCTCAAGAGTGCCGCGGACGAGGCGGTCGAGATCGGCTCGACGATCGAGCACGTGATCGTCGCGCGGCGCATCGGCGACGCGGGCGACGTGCCGGTGACGATGAAGGACGGCCGCGACGTGTGGTGGCACGACATCGTCGAGCGCCAGAGCGAGGTCTGCCCACCGGTCGCGCTCGACTCGGAGCACATGCTCTACCTGCTCTACACGTCGGGCACCACCGCCAAGCCCAAGGGCATCATGCACACCAGCGCCGGCTACCTGCTCGGCGCGAGCTTCACCCATTGGGCCGTCTTCGACGTCAAGCCCGACGACGTCTACTGGTGCGCCGCGGACATCGGCTGGGTCACCGGCCATTCGTACATCGTCTACGGCCCGCTCGCGAACGCGACGACGAGCGTCATGTACGAGGGCGCGCCGGACACCCCGGCGTGGGACCGCTGGTGGCAGATCATCGAGCAGTACAAGGTCAACATCCTGTACTGCGCCCCGACCGCGATCCGCGCCTTCATGAAGCAGGGCGAGGACTGGCCGCGCAAGCACGACCTCTCGAGCCTGCGCCTGCTGGGCAGCGTCGGCGAGCCGATCAATCCAGAAGCGTGGCTGTGGTACCAGCAGAACATCGGCGCCGGGCGCACGCCGATCGTCGACACGTGGTGGCAGACCGAGACGGGCATGATCATGATCACCCCGCTGCCGGGCGTGACCACGACGAAGCCGGGCTCGGCGACCTTCCCGTTCCCCGGCGTGGGCGCTGACGTCGTCGACGCCAACGGCAACTCCGTGCCCCTCGGCGGAGGTGGCTATCTCGTGCTCACCCGGCCCTGGCCGAGCATGCTGCGCGGCATCTACGGCGACCCTGAGCGTTACAAGGCGACGTACTGGAACCGGTTCGCCGGGAAGTACTTTGCCGGCGATGGCGCGAAGCGCGACGAAGAGGGCTACCTCTGGCTGCTCGGCCGTGTCGACGACGTCATGAACGTCTCCGGCCATCGCATCTCGACGATCGAGGTCGAGTCGGCGCTGGTCGACCACCACTCGGTCGCCGAGGCGGCCGTCGTCGGACGCAACGACCCGGTCACCGGCCAGGCGATCTTCGCCTTCGTCATCCTTCGCGGCGATGCCGAGGCCTCGGATGCGCTCGCCATCGAGCTCCGCGAGCACGTCGCCAAGGTCATCGGGCCAATCGCCCGACCCAAGTACCTGCTCTTCACGCCGGATCTGCCCAAGACGCGCTCGGGCAAGATCATGCGCCGTCTACTGCGCGACATCGGCGAGGGCCGAGCGCTGGGCGACACGACGACGCTTGCCGACTCCGGCGTGGTCGAGCTGATCCGCGATCGGAGCGGGGCCGCTGCCGACGAGACGTAGCCGTCGTCTCAGTTGCCCAGCACCTGAGAACCGTTGTCCGCTGGCACCGTCGGCGCGCTAAAGTCGCGCGATGAGGCTGCGGCGCGTCCTAATCACCGCCTGCCTGCTCGGTCTCATCTTCGCGAGCTACTCGACTGCCCGGCCGGCCCGGGCCGATGACCCGTCCTTCAGCTTCACCGCTGCCGGTGACTACGGGAGCAATGACAGCACTGACACGGTGCTGAACGGGATCAGGATGGCCGCCCCGAATTTCCACATCGGAATGGGCGACTTCAGCTACAGCTCCACAACGCCGGAGCAAGCGTGGTGCGACTACGTGCGAGGCAAGGTTGGCCCCGATCTCCCGTTCGAGCTGATATCCGGGAACCACGAGGACGATCCCACGGGCGATGGCAGCATCGACAACTTCGCCGCATGCCTTCCCGACAAGATCGGCAACCTCACGGGCGCTTATGCGAAGGAGTACTACTTCGACTACGCCGGCCTCGCGCGCTTCATATTGATCTCGCCGGGCCTGGAGTTGGACGGCGAGGATTACGACTACGTCCCCGGCAACCAGCACTATGACTGGCTGAGTGCGGCCATCGATGATGCTCACAGCAGCGGCATCAAGTGGGTCATCGTCGTCAATCACGAGAACTGCATATCGATGGGCGTGAAGGGCTGCGGGATAGGCCCGGATCTGTTCAACCTGCTGGTCAGCAAGAAAGTCGATCTGATGCTCCAGGGCCACGATCACGATTACCAGCGCAGCAAGCAGCTTGCGCTTGGGACGGGTTGCTCGGCGATCGTGCCCGGCTCATTCAACCCCGCGTGCGTCGCCAATGACGGCTCGACCAATACCTACGCCAAGGGTGCGGGTTCAGTGCTGGCCATCGTCGGGACCGGTGGCACTGGCTACGCCGATATCGATCCCACCGACCCTGAGGCGCCCTATTTCGTGACGTCCAATGGCGGCGAGGACATGACGTACGGGTTTCTGAAAGTCGACGTGTCGGCCGATACGTTGGCGGCCGCGTTCGTGCCGACGTACCCGTCCAGCGGATACTCGGACAGCTTCGTCATCACATCGTCCGGTGCGCCCACGCC
>CAYYVV010000005.1:18582-84282 GCA_964475245.1 uncultured Anaerolineaceae bacterium | reverse complement strand
GGCGCGACGACCACACCAGACGACCGGCGCAGCCGAATCGCGGCCTCAGGGCCCCAACACTATGAGTGGATCGTGATTGGGAGGGGCGTGCTGCGCATGCGAGATGCGAGCTGTTATTTCAACTTAGGACGCCTCGACTCCGATTCGGTGGCTAAGCGGCAGCCGATGTTGTTTCGCGGCTCGTTCCAGTTGCCGGCCGATCAGCCCCCTTCGCAGCCGTGATGGTGTAGATCACGTCTGCGCCATGCAGGCGGGCGCTACAGGCCGCGTCAAGGTCCGCACGAGCCATGGATTGCCTCGTTCTCGAGCGGGTTCGGGAGCTCAACTGGCTCGCTGGATCGCACGAAAGCCACCTTTATAGCCCGCTCACCCCCACACCGCCAGCGCATCGAGATCGACTCTGGTGCTCGTGGCGTGAGCGTTCTTGGTGTCCAGGACCTTGAGCTCGAGGGTATGAGTCCCGGCATTCAGCGACGTCGCCGGTGACCACACGATGCGTTTCTTGCCTGCTGTCGCTGAGTACAGATCGAGCGTCGCCACGTTCGTGCCATCGAGCCACACCTGGACCATGCCCCGGGCTGGTCCGGTATCAGTCACGAAGCCGATTGATGTGCCAGCGAACGTCAGCGTCGCGCTCGCGCCGGACTTCGCAGCGTACTTGACGTAGCCACCCGAGCTGCCCGCGAGCGCAGTGCTCTTCCAGGTGCCCGAATACCTGAACGTCGTCGCATTCTCCTGGACGAGCGCCAGCTTGGAGGCGGTAGTCGTAACCCAGGCGCTGGTGTTGTGCTTGGCCGAGGTGTCCGTGGCGCGCAGTCGGAACTGGTACTTGGTGCCGGTCGTGACCGTGACGTCGGCCAAAGTCGCGGTCGGCGACGACAGGGTGACGGTCGCCCAGGCACCAGTACCCTTCTTCTTCTGGAGCTGGTAACTGTCGATGCCGGACGCGTCCGTTGCCGCCGGCCAGCTGACGTGGACCTTGGCGGTCGTCGCCAAGATCTGCGGGCTCGAGACAGAGACCTTCGGCCTGACTTGGTGGTCGTGGATTTGGCTTGAGTCAGCCGCCTCGGAGATTGACGCCTATGGCTACCCCGGTGACGGTGAGCGAGGCGAGACCGCCAAGGTTCTTGCCGGAGATGGCTGCGCCGACCTTCGACTGCGCGAGAGCCGCGTTTGCCTGCAGGACCGAGACGACGGTTGTGGCCTTAGCCGCGCTGACTATGTTGGCGACGCTGGCCGTATCTCCGATGCCTTTCATGGCCGCATACGAAGCTGTGTATCCGGTCTTGATAGAGCCGTCTGCGCTGATCGTGGGTGTATCGGAGATTTTGTAGCTGCCGTTGGTCCCAGCTAACTGCCCGGCTAGGAGGGCGCTGGCCGGAATGCCTGGAACAGCCGCACTGAACGCTGCTGGCGCAGGTCCGCGCAGTCCGCCGCCACTGGACTTACCGGAATCATCCTCCGTGGAGGGGTCGCTAACGCCGCTCGTCAGCAATGACGCGTTCAGCTTCGCATCGCCCGCCGACTTGTCGATGTCCCCGATGCCTTCGCCAAAGCCGATCGTTCCTTGATTTAGCCCACCAGTATCTCTGGATGCATTACCTGTGTCGGCCGGGTCACCGCCATTTGAGAAGGAGATGCGAATTGGCCCGGAGTCATCGCCGTAGCCATCGTCCCAATCGCCCGCGATGAAGCCGCCGTCGTTCTCCGTTGACCCGCTTTGGTCAATGCACTGCTGTGCGCTCGCGTCACTACCTGGGTCGTTGCTGCTGAGGTCCGTGCCACCGGAAGTCGTGGAAGTGCCGTTGCCCGAATCATTGCCCGTCGCCGCACCTGGATCGGCTGCAGGTGTCTCGGGTGCTGACGGCGACGGCGAGGTTTGATCGGCGCTGGAAGTGTTGGGCCCGGAGGTTTGATTGCCGTTCTTGTCGAATGTGAAGCTCGTGGTGGAGCCATCCGCGGCCGTGATCGTGGCGACCGTCCCACTCGCGTCCGTCGTCCACTGTGTCTGCGTGCCGTCGGCATTGACCTGAGTCGTGATCGAAGTGCCATCGGCGTTATCTACCCACGTTGTTGTCGCCCCGTCCGGCGTCAACTGCGTCGTCGTAGTCGTGCGTGTCGATGCGTCGAAAGTCGTGTACACGGCCGTGCCATCCGTTCCAGTCTGTGTCGCCTGGTAACTACCGCCCACTTGCTGGGTCCAGGTGCCTGAGTTGCCCGAGGCATCTGTCCATTCGCCCGTAGTCGTCCCATCAGCCGTCGTCACGGTCACGCCGTAACTTCCGTCTGCGCCTGCGACGACCTTCGTGACCGTCCCGTCGGATCCGGTCTGAGTGAATGAGATCGAGCCGTCGGGGTTCACTTGTTCGACTGCCGTACTCCCATCCGGCGCGACGGATGTTGTCACCACCGTCGTCCTTCCGCCAGAGGTAGTTGCAACGACGGTAACCGTTGTGCCGCCTGGGAGCGTGCTCGTGGTTGTCGTCGTGTTCGTTGGACTGTCCGCGGAAACCAGACCGCAGACGACGCTGCTCACCAGGGTGATGGCGGGGCCGAGCAGTTCCTTGGTAGCTGGCTGCAGATTCTCCGCGATCTCTTCGTCTTGCTCCACGCCGCTGGTGTTCCCAGTCTCGGCCGCTCCCGCCGTGTCAACGGCAGTCTTTCCGAGAAGAACGGCGAGCGTCACGACTGCGCCCGCACCGGCAACTACCTTTTGACACGTGGATTGGCCGTCGGCATCTGCACCGGCCAGAACCGCCAACTGTCCCGAAATATTCTGAACCGCCGACTGTCCGGGTATAGCAACGCCGAGTTGCGCGGCTAGAGATTCGCCGGCGGTCTGTGAAACCGTGTACAGCTCGGCTTCTTCAAATAGCGCGATCACCGAAGCGGACAAGCCGCCACCCAGCGTGGATGGAAACCTTTGGCTGCTCAATACTTGCTGCATCGTTGCGACCCTGGATGCACTTGTAAGTCTCGGTTTGCCGGAACGGATCGGCGTCGCCTGGCTGGAGCGCTGGCGGCCGACAATCGGCTCATGACTCGTGGGCGCCGTCGCAAGCGCATCGATCGCGATGCTTAACAACAGACTCTCGAGGCCGTCGTAGTTGCCGACCTGCGCGCAGTAGCGAGCGAGCGAATTACCTATCCGTGCACGTGTGGACTCGTCAACGACAACGAGATGGCCCAGCGCCGCGGCCAGCGCCCGCTCGTACCAGCCTCGTGCGCTGACTGGATCGAGCTTGTCCACGGCACGAATGCCCGTGGATTGCGCTATTGCACGTCGGTGCAGGGCCTGCAGGCGGGCGAAGGCCGCGGGAGTTGAGAGCACCACCAATTGACCGCGGCCGACGGAGGATCCGCTCGATCTGGAACGAATGACCGTGTCGGTCTGAGCAACCTTCAGGGCTTCGGACGACAGCTTGCTGACCTGCCCGATTGACTTACCCAATTCCAAGCCTCCCGGCGAAACAGAGCTGTGGCACGGTCCACTCGTTACCAAGCGCGGTACAAGATTGCTCAACGGCCGCTCTGAACCAGCGCGGCTGCTAAGCGAAATCGCCCAGAGCCAGTTATCGCCTTCGCCACGGACCTCGGGTTCAACAACCGGTCCGGTCCGCAGCGAAGTCTGGCACGTGCTGACCTAGCAACTTGGGCGCCCATATGCTGCCACGTTGCGCGGCACACCGCAGCGAGTTTGGCACTAGACGGTGGGCACCTCGAAGGTGAGCACCGTGAGCGTCATCTCGCGCTCTGGATCGTCGCGGTGTCGGAGCACAAACCGTCGGTCGGTCTCAGTGCCATAGTCGATCTCACGCACGAAGCTGGGGTGTTCGGCGATAGTCGGACTGATCGCGGCCAGCACCTTCGTCAGCTCGCGCCCGCAGTTGAACAGGAAGATCGCGCTCTTCGTGTCGCGCCAGGTCAGGTAGCGGAGGATCTGGTCAACAGTGTCCGAGAGGTTCTGCGGCCCATCCCAGAACTTGCACTCGCCGATGAAGAGGTTGCTGCCCTTCTCGCGCACGAGGATGTCGGTCTTGCCCTCGTTGTTGAATGTCTCGCCCATGGCTTCGCCCTGGTACTGACCGTTGAGCTGCACCAGGAAGTGGTCCCGGATCGCTTGCTCGCCGGCGCGGGCGAATGCCCTCGGGCTACGCTCGAGCACGGTGGCCATGCCACGGCAGATCTCGAGGATGCGTTCGTATTCCTCGTTCGGCAGGAAGGGCTCGGGCGCGCTCGGCCGGTGTCCGCTCGTTGGCGGCTTGGTGACTTGACGGCGAATCGGCGCCACTGCGTAGGTCGGTCGCGCGTCCTCACGTCTGCGGAGCGGAACGCCGATCGAAGCCACGAACTCGCGGTCGGCGATGACCTGCTGCCTTCGATGCTCGACTCCGTCGTGGGCCATCTTTGGCAGCGTGGCGCTCCACGTCGTCAGGTCCGCGCTCGCGAAGTCGAGGTAGCGCCTGACGTTGTCGGCCTCGGCCTCAAGGACACCCTTCAGTCCATCGCGGCTGTCCACGGGCGCCTCCGAGACCAGGCGCAACTCCGTCGCGCTGACGGCGCCGCGAGGTGGGTTGCTGGTGTAGTGCGACGGCCGGAGCTTGAGGAGCTTGGATTCGCCGCTGAGGGGAACGTGAAATGTCAGGCGCGTGCCAGCAACGTGGACCCGCCCCTCGTCGCCGAAGAATCCGCGCCGCGGGTCGTAGGTCACGTCGATCTTCACCTCGTCAGAGGACAAAGTCACCCCGCTCCAATCGAGCACGACCGGCTCGATCTCGTAGCGCTCGACTAGTTCCGCGGCCAACTCATCGATGCTTCGCGCTAGCGCGTGCTCCGCCGGGATCGCCTGGGCCGCGGCGTCGACTAGTCGTGCCTGGTTGTCGAGAACATCGGCAAGCCGGCCGGCCGAGAAGAGCAAATCGGGCTCGGGCATGAGCACATTGTGGCCCGGCGCGAGTAACTTCATCGACAGCGGATCGCGTGACAGCGGCCGGAAGGTGCCGCTCTTGAGAGCGCTGGGTGCGCGCGCGTGCGAGTGATTCAAACGATGCGGGGCAACGAACCCATGGCCGACTCGGTGACTGAGTGAGTGACTACGTAAGCCGCGGCAGTGAGCTCGTTTCATGCTCAAGAAGTTGTCTGAAACGGGCGACTGTTAACCGTTTGTGCGCTGCTCGATCGCGTCGCGCATCCGACCGCTCTCGTACTTGACCAGCGGCGAGACACGATGTGGTCATAGTGTCCGAGCGCGAGGACGTGACAGCCACGTTGACAGCCACGGCGGTGCAACGCGGTCTGAGGCGGTGGAGCCGATGGACGCGAGGCGCGCGTGGGGTGGACGCGGTAGGGTCCTGAGCGACCCGGTGCACGCTCTTCGGCGAGACTTTTAATCCTCGTGTCCTGGGTTCGAATCCCAGTCGGCCCTCTCAGTCCGCACCAGATCGGGCACGTCTCAGTCCGTCTCACGGACCGGCTATGGCCGCCGAAAGGAACGCTGCGAACAGCGCTTGTGTCGGCCCGTGGTTTCCAAGCATCGAGGCGCGTGCGGCCTGGCCATAGAGCAAGTCGGCGGGTCGTGGCTTGATCGTCGCGATGGCAGGCAGTCCGTAGCGCAAGGCGATGAAGTTGGCCCAGCAGCGCGCCACCCTGCCATTCCCGTTGGCGAATGGATGGATGCGCACCCATTCGCCGTGAGCAAACGCCGAGAAGCGGATGACGCCAGCGAGAGCTGAGGCCGTAGTCGGTGCTGTGCGCGAGGAAATGGTCCGATCGAAGGTCTCGCACAAAGCTCGCAAGCCGGACTCAAACGTCGTCAGCTCGCCGGGAACTTGGGTGTGGTCGACTCCGGGCAGCCCTGCGACGACTACGTCATACCCGATCAGCTCGGGATATGCCGGATCACTGTCACGAATCTCTCCCGCGTAGTAGGCGACCGGCAGCGGCACGCCTTGATAGATCATGCGGTGCCAGTCCTGGGCGAGAGCGGTGGTGGGCTGGACCCGTGCCGAGGCTTGTGCCCGGATGGTTGTCGCTACGACCGCCACGTTCTGAGCGATCAGGGGCAGTGATGCCGGTGGGTCATCATTCCACGGCGTCGGCATCAGCGGCCGAAAGCGGCTGCTATCTCGTACGGATCGTCGTGATGGACGGCCATTTGAGCCGAGATCGGGTCGGCCTGCCCCTCGGCCTCAGCCCAGGCCACGAGCGAAGCCTCGATATCACTGGGGCGAAGCTCGCGTAGTCGCCGGAGCGTGTCTTCGAGCTCGTCCTCGAGAGCGAGGCTGATCGCCGCGAGTTCTCGCTCGATCATGCCCTCAGCGAGCCGGTTCATGGACGTGCCCAACTGCTCAGCCACGATGCGAAGCTGCTCACGAGTGTTTGGGTTGGTGAACCGGAGGGGAAAGCCGCTCATGCCCGAACTATGCGATGGATGATGTCATTCGTCAACTATGACATCACCACTCACGCTGTCGCGAGCGATCCGGGCACGGCGGCGCTTGGTCGCAGGCCGAGTCGTGAGCGGACAAGGACAACCGCGAGCAATGCGGCGATCACGCTGACCACGTAGGGCGCGGCCGGCCCGACTTGCGCAAAGAGCAGTCCGGCGCCGATCGGTCCGACCAACTGGATGGCCGATCCGATCGCTGAAACGCCACCCGCGAGCGCGCCCTGCTCGTCAGCCTCGACCGCGTTCGACAGCAGGCCCTGGAGAGTGGCAGTCGTCGCTCCCTCGGCCGTGGCGAATGTCAGGCCGGCGACGATCAGCACGATTGGATTTGGAATTACCAGGGCCACGGCCACGATGGCGGCCGATGAGACGGCCACGCCGATCATGCCGCCGAGCACCACGCCACGTTCGCCGGCGGTCTTGATCATCAGTCCGAGCAGGCCGCCCTGAACGATGATGTCGACCAGGCCCACGCCGGTGAGCAGCAGGCCGATCTGGATCGGCTCCCAACCTACGACGTCCAGCGCGAACACGGGGAAGTTGCTGGCCAGCACGGTGAGCGTCACGCTGAGCAGGGCGAAGCCAATCAGGAGCGGGCGCAGGGTCGGCCGGCGCAGCTGCGACGCCATGGACCCGAATGGGTTGAGGCTGGCGAGCTTGAACGGTTCTGCCGCCGTCCGGTTTTCCGCGGCGAGGCTTTCCGGCAGTGCCACGAGTGCGATCACAGCCGTCAGCGCACTCGCGCCGGCCGCCAGGAACACGGGCGCGGCCACGTTGACGCTGGCGAGCAGGCCACCGATTGCCGGGCCGACCAGGAAGCCGACGCCGGAGACTGCACCGGCCAGGCCAAATCGCTTCGCGCGATCTTTCGGTTCGCTGATGTCCGCCATGTAGGCGAACGCGACCGACATGTCGCCGGCGGTGACGCCGTCGACGATGCGCGCGATCAGCAGCACGGCCAGCGAGCCGCCGATGCCGAACAGCAGCCAGCCGAGGGCTGAGCCGATGAGGCTGACGATCAGGATGGGCCGCCTGCCGAGTCGATCAGAAAGGGATCCGAGCACGGGCGCGGCGAACAAAGCACAGCCGGCATAGACGGACTCGAGAACGCCGACCCACAACGCGACCGACATCGTGTTGGGCACCAGGCCCTGGACGACGAAGGGGAGCACCGGGAACACGACGGACATGCCCACGGCGCTCAGGAAGGTGATGGCCAGCAGGACGGGCAAGGCCGCCCTGCTGGGTTGATTGGTCATGGCTGCTACTCGGCCAGGATCAGGTAAACCTGCTTGCGTGCCTGGTCGATCAGCTCGATAGCCTTGGCGACCTGCTCGTCGGTGCCCGTCTTGCCCACCTGCTGCGAGGCGTGGAGCAGGGCGAAGACCGACTCGCGCAGTGCGGTTCGCGGGCCCGACGCTTCAGCGGCCTCGTCCCATGGCGCGCGATGGTGCGTGCGCTGGGCGAGTTGGCGCCCCTTGTCGGTGATCGTGTAGACGCGCTTGTCTTCCTGCTGATCGCCGGTGATCAGCCCGAGTGCCTCCATCTGCTCGAGCGCCGGGTAGACCGACCCTGCGCCCGGAGTCCACGCACCGCCGCTGCGGGTGGCCAGCTCCTGGATGATCTGGTAGCCGTGCATCGGCTGCTCATCGAGCAGCGCGAGGATCGCGACCTGCATGCCGCCGCGGCGCATCCGGCCGCCGCCGCCGCGACCGAAGCCGCCCCAGGCACCCGGACCGAAGCCCGGGGCGCCGGCGAAGCCGCGCATGCGCTGACGCATGCCGTGTAGATGCCGAGCCTCGTGCCATCCGGCAAACGTCTCGGCTGATTCGTTATTGGTTCCCATCGAGGGACCTCCATGAGTGGATATCTAACGATGGGTAACGATATAGCGTTAGCTATCGCATGTCAAGAGGTCTCGCTTCTTGGCCGTACAGGACAGCGCATACTCGATGGGTCATGTCCGATGCGCGACGCAAGGCGGCCCCAGCTCCGCGTAGCGCGGCACGCGTCGAAGCAGCGCGGCCCCTAAATCGCCTGGATGACGACTTCTACTTCCGAGCCCTGATGGACGCGACGTCGGACAGCATCTACTTCAAGGATCGCGAGTGCCGCCTCCAGCGGGTGAGTCGGCGGCTCGCCCAGAACCTCGGCTTCACGAACCCTGCCGACGTGATCGGC
Source organism: uncultured Anaerolineaceae bacterium (assembly GCA_964475245.1). Taxonomy (GTDB): domain Bacteria; phylum Chloroflexota; class Limnocylindria; order Limnocylindrales; family CSP1-4; genus JALYGJ01. The sequence continues at coordinate 75,653 of CAYYVV010000005.1, read as the reverse complement.
AAGACCGATCGGGAGCTTTTCGGCGAGGCGTTCGGGCAGCAGACCTACCTCGATGACATGCGCATCATGGACTCGGACGAAGGCATCGTCGGCCTCGTGGAGAGTCGACTGCTCGAGGATGGAAGTTTGAACTGGACGCTCACGAGCAAGCTGCCGCTCCACGACGAAGCGGGCCTGGTCGTGGGCCTCATGGGCATTACCCGCGAGATCAACGAGCTCAAGCAGACCGAAATCGATCTGCAGGACCTCGCGACCCATGACACCCTTACCGGACTGCCTAACCGGAACCTGATGATGGACCGCCTCCAGCGCATCCTGTTGCAGGCCAAGCGCTCCGACACCATCGTCGGCGTCCTGTTCATCGATCTCGACGGCTTCAAGGCGGTCAACGACGCGCACGGGCATGACTTCGGCGACCTGGTGCTCCGCGCCGTCGCAGAGCGGCTGGTGACCAGCGTCCGCTCGAGCGACACAGTCGCGCGGATCGGCGGCGACGAGTTCGTCGTGATCCTCGACACCCTCGACAAGGCCGAGCATGCGCCGGTCGTAGCAGCCAACTTGCGCCGCAACCTGGCACGCCAGATGACCTTGGAGCGGCGCAGGGTGAAGGTGACGGTGAGCATCGGCATCAGTCTCCGTCCCCAAAATGGAACCGAGGCCGAAGTCCTCCTGCGCGCTGCCGACTACGCGATGTACCTCGCGAAGAAGGCCGGCAAGGATGCGTGGGCCATGTGTCCGACCGACCCGGCCCTCGCGGCCATGGACTTCACCACTCCGAGCTAGACGCGTCAGGCGGGCGGCTGGGCAAACACGCTGTACTCGCCGCTGTAGCGCACCTCGAGCAGGTTGTTGAACAGGTTGAGCATGTTGATGAAGCCGATCAGGAACGACAGCTCGACCAGCTCCGGGTCGCTGAAGAGCTCTGTCAGCTCGCCGCGGAGGGCGTCCGGGATGTGGTTCGAGTCGGTCATTGCCGCGCGCGTGTACTCGACCGCGACTCGCTCGCGCGGCGCCAGCCCGTGCGGGTGGGCAATCGCGACGAGGGGGTCCGCGATGATGTCCGAGATGCGCACGAGGTCGCAGTGCGAGTTCGTGCAGAACTGGCAGTCGTTGCGCTCCGAGGCGGTGATGATGACGAGTTCCTTGACGCGCCGCTCGAGCAGGCCACCCGGGTAGACGCAGTCGCCGAAGCCGCCGAAGCCGCGCAGGATCTCCGGCCGCAGGCACATTGCCTGGATCATCTCGACCGGCGGTCTGCCGCGCTCCCACAGGCCGCGGCTCTCGTCGAAGGACGGATCGTCCTTGACGGCCTCGAAGGCCGAGCGGATCTGTTCCGAGCTGACGGTCACGCGCATTTGCGTCCTCCAACAAACATCCTTGCCGCGATGCTCATATCCTCGGGCCTGTGGGAGAGTCGGGCGAGGCGACCCCAGCAGGCAGGGTCCCGCGCATTGGCATCAAGGAGTCGCGCACCTGGAGTCCGGGCGCGAAGCGGCTCGTGGCTGAGCTGGTCGGAGCCTTCGGGCTGACGGCGGTGGCCGGCCTGGGCGACGTTGCCGGGTTCGTCACCGGAGGCGCTGTTACGCCCGTCGCGCGGGCCATCGCGCCAGGGCTGTTCGTGATGGCCTTCATCTATGCCATCGGAGACGTCTCCGGCTTGCACATCAACCCGGTCGTGACGCTTGGGTTCACCCTCAAGCGGCTGTTCCCCGCGCGTTGGCTGCCCGCGTATTGGGTGGCCCAGCTCGTTGGCGCCACGCTCGCCGGCCTGCTGCTCGTCCTCCTCTTCGGTCACGACGCGGCGACGCACGCCGTCACGGAGCCGCACGGCATCGAGCCGTGGGTTGCCCTGGGCCTCGAGATCCTCCTGTCAGGGACGCTGGTGGCGGTCATCCTGGGCACGGCCGACCGAGCCCACCTTGTGGGTCCCAACGCCGCGATCGCGGTTGGCGCCACGATCATCCTGTGCGGCCTGGTGGCGCTGCCGCTCGACGGCGCGTCGATGAACCCGGTCCGCTCGACCGGACCGGCGCTGGCCACGCTCGACTTTGGCAGCCTGTGGATCTACTGGGTCGGGCCGATCGTCGGGTCGCTCCTTGCCGTCGCGTTCATGGACTTCGTCCACTCTGAGCGGCACGACGAGGAAATGGCAGAGCAAGCTGCGCGGGGCCGGCGCGGCTGACGCTGGCGACGTGCCGTCAAAGCCCTGACTCCTGACCTCAGGCGGCGAGTAGCCGCCGTAGCGCTCGGCATCGCCCTCGCCACGGCACCATTCTGGTGCGCGCCGATCGGCCACCTCAGCTCGCCGCTGGCGCTGCTGTTCGTGCTGCCGCCGCTGGCCGTCGGGCTCGAGGCTTTCGGCTGGCGCGACGCGCTCGCGGCGCAGCTGCTGCGCATCAAGCGCGCTACGCCGCGCATCTCGGCGACCTATGCGCTATGGATCGCGGTCAGCTCCCTGCTGACGCTCGATGTCGCGGCTGTGGCGGCGGCATCTGTTGGTCTCGCGGTCGCCGGCGAGAACGAGGACGAGCAGCGCTGGCAGCTCGGCTCGGCCGCGCTCGGCGCAAACGTGGGCTCGCTGCTCTTCCCGTTCAGCAACCTGACCAACCTGCTGCTCGTCGCGAGCGCCGGCCTGACGCTCACGACATTCGTCACCTACTCCGTCCTGCCCCAGGCCGCTGCCGCGCTCGCGGTTGGCGTGCTGCTCGCGATCCGGGCCCGGCGCGCGATCGGCGAGCAGCTCTTCGTTGCGCCCGATGAGAATGATGCAGGCCCGTCTGCTCACCGCACGCGAGGCGCGACGGTCGCCGCCGGAGTGGCGCTCGTCGGAGCAATCGCCGCGATCATCGCCGGTGCCATCGGCGCCGATATGGCCATCCCGTTCGCGGTCTGCTCCGCAGTGCTCGTCGGTGCCGCCGTCCTTGGCGGCCGTACACAGGTTCCGTTGGTGCTGCGCTCCATCCCGGTTGCGGGTGTCGCTGTTGTCGTGGCGGCCGCAGTTGCCGGCCCGCTCATCGCCGACCTCGCTGCGTACCTGCCCAAGCCGGGCGCCGACGCGGGCGGTCTGCTCCTGGCGCTCGTCGTCGGCGCCGTGCTCGCCGCGGCCCTCAACAACCTTCCCGCCGCCGCCCTGGGCACGGTCTGGCTGATGGCGTCGCCTGCGCCCGCGATCATGGCCTTTCTGATCGGCACGAACATCGCCGTCGTCGCGACGCCCCACGGATCGGTGGCCACGATGCTCGCCTACGGAGTCGGCCGCCGGCAGGGGATCGTGGTCGAGGTTCCGACCTATCTGCGCTCAGCCTGGCGCTACGGACTCGTCGGGTCGGTCGCCGCTCTTGGCGCGCTGCTGCTGACCCTGCTGTTCGTCTAGCGCCTCCCCCGACGAGAACTCGTCATTAGCGTCGCTACCGACGGTGCCAACCCAAGATGCACAACCCGGAATCCCGCCCGCGCAAGTTGTTTCGTCTGGCTTCCATCGCGCTATACCCCATCGACAACCATTACTCAACATCATGACAAACGGCCCTATACGCACATAGGGACGTAGCCGACCATCGCGTCGACTCGCCGGGAGGCAGCGTCGCCCTCATCGTCCACTCCATTGACCTTGAGATCACTTTCAACGACGAAGGCGTGCAGGAATTGACGTGGGACATCGCGGGGCGTGCGGGCGACGAGCCTTACTTGATTCACGTTAATGCGATTACTGGTACAGCTGAGATTGTGGGCCGAGGATGACACTGTAGGCGCCCGCCAAAGTTCATTGGCGCATGGATACATGGCGCTCGTGCGTCGCATCGGTGCGGACTAACACCTGCTCATGATGTCATGCGGCGGTCGCGCAGCACATGTGAAACTGCTTATGAGGCGTACCGTCACGCGAACCCAGGAAGGTTGTCAGATGAATGTCCGGCTTGTCGCTGCAATTGCGGTCATCACGTTGATTGGATGCTCACCGGCGGCGTCACAAAGTGGGCCAGGTTCTCCGACGACGACTAGCGCGGCATCATCGGCCGGGGAGGCAAGTTCATGCCAGCCGTTGGGGCATAGCCCGAGTCCCATCGCCTTCACATTTGTACCCGGTCCTGTGTCGGCCGCGGTTGCCGAAAACATTAGTGCGGCTCTGTACCGCGCTTGCCAAGATCCAAACAAAACAATCAAAGACCTCACGTCCACGAGTCACGAGGGTAGCGGGAGCCCTAGCGGTCCCAATGCCGGCCAACCGGTCTGGCTTGTTCAGGTTGATGCGCAAGTCGTCGAGTCGAGCGGTGCTAGCTACGGGTCACACTTCCTAATCGAGGTAAATCAGGCCACGGGCGCTCCGACAGTGATCTCCAACGGTTGATTGATCCCACCAGCGCTCATGCTCTCCCGAGAAGCAAACCCCGCTAGCCTTCGGGGGAGAAACCGCGCGCCTCAGGAGCGCTTGCGCACCTTCCAGGCTTCCTCGCTGGGCCACTTGCGCGCCCAATCGGTGTCGACGAAGTCGTACAGCGTCCTGGCGTCTGCGGGCGGGCGCAGCTCGATCAGCTCTTCGACCTCGAACCCGTTCTCGCGCAACAGACGAATCCAGTCGCCGTGGCCCAAGTGGAATTCGACTCCGTCCGAATCGGGCCACTCCTCGCGATGCATCCCGAATTGCGGCCGGCGCAGCTGGGTCGTCACATGCCCCTCCGCCTCGAGATCCGGCACGCACAGCATGAGCAGCGTCGAGTTGGTCAGGAATGCCAGCTGACCGCCGGGTCGGAGCAGCCGGGCCGCTTCAGGAATCCAGGCGTATGGGTCGGCCCAGAGCGCGGCTCCGTACTCGGAAACGGCAAGGTCGAACGACGCGTCCGGAAGCGGAACGGTCTCGGCGTTGCCGAATATCAGCGGGAACTCGAGGCCGAACTCGTGCTGGAACTTCTTTGCGGACTCGAGCTGGCGGGGCGAGTTGTCGATGCCCACCGGCCGCGCGCCACGGCGGGCAAGCCAGGCCGAGACATAGCCCGTGCCGCAGCCGAGTTCGATGACGTCCATGCCGCTGACGTCGTCAGGCAGCAGGTGGACATCCGCATCTGGGATGCTCCAGATGCCCCAATACATTTCCTCGCTGGACCAGGCACGCTGTCCGGCTTCGACGTATTCGTGGGCCAGCGTGTCCCAGTAGCCGCGATTGCGTCGGACGTGCTCCGGCAGCGTCTGATCTGCGTCGCCCATCAGCCGACCATCGCCCGGGTCGGCATTGCGCCGCGGGCGCCGCGCGCGGTCGTCGACAGCGACGCGGCACGGACCGCGACGCGCGCGGCGGTGCTCATATCGGAGCCCGCCGCGATCTCCGCGGCGAACGCCCCACAGAACGCGTCACCGGCACCGGTCGTGTCGACCACTTCGACGTATGGCGCGGGGATGTGCTCCACCGTCGACGTGGAGACGACGACCGCGCCGCGCGCACCGATCGTGACGATGACGGCATTGCCGGTCCGAGCGGCGAGCAGCCGGCCGGCAGCGACGGGGTCGCGCTCGCCCGTCAAGGCCTCTGCCTCCAACTCGTTCGGTATCAGGATCGGCCGGAGCGCGATCAGCTCGCTGGCGATGGCGCGTGCCGGCGCCGGGTTGACGAGCAACGTCATGCCGTTCGCGGCGCCAAACTGGGCGCCCGCGACGACGGCGTCGTTGCGTATCTCGAAGTTGGTCAGCAGGACGTTGGCGGCGACGGGCGACCCGCGCAGCGTCCTGGTCACGAAGCGGCCGTCGACGCGGGCGTTCGCACCCGACGCGACCGCGATCTGATTCTGGCCGCGGCCGTCGACGATGATCAGCGCGATGCCGGTCGACTCCGCAGTCAGCGTGTCGATGCGGCTGACGTCGATCGACTCGCCCCGCAGCTCGTCGAGCGCGGCGCGGCCGTAGTCATCCGGACCGACCGCACCCACAAACGCGACCTTCGCTCCCATGCGTGCCGCGGCGACGGCCTGGTTCGCGCCCTTGCCGCCCTGGTGCTGGGCGAACACGCCGCCGGCGACGGTCTCGCCGCGCTCCGGCAGGACGGCCACCGACACGACGAGGTCGACGTTTATGGATCCGACAACCAGCACCTGTCCCTCTGGCGCCTGCGGGTCGTTCAGGGATCGGCTCCTTATTGCGGCGATAGGTAGACGGTGAGCGTAACGTCAGTCGCCCTATCGTCGCCGACCCGGAACGTGAACGTGTTCGCGCCGCTGTTGAGCGACTCGATGAAGGACCAGCGGCCGGTCGAGTCGGCCACGGTGTGCTCGTCGAGCCACAGCGGCACGTCGCGCGTGATGGTCGCGCCGGGCTGGGTCAGGCCGCGAATTGCCAGCACATGGTCCGTGACAGCGGCGCTGTCGAGCGGCTCGAGGATGATCAGGCCGTACGCCGGCGGGGTAGGCGCGGGAGCCACCGACGATGACGGACTCGAGGTTGGAGCGGGCGTGGGCGAAGGACTCGGTGTGGGTGAGGGAGTTGGGGGAGGAGTCGGCGTGGGTGTCGGCGTCGGCGCCGGTGTTGGCGCCGGTGTCGGAGATGGTGAAGGTGTGGGAGTCGGGGAGGGTGAGGGTGTCCAGTAGGTCGTCGGCGTCCAGTACGGCGTCGGCGGCGGAGTCGGGTTCGGCGTCTCCTGGATGTAGACGGGCAGCGACGAGACCGGGCTCGCGGTCGGGCTCGGGCTGTCGATGACGGCGACGGTCGGCTGGCGGCCGCCGAAGACATTGGCGACGATAACCAGGCTGGCCAGCGTAAGCCCCGCGACGATGCCGCCGGCTACCCAGTCGCGCCGCGGAGCGGGCATCGGGCCGCGGCGAAGGCCGCCGTGGACGACGCCTGCGTGACGTTGGCCAGGCGGACGGGGCGGCTGCACTCCATCGCTCGCCATGGGCAAGGGCAGGATACATTCGCATCATCAAGATGAGACCAATGTCGGAGCGGCGCGTCCTGTCCTACGGCTCGTGGCTGTCGCCGATCACGGTCGACATGGCCGTGTCGGCATCGACCGTCCTGCGCGAGCCGCGCCTCGCGGGGAACGCCGTCTACTGGACCGAGGGTCGGCCGAAGGAGAAAGGCCGCCAGGTCATCGTGCGCTGGACACCCGGCGCCGGCGCGATGGACGTCACTCCGGCACCTTTCAACGCGCGCACGATGATCCACGAGTACGGCGGTGGCTGGTATGTCATCGACCCGGTCCACGGAACGGTCTACTTCACGAGCCTCGCCGACGGCCGCATCTACCGCCAGGCACGCGACGGTGAACCGGTCGCGCTGACACCTGAGGGCGCTTTTCGCTATGGCGACCTCTCGTTCGACTGGTCGCAGGGCCGCCTCGTCTGCATCCGCGAGGATCACACCGGGCTCGACCACCACGCGACGGCAGCTGAGGGCGAACGGATCGCCGAACCACGTAACGAGCTCGTATCGGTCGACATCGGCAGTGGCGCGGTCAGCGTGCTCGCGACCGGGCACGACTTCTATTCCTCGCCGCGGCCGACATTCGACCGCCTGGCCTGGCTCTGTTGGCGCCATCCCAACATGCCCTGGGATTCGACTGAGCTGTGGGTCGCCGAGATCGCCGACTCCGGCGTCCAGTCGAACGCGCGCATGATCGCCGGCGGCGCAGACGAGTCGATCGTCCAGCCGCAATGGGCGCCCGACGGATCGCTCGTCTTCGTTTCCGACCGTTCCGGTTGGTGGAACCTCTACCGCTGGACGCCGAACGGAGAGGTCACCGCTCTGGCGCCGATGGCGGGTGACTTCGCGGGGCCGCAGTGGGTGTTCGGTATGTCGTGGTACGGCATCGCCGAGGACGGCACGATCTATGCCACTGGCGGCGGTGCGGGCCGTGGCGGCGTGTGGCGCATCAGCCCAGGTGCGGCCCCGGCCCTTGTTGAGCTGCCCGACGAGCGGGTCGAATCGCTCCAGGTCGGTTCGCTCCATCGCGGCGGCCCGACTGTGCTGTGCTATTTCGGTGGTGGCTGGTCCGAACCACGCCAGGTCGTCGTCGTCGAGCTGACCGCCGGCGGACAGGTCGCCAGCCGGCGTGTCCTGCGTCGCGCGTTCGAGCTCGAGGTCGATCGCGCGTTCCTCGCGCGACCGGAGCCGATCGAGTTTCCGACCACCAACGGTCAGACCGCGCACGCTTACTTCTACCCGCCCACCAACCCGGACTTCGAGGGCCCGGCGGACGAGAAGCCGCCGCTCGTGGTCGAGATTCACGGCGGGCCGACCTCGGCCGCGACGACCGCCCTGCAGATGGAGATCGACGCCTTCACCAGCCGTGGCTTTGCCGTCGTCGACGTGGACTACCGCGGCAGCAACGGCTACGGACGCGAGTACATGCGCAGCCTCGACGGCCAATGGGGCGTCTACGACGTCGACGACTGCATCGCCGCGGCGCTCTACCTGGCCGAGCGGGGTGACGTTGACCGGGATCGGATGGCGATCCGTGGCGGCAGCGCTGGTGGCTACACGACGCTTGCCGCGCTCGTCTTTCACGATGTCTTTGCCGCGGGGGCGTCGCATTACGGGGTCGGCGACCTCGAGGCGCTCGCGCGTGAGACGCACAAGTTCGAGTCGCGCTACCTGGATCGCCTAGTCGCGCCGTATCCGGCGAGGATCGACGTCTACCGCGAGCGCTCGCCGATCCGCCACATCGAACGGCTCAGCCGGCCGCTGATCGTGCTCCAGGGCGACGATGACATGGTCGTGCCCATCGCCCAGGCCGAGGAGATCGTCGCCGCGCTCGAACGCCAGCGCATTCCCCATGCTTATCTGCATTTCGCCGGCGAGGGCCACGGCTTCCGCCAATCGGCGAATATCCGGCGCGCGCTGGAAGCCGAGCTGTCGTTCTACGCCCAGGTGTTCGGCTTCGAGCTCGCCGATGATTTCGAGCCGGTCAAGGTGGCGCACCTCGCCGAGCGGCAACGCGACTGAAAGCCGGGGCGCGTCCGATCGCGCCTGACCGTAAGGCTCCCCCGCGCACCGGCGATGTCGCCGTTGCGCCGCTCGCGCATCCGGGCGAGCCGGTTGCCGGCGATGCGCTGCTCGCGGGACGCTTCCCCGATGCGCAGGCCGGCGGGGCGATCGACATCGTCAAGCGCGCCGGCGGCGAGATCGTTGCGGACATCGATGAGCGCTGGACGGGCGTTCCGTGCTAGAACCATTTCGTGATCGAGGAACCGAACGTCCTGATCGTCGGCGGTTTCGCGACGATGCCGCCCAACTACCTCGGCCTGCGCAGCCGGCTCCTGCGGCGCGGCGCGGCCCGCGTCGATATCTGTCAGCTGTGGACGCCTGATTGGCTGCTCGCCGGGATGGTCGGCTTCGGGCCGATCATGCGCCGCGCGGGCCGCGCAATTGCCGCCACCCATCGCGCCGGCGGCCGCCGCCCGATCATCGTCGTCGGCCACTCTGCGGGCGGCATCGTCGCTCGCCTGGCGATGTCCGAGCGGCCGTTCAACGGCCGCGTGGCCGGCGTGTCAGAGGCCGTGGGCTGTTTGGTCACGCTGGGCACTCCCCACGGTCTGGGCACGCTCACCAATCGCTCCCGGCACGCCGGCCACGACGCGGTCGCGTTCCTGGAGCGCGAGTCGCCAGGCGCCTACTTCGCGCCACGCACGTCATATCTGTCGGTCGGGGGCTTGGTCCAATTGGCCGCGCCGCGCTGGCCGGCAGGGCGCTTCGTCGCTGAGCTCTTCCGCATGATGGTCGGCGACGAGGCCGCGACTGACGGGGATGGCATAGTGCCCGCCGCTGCCGCACGCCTCGAAGGAGCGCATCAACTTACCCTGCCGGGCGTCCGCCACGGGATGATCGGCTCGCCGTGGTACGGCGACGAGGAGGTAATCGACGCGTGGTGGCCGACCACGCTCGAACTCTGGCGCGTCGCCCTTGCCGTGCGCCAGCGGGAGGCGGGACTACCCAGCCGGGAATCTCGGGGGCACGATTCGCGCGGGGCGCTAGAATTACAGGTCGCGGGGTGGAGCAGCGGCAGCTCGTCGGGCTCATAACCCGAAGGTCGGCGGTTCGAATCCGTCCCCCGCAACCAGACCTTCGATCTCGAAACCCGCCTTCCGAGGGCGGGTTTCTTCTTGTCCGGCGGTCCGTTCCGGCGGGCCGTTTTCTGGGTTAGGGCTGGATTACGGTCACGTCCGTGGCCGGGCCGAGGTTGAAGCCACCGAACAGGCCCGGAGTTGCGCCGGGTGCCAGGCTGGGTGCCGCGCCGCCCGGAGTGAAGCTCTGGCCTGCGCCGGTGCCCGCGCCGGGTTCGATGACGACGGTGCTGCCGACTGTCACGCTGCTCGATGTCGCGGCCGTGGCGCTGTGGTACGTGGTCGATGAGTTGGTGGGCAGCGTCACGGCAGTGCCGGTGTCGGTCTGGATGGTGATCGAGTCGGCCGTCACGGCCGTGACCTGGCCACGCACGTCGATTGAGCGTGCCAGGCCGGCTGCGCCGCCGCCGCCGGGGAACGCACCGGTGCCGCCGCCGCGGAATCCGCCACCCGGCGCGAAGCTGCCGAACGGGTTGCCGCCTGTTCGCGTGCCGCCATTGGCCGCGGCGGCGGGTGGCGCGGTCAGCCGGCCGCCGGCAAATGCCACGCCGGCCACGGCCACCACGCCCGCCACGGCGAGCAGGATCGTGCCGCTCCGGTTCTGCTTCTTGACCGGGCGGACCGCTGGCGCGGAGTAGGTGACAGGCGCCGGCTGCGGCGCGGGCGGGGTCGAGGTTGGGTCGGAAACGGGGTCGGACACTAAATGGCTCCTATTCGTAACGAAGTGCAGCGATTGGATCGAGGCGCGCCGCCTGGCGCGCGGGCCAGACACCAAAAACGACGCCGACGAGAAGTGAGAAGAGGACGGCGGCGGCGACTGTCGTCACGCTGAACTGGAAGCCCCAGCCGGCGATGGCGCCGATTACCGCCGACACGACGACGCCGGCGAGGATGCCGAACAGTCCGCCCAACATTGATAGCGTCAGGGCCTCGATGAGGAACTGCGCCAGGATGTCGCGTCCGCGCGCGCCGATTGCCTTGCGGATGCCGATCTCGCGCGTCCGCTCGCGAACGGAGACGAGCATGATGTTCATGATCCCGATGCCGCCCACGACGAGCGAGATCGAGGCGATGCCGGCGAGCAGCAGCGACAGCAGCCCGCTGACGCTGCTGAACGTATTGAGCAGCTGGGACTGGTCGGAGATCGAGAAGTCGTCGTTCGTCCCGCTCGTCCCGTGGCGCTGTTCGAGCGCGGCGGTGATCTCTGCCTTGGCCTGGTTGATGTCAGTCTTGTCGGCCACGCTGACGAAGATCGAGCGCACTGAATCGCCGGACACGAATTCGCGTTGGACAACGCTGAGCGGCACGAGAATCTGGTCGTCCTGGTTGCCGACTCCGCCCGTGGGCTGAAGCAGGCCGACCACCCGGAAGGGAAGTCCGCCGATCGTTATGTCACTGCCCACGTCGGCAGCGGTCAAGCCCAGGTCCGTCGCGGTGGTCGAGCCGACCACCGCGACGCGGAGCGAGCTCTCGTCAGATGCGTCGTTGAGGAAAGTGCCCTGGTAGATGTCCTGGTTGCGGACGCTGGCGTAATTGGCCGTTGTGCCAACTATCGAAGTCGTCGTGTTTTTCGTACCGGCGATGACCAGCTTCGACGTCGTTACCTCGGGCGCGACTGCGGCTACGCCATCCAGTGCGGCAATGGCGTCGCTGTCACCCAGCGTCAGCGTGTCGGCCGTGCCGAAGCCCAGGTTGGTGAGGCCCGTTGTCGAGCTGCCCGGGTTGACGGTCAGCAGGTTCGTGCCCAGCGCCTGGATCTGCGAGGTGATGCCGGCCGTCGCGCCCTGGCCAACACCTACGAGGGCGACCACAGAAGCGACGCCGATGATCACGCCGAGCATGGTCAGCACGCTGCGCAGGCGGCTCGTCCGCAGGCGCCCAAAAGCCAGCCGGACAAGCTCGAGCAGGTTCATGCCGCGACCGTCGTTGGCTGAGGTTGGTCGATCAGGCCGTCGCGGACGTGAACCTGGCGTCCAGCCTCCGCAGCAACACCGGGATCGTGAGTGATGAGCACGATCGTGCTGCCGCTCGCATGCAGCTCGCGGAATACGTCCATCACGTCCGCGCCGGAGCGCGAGTCGAGATTGCCGGTCGGCTCATCGGCGAGGATCAGCTTCGGCTCGGTGACCAGGGCGCGCGCGACTGCGACACGCTGCTGCTCGCCACCGGAAAGCTCGGTCGGCTCATGATCGAGACGATCTCCGAGGCCGAGCCGCTCCAGGGCGCGACTCGCGCGCGCGTGCCGCTCGCCACGGCCGACACCCTGGTACAGCAGTGGCGTGGCGACGTTGTCGAGCGCGGACGTGCGCGGCAGCAGGTTGAACGATTGGAAAACGAAGCCGATCGTGCGGTTGCGAAGGCGGGCGAGCTGATCGTCATCGAGCTCGTCGACGTTCGTTCCGGCGAGCAGGTATTCGCCGCCGCTGGCCCGGTCGAGGCAGCCGATGATGTGCATCAGCGTCGACTTGCCCGATCCCGATGGGCCGACGATGGCCACGAACTCGCCCTCCTCGACCAGCAGGTCGACGCCGCGCAGGGCGGCGACCTGGAGACGGCCGGTCTCGTACACGCGGCTCACGCCGCGCATGTCGACGATGCCGCTCATTGACCGGTCGTGGTTCGCGTGCCCCCGCCCCGAACGAAGGTGCCGCCGCCGGGGAACGCTCCTCCACCGCCGAGGCCGGCGCCGGGGAAGCCGGTGGTGCTGCTGTTCGAGGTCGAGGTCAACGAAGAGGCCGTGCCCGTGACGATCGTGTCTCCGGCACTGACGCCCGACTTGATCTCGGCCAGGCTCGTGGTCACCAGCCCGACCTGGACAGGCACGACTGAGACTGCGCCGTTCGCGTCCATAACGCGGACCGCGTAGTTGCCGCTGGTGCCGACCAGTGCGATGGCCGGCACCGCGACCACGCTGTCTGACTCGGCGATCGTCACGGCAACCTGGGCCGACATGCCCGGCAGCGCCTTGGCCGGCGAGCTCTGAAGCTGGACGGTGACCGCGTAGCTCACGACGCTACCGCTGCCGGACGTCGCCGCGACTGGTGCGATCGCCGTAACCGTGCCCGGCACCACGTCGCCCGTCGCGCTGATTGTGATCGTGGCGCTCTGGCCCACGGCAAGGTTCGGTATGTCCGATTCTGCGAAATTGGCCGTGACGTCGAGCTCGGCCGTCATCAGCTCGATCGCGTTACCACTCGGGGCGGTCGCCGCCGGGACGATGTTGACGACGACGATCGTGCCCGCCTGCGGGGCCGTGATCTTAGCGCCGTCGAGCTCCTGCTGAGCATTGGCCACCGACTGCTGCGCCTGGAGGAGCGAGGCCTTGTCGGAGGCGATCGTCTGGTCGCTCGCCGGCGCGGTCTGGCTTTGGGCGTTGTTCTGCGCCGTTTGCAATGACAGCTGAGCCGACGACACCTGCTGGTCGGCCTGCTGGTTGGACGCCTGGATCTGCGTCTTTGTCAGCTGCAGGCTGGTCTGCGCCTGGCTCAGGTTTTGCTTGTCGTTGTCAATGACCGTGCTCGGCGCGTTGTTCGAACGGTCGGTCTTGAGCTGACTGTGCGCCGTGGTGACGGAGTCCTGCGCCTGGGAGAGCTTGATCGTGTTCTGGCTGGCCGTGTTGTCACGCGACGTCTTGGCTGCAGCGAGCTGGTCCTGCGCCTGCTGGATGGACAGCTGCGCCGATTGCGCGTCGGTCGAGCTCGGACCACCCATGTCGGCGTCGTACTTCGCCTGGGTGGAGGCGAGGTTGGCCTGTGCCAGGTCGAGCGCGTTCTGCTCGTCGGTCGTGTCGGCAATGGCGAGGACATCGCCCTGCTTGACCTGCTGGCCGACCTTCGCGTCGACTTCCTTGACCAGCCATGTGCCCGACGAACCGCCTGAAGCCGACGAGCTCGAGGAGACGAGCGCGGGATCGCTACCGAAGGCCAGCCCATACGTTTGCGCGGCCGCCAGGTTGCCGTCAGCCACGGCCTGGTTGACGACGTTTGTGACCGCAGCCTGGCTGGTGATGTACTGAGTCGTGTCCGACTTGGCCAGGGTAGGGCCGAAGACTGCGACGAAGACGGCGCCGACGCCGACGATGATCAGCGCGAGGGCGCCGAGCGTGCGCCAGGGCATGTGGACGTTTCCTTTCCGGGACAGCGACAGGGAGCGTGACGACGCTGCCCCCGGTGAAGCATGTTCAGCGACTGGACTTGGCGCGATCTGCGCTCGCGCTGTGAGCGACCTGTGTGTCTCTTGGGACCCGTCTCAGGCTGGCGAGTCGGCGCGTTGTGCTAGATTTTGAGGAGCGAAAGCGCACATTGACCGAACGACCCCGCGGACCCGCCTCCCGGGGTCGTTTTCTTTTGTCCGCGGCGTCCGCGGCGTCCGCGGTTCAGAGGATCTGCGAGATCTGCTGATCGAGAAAGCCCGACGGTGGCGGGCCGTAGCTGACGGCGCGGACGACGCCGTCGCGGTCGATGTAGTAGCTGATCGGCACGCCGACCCCGCCGTCGTATGCCTCGTACGTCGCGTCGCCCGGATCGAGCACGAGCGGCCACGTCGCGCCGTACTGCGTGGCGAAGTCGGTGGCGGTCTGCGGCCCGTCGTCGTGGATCACGCCGACGATCTGGAGGCCCTGCGCCGAATACTTGGCGTAGGCCGCGGCGAGGAGCGGGAACTCGTCGCGGCACGGCAGGCACCAGCTTGCCCAGAAGTTGACGATCACCGGCCGGCCGTGCAGGTCCGCCAGCGAGATCGTCTGGCCGTCGACGGTCTGGAGGCTGAACGCAGGTGCCGGCTGGCCGACGAGCGGGTTGCGGCCGACGACGGTCACGCTCGAGGTGGGCCCGGGTCCAGTCTGGATGTGGATCGCGAGGGCGCCCACGACCAACGCTCCGGCAAGCACGACACAGACCAATACGGCCGCGACAGCGGCCGGCCGCCTCAGGGCGCGGGGCTCGTCCCCGGTGCCGGACTGGCCGCGCCGCCACCAGCTTCGGGCACGACTTGCACCGTCCCGTTCATGTTCGGATGGACTTGACACAGGAAGTAGTAGCTCCCAGGTTGGAGTGCGGGCACGTGGTAGGTGACCGATGTGACGCCCGTGACCTTGTCACCGGCGAAGAGGATCGTCCCGAGCGCCGAGCTGTCGGCGATGGCGACGTTGTGCGGGACCCCCGCGTCATTGTTGTTGAAGACGAGGTCGAACGGGCGTCCTGCGGGAACGACGAGGGTCGAGGTGTCGAACTTGATGCCCTTGGCCGAGATCGTTGGCTGTGCCGGCACGGTCACCGGCTTGGCCGTCGCGGCGACAGGCGTCAGTGAGTTGAGCCAGCCCAGGCCAATGGGTGCGAGGACGATGGCGATGGAGATCGCGATCACCGCGCCGTAGACGGGCACCAGCCGCCGCGGCCACGCCTTGGCCGGATCGCGCGTCCGTGGCACGGCGTGGCCGACCTCTTCCGTGGTGAAGTATTCGTGGCCGGCGTCGAGATACCAGCCGGTGACAGCGATCACGGCGAGGATCAGGCCACCGACGATGAGCACGGCGCTGAAGATGACGCCGTACAGGACCACGGTCGCCGCAATCGGCACGAAGAACGGCCACGGGCTGGGGCCGGGCATGTGCACGCCCGCAGGCGGCTCCGGGTACTCAGGTTCAGCGGCCGCTGCCGGAGCCGCCGCCCCCCAGCGGGCGACCTGGCCACCGGCCGCAGGATGGAGAGCGACCGCGGCGCTCGAGCCGGCGGGCAGTGCCGCGGCCGTGCCGCCGGCCTGCGCGACGTGCGGCTGATCCGTCGCGCGCCACTCGCGCATCGCGTCCCACAGCCAGCCCCCGATCGCGACCAGGATCACGACCAGGCCGAGCGCGAAGAGCTGGACGTTGACCGGCGACGTTGCGTGCCCAGATGCGTCCTGCGGCGCAAGCACGAGCGAGAACAGCAACAGCGCGGCGCCGATCGGCGCGACGAACGGCCAGCGCGACGGCCCGGGCAGGTGGATGCCGGCCGGCGGAGCGCCACCGGCCAGTGGCCGCGGTACGCGCGACGCCGTCCGGCGCATCGTGCGCAGCCACGCGTAGGCGATGCCGGCCAGGGCCAGGAGCATGATCGCCACCAGGACCCACGGCACGAGGTTGATCAGATCCGACCAGTTGGGCAGGATCAGCTGCGAGAGGAAGTTGAAGAAGCCAGTGATCAGGTCGTTCATGTGTCAGCCGTAGTTCGCTCGCCCCAGAGCGCTAGAGCTCACGCGATCCGCGCACCAGGACCGTGAAAACGAAGGCCATAGCTACCCCGAGCAGGATCAGAAAGGTCGCGCCGGCGGCATCGAGATGGAGCACATTGTCGCCCTGCAGGTACCAGTAGGCAGCGCCGATCACCACGAAGAGGATGCCCAGGATGACTGCGTTGCGCCAGACGAACACCGTGCGGCCTACTTCAGGAAGTACAGCGTGGTGAAGAGGGCAATCCAGACGATATCGACGAAGTGCCAGTATGCGCTGACCGCCTCGACCGCGATGTGGTGCTTGGCCGAGAACTGGCCGTTGAGCCCGCGCAGCAGGATGACCGAGATACCGACGACGCCGCCGAAGACGTGCGCGCCGTGGAAGCCGGTCATGGTGAAGAAGAGCGAGCCGTAGATGCCGCTGTTGATGCCGAAGCCGTGGTCGCTGACGAGGCTCAGGTAGTCGTATGCCTGGAGCAGCAGGAAGGTGATGCCCATGATCAGCGTCAGAGCCAGGGCGCGGTTCATGCCCGTCCGGTCGCCCTTGCGGATGCGCCACAGGCCCCATTGCATCGTGCCCGAGCTCAGGATCAGGATGATCGTCGCGGCGATCGGCACGATGCCCGGCTCGATGACCGTGTCGAGGCCCTGCGGAGGCCACGGCTGGCCGAGGCCGAGCGCGGTTGCCCGCGTGTTGAAGTAGGCGCCGAAGAGCCCGGCGAAGAACATCACCTCGCTGCCGATGAACAGCAGCATGCCCAGCAGCGCCGTGTTCACGCCCTGCGCCGGATGGCCCTCGTGCGCGTCCTCTTCGGTGTGGGGCACGGGGAGGGCCTGGCTGTCGGCCGTCACTTCGTGTCCTCCGCCGGCTTGTCGGGAGCGTCGGCGCGTGTCTCATCGTCGGTCGTGCCGGCGAGGGCGGGGAGTGCCACAGCGTGGGCCGCAGCCGTCCCGTGCTTGAGGTCGAACAGCGGTCGCTCTGAGCGGATCGCCGGCAGGGTGTCGAAGTTGTACGGCGGTGGCGGCGACGTCGTCGCCCACTCGAGCGTGTTGCCGTCCCACGGATCGTCGGAGGCGGTCCTGGGCGAGCGGAGCGTGATGAACACGTTCCACAGGAAGGGCAGGATGCTCACGGCGATCGTGAAGGCGCCGATTGTCGAGGTGAAGTTGAGCTCCGTCCAGCCCGGGTTCGGCGCGTAGTCGACGATGCGCCGGACCATGCCGTCAAGGCCGAGCAGGTGCATCGGGAAGAAGGCCAGGTTGGTGCCCACGAACAGGACCCAGAACTGGATCTTGCCCAGTCGCTCGTTGAGGGCGCGCCCGGTCATCTTGGGGAACCAGTAGAAGAGGCCGGCGAAGATACCGAACACCGAGCCCGCCACGAGCACGTAATGCAGGTGCGACACGACCCAGTACGTGTCCTGGACGTGGAAGTCGAAGGGCACGACGGCCAGGAACGCGCCGTCGAGGCCGCCGATCAGGAAGAGCGAGATGAAGCCCAGGCTGTAGAGCAGCGGCGTGTCGAAGCGCAGCTTGCCGCCCCACATGGTGCCCAGCCAGTTGAAGAACTTGATGCCCGTGGGCACCGAGATCAGGAAGGTGAAGAAGCTGAAATAGGGCAGATAGACAGCGCCCGTCGTGAACATGTGGTGGGCCCAGACCGTGAAGCCGAGCGCGCCGATCGCGGACGTCGCGAAGACGAACGCCTTGTAGCCGAAGAGCGGCTTGCGCGAGAAGACCGGCAGGATCTCGGTCACGATGCCGAACGCCGGCAAGATCAGGACGTAGACCTCCGGGTGGCCGAAGAACCAGAACACGTTCTGCCACAGGATCGGGTTGCCACCGAGCGCCGGGTCGAAGAAGCCACCGCCGTAGTTGCGGTCGATGAAGAGCATCATCAGACCCGCGGTCAGCACGGGGACCGAGAAGAGCAGCAGCACGCTCGTCACGAGCGTGTTCCACACGAAGATGGGCATGCGCAGCAGGGTCATGCCCGGCGCGCGCATCTTGAAGATCGTGGCCAGGAAGTTGATCGAGCCGAGCACGGAGCTCATGCCGAGGAGCGTCAGCGAGGCGATCCACAGGTCGACGCCCGTGCCGCTCTGCTCAGATAGAGGGGCGTAGCCCGTCCAGCCGGCGTCGGCCGCGCCGCCGAGCAGGTAGCCCGAGAAAAGGATCATGCCGCCGAGCGGGATCATCCAGAACGACAGTGCGTTGATGCGCGGGAAGGCCATGTCGGCGGCGCCGATCTGAAGCGGGACGATGTAGTTCGCGAGGCCGGTCATCATCGGCATCACGAACAGGAAGATCATCGTCGTTCCGTGGATCGTGAAGAGCTGGTTGTACGTCTCAGGATCCACGAACTGGATGCCCGGCAGGGCCAGCTCGCTGCGGATGATCAGGGCAAAGATGCCGCCCAGCAGGAAGAAGCCGAAGGCCGTCGTGATGTACATCGCGCCGATCTTCTTGTGGTCGGTCGTCGTCAGCCACTGGTACAGCCATGACCGTCGTCCGTAGCCGACGGCAGCCCTGGGTGCCAGCGCGGTAGTTGCCATCAGACCTTCCTACTGGACATGGAGTGTGCCGACCATGTTCGGATGGATGCTGCAGAAGAACTGGTAGTCACCCGGTGCCAGCGGCGGTGGGTTGTACACGGCGCTGCCGCCGCCGTCGGCGTTGACCGGCGCGAGCCAGTCGCTGCCGTCCGCATTCGCCTTGTGGATCGAGAAGTTGTGCGGCACTGACGGGTCGGCGTTGGTGAGCTGGACGGTCCATGGCTGGTTGGCCGTGATCGTCAGCGCGTTCGGGTTGAAGCCGGACGTGGCGCTGACCGACGAGACCTGCACGGTCTGCGCGCCGGGCGCACCGGATGGCTGCGCGGGCGCGGCCGATTCCTGCGCCTGCTGTTGCGCAACCCAGGTCTGGAAGTCGGGCGGGCTCATCGCCTGGACGGTGAAGTGCATGTCGGCATGGCCGATGCCGCAGAACTCGGCGCATTGGCCGGCGAACGTTCCAACCTGTTGGACGACGACGTCGAACTCATTCGTCCGGCCCGGGATGACGTCCAGCTTGTAGAGAAACTGGGGCACGTAGAACGAGTGGATCACGTCGGCTGAGTGGAGCCGGATATGAACTGTCTCGTTGACCGGCAGCGCCATGACTGGGCCGTTTCGACCGGCTCCGGTGTACTTCAGGCCCTGGTCCGGGTACTCGAACGTCCACTGCCACTGGAAGCCGGTGACGTCGATGGTCACGGCCGGGTTGGCGGAGATCGCTTGCTCCTGGTTGAGCGTTCCGACGACGAGCACGAACAGGCCCGTGACAACCAGAGCCGGCACGATCGTCCACAGGATCTCGAGCACGTTGTTGCCGTGCGTCTGCGTGGGCAGCTTGTCGTCGCCCTTGCGCCGTCGGAAGCGGAAGGAGATGAACAGCAGCAGCCCTTCGACGAGGAAGAAGACGATGATCGCGATGACGAACGTGATCACGTACAGGTTCAGCGTTGCCTCACCCGACGTCGACACGGGCGCGACCGGGGTGATACCCGGCGCGGGCTCGCTGCCCGGCTCGTTGCCCGTGGGCAGCTTCGCGCCCGAGCACGCGACCAGGAGCGTCGTCAGCGCGACGAGGGCGAACAGCGCGAAGGCACGCGCCAACCGACCCGCGCGGCCGGGGCGCTCGCTTCGCTCAGTGTCTGGTTTACGGACGAGGCTTCGCACGCCGACCAGTGGCACGCAGACTCCCTGTCAAGGTCGGAAAGGATCGTTCGAGACGGGCAGCCCACATAATAGGCCGTGATCCGCATCGCCGTGCTCGCGCGAACGCTGCGATTCGCTGCGGGGATCGTCGGTCTCGCGCTCATCGCTCTGGTCGTCCCGGCTCCGGTCCTGGCCCATGGCTATGCGCCGCCGCCCGGATCGATGCTGAGCGTGCTGCTCTCCTGGCAGCTCGACTGGTACACGCTGCTGCCGCTGGCCATCGCCGCGTTGCTCTGGCATTGGGCGGTCACCAAGGTCAACGCCGCGCATCCGGGCAACCGCGTGCCGCGCTACCGCTCGTGGTTCTGGTACGGCGGCCTGCTCACGCTGCTGATCGCTCTCGCCTCGCCGATCGCGGTCTACGACGACACTCTCTTCGCCGACCACATGATCCAGCACCTCGCGCTGGTCTTCATCGCGGCGCCGCTGCTGGCGATGGGCGCGCCGATCACGCTCCTGTTGCGCATCTCATCGTCCGACACGCGGCGCCGCGTCATCCTGCCCGTGCTCCACTCGTGGCCCGTGCGCCTGATCGGTCACCCGATCGTGACCTGGACGCTGTTCGCCGCGGTCATGTGGGGCAGCCACTTCTCGGGGCTCTTCGAAGCGTCGCTCGACAACGACGCGATCCACGTCTTCGAGCATGGTCTCTACCTGGCTTCCGGGCTGCTCTTCTGGTGGCCCGTCGTCGGCGCCGACCCAACGCCGTGGCGGCTGCCCCATCCGGCGCGCGTCGGCTACCTCGCCCTGGGCATGCCCCAGTCGTCGTTCCTCGGCCTGGCCATCTTCTCGGCGCCGGGGCCGATCTACCAGCACTACGCCACGCTCGTGCGCAACTGGGGCCCAACTCCGCTCCAGGACCAGCAGCTCGCGGGCGGCATCATGTGGCTGGGCGGCGATCTCTTCTTCCTGACGGCCATGATCCTGGCCGTGTGGGTCTGGTTGCGCGCAGAGGAGGAGGCCGGCCGGCTGGCCGACCAGAAGCTCGACCGCGACGAGGCCCAGCGCGCCCGACTCGCCGCCAGACCCGCACCCCAGCCTCCCACCGACTAACCTCCGGCCGACCAAGCGGTCAGGGGTCCTTGTCGCCCAGCCAGTGCATGGCCAGCGACCGCTTCTACTCGTATTCCGAGTCAACCGTCCGCCGAGCGACCCGATCACGGGATTTCGCCCTCGTGCCGGTCAATCGACTGCCGATGCTGGAGCGTGGGAACCGGACCTGGGCTCCGCACCGGAAGGTCCGGCGCCACGAATCGCGGCCTTCGGCGGACGAATGACCCGCAAATCGAGTAACCCCCGGACTGGCTGCGTCTGGCTGCGTCTGGCTGCGTCTGGCTGCGCCTGGCTGGCGTCTGGCTGCGGACGTGATCGGTGTGACCGATCAAACGTCCGGTGTGCCGCTCGCGAGGCACGGCCGGACCCGGTTTCGGACTGTTTCGAGCGACGTTTTGGCCGTCTGGAGCGCGGATTGATGATGAGGGCGTGATCACAGCCCGGTTGCGGCCCGTGCGAATCAGCGCTCGGCGGACGGTTGATCGGCGTGGCCGATCAGGGCGGCGCGGCAGGCGGCAATCTCGTCGTCTACGTAGTGGTCTGATTTGCCTGCCGCGCGCAGCTCGTCAGCGAGCTCGAGCTGGATGGCGAGTGCGGCTGTCACTCGGCCCAGCTCGCGCAAGGTCCGGGCCACGCACCAGCGCGCGACGATTACGTCGGTCGCCTTGCCCTGGCTCCGCCGCTCTGCGAGCGCGACCTCGAAGAGCGCGAGCGCCGCGTCGAGATCGGCCCGGTTGAACGCGGTCCAGCCCATGTTGTTGAGCAGGCTGCCTCGCCACTGGCGCGCGCGAGGGTCGGCCGACGAAGCGGCAAGGCCGAGCGCGCGCTGGTTCAGCGCGTCCTGCTCCGAACGCGGCGCCACGATGGCGAGCATGTGCAGCGCATCGACCGCGAGCTGGTCCAGGCCGGCGTCGCTCGCGGCCGCCAGCGCTGCATCGAACTCGGGCCGTGCACGCTCCGGCTCGCCACGTGAGTTGATCACGCGACCGTTCTCAAGCAAGACTCGAACGACGGTTTCGCGCTCCTCGGAGCGCACCGATCCGAGGATGGCCAGCGCGTCGTCGAAACGACCCTGCAGGCCAATTGCTCGGGCAACCTGGGTCAGGAGTACGTCGCGCTCAACCCCGGTCGCGGAATCGGCTGCCGCCCGGAGTCGGGCCTCCGACGCAGACGGGTCGTCGAAGTCCCACAGCGCGTCGATCCGTGCCTGGCTGGCTTGAGCCCGGGAGATCGGGTCGGTCAGAGTGGCGCGAATCAGAGTGGCACGAAGAGGAAGACGTCGAGGATCATCAGCGCGAAGAGCGCGGTCAGGTACGTGATCGAGAACTTGTACAGGCGCACCGCTCGGACGTCCGTCCCGTCGCGCCACATCGCGATTGCCTGGAAAATGAACAGCCCGCCCAGGATGAGCGCGCCGGCAAGGAAGACGAGGCCCATCCGAGCGACCGCGAAGAAGACGAGCGTCAGGCACACCATCAGCACCGAGTAGAGCGCGATCTGGCGCGTCGTCTCGGGCACGCCATGCGTCACCGGCAGCATCGGCACTCCGGCCGCGGCGTAATCGCGGCGCAGGCGCAGCGACAGCGCCCAGAAGTGCGGCGGCGTCCAGTAGAAGACGATCGCGAAAAGGACCAGCGCCGGCAGCGTGATGTCGCCCGTGACGGCGGCCCAGCCGATGACCGGCGGCAGTGCGCCCGCGGCCCCGCCAAGGACGATGTTCTGGGGCGTCGAGCGCTTCAGCAACATGGTGTAGATGACGACGTAGAAGGCCATTGCCAGCAGCGTCAGGAAGGCCGCGACGAGGTTGGTCGTGAAAGCCATGATCGCGAACGCGATCACGCCCAGGATCAGGCCGAAGACGAGCGCATCCTCCGGGTTGACCTGGTGCGCCGGCAGCGGCCGGCGGCGCGTCCGGTTCATGAGCATGTCGATGTCGCGGTCGATGTAGCAGTTGATCGCGTTCGCGGCACCGGCAGCCATCGTGCCGCCGAACAGCGTCCAGAAGACGAGGCCCAGCGACGGCACGCCCCGCGCGGCGAGGAACATCGCGGGCACGGTCGTGACGAGCAGCAGCTCGATGATGCGTGGCTTGGTCAGCGCCACATAGGCATTGATCCGGTCGCGCATCGAGCCCGGCGGTGCGGACGTGGTCGCCGCGCCCGCTGCGTCCTGTGCCACCGACTCATCGCGCTCGCTGCTGCCGCCGCCCGGCGCGCCCGCGACGGCTGAACGCGTCTCGAAATAGCTGACGAAAACCGCGCCGACGATGAGCGCCCAGATCGCGGCACCAAGGGCGAGATGCAGGGCGACCGCCCAGTCGGCCAGGGTCGTGCTGATCTGCAGGCCGCCGACGACGACCTGGGCCGCATACAGGGCGGTCGCCGTGGCGACCAGGGCGAGGACGGCATCGCCGCCCGGGACGGCACTGCCGCCACGGCGCGCGTGGCGCACGATGCGCCAGACGTAGATCGCCGCCGCGAGCAGGAATACGCCGACCACGGCGGCGATGATGCGGTGCAGGAATTGCGCCATCTGGAGACCGGCGAGCGTCGGGTCGGACGAGAAGGTGGGCAGCAGCTGGCCGCTGAACAGCGGCCAGTCGGGGAAGACGAGGGATGAACCGGTCGCGGTCACGTTCGAGCCGAAGAGGAGCAGGGCATAGATCGAGACCGCGACGAAGGCGAGCAGCAGGGTCAGGCGCTGAGACGCGCCGCGCGCCGGCAGCGCGGCCGGATAGCGCGCGCGGACCGCGATGAAGGTCAGCAGGGCGAGCAGCGCGAGGGCGCTGGCGAGGTGTGCCGTGACCGTGTCACCGGCATTGTTCTGCGCGACGGTGACCATGCCCAGGTACGCCTGGAAGCCGGTCAGCAGCAGCGCCGCGACGCTGAGCACGATCATCGACCGCTGCCGTCGGTAGTTGCGCCAGGCAAGCACGACCAGACCAAGCACGAGGAAGCCGATGATGGCCGCGACGCCGCGGTGGACCCACTCGATCCATGCCGCGTTGTTGCCCAGCGGCGGTATCAGCGAGCCCTGGCACAGCGGCCAGTCGGGGCAGCCCATGCCCGAACCGGTTGAGCGCACGATGGCGCCGATGACAACAAGCAGGTACGTCATCGCCGCAGTGAAAAAGGCGAGACGCTCGAAGAGAGTTGAACGCTGGGGCGCCGTCATCGGGAAGATCGATTGTATGCATCGCGCGTTAAGCCGCCCTTAAGGAAACGGCGTTACTGTTGGCCCGGATGCGTCGTGTGGCACTCTTCTTCTCCGTTGCCCTGCTCGTGGCTGCCTGCGGGGCCGCGGGCGGCGCACCGACGCCGTCGCCTGTCCAGGCGCCGGTCGGTGGCTATCCCGGCTGGCCGCCCAACGTCAGCTCGGACCTGATCCCGTATCCGGTCTCGACCGAGATAGTCGTCGGGCCAAACCGTCTGCTCGTGAACCTGATCGACCAGCAGAACAACGCGCTCGCGTCGCCCACACTGCCCGTCGAGCTGCGCTTCTACGACCTGGCCGTTGATCCGAGCCAGCCAAAGGCGGACGAGCAGGCCGTCTACCTGCCCACGATCCAGGGCCGGCCCGGGCTGTACCGCACGGGCGTCAGCTTCGATGCGGACGGCGACTGGGGGCTCGAAGCGATCGCCAGCGAGCCGGACGGAACCAAGCGCACCGGGCGCGTGGTGTTCCAGGTGCTGCCGACAGGCTTTACGCCGGCGATCGGCGCCCAGGCGCCCAACACGCCGACGCCCACCGCGACCACGCCGGCACAGATCGCGACCATCTCGTCCGACACGTCGCCCGACCCCGACTTCTACAAGGTCTCCGAATCGGACGCGCTCGCCCAGCACAAGCCGTTCGTTCTCGTCTTCGCCACGCCCGCGTTCTGCCGCTCGGCGACCTGCGGGCCGACGCTCGACCTGGTCAAGTCCGTCGCCGCCGACTACAAGGACAAGCTGACCTTCATCCACATCGAGCCATACAAGCTCCAGATCGTCAGCGGTCAGCTCCAGCCGGTGCTCTCGGACGACAACCTGCCCATCCCGGTTGACGCCACGAACGTGTGGGGGCTGCAGACGGAGCCGTACATCTTCGTCGTCGACTCGAGTGGCAAGGTCACGGCCAAGTTCGAGGGCATTGCCTCAGATGAGGAGCTGCGCGCAGCGTTCAACGCGGACCTGAGCGGCTAACCTTCGAGGCGATGGCAAAGACCATCGCCTCGCCCCCGTCTGAAGCCAAGACCAAGCTGGGCCGCGCCGCGCGCGCCGCCCATGGCGGACGCGCGCGGCAGAGACACGCCGAGCCGCATCGCGGCACGAACTGGCTGCGCGACGTGATCCTGGGTGGCCAGGACGGCCTGGTGAACATCCTGGGCATCATCCTCGGCGTCATCGCGGGCGGCGGCTCGACGACCGTGCTGCTCGTGACCGGCGTTGCCGCCGCGATCACCGAATCGATCTCGATGGGTGCCGTGGGCTACACGTCGTCGGTTTCCGAGCGCGATTTCTACCGCGCCGAGGAGGGGCGCGAGCAAGAGGAGATCGAGTCGGAGCCCGAGGTCGAGCGCGATGAGGTGCGCGAGATCTACGCTGCCAAGGGCTTCAGTGGCGAGCTGCTCGACCAGGTCGTCGAGACGATCGTCGCCAACCGCGACCGGTGGGTCGACACGATGATGAGCGAGGAGCTCCACCTGCAGCCCGTCGAGACGCGCCAGATCGCCCGAACGTCGGTCGTCATCACCGTCGCGACCCTCATCGGCCATGTGATCCCGCTCGTCCCGTTTGTCTTTCTCGATCGCTCGGCCGCGATCGTCGTCGCCTTCGTCCTGAGCGCTATCACGCTCTTCGCCGTCGGCGCCTACTCGGCGATCACGCTCGTCGGCGACTGGCGCATGAGCGGCGCCAAGATGGTCGCCATCGGACTGGGCGCGGCCATCGTGGGCTACGCCGTGAGCGCTGTCGTCAATTCGCTGGGCGGCGCTCACACCTAGGCCAAACCAGGCGTAATCGGGTCAACCT
The DNA here is from genome assembly GCA_964475245.1 of uncultured Anaerolineaceae bacterium. GTDB lineage: Bacteria > Chloroflexota > Limnocylindria > Limnocylindrales > CSP1-4 > JALYGJ01. The sequence continues at coordinate 49,574 of CAYYVV010000005.1, read as the reverse complement.
GTGCTGCCATTCTGCAAATTCAACGATCCGGTAGTTGAAGTCCGGTCGAGGTGCCGCTCGAGCCCGGCGCCTCCACCGGCAGGCCTGCGGCGCAGGCCGGGCATGTCTGTGGACCGGGCTCGTAGGTGGGCAGGTTGAGACTCCACAGGGCTTCGGCACGGTAGCGCTCGCCGGTCGACGGCGAGATCAGGCCGGCCAGCTCGCCCGAGCGGTCGACGATCACCACGATTGCCGCGATCTCGCCACCGGTCGACTCGATCAGCGGGATCATCTCGAGCAGTGAAGCGCCGGTCGTGACGACATCGTCGACCAGCGCCACGCGCTCACCCGGCTCGATCCGGAAGCCGCGGCGCAGCTCGCGCCGCGAGCCGTTGGCGTCGGTGACGTTCTCGGCGAAAAAGCCGCGCGTGCCCAGCCGTCGCGCGACCTCGTAGGCGAGGATCACGCCGCCGGTCGTCGGGCCGACGACGACTTCGATCGGCGTTGCCCCGGCGGCTTCGCGGCACGCGTCGGCCATGAAGCCGCAGATCTCCGCGACCCGTTCCGGCCATTGCAGGACCTGGAACTTCTCCAGGTAGCGATCGCCGTGACGGCCGCTCTTGAGCTTGAAATGACCCTGCCGGTAGGCGCCGGATTCAGCGAAGAGCTGCTCGACGCGCTGCGCAACATCGCTCACGGCCGGTACTCGGAAACCTTGACGCTCGGCTTGTCGCGCCGTTGCGGCAGAGCCGCGCCCACGACATCGCGATGCGACGAATACCCGTGCGCGGCGCACCAGGCGGCAAGCTCATCGATGAGCCGCAGCGGCAGGACCGGATCGGCGAACACGGCCGTGCCAACCTGGACCGCGGCCGCGCCCGCGAACAGGTAATCGAGCACGTCGTCGAGCGAGCCGATGCCGCCGATCGCGACGATCGGGATCTTGACCACCTGCGCGACCTCGTAGACGACGCGCAGCGCGACGGGTTTCAACGCGGGTCCGCTCAAGCCCCCGTAGACGTTGCCCAGCAGCGGCTTGCGGCGCAGCCGGTCGATGGCCATCCCGGGCAGCGTGTTGCATGCGCTGATCGCATCGGCACCACCTTCAGCGATGCGCTTGGCGATCGTTCGGATATCCGCGGCGGCGGGGGAGAGCTTGACCATCAGCGGCAGGTCGGTGGCTTCGCGAACGGCAGCCGTCAGCTCACCGGCCGCACCCGGATCGAGCGCGAACTGCAGGCCGCCTGCGCCAACGTTCGGACACGAGATGTTGAGCTCGATACCCGCGACGCCGGGTTGCCCGTCAAGCCGGCGGCAGACCTCGACATAGTCCTCGATCGACTCGCCGGCGACGTTGACGATGACTGGCACGGTCCAGCGCGACCAGGTGGTCGAGTACTTGTCGAGCACTGCATTGACGCCCGGGTTCTGCAGTCCGATCGAGTTGAGCATGCCGGCCGGCGTCTCGGTCACGCGCGGCGGCGGATTGCCGATCCGCGGCCGGAGCGTCGTCCCCTTCGAGCAGATCGCGCCCAGGCGCTGCACGTCGACCACGTCGCCGTACTCGATCCCGTAGCCGAACGTGCCCGACGCGACCATGACCGGGTTGTCGAGCACGAGGCCGCGGCCAAGGTCGACCGACAGGTCCACGCCCGATTCGACCGCCTCAGTCACGAGCGCCAACTTGTGTCCTCCACCAGCTGACCGAGGTCGCGAAGGTCCAGACCAGTATGCCGATCACGACCGCCCATTCGAGGGCCGGAACGATCCAGAAGCCTTGCGGCCTGACGTCGGGCGTCCCGAGGCCGTCGCCGCCGAGCAACGGCACGAGTAAGACCAGAAAGGCGATGAACGCGGCGACGGTGAGCGACCCGATGACGGCGAGCCAAGACGGAAATCGGGCTTCGCGCCTGCGCACGAAGTCCCACGACGCGAGGCCGACGCAGATCCAGCCCAGGTTGAAGAACGTCAGCGCGGCGATGCCGTGCAGGTCCAGGTCGTTCATGGGGTAAACGCCCACGAGCGAACCGGCGATGCCGGCGGCAATGCCGATGGGCACGTACAGCGATGCGAGGCGGGTGCGGCGCGTCGCGCCGAGCGCGGTGATGAAGACGGCGAAGCAGACGCCACCGACGATCAGCCCGGCGTTGAAGACGGACGCCAGCGCGGACACGCCGACCTGGCCCAGCTCCGACACCCAGTGGGTCAACGGCGAATACTGCTCGCTCTGCGTCCCCGAATAGGCAATCGCCGAGACGACCGACCCGATTGCGATCGCCGCCGATCCAAAGACGCCCACCACTGCGCCGACCGGTCTCATCGCCAGCCCTCCCAGTTGATCTCCTCGGCCGCGAAGACCGGGCCCTCGCGGCAGACGCGCTGTGGTTGTCCGTCCGTGCCCATCACGACGCAGCCCAGGCATGCGCCGACGGCACAACCCATGTTCTGCTCCATGCTCACCTGGAGCCAGGCCCGGCGACGCGCCTGGCTCGAGCCCAGTGGCGCGGACCTGCGTCCGCCGCCACGGCGCGCGCCGAGGCGGGCAACGCCGAGACGCTCCTGGCGGCCGGCGGCGAGTCGGGCGAGCGCGGCAAGCATCGGCTGCGGCCCGCACGCGAAGCACTGCTCGGCCCAGCGCTCGAACTGCGGCACGAGCTCGGTCACGAGGCCCTTGTGGCCGAAGCTGCCGTCGTCGGTCGCGACCACGTACTCGACCTCATCCGGCAGCAGCGAGCTCGGGTAGACCTGCGCGGCGCTCGCCGCCCCGAACAGCAGCGTGACAGTGCAGCCCGCGGCGAGCGCCTCGTCGGCCAGTGACCTGACGCCGGCCATGCCCAGGCCGCCGGCGACCAGCAACAGATGGCGCGCGCGCGGATCGCGCTCGAATGGCTTGCCCAACGGCCCGAGCATCTCGACCAGATCCCCCGGCCTTGTTCGGGCGATCCACTCGGTGCCGACACCGGTGATCCTGAAATGGATCGTGATCTCGCCGGTTTTCCGGTCGTACGTGTTGATGCTGAACGGGCGGCGCAGGACGAGCCCCGAGTAGTCGGGCGTGCGCACGTGCACGAACTGTCCCGCCTGTGCGCCGGCCGCGAGCGACGGGGCGCGGAAGCGCTGGAGCCACTGCCCGGGCAGGAACTCCTTCGTCTCGAGGAGCTCCGCGCTGAGCAGCTTCACCTCTCTTGCGGGGGTCGCGTCCTACTTCTTCGGCTGCGCACCGGGCGACGCGTGCGGCGTGTCGGCGTCGGGGGCATCGGGGGCGTCCGCATCGGGCTCGCCGGCAGCCTCGTCGTCGTCCTCCTCCTGGTCGTCGTCGGTCTCTTCGGCGTCGTCTGTGTCGTCATCCTCGTCTGCGTCCGCGTCCTCGGAGATCGACGGGAAGGATTCGGCGAGGGCCTCGGCGAGATCGCCAAAGATGTCGGTCGGGTCGTAGAACTCGACCATGTCGTCCGGTGAGCTGAGTCGCTTCCAATCGCCCTCGGCGACCTTGTCGTCCGAGTCGCGCTCGGGCACGACCTCCGCCTCGAAGTGTCCATTGCGCTTCAGCCACAGGCGCTCATCCTCGTCGTCGAGGACCATCAGGTCGCCCAGGTGCGGGGCGAGGTCCTGGGCGACCGTCTCGAACTGCTCGATCAGGCGCGCCTCGGTGTGCTGGCTGCGCTCCTGGAAGGTCAGCGCCAGGTCGTAGATGCGGCGCGCGGCGTCCTCGGCGTCGACTGGCTCGCCCTTCGCGTTCTGGCGGCGCGCCCACTGGTCGGCGGCGTGGGCGTAGCCCTCGTCGGCAACGCTGTCCTCGCCGACACCGACCCCGACCGTCTCGTCTGGTGCGACGCCCGCTGCCTCCAGCAAACCCTCGGTGCCGGTCGGCTCCGACGGCAGGCCCGCCTGCTCCCGCGCGGCCTCGGCGAACGCGGCAAAGACTTCGGCCGGGTTGTACAGCTCGGCCAGCTCGGCCGCGCTCTCGATGACCTCCGTCTCCGAGTGCCACTCGCCGGTGACCTCGTCCTGGTAGCGCGTCCGGCTGCGGAACGAGCCGTCCGGCGCGACCGACAGGTAGTCCGGGTCGTCGTCGATCAGCACGAGTCCGCCGATCGCCTTGATGCGGTCGCGGTTGGCGTCGAGGAAGCGCTTGAGCTGGTCGCCTGCGGTGGCCAGGTAGCTCGTCCGCTCGAGGCTCGCGTCGGACGCGATCTCACCCAGGGCGCCGGAGTCATTGGCCATCTTTGATCGTCCTCCTTGTCCCTGGGCGTCGTCCTCGGTCGGAAGTTGTCGTCTGAAGCTCATGCGTTCACGTCGTCCTTAAGGGTGGTATTCGAGATCGGTGCCCATGCGCTCGCGCAGGAACATCGCGTGATGGCGTTCGAACATCCACTCGCCGGCGCGGTGGCCAATAGCTCGCGAGCGCTCGTCCGACTCGAGCTTGTCGATCGTCCCGTAGTCGGGCATCTCGAGCAGGATCACGTTGTCGAAGTCCCAGCCATAGGCCACGTTGTACCAGCCCAGGAAACGCATCCCGAACTCGTCCTCGTAGCGCTTGACCTGGCGTGGGAAGACCTTGCGCATGAAGAACTTGAAGAACGGATCGCGGCCACGGCGAACAGAGAAAAACGTAGCCAGCACGGGCACGGCGTCAGGCTCCGACATCCATAGGGCGCGGGCATTGTCGCACGCTCCGCCTTCCCCCGATCCGCCACGCACCCGAAGCCCAGTTACTCGGAAATCGAGTCATTCGTCCGCCGAGGCCGGTGCACGACGCAACAACTCGCAGGCGGCGCCGGACGTTCCCGCACGGAAGCACTCGCAGCCAGGCCAAAGCTGCCGCCGCGGGCACTCGACGAGCCAAGGTCGCCTGATCGACAGGCATCCAGCGGACGGATCATCCGGAAAACGAGTAAGCCGCGGTCGACCGGTTGGTAAGCCCGCGGCAACCCGTCGCCGCCAGACTCGACCGATGGCGACAAAGGAGACTCGCCGACAACGCGGGCAGCGCAAGGGTCGAGACCTGGCCCGCCGCCTTCTGCGCGAGATCCGGGACGCGCGACTGACGGCCGGATTGAGCCAGGCGGACGCTGCGTCGGCGATGAGTTGGTCGCAGCCGGGTTACGCCCGCTTCGAAGGAGCACAGCTCAAGGATCTCGGCATCGTCGATCTCAGCATCGCGGCAAGCGTGCTCGGGTACGAGGTGAGCGTCGGGTTGCATCCGATCGGCGATTCCCTGCGCGACAAAGGGCAACTCGCCGTTGGGAAGAGGCTCGCAGCCATGCTGTCCGACGCGTGGCGGGTGACCGACGAGACCCTTCTACCCGGAGCCGGCGAACAGCGCGCGTGGGACAAGCTGCTGCGGTTGGTCGGGGAGAACCCGCGTTACCTCGTGGGCGTCGACATCGAGACGAAGGTCTGGGACGTCCAGGCGCTTGTTCGGCGGACGCGAGGACGCGAGCGTGACGGACACGCTGATCGCATCCTCGTGGTGCTGGCGGACACGGCACACAATCGGCGGGTCGTCGATGAGTTGCGCCACGGCCTCGGCGCCGATTACGCGACATCGCCTCGGACGATCCTCCGCTCGCTACGTTTAGGTGAGCGGCTCGTCGGGAGCGGAGTCATCCTCGTCTGAGTAATCGGGCACGGCCGGGGAGGCGGGCGCTGAAGTCTGTGCATCTTCGAGCTGGCCGACGGTTCTGCGGGCGGCAGCGCCGAGCGGCCGGCGGCGGGTTCGGCGGTCTGCGGCGACGAGCCGGAGCAGGAAGATCATCGTCTGGCCGACGAAGAAGAGCAGGACCAGGATCAGGATCAGGAGCGTGGCGCTCAGCCAGGATGGCGCGTCCATGTAGACGCTCAGCGGGGTAAGCACCAGCAGCAGCACGAGCAGCACGACCTGGGCCCAGAAGCAGCCCAGGCCTGGGCCGCGGTCGGCGTCGAGCGGGCCGCCCTTGTACTCGGGCATCCCGGTCGGTGACGGCGCACCGGCCGCGGGCGGCCCGCCATCCGTTGGCTGCGCACCGGCCGCGGGCGGCGCGCCATCCGTTGGCTGCGCACCGGCCGCGGGCCGGTCGCCGTCCGTTGACTGCGCACCGGCCGTTGACTGCGCACCGGCCGCGGGCTGGTCGCCGGCCGCGGGCTGCGCGCCATCCGCCGGCGGCGCGCCTTCCGGCGCCGGTTGGTCCCTCGTTTCGGGCTCTTTGTCAGTAGTCGGCTCAGTCAACTCCGTCCGATGGTAGACGTGGTCGCCCGTGCTCGCCTCGCGCCGAGCCGCAGCCGGCGCCTCACGGCGCGGGCGACAGAGATCTGGCCGCCGGTGGGTGACTCCGCGCGACGCCTGCCGGCGACAGATAATTGGACAGGAGGGTCGATATGGCGCCCTGCGACGAATTCGTTCTTTTGCGCCGAGGCCGCGAGCAGGACGCGCGCGGGATCGCCGAGGTTCACGTGGCAACCTGGCGCGCCGCCTACCGCGACCTGCTGCCGCCGTCCTTCCTGAACGGGCTCAGCGTCGACAATCGGGAGCGCATGTGGCGCGAGGAGCTCCGAGTAATGCACGCGGAGCGGGCACCGTGGGTAGCCGAGGCGGCGGGTCAGATAGTCGGCTTCGTTTCGGCGGGCGCATCACGCAACGACGATGCCAGACCGGGCGAGGCCGAGGTGTACGCGATCTACGTTCTACCCGGGTGCTGGGACCGCGGCGTCGGCGGCACCCTGCTGACTCACGCCGAGCGCGATCTGGTCAGCCACGGCTACACGGAAGCGACCCTGTGGTGCCTGACCGACAACACGCGCGGTCGGGCGTTCTACGAGCGGGCGGGATGGCGCCTCGACGGCGCGAAGCTGACGCGGACCTTTGCCGGCCGCGAGGTCGAGGAGCTTCGCTACCGGCTGACGCTCGACAAGTCGCGCGTCGCGGCCATCGCCTGACCCGCCGCGACCGACGCGACGAGTGCGAGCACGGCCATCCGGACCGGCACTCCGTTGCGCACCTGTTCGAGGACGAGTGAACGAGGGCCAAGGCACACCGCGCGGGTGACCTCGACACCTTCGTTGATCGGCCCGGGATGGAGATACACAGCACCCGGCTTGGCCCGCGCGAACCGTGCGGCCGTGATCTGGTAACGGTCGACGTACTCGGCCGCGGACAGGCCGCCCGACATGCGCTCCTTCTGAACGCGCAGGCCCATGATCGCGTCGGCATTTGAGACGGCCGACTCGAGCGAATCGGTGACCGACAGACGGCGATCTGCCGGCAGCGTTCCGGCCAGCTCGTCGAAACCGCGCAACCAGGCACGCGGACCGCACAGCCAGACATCGGCGCCGGCCTGGGTCAGCGTCCACACGTTCGAGCGCGCGACACGCGAGTGCAGGATGTCGCCGACGATCGCGATCTTCCGGCCGCGGAGCGCGTCCCGGCCGCCGCCCCACGCTTGACGAAGCGTGAACAGGTCGAGCAGTGCCTGGGTCGGATGGGCGTGCCAGCCGTCGCCGGCGTTGATGACGTGGCCACGGAAGTGGCGCGTGGCGATCCACGCTGCGCCCGTGCGGTGGTGGCGCACGACGAGCATCGTGAAGCCGATCGCGTCGAGGTTGCGCACCGTGTCGGTGAAGGTCTCACCCTTGACCATCGACGACGCGCCCGGGTCGAGCACATAGGTCTGCGCACCAAGGCGGCGCGCGGCCAGCTCGAAAGACAGCCTGGTGCGCGTCGACGGCTCGGCGAAGAGCAGGGCGAGGTGCTGGCCGCGCAGGCGGTCGGGCACCTGTTGGCCGCCGTCGATCAATTCGCGCATGTCGGCCGCGAGCGCGAGGATCGCCTCGATCTCATCGGCCGATAGCCGTTCGACGTCAAGCAGGTGCCGTTCGGACCAGCTCATTCGGTCGCCTGCGCAACCCCCGTCGCACCGTCGGGCCGCTCGATGACCACCTCGTCCTCGCCACCATCTGTCTCGACAAGGCGGACCCGGATGCGCTCCTCGCGCGACGTCGGCACGTTCTTGCCGACATGGTCGGCGCGGATGGGCAGTTCACGGTGGCCGCGGTCGACGAGCACGGCCAGCCGGACCGCCTTGGGACGTCCGAACTCGACCAGCGCGTCGAGCGCGGCGCGCACCGTCCGCCCGGTGTACAGCACATCATCGACGATGACGAGCGTGCTCGACTCGAGCGGGAAGGGCAGGTCGGTGCCCTTGACGTGCGGCGCCCGGCTGCCCAGCGCGACATCATCGCGGTGGAAGCTGATATCCAGGCTGCCCACGGGCGGACGAACCCCTTCGTGGTCGTTGATCGCGCGCGCAAGCCGCTCTGCGAGCGGCACGCCGCGGGTCTGGATACCGACGAGCGCCAATCCGTCAACTCCGCCGTGCTTCTCGACGATCTCGTGGCTGATCCGAATCAACGCCCGGCGCACGTCGTCGGCGGTCATGATCTGGCGCTCTGTCACTGGCCCTAAGGGTAGCGGCATGACCCTATGGCGGTGGCCCTAGAAGGCCGGGACGACGTCCTCCTGGTCGGGCGCGATGAGGCGCAGGCCGCCGACTCCGTCGCTGCCCCAGGTGCGGATGCGCAGCTCGCCGTCGACGTTGTCGTCGGACGGAGCGATCCATGCGACCCGGTCCAAGCCCATCGAAAAGCCGCGCTTGGCGAGCGTCATTGCCAGCAGCGGGGAATCGGTCGAGACCTGCTCGGTGACCGGGTCGACCGACAATACCGCCAGCCTGCCCCAGGTTGAGCCGCTCGCGTCGGCGATCCAGACCCCGACCACGAGGCCGTCGCTCGACCAGTGGACCTGCCAGTCGAGCGCCGGTGCGTCGGCAGGATCTCGGTCCGGCACGAGCGCGACGAGCGGCACCGAGCTGTCGTCGGACGTGTCATCTGTCGCCGCTGGCGTCGGTGAGGCGGTCGGTGTCGAGGTCGGGGTCGCGCTCGGTGACAACTGTGCCGTGGCCGCGGCAGTTGGCGTCTTCAGCTGCGACGTGGAAATCGGCGTCGGCGAGGGTGTGGCGGGCGGCTGGGACGCCAGGCTGGTGGCGGGTGTCAGATCGGGCGTGACAGTCGCCTGGCCGCCTTGCGGAGTGGCTGCAGGTGCTGGCGTATCGGTTGGCGCCGGCTGGTCGCTCGCTCCCGCTCCGAATGGATCGACGCTGTCCCAGTCCATGACGTACAGCTCACCCTGGCGCGGTGCGACGAGCACGCCCGTCGTGTCGAGCTCGCCGAGCCAGCCGATCGCCTCGGTGCGCTGATCGTTGACGGTGGGTAGCCACAGCCCGGGCGCATTGACCGGGCGCTCCTCGAGCGTGCGCGGATCGATGACCGAGTTATGGACGCGGCCGGTTGAGTTGACGCGGCTGACGACGATCCTGTTGCCGGACCACGATGCGAAGTACGAGGCGTGGTCAGTGGTGATCGCCTGCGCCGTGCCGTTTCCCGGCGACCAGACATACACGTCGGGGCCGGTCGATGCATCGTCGGGCATTGCCGAGAAGGCGAGCATCTCGCCATTCAACGACCAGGCCGGCGGGGCGCCCGCGCTTTGCACGTTCTCAAGGATCGCGAGCACGGTCAGGCCGGCCACGGCGCTTGCGGGCGGCTCGCCCGCGCCTGAGATGAGGTCCGTTGCCTGGGCGGCTGTCTGCGCGGACTGATCGGGTTGATGCGACTTCAACGGTGCCTGCGTCGGAACGCCGGTCTGGCCGCCTTCCGGATGAGCCGAGTGGCTCGCAAGGGTGTTCGAATCGCCGCCATCGTTCGCGCCGGGCGGCATCATCACGACCGCGATCATGTCCTCGCCCGGGAGGTGGCCCACGACCGCGAGCTGATCGCCCGAAGGGCTGAGCGCGACATTGCCCGATCGCATGGTTGTCGGGAGGTAGACGGGCGAACGCACGAGCTTCTCCGACTCGACGCAGTCGGGCGCCGAGGCTGGGCAGACCTGGCTGACCTGGGTCGAGTAGATGGCCGTATCGCCCGGGCCAAGCCCGAGCATGGCCAACGATTGCGGTTGAACGTCGAGCGGCGTGGGCTGGCCGGGCACTTTCGCGACCGGCGTGACCGCCGGCGCGAGCTGGAGAACTGCCAACGCGGCGGTCACGCCGATGACCGCCACGGCCGTCATCAGTGCCGTTGACGGATGTGCCGAGCGTCGGCCGCGGGCGAGGCGGCGGCCCCACTTGCGCGCGCGGTACGCGCGCGCAACCTCACGGTCGAGGCTGGTCGACGTCCGCGCCCACAGGTCGCGCGGCGGGATGCGCGCGGGCAGCCCGCGCAGCAGGAAGCGCTGCGCGCGATAGTCGGCATCGACCCGCTCGCAGGCGAGGCAGTTCTTGATGTGCGCGTTCAGCGCGCGCAGCTCGATGCGCGTGAGCGGCCGGTCCAGGCGCGCGGCAAGCAGCTCGCGGAATCTCGCGTGCTGGTCTATGCGGCCTCTCATTTCGTCGATGCGGCCTCTACCGCCGGTCGTCCCGTCGCTCGACGCGTGCGTCGGCCGCAACGCGCGCGCGCTTATTCTCCTCGAGCGCGGCCTTGGCTCGTTCGGCGGCCAGTGCCTGGCGCAGCGACTCGCGGCCACGCGTCAACAGCGCGCGCGCCGCAACGTGCGACACACCGAGCGCGTCGGCGAGCTCCAGCCCGGTCAGGTCGTGCAGCTCCGACAGCAGCAACGCCTGGCGCTGGCGCGGCGGGATGCGCAACAGGGCGCGTTCCAGATCGGCCGACAGGCGCAGCCGCAGGACCTGATCCTCGGCGCTCGACGCGCTTCCGCGGCTCTCGCCGGTCCACGGCACGAAACGCACGATCTTGCGCCGGCGCAGCTCGTCGAGCGCCGTCCGACCGGCGATCTGGTACAGCCATGCACGGGCACGGTTGTGGTCTTCGAGCGTGTCGAAGGCGCGAAACGCCTTGACGAAGGTTTCCTGGGTCAAGTCGGCCGCCAACTCATCATCCCGGAGCATTCGGGCGAGGTAGGCATATATCTCCCCGTGGTGCGAGGCATACAAACGCTCGACAAAGGAGCGAGCGCTGGCCGGGTCGGTTGTCACGGCATTCGCCCCGGGCGTGGCCTCTGCACCGTCCTGTGACGGCTCGCGCAACGTTGCTGTGACGCTCGCGGCCCGCGCTGCATCGTCATGCGAAGTCGTCCCACGAGCGCGGTCCGACCGCGACGCCTGTATCGATCGCTTCCGCCCGCGCCGTGGCGAGCAGCTCGCGTGTTGCCTCCTCGGGCGAGACCGGGTTGACCGGCAGACCGGTACCCAGCTCGAGCCCGGCGATCTCGCGCAACCGAGGGTGGACCTCCCAATGCCAGTGGTACGTCTCGTCGACGCGCTGCCGAAGCGGAGCGCTGTGCAGGATCAGGTTGTACGCCGGCCCACCCAGGCTCGACAAGAGCCCGAGGACGCTTTGCAGGGTGTCTGCGGCGCTGACGAGCTGCGCGTCGGTGGCCGTGCCGAAGTCCGCGTTGTGGTGGCGTGGGACGACCCACAGCTCGAACGGCGAACGCGACGCGTAGGGCGCGAAGCAGACGCTGGCGGCGTCCTCGAAGACGAGCCGCGACCCGTCGGCGACCTCGTCGCGGACGAGGCGGCAGAACGGGCACGAGCCCTCGCGGATGACGAAGCGCGCCGCGCCGCCCAGCTCCTCGCCGACGCGATGCGGGATCTGCGGCAGGTCGTAGAAGTCGAAGCACAGGTGGTCGGTCAGCGCGCCTGCCTGGCGGCCGTAGTTCTGGACGACCTGGAGGTACTCGGTCCGATCCTGCTCGCGCGCGTACTGGATCACATCGCGCGTGTGCGCGAGCAGCTCGAAGGCAATCTGGGGCGTCGTCTGGGCGAACGACTCGTGGTGGCCACGCGGCGCCACGATCGTCTGCCACGAACCGGAGTCGCCCAGCAGCCCGAGCGCGGGCTCACGCCCGTCTGTATCGCTGTCCTTCTCGCGCTCGGTTCCGGCAACGATGAACGCGTCGGGCTTGAGCATGCGCAAACGGACGCTGTCGGCGGCCGCAAAGTTGCAGTTGGCGCAATCCTCGATCGGCTGGTTGCGGTGCTGCGCCGGCCGGTGAAAGCGCTCCTTCTGGAACTCGCGGTCGACGACGACGGCCACCCACCAGCCGGTGATGCTGTCCTTGCGCAGCTCGAAGAGACCGCCGGGCATGCCTTTTGTGCCGCCTTCAGCCCGCGGCGCCTGGCGCCAGCGCGGGCGTGGTTGCCTTGGTGGCCTTGGTGGCCTCGGCGAGGCGCTCGGCGAAGTCGATTGCGAAGCGATCCGCCGCCTGGGCGACCGACGCCGTGCTCGGTTCCGACTGGACCGCGGGCCAGCGTGCCTCGCTGGCGATGGAGGTCACGCCCGCGTCGGTGAAGCCACACGGGTCGATGAGCGCGAAGTCGGCGAGGTCCGTGGTGATGTTGAGCGCGATGCCGTGGTACGTGACGCCGCCCTCGACGCGCAACCCGAGCGCACCGAGCTTGCGCGGGTTGGGCGATTCCGGGTCGCACCACACTCCGGGATAGCCCTCGCGCCGTGCCGCGGCCACGCCGAAGCCCGCGGCCGTATCGATCATCGCCTGCTCCAGGGCACGGACGAAGGGCCGGAGCAGGATGCCGCGATCGGCAAGGCGGATGATCGGGTAGGCGACCAGCTGGCCGGGGCCGTGATACGTCACCTCGCCGCCACGCTCGACGCGGATGACCTCGATGTCGCGTGCCTGCAGCTCCTCGTCAGTGGCCAGGACATGGGCCGCGTCCGCGTGGCGGCCCAGCGTCAGGACGGCCGGATGCTCGAGCAGCAGCAACTGGTCCGCGATGCTGTTCGCGCGCCGTTGCGCGACCAGGTCGTGCTGCATATCCCACGCCTCGCGATAGGGGACCCGACCCAGCCATTTGATCTCGAGTGAGAGAGCTTCTGCCACGCTTGGACGATAGCAGCCCGAGCGTATGCTTCCTTTTGAGATCGGGCCGTTCGGCCCTTGCCCTAACAAACGTTAGGTAGAGACTCCTGCTCGACAGACCCACTCCGTGGCAACGGGCCGCGGCCATACTGCGGGAGGCTGCTTGGATGTCTGGTTCCGCTCAACCCATGGACGAGGCACCGCCAGCTCAAACTGACCCGGACAACGCGGTCGCTCCGCCCGCCGGATGGTGGTCACGCACGCTAGATCAATTCGGCTTCCGCGACGTCGTCACCAAGTACCTGATCCCGGTCGAGACCAACAGCGTCTGGTATTCGCTGGGCGGAGTCCTGGCGATCTCGCTCGGGCTGGAGATACTGACCGGGTTTCTGCTCGCACTCCTCTACGTCCCGGACGCGTCGCGGGCGTACGACATCACCCAGAACTTCCTCGCATCACCGGGCTGGTCGGCGGTCCTGAGCTTCCACTTCTACAACGCCTTCCTGATCTTCGCTTTGGTCATGGTTCACATGGTCCGCGTCTTCATCAGCGGCGGCTACCGCGGCGCGAAGACCGGCCTGTGGCTGGTCGGTGTTGGGCTCGCCGGCCTGACCTTCACGCTCTCGTTGACCGGCGAGGCACTGCACTGGGACGAAGTTGGCTTCGGAGTGCCTTGGAACATCGGCGAATTCCTGGACGCCATCGGATTGTCCGGTGTCTTCAACTACGCCACCGATGGTCTGACGAACATCGCCACGGCCACCGAGAAGCTCGCGCAGCTTTACGCCGTGCACATTGCGATCGTGCCCGTTCTACTGGGCGGCTTCATCATCTGGCACTACCTGCTCATCCGGCTCAAGGGCATCTCGACGCCGTTCTGGATGCGCGTCAGCGGACGCACGGACTCCTTCTCGCGCCACATACGCTCCTGGCTGCTGTACAGCTTCATCCTGATCGGCGCGGTATTGGTGATCTCGATTGTGTTCCCGCGGTCTGCGGGCACGGCGCCACAGCTGATCCCGTCGTCCCCGCTGTTTGGCACGCAGGATGATCCAGGAGGGCTTGGCTTTCAGCCCAATTTCCCGATCAGCTGGACGCGTGGCATGAACATCGTCGCCGCCTCCCTGGGCATCGATCCCGACATCTGGGGAACGGTCATCGCCATGGCGGTCATGCTCGGCGTGCTCCTGCTCATCCCGTTCCTCGATCGCGGCCTGCGCGCGCCGCTGACGCGCTCAGAGGCATTCGACTGGCGTAAGCGTGGCCTCGCCTTCGCGGCCATGATCATCTTCTGGTTGATCCTGCTCATCGGCCTGTTCGAGAATTCGGTGACCGCGGTCGGCTGACCGAGGCGGCAGCAGCTCCAGGGGAACCAGCCATCGTCACTCAGCTTCATACATGGCTCGCGTGGGCCGCGGTCGCCCTGGTCGCGGTCGTGGCTATCGAGGCTGCCTGGCGCGCCGTTCGTAGCCTTCCGCCAAGCCAAACGACGGGGCTGCTGGCCAATATCACCCTGATTACGGTCCTGATTGCCAGCGCCGGCGGCCTGGGCATCCTGCTCGGCGGAGGGGCGCCCGCTGACTCGCTGCACTATGTCTATGCGGCGATCGCGCTCGTCGCCTTGCCGATCACGACCAGCCTGACGCGCAACCGGCGGCCGCGCACGGCGGCCGTGATCGTTGCCGTCGTCGCGATCGCCCTGCTTGTGGTCATCGCCCGTCTGTTTCAGACGGGCTAGTACCGCGCGGCGGCTAGCGGCCGCCGCGCATCAGGGCGGCGGCCGTGCCGACCGTGACCAGCGCCGCCGCGGCCAGGATGACGTAGGCGATCGGCTGGGCCGTGCCCGCGGCGACATCAAGCAGCACTGCAATGACCGACAGGCCGTTGAAGGTCAGCGCCATGACGGTCGGGATGCGCGCTGCCGACCAGCGCCGGTCCATGAGCACGAGAACGCCGCCAATCCCGGCGCCGAGCGTGGCCGCCCCGCCCTGGCGATAGATGAAGTCGTCCATGCCCGGGTAGCCGAGCGAGCGGCCGAACGAACCGGCGATGAACAGCGCGGCAACGCCAAAGAAGAGCGCGCTGAGCGTGCCGATGACGAAGAGCGCGGTGATCCAGGTGGCAATCGGTCGGTCGTCGGCGGCGGGTGCCGCGCCGCGATCCGTGGGCGGACGCGAGTAGCAGTAAAGGCACGAGGACGCGAAGACGAGCGATGCGAGCGTGATCAGGAACACGACCCACGGCGTGGCGCCGGCGGCGATGGCCAGCGCGCAGGCGATCAGCGAGCCGAGATTGAAGACCGCCGTCGCGGCGATCCCGACGCGCAGCTCCGGCCAGGACGCGCGGTAGCCGAGCGCCAGGCCGACCGCGTAGCCGAATGTCGCCGCTCCGGCGATGCGATACATGAGCGTGTCCACGCCCGCGAAGCCGAAGAAGCTCGCGAACTGTGTCGGCAGCAGGAACGGCGCCAGGCCGAAGAAGGCCCCTGCCGCGATGAGCAGGAGCAGAAGAACCGGAAACAGCCGATCGCCAGTGCGTTCATTCATGACCGGATATTCGCTCACCGAGGCAACACGGATCACATCGCGCATTCACAAATCGCTCACATCTGTGGACCAGCCTTTGAGTCAGCGATCGCATGGAGCGACGCGACAAACGTAAGGAGCGCATCTAAGTGCGTGGTATTGGAATCGTGGCGCTGATCGGCGTCGTGCTGCTCGCCCTCGTCGCCGGTGGTATCGGCTTCGGGCTGGGCGCCGCGCAGGTCGCGCCCGCGGCTGCGGGGTCGGTCGTCTATCCGGCAATGGGCTGGCATTGGTTCGGCTTCGGCTTCCCGTTCTTCGGGCTGATCTTTGGCCTGCTGTTCCTGTTTCTGATCTTTGGCCTCATCCGACGCGCCATCTGGGGCGGGCGAGGCTGGCACGGCTACGGCCGTGGTTATGGCCACGGCTACGGCCCCGGTCCGCGCGGCTTTGGCCCCGGTGATCACCCGGGCTGGGACGGCAAGAGCGTGCCCCCGTTCGCCGACGAGATGCTCAGGAACTGGCATAGCCAGGCACATGGCGAGCAGGCTCCGACCAACCGGTCGCAGCCAGGCCAGGGAACCGACCCAACGCAGAAGTAGCGCCCGGCTAGCATGGCCGGCGTGCCCACGGTCCTCGTCGTCGACGATGCGCCAGACATCGTCAGGCTGACGCGCGACTACCTGGAGCACGCCGGCTTTGCCGTGCTGACAGCGCGCGACGGCAACGAAGCGCTGCGTGTCGCGCGCCAGGAGCGGCCGGACCTGATCGTGCTCGACCTGGGCCTGCCCGGCCGCGACGGCCTCGACGTGACGCGCGAGCTGCGCCGTGAATCGAACGTCCCGATCGTGATGCTCACCGCGCGCGCAGATGAGTCGGACAAGCTCGTCGGGCTCGAGCTGGGCGCCGACGATTACCTGACCAAGCCGTTCAGCGCCAAGGAGCTCGTGGCCCGGGTGCGCGCCGTCCTGCGCCGCACGAGCGCGGGAGGCAGCGAGGCCGGAGGAGTGGAGCGCGTGCGCGTCGGTGATCTCGATATCGACGTCCCGCGCATGACCGTGACCGTGGCGGGGCGGGCAGCGGACCTGACCGCGACCGAGTTTCAGCTCCTGCTGGCCATGGCCCGCCAGCCCGGCCGGGTGTTCACGCGCAGCCAGCTCCTCGACGCGATTCACGGCGACGCGTTCGAGGCCTACGAGCGGGCGATCGATGCGCACGTCAAGAACATCAGGCACAAGATTGAGCCCGAGCCGCGCTCGCCGCGTTACCTGCTGACGGTCTTCGGCGTCGGCTACCGCCTCGCCGACCAGCCATGAGCGAGGACAGCGCGGGCGGCGCCGGCAGCGCGGGCGGCACAGGCCGTCCGCGGCATCGGCCGCCGTGGTGGCCCCAGGACGAGGAGTGGCCGCCAAACGATTGGCGCGGCGGCTGGGGCGGCCGCGGCAGGCGCCAACACCGCTGGCGAGGCGGTTTCGCCGGGCCCTTCGGCTGCGCGGTCGTGGCGCTCATCGTCCTCGCGGCGGGAACGCTGACGATCGCCGCCTGGGCCGTCTTTGCCATCACGGGCCTCGTCAACGCACCGCGCCCGTTCGTGATCTTCGGCCTTGTTGCCTTCGTCGTGATCGCCTTCGCGGCGGTCCGGGCGGCGAGCGCGGTGCGCCGGATGAGCGTACCGGTCGACGAGCTCGCCGACGCCGCAGAACGCATCGAGCGCGGCGACTTCTCGGCCCGCGTGCGCGAAACGGGTCCGCGCCGGCTGCGCTCCCTCGCGCGCGCGTTCAACCAGATGAGTACCCGTCTCGCCGCGTCAGACAAACGGCGCCGGGCCTTTCTCGCCGACGCCGCGCACGAGCTGCGCACGCCGCTGACGATCATTCGCGCGCAGATCGAGGCGATCGAGGATGGCGTCTACCCGGCCGACAAGGAGCATTTCGCGCCGGTCGATGCGCAGCTGGCGGCCCTCGAGCGGCTGATCGACAACCTGCGCACGGTGGCGCTCGCGGAGTCTGGCGCCCTGGAGCTGCATCGGTCGCCACTCGACGTCGGCACGGCGATCGACAACGCGGTCGCGGCGTTCCGCGCTGAAGCGGATACGGATGGAGTTTCGCTGAGCGCCGACTTTCCGCCCGGGCTGCCCATGCCGACCGCCGACGAGCTGCGCGTCGGACAGGTGCTCGCGAACCTGATCTCGAACGCGCTGCGCAACACGGCCAGGGGCGGTCACGTGAGCGTTTCGGCACAGCGCGCCGATGATGGAGCGGCGCTCGATATCAGCGTCCGCGACGACGGCCAGGGGATCGCGCCGGAGCTGCTGCCGCGCGTCTTCGATCGCTTTGCCAAGGCGGACGATTCACCCGGCAGCGGCCTGGGTCTGGCCATCTGCCGCGACCTGGTCGAGGCGCATGGCGGCCGGATCTCGCTCGAGAGTCAACCAGGCCGCGGCACGACGGTGACTTTCACGCTGCCCTTGGCCTAGCCGCCAGTCTCGACATGAAGAAGCCGGCCGCCGCGAGCGCTCCTCGCGGCGGCCGGCCCAGGGACGTTCTGTTGCCAGCGTCAGTTGATCTTGTGAGATCCGTTCGGACTGGTGCTGGTCAGGAAGTTCTTGTTGCCAAGGTAGATGGCCTTGATCGTATGCGTGCCCTTGGTGAACGCGACGTTGACGGTCACCTTCGCGGTCCCGTTCTTGAGCTTGACCGGAGAGTGGAACTTCTGGCCGTCGATATAGAACTGGACCTTGCCCTTGGCCAAACCTGCGCCTGGTGCGACTGCCGTCACGGTCGCCGTCAGCTTGAAGCTGTGCGAGAACTTGGATGGATCCGGCGAATCGCTGATGGTGGTCGTAGTCGAAGCCTTGTTGACCGTCTGAGTGACGGCTGAGCTGGTGCTGCCGTTGAAGTCGGTGCTACCCAGGTAGACCGCCTTGACCTGGCTCGTTCCGGTGGCCAGCGTCGTCGTGGAGGGCGACGTCGCCATTCCGCTGACGAGAGCGACCGGTGAGCCGAGGTTGGTGTTGCCGACCTTGAACTGGACATTGCCCGTTGGCGTGCCGGCGCCAGGGGCGCTGGCCGTGACCGTGGCAGTGAACGAAACGGCCTGGCCATGGACCGACGGGTTCGTGTTGGCCACGATGCCCGTGCTCGTGTTGGCCGTGTTGACCGTCTGGGTCAGCGGGCTGCCGGTGTTATCACTGCCGTTGAAGTCGGAGTCGCCTCCGTAGACAACGGTGATCGAGTGGCCCGCCGTGGTCAGTGACGAGGTCGTCCCTGAGGTCGCCTGGCCAGCGCTCAGCGCGACGGTGCCGCCGAAGTCGACGCCGTCAATCTTGAACTGGACCAGGCCCGTCGGAGTGCCTGCGCCAGGCGAAGTCGCGCTGACAGTCGCCGTGAAGCTGACTGACTGGCCGTGGACCGATGGGTTCATCGAGCTCTGGACTGAGCTCGACGTATCAGCCTTGTTAACGGTCTGGGTGAACGAGCCGCTCGTGCTGCCGTTGTCCTCGGAGTCGCCCGAGTAGACGGCCGTGATCGAGTGGCCCTGGGTGCTGAGCGACGAGGTCGACGCGGAGATCGCCTGGCCGCCGCTCAGCGTGACCGGCAACCCGAAGTCCGTGCCGTCGATCTTGAATTGGACGGTTCCTGTTGGCGTGCCGACACCCGGCGAGACCACGCCGACGATCGCCTTGAAGCTGACCGCCTGTCCGTGAACGCTCGGGTTGGCACCCGTCGCCAGCGTGACCGCGGTCGTCGTGTCGTCAAGGTTGACGTCGTGCGGGCCGTTGTCGCTGGCGCTGCCGTTGAAGTTGCCGTCGCCACCGTACGTGGCAACGAGGTTCTTCGAGCCGTGCTCGGTCGAGGTGACGTCGCACTGGCCGGCCGTCACGTCGGCCGTGCAGCCGCTGCCGCCGGTGACCGTGACCGTGCCCGTGGGTGCGGTGGCACCCGGAGCATTGCCCGGTGCGTTGACGGTGACCGACCACTTCACGGTGTAGCTCTGGCCGACGACCGTGTCGTTGCCCAGGTCGGCGCCGTTGGTGATGGCGGTTGTCGTGTCGGCCTTACTGACTGTCTGGCTCGCGCCAGTGCCGTCAGATGAGCCGTTGAAGTCAGTGTCGCCGCCGTAGACAGCGGTAATGGTGTGAGGTCCGACTGACAGGTCGGAGATGGAGGCGGAGGTTGCCTGCGCAGTGCCGCCCAGGGTGACTGGAGAACCGGAGTCGGTGCCGTCGACCTTGAACTGGACGGAGCCTGTCGGCGTTCCAGCGCCAGGCAAGGTGGCACTGACGGTGGCCGTGAAGGTGACGCCCTGGCCGTAGACGGAGGTCCCTCCGGAGTCGGCCGTGACTGCGGTGGTCGTATCCGCCATGTTTACCGTTTGAGTGAACGGCGAAGAGTTGGTGCCCGAGTTGAAGCCATCGTTGCCGTTGTATGTGGCGTTGATGGTGTGCGGGCCGGTTGACAACGAGGACGTCGTCAGCACCGCATGGCCGGAGCCGTCCGTAAAGGTCGGCGCCTGATCGGTGCCGTCGACGTTGAAGGTCACGGTACCCGTTGTCGGCGTCCCGCCAGCGCTGGATACGGTGGCAGTGATGTCGACCGACTGACCGTGGACAGACGGATTGGCTGAGCTGGACAGGGCGACGGAAGTGTCGGCCTTGGTGATGTTGAAGTTGGCGTCGCTGATGTCGAAGAAGATGTTGCCGATCGCCTCGACCTTGATCCTCGCGGTGGTCGAGTTGGTGTTCGGGATGGTGACTGTGTCCGACCCGTCGTTGGGCGTGCTCGCATCGAGCACTGTCGGGTAGGTGTGTCCGCCGTCGAGCGACAGCGAGATCTTCACGTTGGCCGTATTGATCCCGTTGCTGTCCGTGCCGGCCACGTTCCACGTGACGTTCTGGGATGAGCCGCTGCTCCAACTGACAGCCGTGTTGGGCGACGTAACCAGGAACGGTCCCGTGCCAACGGCGAGAGTAAGAGTGGCGTCGTCGGAACTGTCCCCACCGAGGCCGTCACGTGCCGTGAGACGGAAGTTGAGCCGTGGCGGGCTGGCGTTGCTGCCCTGGCCGACATATGCGCTGGTCGGCAGGTACTCCGAGTAGCACTCGACGAGCGTCTGCGGGACCGGCGGGATGATCGGCGCAGTTGGGCACGCGCCCGTGTCGGCGTCGGTGTTGTTATCGATGATCTGCTGGAGGTCCGGGAACGTCCTGGACGGGTTCGAGGTGAGCAATTGCTCCTCGTTGCAGCTGTAATTCAACGAGCAGGTGTCGTCGATCTGCGACGAGAAGGGGAACATCGCGAACAGCGGACCGTTTCGCTTCGCATTGAAGACCAGGCCGGTGCCGCCGCTCGTCGAGGTTGGCCCGGCGTCGTTCTGCTCCCACGAATAGGTCAGTGGATTGTTGTCAGTCGCGCTACCCGTCAGGGTGAATGGCGTCAGGTACGGGATCGTGTAATCGAGACCCGCATTGACAACCGGGATGTCATTACCAGTCGCGCTCAAAGTGCCGCCACGGGTGTCCGCACCGGGCCGGTCGGTGATGCCGAACCAGCCAGACGAACCTCCCGACATGTTGGTGAACGTCAGCTTGTTGACGGCCGTGTTGGCAAGGGTGCCGCTGAATGTGACCTGGAAGCCGGTGTTGAGGAGGCCGCCTGAACCGCCGAAGGCGGCGACTGCGACGGTCCCGCCCACCGGCCAGCCGGTGATGCCTGTTGAACCCTTGGCCGTCTCGGTATTGGTGTACGTGCACGGGGTACCGGCGCTCGAGCAGGCACCGAAGACGATCGTCACGGCCGGAACATCTGTATTCGCTGACGCGGCAGTGAACGTGATGACCGGGCCAGCCGTATTGCTGGCACCCGTGACGGTGACAGTGCCGGCGAAGCCGCTTATGGCATTGATTGCCGCGGCCACACTCGCCGTCGTGATGGCAGTGCCGCCATTGCCCAATACCGCCGACAGGTTGCCGCCGATCTGGACCTGGTACGAGTTGCCGGCGTTCAGGGCATTGAAGTTAGTGAACGCGATCGTTTGAACCTCGTTGCCGCCCGCGATCGCATTGGCGATCGACCCGGTCGTGTAGTTCGAGTTGTTCGTTATGACTGACGAGTCATTTCCGTTGTAGTTGATCGTGAACGAGTCGAACGCGCCGCCATGCGTCGTCTCCTGGACGGACGAGAAGCAGCCGTTGCAACTCAGGTTGTCGAGCGAGAAGTTGGGCACGTCGAGGCCGGCCGAGGCACCCGTGTAGGTGACCGCGAAGCCAGTCGAGGCAGCGCCAGTAGCGGTCGCCGTGCCGGCGAAGCCCGAGATGGCGTTCATCGCGGCCGTGATGTTGGCGTTGGTGTAGGCCTGTGTCGAGCCGCCGATCTCAGCGGAGTCGTTGCCGCCGATGTTGAT
Organism: uncultured Anaerolineaceae bacterium; assembly: GCA_964475245.1. GTDB lineage: Bacteria > Chloroflexota > Limnocylindria > Limnocylindrales > CSP1-4 > JALYGJ01. The sequence continues at coordinate 27,800 of CAYYVV010000005.1, read as the reverse complement.
CTTGAAGCCCGGCGTGAAGGTCGCGGTGCCAGCCCCGGAGTTCGGCAGGTTGGCGCTGCTGCCCTGCGCAGTACCACCAGCACCGCCCAGGTTGCCGGATGTGCCGATGTCAGCCGTGAAGCTGTTCGTAGTCGTAGCCGTCACAACCCACGTGCCGTTGTAGGCGGCCACGGAGTTGCCCGAAACCGTCACGGTCTGACCGATTGCCAGGCCATGAGCGGTCGAGTTGAAGACCGCCAGCGTCCCTGATGCGTTGGTCGTGGTCGTGATTGCGGTCGATGCGGGAGTCAGTGGTGTGTACGTGAAGGACTTGGTGGTCGGCGTGCCGGTCACTACGACCGCGCCGTTGTAGGCGCCGACGCCGGCGCCAGTGATGACGACGACGTTGCCAGTTGACAGGCCCGTGGCCGTCGTGGTGCGCGCCAGTGCGGTCGTACCACTCTCACTCAGGCCTGGGGCGAGAAGCGTGAACGTGCCGCCGCCGGAGACAGCGAGGCCGGAGTTCGGGCTCGTGAAGGTGAAGCCGCGTGACGAAGGCGTGGACGTAACGATGAAGGGCCCGCCGTTGTAGCCGGACACGGGGACGCCGGCGAGCGAGACCTGATCGCCAACAGTCAATGTCGTCGCCGCGCCAACGTTGCCGGTCGAGACCGTCACAACGTTGCCCGTTTCGGAGATGCCGCCGACGTTCGTGAAGTCGGAGGGGCCACTGTTGGCGGCACCGATGGCGACGCTCAGTGGCTGAATCGTCAATGCGGTCTGGAAGCCTGGGCCGAAGGTAACCGTCTGGACTTCGTTGCCGCCACCGAAGTGGACCAACGATGCCGTCTGGACCTCGTTCACGTTGGCTGGAGCGCCAGTGACGTAAGTCGTGATCTCTTGCTGGCTTTTCTGGCTGAAATACGGATCGCTGTGGCGCGACAGGTCGTCAGTCAGGCAGATGCCGGCGTAGGCCATGATGCTCGAGCCAGAGCCTGGCTCCACGGACGTGCCGCCGTTGCGGTTGCTGGTCGAGCAGTTGAACTGCGTGCCATTGAACGGGTGGTTTGCGCCGAACTCGTGACCCATCTCGTGGGCTGCGTAGTCAACGGCGTAATAGTCACCTGTAGGTGTCGGGATGCCCGTGCAGCCCTGCGCCTTGGTGGTGCCCTTGCCAACGACACCCAGGCCGGCCACGCCGCCGCCCGGCTCGCCCAAGGCGAGGTGGCCGATGTCGTAGTCGCTGTTGCCGATGATCTGGCCAATTACGTAGCGCGTGCGGGTCAGGGTGCTGCAGCTCGTGAGGTTTGCCTGGGTGAAGCACGCGGCGGCGCCGCAGGCACCGTTGGGCGCAGTGGCTTTGGCCCATGTGTCGAGGTTGAGCTGATCGTCGTTCGCAATCAGGGTCATATGGATGGACATGTCGTCTTCGTAGAGCTGGTCGATGCGGCCCATCAAGGTGACCTTGGCGGCCTCAACCAGTGCAGGGTTGGCACCGTTGATGTCGCCGAACCACGTCGCGTAGCCCGGATCCGTGACCAAGGCGAGGCGGTAAGTGCGCAGGAAGTCGCCAGTTGGCGGGTCGTGGCTCAGGTCGTCACTGGTGACGACCTGGTAGCTGGCGTCGGCGCTGAGGTCGCCGTCGCTGGCTGTGATGGTGTGCATGTCGAGATTGCCGTCAGGATCGGCGACAAAGCTCGTCGTGAAGTTGCCCTGATCGTCCGACTGGGCGCTCAGGTTGCGGTCTGCGAAGTTGCCCTCTGGATCAGAGATCGTGATCGAGATGGGGCTGTCCGGAGTGAAGGTCGAACCGCTGAGTGTGACCGTATCGCTCGCGTGGTAGTAGCCCTTATCGACGGAGATCTGTTGGCCGTCGGCGTCGCGCTCTACGAACGTGCCGTGCGCGTCTTCCAGGGCGGCGCCGGTGTACGACGCGTAGACGCTCTGGTCAAGGTGGTAGAGCGGATCGATGTACCAGGTTCCCTTGGTGGAGCGAACCGAGGCGTGGAAGCCGAGCGGGGTCAGGTCGGCGCGAATGTCGGCGGTGGGGTCGTCAATGCCGACGCCCTTGTAGGTGTGGATGTCAGGGAACTTGGCCGCGAGGGCGGGATCCATGACCGGCGAGTCGTAGATCGCGAAGTGCTGGAGGGTGCCGCTCGGATCTGGAATGGCCAGGTCGAGCGTGGTTGCCGGCGCGCCGCCGCCCTTTTGGGCCGGAGCGCTGCTGAGCAGGCCCTCCATGTCGCCGCGATTGAGCCGGTAAGCCTGGAAGGCATCGAGCTGGAGATCGGCCTGATGGCCGCCCAGCGAGTCGGGCATTCGTGACGCGTCGAGCGCGGACCACGCGCTTGCGCCGCTGTCGCCGTCCATCAGGACGGTGCCGGCGCCGAAGCTGAACGACGTTACGTGTGACGCCGCCAGGGTCGCGTCGGGTAAGGCGATTGAACCAACCACCAGTAAGCCGACAAAAATGCTTACCAGGCGCGCCGACAACGTGCGCGCACGAGGACTTGCCTCGAACATCCAGACCCTCCCCACGCGGTGCCTGCTGCGCGCTGCACTTCCCTCGCGCGCAAATGGGCAGACGCCCCGATTAGGCGCCGGATGCTAGCGACGGCTGGTACTTATTCGCATCCGTACAATGGCCCGTTTTCTGCCGATAAACCGGTTTACGAGCCGTCATGGGTTTGAAATGTGGATAACTTTCGGCGGCGACCGCCCAAAGGGAGGACGCTAGAATCGGCCGGCCGAGCGGGAGTAGCTCAGCTGGCAGAGCGTCGGCTTCCCAAGTCGAATGTCGCGGGTTCGAATCCCGTCTCCCGCTCCACTTGCTTGTGCGTGATCTGGGCTGGAGTGGCGCGCGGTCATGATCGACCGCCTGCGAGCCGGGAATCGGCAAGACGCGCCTGCTGTTAGCCGTTGCCGAGATGAGGCGGCCCGGATTGCGGCCCTCGGAAGCGCCGGCGAGATCGTCGTCAGCGTCGCGACAGTCGGGGAGTCACACGGGACATCCGGTCTCCGCAGGGAAACGCTGAAGGGCCTGCCGAGACAATCGAGATCGTGAACGTCGAGTGGCGCTGAAGTCACCGTCGTTGCTCGGCCGGGTGACTGTGCCGACGGCGGCGATCGGGTGCTCGGAGGTGAGACGAATGACAACAGGCACTTGACCTAGCCCTTGCTCCGGACCACTTTCCCCGTGGAGTTGCCCGCTCTACCGGAGGACTTGGATGGCGACACAGGCTGACGCACTTGCCAGGCTCGCACTCCTCGACGATCTCGCACCGACCTGGAGGGTGGTGCTTTGGAGCATCCCCGGCCTGCTCATCATGCTTGGGATTGGCGTGGTGGCAATCATCCTTGTGCGCCAGATTCGCCGATTCCGACGAAGAGTTGACGACCTCGAACAGAGGGTCAGCGAGCTAGAGGATCAGCCAACGCCGACGACTCCTGGCCGATGATCAGGTGGCTGTCGTCATGAACGAGCAATCGGTCGCGGCGCGTTGGGCAGGCCCAGTCGGCATCATCAGCACGGCGAGCTTCATCCTCGTCGCGGTGGTGGTTGATCGAAGCTTCGTGCCGCGCACGGAAACCTCTGGCCCGTGGACCGTCGCCCAGTTGCTCGCCGGCTACAGCGACTCCGTCCTCTGGAATTCAGCCGCGCTCGTCGGCCTTGCGGCCGTCGCCGTCCTCCTCCGTCGCTGGGCAATCGCCGAGGTCCTGCTCATCCTGCCGCTCGTCTACACCGCAGGTTTGTTGGCCGACCTCGGCATGGGCTCCTACTGGACCGGCTACCAAGACCCTCGACCGGGCGCAGTCGAGTTCTCCGTTGCCGTCATGGTGATCGGTGCGTTGCTGGCGCTTGGCGCTGTGTTCTTGGTCTGTGCCGAGCGCGCGCGCCTGAACGCGAGCAGCGCCGATGATTCGCTGGCCGAGCCACCGTCGGAACGTGAGCGCAGGCTCCTGACCATCGACGCTTGGCTCCAGGTGACGACGTCCGCGCTGCTCGCACTCGGCGCGATCCTTTCATTGTTCGTCGGCACGGGCGACGACTACCTGCAGCCGGCAGTGCTCGCGGGGGTGATCGTCGTCTACGCCCTGGCATCGCTGCCAGTGGCGCGGACCGTGTGGCTGGCCAACGACATCGGCCGTGGAGGCAAGCCGCTCGTCTGGCTAGGAATAGTCGGCCTCATCTTTTCCTCCCTCTTCGCGGCGGGCGCGTTCAACGTGGGCTACGCCGCGGCCACCATCGCCTGGGCCGCATCTGTCGCCGTGATTGCTTACGCACATGAGACGAGAAGCGGGCCCCTGACCCTCATCAAGCGGCGGCCCGGATTTGGCGCGTGACCACATCTGCCCAACCTAGCCCGGTTGGCACTTGACCATCGTGCCCGAGCGACGACCATGGGAACGTGGCGAATCCTCTTCCTCCACCAGTTTCGGGCGTCCGGCTCAACATCGAGACCGCTGCCGGCCGGGTCGCGGGTTACCAGCTGGGCGAGGGGCGGACGGTCCTCCTGCTGCACAGCTTCAACGCGGCAGGAGCGGGTGTGGAACTCGCGCCGCTGGCGTTACGGCTGGCTCAAAGCCGACGCGTGGTGCTGGTCGATTGGCTCGGCTTCGGTACGTCGGATCGGCCGGATGCGGCCTATGGCCCGACTCTCTACGAAGAGCAACTCGACCTCATGCGCGCGGCGGTGCTCCAACCGGGCGAGACCAGCGTCGATGTCGTTGCCCTGTCCCTGCCGGCGCAGTACGTCGTCGTTGCCGCCGCCGACCATCCGGAGCGTTTCGGTCGCATTGTCCTGATCAGTCCCACCGGCTTCGGCCGTTTCAAGGGCAGTGCCGGTCCGACGCCGGCGAGGCTCTACCGTGTCCTGCGCGTGACCGGGATCGGTCGCCTCGTGTTCGCGGTCCTGGCCCGGCGCCGGGTGATCCGCTGGTTCCTCGGCCAGATCTTTGCCGATCCGGGCCAGATGCCGCCGGGATACGCGTCCTACTGCTGGCGGACCTGCCAGCAGCCCGGCGCTTTCCGTGCCCCGCTGGCCTTTGTTGCCGGGATGCTCAACGATTCTCGGGCGGAGGGCGCCTACCAGCGGCTGGCCAACCCGACGCTGCTCGTCTTCGGAGATCACCCGCACTTCACTGACCCAGCGGCCTCCGAGGCGCTCGTTGCCGCGAACCAGCATCTTCGACGCGTGACCATCGAACACGCAGGTGATCTTCCGCAGCTCGAGCAACCCGACGAAACGGCCGCAGTGGTCGAGGCATTCCTGCGCGCCGATTGATCGGTCAATCGTCGGAACCGGTAGTCCTCAGTACAGGCCGAGCGCCTGGCGTGCGAAAGCGAGCGGGCTCGATGCGGTCAAGTCGATGGCCGCCTCGACATTCGAGTACGCCTGGACATTGTCCTTGTAGACGGCGCTTGCCGAGTTGAACTGCCGGAACGGGTTCGTGTGCTCCGCTGGGCAGTTACGCAGGCGAGCGGGCACGGCAACCACGGACTACACGGGGATACGGCGCGATGCTCTGGAGATCGACTGGCGCAGGACTCCGAAGCGGACGATCGTCGCGACCGCGTTGGCCGAGACGAGCACGACCAGCTCCGCCACGTGGCTCATGCTCGTGCCCAGGTGCTGGATGCCCGCGGCCGCGAGAGTCGTGATCGCGAGCGCGAAGCCAAACGCGAGTAGGCCCGCGGCGTGGTCGCGCAGCAGATGCGTGTGGTCGGTGATCCCGAACGTCAGCCGGCGGTTGGCGGCGGTGTTGCCGATCGCGGTCAGCACGAGTGCGCCGGCGTTGGCGATCTCGGTCGACGTGCTGGCTCGGAAAAGCAGGTACAGCGCGGCGTAGGCGGCGGTGCTCAACACGCCGATCGTCGCGAACGAGACGAGCTGCCGAGCAAGGGGGTTGGCGGTCGGCGCTCGACGCAGGCCGCCGACCTCGGGTGCGCTCCGATGCAGCACCAGCCGCCACACGCCACGCAGGTCGTCGCGCGCCGTGGCGCCGACCTTCACGGTCGTGCCCGGATCGTCGACCCAGTCGACGGGAACCTCGTGGATGCGCAGCCCGGCGCGCTGCGCGAGCACGAGCAGCTCCGTGTCGAAGAACCACGAGTTGTCCTCGACGTGGGGCAGCAGTGCCTGCGCGACGGGCTGCCTGACGGCCTTGAAGCCGCATTGCGCGTCGGAGAAGCGAGCGCGCAGGACGAGGCGCAGGATCAGGTTGTAGGCGCGCGAGATGAGCTCGCGTTTCGCGCCACGGACGACGTGCGCGCCGGGCGCGAGGCGGCTGCCGATGGCGACATCGCTCTCGCCGCTGACGAGTGGCGCCACCAGCGGCAGCAGCGCAGCAAGGTCCGTCGACAGGTCGACATCCATGTAGCCGACGACGTCGGCACGGCTCAGGAGCCAAGCCGTGCGCAGAGCGCGGCCGCGGCCCTTCCGATCGAGGTGGATGGCACGCACCTCGCCGAGCTCGCGGCACAGCCGCTGGGCGATCTGCCACGTGCGGTCCGTGCTGGCGTTGTCGGCGATCGTGATCGTCGTCGCATAGGGCAGGTGCTCATCGACGTAGGTGCGCAGGCGGCGCACGCTGCGCTCGAGATCGGCCTCCTCGTTGTAGACCGGGATGACCAGCTCGACCGACGGCCCGCCCTCGGCGGGCCGTCGGTCGTTGAGTGTCCTGAAGCTGATGTCCATGTCGTTGCCTCGATCGTCAGTTGAGTGCGTTGGACAGGTCGTAGACCGACGTCGAACTGCCCGGGATGTTGACCAGCGTTCCATGGCTGGTGACCCACGCCGTGACCTGCGACGAGTCGCCGTTGAAGCCGAACAGTCCGGCATCCTGGCCGCCGACGATCACGTAGCGCAGGCTGCCGTTGGCGATGTCGGCCTTGAGCTGATCGAGTGTCAGTGCGTTGTCGGAGCCGCTCCAGCCGCCCATGGCCATGACCGGCTTGCCCGTGGCGAGCTCCAGCTCGGCCGCGTCACTCGCGTCGCTCACGGCGACGATCCAGGTTGCGGAGCCCTGATTGGCGACGAGGTATGAGGCGAGCGAGGAGTCAGCGCTGCCGACCGATCCGCCTTGACCGCCGATGCCGCGGACCGGCGCGAACCCTGCCGGCCCGCCATTTCTGCCGGGGCCTCCGTTGCCCGGGAAGCCACCCAGCGCGAAACCGCGGCCCTGGCCATCGCTCGAACCGCTCAGGAAGTCGGTCGCCGTCGTCGTCGGGCCGGCCGCGACGATCGAGCCCGAGTACGCCGTCGCGATCGTGTTGACAGTGAAGGCGGCAGGACCGGCGAGCAGCGCCACGAGACCCAGCGCCAGGCCGGCGAGGCCGATGCGGACGCCGCGCGCTGCGGGCATGGCGACGACGATCGCCGCCGCTACGCCCAGGCCGACGATCAGCGGCGGCAGCCAGGACATGAAGCTCGGGCTGCGCAACAGGAGGAGGACGGCCAGCCCGACGCTGACCAGGATCGCCGCAGCGAGGGTCAGGCCGGCGGCCAGGAAGCGCTCGCGCGCGCGCCACAGCTCGACGAGGCCGCCTCCGACCAGGGCACCGATCGCGGGCGCCAGCGCGACCGCGTAGTAGGAATGCACGATGCCCGACATGAAGCTGAAGACGATGACGGTGACGAGGAGCCATCCGCCCCACAGCAGGTAGCCGGCGCGACGAAAGTCTGTACGCGCGACGCGCCGGGTGAGGTAGAGGCCGGCGACGAGGAAGATGAGTGACGCCGGCAGCAGCCACGCGATCTGGCCGCCGAAGTCCGTGTTGAACAGGCGCAGCAGCCCAGGTGTGCCACTGAAGTTGGCGCCGCCCTGGCCGATGCCGCCGGCGGTTGCGCCGAAGATCCGGCCCAGCCCGTCGTAGCCAAAGATGAGGTCGAGGACGGAGTTGTTGGTGCTGCCGCCGATGTACGGCCGTGCCGCGGCCGGTGTCACGAGCACGGCCGCGACCCACAGCCCGGCCGTGACGAGGGTCGTGGCGCCAAGGACGAACAGGCCTGCCGCACGCCGCCGAAGCGACGCGTTCGCCGCGACGATGTAGGCGAGGGCAAGCCCAGGCCCGACGAGCAGGCCCTGGAAGTACTTGGACAGGAACGCGAGGCCGAGCGCGATGCCGGCCACGACCAACCAGCGGTGGCGCCCGTTCTCGATCGCGCGCTGCGTCGCGAACGCGGCGCCGAGCATCAGGAAGGTCATCAGCGCGTCGGGATGGTCGTAGCGGAACATGAGTGCCGCGACCGGCGTGATGGCCATGACCACGCCGGCAATGACGCCGGCGGCGAGCCCGAACTGGCGCCTGACGATGGCGAAAAGGAGCACGACGGAGCCGACGCCGAGCAGGGCTTCCGGCACCAGGATGCTCGCCGAGCTCAGGCCGAAGATGCGCACCGACAGGCCCATGAGCATGGTCGACAGTGGCGGCTTGTCGACGGTGATGAAGTTGCCCGCGTCGAGCGATCCGAAGAACCACGCCGACCAGCTCTGCGACGCGGCGAGCGCAGCCGCCGAGTAATAGGAATTGGCAAAGCCGCTCGCGGTCAGGTTCCACAGGTACAGGAAGGCGGACATCACGGCCAGGCCGGCGGCGGCGACCTGTGGCCGGCTGATGACGGCCGCGGCCCAGCTTGTCAGCCGCTCGAGGAATGTCTGCCGCTCGCGGATGTCGAGCAGATCGGTTGTCACTGCGGTCATGGTCGTGGGTCCTTGGCTGTGCGGTTGATTTCACGCACAGGCTGGAGGTCGGTACCTGTCGTTCTGGTTACGCGCATCGGTAACCCGTTCGAAAGGATCGTCCCCCAAACTTATGAATTGATGAGAGTGCTCGTGGCGGAGGACGACGACGGTTTGCGCGAGGTTCTCGTGCTCGGCCTGACCGACGCGGGCTACCAGGTCGACGCCGTCGAACGTGGCGACGAGGCCATCGACTACCTGAAGTGGTACGAGTACGACGTCGCGGTCATTGACTGGCGCATGCCCGGCGCCGAGGGCATTGACGTGATCGCCTGGGCGCGCAAGCACGACCGACCGACAGCGTTGCTGATGCTCACCGCGCGCGACACGCCCGCCGACCGGATTCGCGGCCTCGACACCGGGGCCGACGACTACCTGGTCAAGCCGTTCGACTTCGGCGAGCTGCTCGCGCGCGTGCGGGCGCTTCAGCGCCGGCCGCGCGGGGTCGACCAACCGATCCTCGCGGTGGGCCGCCTGGAGCTCGACCCGGTCAAGCA
>CAYYVV010000005.1:0-18482 GCA_964475245.1 uncultured Anaerolineaceae bacterium | reverse complement strand
GGCCGGCCGTTCGGGCCGCCGGTCCTGGCCTGGACGATCAATCCCGATGGCAGCGTGGAGAAGGATCCGACCACGCCCGACCTGCCCGCCACGCTGAAGTCGGTCACGGGTCCGGTCACGGCGACAATCGACGGCGAGCAGGTGCGCGTCGCCGGCCGCGACATAGACGGCGTGCACATCGTCGTCGGCCAGTCGCTCGACTCCATTGCCGACACACAGGGCACGATCCTGCTCGGCACGCTGATCATCGCGCCGTTCCTGCTGCTGCTCGTCTTCTTCGGCTCGGTCGTCGTCGGCCGGCGGGTCGCGGCACCGGTCGAGGAGGCGCGCCAGCGCCAGCTCAACTTCACCGCTGATGCGTCACATGAGCTGCGCACGCCGCTTTCGGTGATCGAGGCAAACACCTCGCTGGCGCTGGCGCGCGAACGCGACGGCGAGTGGTACAGGACGACGTTCGCCAAGGTCGATCGCGAGTCGAAGCGGATGCGCCAGCTGCTCGAGGACATGCTCTGGCTGGCGCGCTTCGACGCGGCAGGAACGTCGGCCAAGCCAGAGCCGGTCGACCTGGCGACGATCGCGCGCCAGTCGGTCGACCGTTTCGCGCCGATTGCCGAGACGCGCAGCCTGGCGCTGACGCTTGACGCGCCGGACGAGCCGGTGATCGTCAACGGCCAGGCGGAGATGCTCGACCGACTCGTCGCCGTGCTCGTCGACAACGCGTGCAAGTACGCGCCGCAGGGTGGCCGGGTCGAGGTGCATGTCGTGGCAGACGGCGGCCGTGCGCTGCTCGCGGTCGACGACTCGGGTCCGGGCATCAGCGACGACGACCGCGAGCGGGTCTTCGACCGCTTCCACCGCTCTCTGGCGACGGCCACAGAGGCGGATGGTGCCGGTCTGGGGCTGGCCATTGCCGACGCCGTCGTCAAGGCAACACGCGGCCGCTGGGCCGTGACCACGTCGCCGCTCGGTGGTGCCCGGTTCAGCGTCCGCTGGCCGGCCTGAGGCGCGCCACACGTCCGACTCGCGGACACAAAAAGCGCGGACCCGAAGGCCCGCGCTTTCCGTGCCGGGTGCAGCCCGGCGCAGGAGGAGAACCGTTAGCCGAGCAACCCGGCGACGAAGCGCAGTGCGGGGTGCTGGGTCAGGAAGGTTGACCGATGAAGGACGCCGTCCAGGCCGAAGACCTCACCGGCACCGGCGATACCGACGATCGCGGTGGCGATCACGTAGACCGCGTCCGAGTTCAGGTAGTTGACCGAGAAGTCCCACGAGGCGAAGAAGAACATCGAGACCATGATCACGCCCATCAGCGCCGAGAAGCGAGTGAACAGGCCCACGATGAGGGCGATACCGATGGCGAGCTCACCGTAAGGGACCAGGATGTTGATGACCGACATCAGGCCCGCGTTGCTCGCAAGGCTGACCCAGAAGTCGTGCGTCGGATTGACCACCGCACCCGCGGCGGAGCTCGAGGTCGCGCCCAGGGTCGCGAACTTCAGGAAGCCGCTGGCGTCGAAGGCCTTGGCGGCGAAGAGGGTCTTGTCGAGTCCTGCGTACAGGAAGACAGCACCCATGAGGATCCGGACCGCGGCAATTCCGCGCGCCTGAAGCGTTGACTTTGCGTTCATCGCAGCATTCCCCTTGTCGATCAAGCCGCCGTCTTGTGGCGGCGTTCGCAGCTCATCGACAGCTACGAAGGTATGGGCGCGGCCGCATCGCCTGAGACTGCCGGGCGGACTCTATGTATGGGACTTTTTGAGACCCTGCGCGACCAAGCGGCCCGTACCGCGGGCGGCCAGATGGCCCGGTCCATCGGCTCGCCGGCCGCTCCACCGACGTCCGCTATCGTCGCCCGGCCAATGGATGCATTCCTGCTCTCGTTCGGGGTGATCTTCCTGGCCGAGCTGGGCGACAAGAGCCAGCTCGTCGCGCTTGCCTTCGCGACGCGCTATCGGGCCTGGCTGGTGTTGCTCGCGGTCAGCGTCGCGACCCTGCTCGTCCACGCGGGCTCGGTGCTCGTGGGTCGTGCATTTGCCCTCGCCCTGCCCCAGAGCCTGATCTACGTCGTCGCCGGCATCGCGTTCCTCGTCTTCGCGGCGTGGACGTTGCGCGGCGATTCGGTCGATGACCGTGGCGCGCGTGAAGCGGTGCGCTCCGGCCTGTGGGCACTGCTCACGGTTGGCACGACGTTCTTTCTGGCCGAGCTCGGCGACAAGACGATGCTCGCCACGGTCACCCTGGCCACGACCCAGGAGCCGATCGGGACCTGGCTGGGCTCGACTGCGGGCATGGTCGCTGCCGACGCGCTGGCGATCGCCGTTGGTGCCGTCCTCGGTCAGCGACTGCCGGAGCGGGCGATCAAGCTCTGCGCGGCCGGTTCGTTCGTCGTCTTTGGGGTGATCCTGATTGCCGAGGGCGCGGGGATCCTGTAGCCGCTAGCCGCTTCGGCCGCGCGCGTCGACACGCCAGCGGCCGATCGTCGCGCCAGAACGAGTGGCGACGAATGTGTCGTACAGGTCGATCACGGGACAGGCATGGTTGGGCACGACCGCGACGATCTCACCCAGCGCCGGCATGCGCGTCCCATCCGGGAAGCGGACCTGGCCGTGGTAGTCGGAGACGCGCTCGATGATGCCCTCCGGATAGGCGGGCAGCGTGCCGTACCCGTCGAGGTATGACGGCAGGTCCTTGGTCAGCGACTTGGCTCCGGCGTCGATCACGACCTGGCCCGGCACCGCGTCGCTGACGACCGTGGCTGCGACCGCGATCGCGACGCCGTCCGCTGGGCTGGCGCCCACCGCCACCTGGATCCGGTCGCCGATCAGGTACGTCCCGGGGCGCATCTCGGTCACGGGGGCGCGCGCGGCGGCAACCGCCGTTGGCGATGAACCGGCACTCAACACGGTTGGTTCGATGCCGGACGCTCGAAGCGCCTCCGCGGCGCGCGCCAGAACCTCGACCTCGTCCGCGGCCGCACGCTCGCCGGCGTCCGGCTGAAGATATGAGTGGCCGCCGTGGGTGAAGGCGCCGATCACCTCGAGACCCATGTCCTGTGCGGCACGGCCAAGCTCGCCGGCGCGCTCTGCGGCAACACCGGTCCGGCCGTAGTGCGGGTCGACGTCGACGAGAACGCGCAGCCTGGCGCTGCTGCCGCGCATCGCTTCGGAGAGCTGGCGCGCCCCCTCGGCCGAGTCCGTGGCGACGGAGAAGGTGAGCCCCCGACGTTCAGCCAGCGCGCGCAGTCGGCGTCCCTTCTCACCTGCCGCCCAGAGCGGGTACGCGACGAAGATGTCGTCGATGCCGCCGTCGGCCATGACCTCGGCCTCGCCCAGCGTCCCAACGGTGATGCCGCGCGCGCCGTGGTCGAGCTGGAGGCGTGCGAGTGCGACGCTCTTGTGCGTCTTGACGTGCGGCCGGAGGGCCACTCCGCGCTCCGCCATAGCGCGCGCCATGCGCGCCGCGTTGCGCTCGACGATGTCGAGGTCGATGACGAGCGCGGGCGTCTCTAGCCGCTCGGGCAGGATGGGCGCCGCGGGTGTGGGTAGCTGTCGGGCATGCGCCTCGGCGGTCACGCGGCCGACGTTACCACCCGTCGACGCGAGAGTCAGATCGGCTTGCCAGTCTGGGCAATCCCTGAGAGCATTGGCGCGGCGTAGACGCGACTCGAGGGAGGTCGCGGCGCTTCGAGGAGGCACACATGCGCAAACGCTTCGTGTTGCTGTGGACGGTGGCGGTCCTCGTCCTGGCACTGATGGTTCCCGCGACCACGTCCGCCGCGACACTCGGCAAGATCAAGAACACGAACACTTCTTGCTCGGGCGCGAACACGGTCACGGCCACGTTCAAGCTCACCAAGTACAGCGGCTATTACGCCACGAAGCTGTCGATGACGATCAAGGGCCAGGGCTATTACGGTGGCCGTTGGCACAACGAGCTCAACATCGGCACCTATTCGGTCAAGGCCAACACCAGCGGCGGCTACTTCTTCAAGGACTCGTTCTACTTCACGCCCGGCCACTCCGGCAAGCACCGGATCCTGGCCCTCGGCAAGATCTGGAATGGCAGCCACCTTGTCGCGTCTGGTTCGACGTTCAGCCTGTACTGCTCCTGACCTGCACGGCAGTTGACGGAGGGCCCGGCCGGGCGAATGCCCGGCCGGGCCTCTTCTTTTTGCGCGCGACTTTTGTGTTGCGGCGGCCCAGCGCTAGACGGCCCTGTACGGCACGTGCGGGCCGGTGACGGCGACGGTCTGCGGCGTGGACCACGGCGACCAGCTCGCATCGCTCCCGTACCGGGCACGAACGCGCCACTGATAGTCACCCATCTCGTTCGCGATTTCCGCCGGGAGCGTCCAACTCTGCGCCGCCCCGCTGGTGCCCTTGACCACGCCCGAGTCAAACGCGACCGTGGCAAATGAGTCGAGCGACAGCTGGACCTCATAGCGCACCTGGTCCGGCGCGATCTGCGGCTTCGCCCAGGTCAGGGTTGGGGGCCTCGACCAATCGGCGCCGGCGGCCGTGGCGACGCGCGGTGCCGAGGGGCGCAGGCCCGACCAGGTGACGACGAGGCGCGGCCCGAACTCGGCCGCGGCGCCGGCATCCGAAGCCGCCAGCCGCTCCCAGGCCGCGGCCTTCGTGCCGTCCGCGTCGAGAAGCAGCCCGAAGTCGGGCTCCCCGCCGCTGAGCACTCCGGTGACGTAGTCGCTCACGTCGAGCGCGGACCACGCGCCCGCGGCACCGGTCAGCTGGCCGATGTCAGTTGCACTCGTGGCCGGGCGGTTGGCCCAATCGAGTGCGTCAGCATTCCAGTCCGAGGTCACCTCGCGGGCATCGACCAGCCCGTCGCCCGCCTGCTCGAAGTACGGCAGCAGCTCGAGTGAGGCCGACGCGACATCGACCGTACCGAGCGTCGCCGCCAGGCCGTCGAAGCGCATGTAGACCTCGTTGTTGTTCTTGCTGCCTGGCTGGCGGCCCAGCCACAGCTCATCGAAGCCCGCAGATTCCGGTCGCTGGTAGCCGTGCAGGTCCACGTTGGGGTGCGAGCTCGACGCGAACGTGACGTCGGCGCCCGCGACAACCTGCGGGAAGTTGGTCAGCGACATGTCGACATACGCCGGATAGACCGCCTCGTCAAGGAAGTCGCGGTCGATCGACACGGTGATCACGGGCAGGGCCCCGCTCGTGTCGAGGCTGAGCGAGGTCGCGGCGGTGAACAGTCCGCCGCCGTTGCCGTCGTCATCGGACGAGTCGAGCAGCAGCGGGCGCGGAATGCGGCCGACGGTCATGCCGCTCGCGTCGGTCAGCACGATGCTGCCGTCGTCGGCCACGACCGGGACGATGCCCGGCGCGTCGAGCACGAACGAGTACTTCGTGCGCTGAGGCTGCTTGGCCATGACCAGGAAGGTCTTGAAGCCGTCGGTCTGGGCGAGCACGCGCAGCCCGACGTGCTGCGGCTGGAAGTCGAAGAAGTCGACCACGCGGCCGCCCTCAACGACCTGCGGCGCCGCAGTGCCGTTGGTCGCGTCGTTCGTCGCGGTGAGAGCGAGGCTGACCGAATCCATTCCGCTCGTGGCGCTGACGAAGCCGGCCGGATCGCTGGCCGGCCGGGTCGTCACGACGACGGGCGATGTGATGACCGAGGCATACCCACTGGCCGCATCGGCAACAAAGGAGAGGTCTATCGGTTGCAGGTCCGCGGGCGAGGTCGTGCCCGCCGGCTGGTAGAAGATCGGCTGGGCGTGGAACTCGGTCGTGAACGTCCCATCGGCGTTCGCGTAGGTTCGCGAGTTGAGCGTGCGCAGATCGGTGCGCTCCTGGCCCTCGCGCGTGGCCGGTGCCGACAGCGCCGGGTCGAGCGTGGGCATCCACGACGACGCGGGCACGAGCGTCGCCGGCGCCTCCGGAACGTCAGGCAGCGTCACCGGCACGAACGGCGCGACGGTGCCGTCGCCCGACCAGTCTGGGCGCAGGAAGCCCGTGGCGGGCAACGAAATGCCGTGCAGCGAATGGACGGTGACACCGGTCAGCAGCGCGCTGATCACGCGCCCGTCACCCAGGTAGATACCAATGTGCGCGCCGTTGTTGTAGATGACCAGATCGCCGCGCTGGGCCTGGCTCTCGTCGGTGGTCATCATTCCCTGGGCCGCGAACCAGCGCATGTAGCCGGCCGCGCGCAGGCGCTGGCCGCCGATCCGGTCGACCAGCCCGGCGTCGCTGAAGGCGCGAAAGACGAGACCCGAGCAGTCGAACAGGGTGGGGCCCTCCGAGCCGACTCGGTACGGGACGCCCACATACTGCCGCGCGGCGGCGATGACGTTCTCGATGCGCTGCTGGTCGGGCGTCAGTGGCGTCGGGGCGGTCGGGGTCGTCGGGGTCGTCGATGGGGCGGCAGGCGTCGGGTCCGCGGCGGCGACACGAGAGGGCGCGGCAAACAGGCCGACCCACGACAGGCAGACCGCGGCGGCGAGAAGAGTGACAAACGTTCGCCGCCCGGAGCCCCGGGTGGCGAACGCCATCGACGCGGACATCGAACCTCCCCCTACCGACCTGGCTGGGACCAATCGGCGTTGCGCGCAGCCTCGCACGGAAGGGCTGAGGCGTCAATCGCCTCACGCGCCCGGCACCGGCGCGGGTGCCTATGACCACTGGCCGTGGCTTCATGCCAAACGGCACGAGTCCCAAACAGGCGCGTGCCGGGACCATCGCTGTGGAGGAAATTGTCCTTGACCGAGTCTGCTTCCAGCCGAACACTGCCGCTCGACGACAACCTCGCCGCCGCGTGGCTCACGAACTCCCTGTCGAAGGCGACGAGGGGCAAGCTGGCGCGCATGGGCCGCTTGGCCACGCTCGCCACGGGCGAGGTTCTGATGCGCGAGGGCGATCCGTCCGATGCGCTGGCGATCGTGCTCGAGGGCCGCATCGGCCTCCGCGTGCGCGTGCCCGAGCGCGGCCCGATCACGATCCTGACCGTCGAGCCCGGCGATGTCGTCGGCTGGTCGGCGGTCGTTCCGCCGTACCGCGCCACTTCGACGGCCGTGGCCCTGGCACCGACCGAGCTGGCCCTGTTCGAAGGCCCGACGCTGCGCGAGGCGCTCGCCTCCGACGCAGAGCTGGCCGCCGGCCTGTACCCGGTCATCCTGAGCGCGGTTTCGCGCCGTCTCGAAGGCACCCGCCTCCAGCTTCTTGACCTGTTCAGCCAGAGGTGGGTAGAGCCGTGGTAACCGCGACGCACACCGGAGCTGCGCCCGAAACCTTCTTCCTCCGCCGCGAGCTCGTGAACGAGCTGATCCAGGCGCTCGCCGTCGACGATCGCGAGGTCATCGGACCGCGCGTCGAGGACGGCACGATCCGGCTCGGCCCGGTGTCGAGCGCCGCGGACCTGCCGCGCGGCATCGGCCTCGACAACGCGCCGGGCAAGGCGCGCCTCGTCGAGCGCGGCGATGACCGCCTCTTCGACCAGCCACCGGGTCCCGATTCGTGGAAGCGCTGGACCTTCCCGGCACGCGTCACCCAGGCAGTCTGGACGGACGGCGACGGCACGCCGGCAATCGAGCGCAGGCTCGAGAACCCGCCGCGCCATATAACGAAGAAGGCCTTCCTGGGCGTCCGCGCGTGCGAGATCGCCGCGCTCAGCGTCCACGACCGCGTCCTTTCCCAGGGCCCAACACCTGACCGCGACTACGCCGCGCGGCGACGCGACAACCTGATCGTTGCCGTCGAATGCGCCGTCGCCGGCGGGACATGCTTCTGCGCCTCGATGGGCACCGGGCCCGAGGTGCGCGATGGCTTCGACCTCGCGCTGTCGGAGATCGACGACGGCTTCGTCGTACGCGTCGGCTCACCTGCCGGCGCAGCGGTTCTCGAAGGGCTGCCGGTCCTGCCGGCCACCGACACACAGTTCGAGCACGCGCAGGCCTCTGTCGCTCGCGTGCGCGAGCAGATGGGTATCGCGGTTCAGACCGAAGGACTCCCCGAACGGCTGATCGCCGCTGCGGATAGCCCGCACTGGGCCGAGATCGCCGAACGTTGCATCGCCTGCACCAACTGCACTCTCGTCTGCCCGACCTGCTTCTGCACGAGCGTCGGCCAGCGCTCCGACCTCGACGGCCAGGCAGCTTCGACCGAGCGCACTTGGGACTCCTGCTTCACGCTCGACTTCGCGCGCGTGGCCGGTGGCAACTTCCGGACACGACTTTCCGACCGCTACCGCCAGTGGCTGACGCACAAGTTCGGCACGTGGACGACCCAGTTCGGCTCGTCCGGCTGCGTCGGCTGCGGCCGCTGCATCACGTGGTGCCCGGTCGGCATCGACGTCCGCGAATCGTTGATGGCCGTGGCGCCACCTGTGGCGGCCGCCGTCGTGGCACGGCCAGTGATCGAGGCACTGCCGGTCGTGGCGCCAGCGCCGCCGGCCAGGCACGAGCAGCACGGGACGCCGCCGGTCAAGACGACCGTCGTCGACACGCACCGCGAGACGCATGACACGGTCACCCTGCGCTTGCGCACTGATCATCAGCCGCTCATCAACGGCAAACCCGGTCAGTTCGTGATGCCGTCACTGCCCGCCGGGGCTTCGCCGGCCATCTCGATCTCGCGCTTCCACGACGACGGCTTCTCGCTCACCGTCCGCGCCGCGGGCGCCTCGACGACGCGCATCTGCGCCCTCGAGCGTGGCGAGACACTGACCGTGCGCGGCCCGATGGGCCGTGGCTGGCCGGTCGAGCAGGCGCTCGGCCGCGACGTGATGGTCATCACCGGTGGCATCGGCCTGGCGCCACTGCGGCCGTTGCTCGACTGGCTGATCACCAACCGCGAGCGCATCGGGCGCATCCAGCTCTCATACGGTGCGCGCACGCCAGGCGACCGCCTGTACACCGCCGAGCTCGACACGCTCTTGAGCAGCGGCGTCATCGACATCGCCCAGACCGTCGACCGTGCCGGCCCGGAGTGGCTCGGCCGGGTGGGCGTCGTGACCCAGGTCATCGACCGGATCATGTGCTCATGCGACAGGACGACCGCCTTCATCTGCGGCCCTGAGCGGATGATGCAGGCGACCGTCGACGTGCTCCATGAACGCGGCGTGCCCGACGAACGCATCTGGGTGACGCTCGAGCGGCACATGGATTGTGGTGTCGGCCTGTGCGGGCATTGCCAGTTGGGCAAGTTCTTCGTATGCAAGGACGGCCCGGTCTTCTCGCTTGCCGAGCTTGGCCCGGCCTTTGGAATCGAGGGTCTGTGATGGCCGTGACCGGAATCGCCCCACACCCGCGGCCACAGCCCAACCCCCGTTGGGCGGCACCGCGCCGGCCGCGCGTAGGCGTGGTCAAGTTCTCGTCGTGCGACGGCTGCCAGCTGACGCTGCTCGACATGGAAGACGAGCTGCTCGCCATCACCGAGCGCTTCGACATCGTCGAGTTTGCCGAGGCGACCTCCAACCGCTCGCACGGCCCGTTCGACGTTCTGCTCGTCGAGGGCTCGGTCAGCACCGCCGACCAGGCCGAGGAGATCGTCCAGCTCCGGCGCCAGGCGACCACGCTGGTCTCGATCGGCGCGTGCGCAACGAGCGGTGGCATCCAGGCCCTGCGCAACCTGGGCGACGACGACGCCTTCCGCAACTCGGTCTACCCGCGTCCGGAATGGATCGCGGCGCTGCCGACGTCAAAGCCGGTGTCTGACTACGTCGCGGTCGACGCCGAGCTGTACGGCTGCCCGATCTCCGGTCGGCAGCTGCTCGAGCTGCTGACCTCGTTGGTCGTCGGCCGCCGGCCACAGTTGCCCGACGAGGCCGTGTGCGCCGAGTGCAAGCGCCTCGGCAACACCTGCGTCCTGGTTGCTGGCGGCGTGTCGTGCCTCGGCCCGGTGACGCGCACCGGGTGCGGCGCGCTGTGTCCATCGTTCGATCGCGGCTGCTACGGCTGCTTCGGTCCCCGTGAAGCCGCGAACACGGTGTCGCTCGCGAACTGGTTCGGCGAGCTGGGCAAGGGCGACGCTGAGGTTGCCCGCGAGTTCGCCAAGTTCAACGTCGGCGCGCCGGCGTTCCGAAAGATCGTGGAGAGAGAGCGATGACCCACGTGGCCCAACCGACAGAGACCATGGACCGCACCTTCGAGGTGGGCATGCTCACCCGCGTCGAGGGCGAGGGCTCGCTCACGCTGCGCGTCCATGACGGCAAGGTCGTCGAGGCGCACCTCGGCATCTTCGAGGCGCCGCGCTACTTCGAGCACCTCGTCGTGGGTCGCACTCCGGACGAGGTCATCGACATCGTCGCCCGGATCTGCGGCATCTGCCCGGTCGCCTACCAGATGAGCGCGGTGCACGCGTTCGAATCGCTCTTCGGCGTCGAGATCGACCCTTCGGTCCGCAGCCTGCGCCGCCTCTTCTACTGCGGCGAGTGGATCGAGAGCCACGCGCTCCACGTCTATCTGCTCCACGCGCCCGACTTCCTGGGCTACCCGAGCGCGATCGAGCTTGCCCGCGACCACCGCGCGGTGGTCGAGCGGGCACTGACCATGAAGCGCACCGGCAACAAGCTCGTGGCCATGCTCGGTGCGCGGCCGATCCATCCACTGACGGTGCGCGTCGGCGGCTTCTCGCGCGTCCCGGCACGCAACGAGCTGATGGCCATCCGGCCGGCGCTCGACGATGCGCTCGAGACGGCCAAGGCAACGGTCGATTTCGTGCGCGGCCTGACTGCGCCGGTGTTCGAGCGCGAGCCGAAGCTCGTCTCGCTGCGCCACGCCAGCGAGTACCCGATGAACGACGGCCGGATCGTCTCGAACGACGGCCTCAACATCCCGATCGACTCGTGGCGCGAGGCGTTCGAGGAGGACCAGGTCTCGTGGTCGAACGCGCTCCAGGCGCGGACGAAGGCGGGCGAGGTCTATCTGCTCGGGCCGTCGGCACGCCTGACGCTCAACGCAGACCGGCTCCATCCCCTCGCCGCGGAGGCACTGGCCTCGCTCGGCCTGGCCGAGGAGATCAGGCGCAACCCGTACTGGAGCATCGCCGCGCGTGCCGTGGAGCTCGTCCACGCCCTGGCCGAGGCAATCGACATCATCGACGGCTACCACCAGCCGGACCGCGCGGCCGCGCCGTGGACGGCGCGGCCGGGCGCTGCTGCCTGGGCGACCGAAGCGCCTCGTGGACTCCTCTTCCACCACTACGAGGTCGACGCTGACGGCCTCATCGCGCACGCTCAGATCGTGCCGCCAACCTCGCAGAACCAGGCCTCGATTGAGGCGGACCTGACCGCCTTCGCACCGTCCGTGCTCGGGCTGTCGCAGGCCGAGGCGACGCATCAGCTGGAGCAGCTCATCCGCAGCTACGACCCGTGCATCTCGTGCGCCACGCACTTCCTCGATTTGCGCGTCGAGGAGACCGACGAATGAGCGTCGTTCGACCACCGATCCGCCTGCTCGTGTGCGGCAACATCGATCGCTGTGACGATGGTGCGGCCATCTGGGCCGTCGGCCACCTGCTGCCCGGCACGGCTCTCGACGAGCTGCCCGGCGTCAGCGTCACGCGTTGCGATCAACTCAACGTCGAGGACCTGATCGACGGCGCCACCGGTGCGCCGATCCTGATCGTCGACACGGCCGTGGGCATCCGCCCCGGCGCGGTCGTGACACTGACGTTTGACGAGCTGCTGGCGCGGCCCAAGAGCGGCGCGCCGCACAGCAGCCACGCGCTGCCCATCGACCAGGTCATCGGCATCAGCCGCGAGCTGGCCAGCTCTCCGATCGACGGCCTGTTCGTCGGCATCGGCGCATCCAGCGTGGGTTTCGGCCAGATGCTGTCGCGACCCGTGCGCGAGCAGATGGGCGAGTTCGTTGTCGCCATCCACAAGGCGCTGATGCGCCTCGCCTCGTGCAGTGCCGCCCCGACGGGCGCGCATCGCTAGGTCTGCGCCATGTGCCTTGATTTCGCGGCCCGCGTGACGAGCGTTGACGGAGACGTCGCAACCGTCGACAGTGACGGCCGGCGCCGTCGCGCGTCGACACTCATCTTTCCGGACATCGCCGTGGGTGATTGGGTTTACATCGCCCTGGGCACGATCATCGAACGACTCGACCCAGCTGCGGCCGTGTCGATCAACGAGGAGCTGAAGACAGCACAGGGGAAACTACAGATATGAATCGGATCAGAACCGGACTCCTGCTCGCCGCTGCGACGGCGCTCATCAGCGGGGTCTCGATCTTCCTGAACTCGTACGCGGTCAAGGCGCTGCCCGACGCTGGCCTGTTCACGACGCTCAAGAACGGCATTGCCGCGGCCGCACTGCTGGCCGTGGCCATACCCGTTCTGCGCATGCGTCGCCAGCCGTTGGCGATCAACAGGCAGACCATGGGCTGGCTGACCGTGATCGGCATCATCGGCGGCAGCATCCCGTTCCTGCTCTTCTTCACCGGCCTGTCGATCGCCAGCGCTCCCAGCGCGGCGTTCATCCAGAAGACGCTCTTCGTGTGGGTCGCGCTGTTGGCCGTTCCCTTCCTTGGCGAACGACTCGGCCTGCTCCAGATCGGCGCGCTGGGCGTGCTCTTCGCCAGCCTGCTCCTCATCGCGCCGCCCAGCGGCGTGGTTTGGGGCGCCGGCGAGACCCTGATCGCCGCGGCAACGCTGCTCTGGGCGGTTGAGGTCATCGTCGCCCGTCGCCTGCTCGCCGCTGGTCGGGTCGACCCGCTCGTGCTCGGTGTCGGGCGCCTCGGGATCGGTCTCATCGTGCTCGTCGGCTACCTCGCGTTCACCGGCAAGCTCGCCCTCCTTGGCGGGCTCGGCGCGACGCAGTGGAGCTGGGTGCTTGTCAGCGGCGTGCTGCTGGCCGGTTACGTCGCCACATGGTTCAGCGCGCTTCGCTTTGCACCGGCCACGGTCGTCACCAGCGTGCTCGTGCTGGGCGCGCCGATCACCGCTCTGCTCGACGCGTTCGTCAACGGTCGCGTGCCGGGCATCGCGCCGCTCGCCGGCTACGGTCTCGTAGTCACGGGCGCCGTGCTGCTCGCCCTGGCCATGCTCCGCCGGCGCAATCCCGCCGTGGCCGTGGCAGAGACGACGAGATAGGCAAAGCCATGGGCGGCTCTGCTGCGGTCGCCGGCCCGATCCTCTTCGCGCGCTACGCCTTTGGCCCCAACCGGCTCGGGTATTGCGGGCCGGATGATTCGGCCGAGATGTTCGCCGAGGCCACGGTCGGCGGCGACCTGCGCGCTCTGCGCCGCAGCGCGGAGCAGTTCGAGGGCGCCTATCCGTACCTGCAGCTGATCGCGACGGCCAACGGCCTGACCGATCCTCTCGACGCGCGCGTCGTCGAGGCTTACTGGCTGGGCAACCAGATGCTCGAGAACGTCTCGCCGACGCTCATGGGCAACTCTCTGGACACGCGCTTCCGGCGCCGGCTGCCGGGTGAGGGCTGGCGCTGGCTGGCCGACAAGCCGAACGACGGGGCGCTGCCGATGCACGCCTTCCATGTTCTGGACGTCTTTCCGCGCGTCGGCCTGATGCGCTCCGGCGCGACCGACAACGCGCTCAAGGTCATGGACGCGTGCCGCATTCGCTGGGGCCGGGTCATCGAGCGCGACGGGGACGAGCTCGTCGTCTCGGCCGTGCCGTTGGTGATGCGCGACGCAAAGCTGGCCCTGGCGCCGGCGCGCGTCGAGCGCATCCGTGGCTGGCAGGACGGCAACGGCTTCATCGACGGCGTCGCCGCAGGCGACGTCGTGTCGATCCACTGGGACTGGGCGTGCGACAAGCTCGACGCGCGCCGCCTGGCGGCCCTCCAGGGCTGGACGCAGCGCGAGCTGGCGATCGCCAATCTGACGATGTGATCTGAACGGGCAGCGCCTACGATCGCGCCGATGACGGAGCATCGGAATCGCAAGGCGAACGACGACCAGGCGCATGGCGCGGACGAGCCACTCGCTCTCGAACGGATCGTCTTTTTCAGCGACGCGGTCATCGCCATCGCGATCACTCTGCTCACCTTCGATCTCCGATTGCCGAACATCTCAGGTGCAGAGGACCCAGCGCTCCAGCAGGCGCTGGGCAATCTCCTTCCGCAGTACTTCGCGTTCTTCATCAGCTTCGCGGTGATCGCGATCTATTGGATCGCCCACCACCGCATGTTCCGCTACATCGTCCGGTGGAACAGCGGACTGATTGTGATCAACTTCATCTTCCTATTCTTCGTTGTCCAGCAGCCGCTCCTGGCCCAAATCCTCGGCCTGTACGGAAACTTGTCGACCGCCGCGGCGATTTACGCGGCCGGCCTAGCCCTGATGGGCTTCTCGTCGGTCTTCCTGTGGATCTACGCGGTTCGCGCCCACCTGGTCAGCGAGGACCTGAGCCCGTCGCTGGTCCGCTATGTGGGCATCCGCGCCGCGATATCCGCCACCGTCTTTGCGGTATCAGTGCCGATCGCGCTCTTCTCGGCAGGGCTTGCCCAGGCCTCGTGGCTGTTAGTCCTGCTCATCTCGTTCGCCTTTCGGCGCCGCTCGTGATGGAGGAGTCCCCGGGGCTCGTGGCCGTGTCGTGGGGGAGTGGCCGGATCGACCTGTTCTGGGTCGGTGCTGATCGGTCGCTCGTTCACCGGGCGTGGGACGGCGCGCGCTGGTCAGCCGACGAGAACCTGGGTGGCGCACTCGCCTCGTCGCCGGCCGTCACCAGCTGGGCGCCGAACGAGATGGAGGTCTTCGCGATCTTCGACGACGGGCAGCTCTGGGAGCGTTACTGGGACGGCGCCGCGTGGCATCAATGGGAGTCGCTGGGCGGCGAGCTGACCGGCCAGGCGGCCGCGTCAAGCTGGGCCGCGGACCGGCTCGACGTCTTTGCAACAGGCCGCGACGGGACGCTCTGGCACCGTTGGTGGAACGGCCGCGAATGGGTCCCGTGGCAGCGCGAGGGGACCCACGATTGACCGGTCCCGTGCCCGCCACATCATGCCGGTCCAGATTTCACTGGCAGTATCAGTTCCTGGGCTTGGCGGGGCACAAGCCCACACCCTGACCCCCGAGCGGCCAACGGTTGCCTCAGGAATGGCCTGCAGCGGCGTGGCCAGCCTCCCCGCGCGAGCTTATCCGTCAGGATCCCCAGGGCCTGGAACTGCCAGTGAAATTCGCTGGCGATAGTGATTAACCGAAGAGCGTCAGCGCAGCGTCGAGTGGCGCTTCCGGAGCGGGCCCGGCGAGGAGCTCCGGTCCCTCGTTGTTGGCGTTGTTCACGAGTGACGAAACGGCGCGCAGCTCGAGCAACGAATCGGGTGCCGGCTCCAACAGCGACTGGAGCAGGCCCTCGTCGCGCATCTGCGGGTCGAGCCACAGGCGCCATGCATCCGACTCCAGATCGAGGATCACCGGCATCCGGTTGTGCAGCTGGCTGACGGTCGCGTTCGCCGTCGTCGTGACGACCGCGGCCGAGAGCAGCCACTGGCCGCTTGCCGGGTCACGCCACGGTGCCCAGAGTCCGGCGAACGCGAGCGGCGCGTCGTCCTCGGTGTGGATCAGGAAAGGCTGCTTGCGCCGGCCGTCGCGCAGCCACTCGTAGAAGCCGTCGGCCGGGATGATGCAGCGCCGACGCAGGAACGAGGCGCGAAATGCCGGCGACGTCGCGACGGTCTCGGCACGGGCGTTGATGTAGCGCGCGCCCGCGGTGGTGACCGACTTCGACCACGACGGCACCAATCCCCAGCGCTGGAGCTCGATGCGCCGGCCGTCGTCGCGCTGCACGACGACGGGGATCGGCTGGGTCGGCGCGACGTTGTAGCGCGCGCCCAGCTCATCGAGCGCGGCAGCCTCCGTGTCGCCCAGCTCCGCGTCGAAGATCTCGGCCAGGTCGGACGGGTTGGTCCGCATCGTCATCCGCCCGCACACAGCGGCGATACTCGCATAGTGAACATCGATTTCCTGCGCTACTGGCCGCTCGACCCGCAGATCACGTATCTCAACCACGGCGCCTTCGGCTCGTGCCCGTGGCCCGTGCTGCAGGCGCAGTCCGAGTGGCGCGCGCGCATGGAGCGCCACCCGATCAGGTTCATGGATGCAGAGCTCGAAGGTCATCTCGACCACGCGCGCGCCGCGCTGGCCGAATTCGTCCACGCCGATCCCGACGACCTCGCGTTCGTCGCCAACGCCACGACCGGGGTCAACACGATCCTGCGCAGCCTCGACTTCGACCCGGGCGACGAGATCCTGACCACCGACCACGAGTACAACGCGTGCATCAACGCGATCCACTACGTCGCGGCCCGAGCGCACGCGCACGTCGTCGTCGCGAGCATCCCGCTGCCCATCGCGCGGGCGAGCGACGTGACCGAGGCAATCCTCGCGAGGGTCACGAAGCGCACCCGACTTGCCGTGATCAGCCACATCACGAGCCCGACCGGGCTCGTGTTTCCGATCGAGCAGATCGTCGCCCGGCTCGCCGAGCGCGGAATTGACACGCTCGTCGATGGCGCCCATGCGCCGGGCATGGTCGACCTCGATGTTTCAGCGTTGGGCGCCGCCTACTACACAGGCAACGGCCATAAGTGGCTGTGCTCGCCCAAGGGCAGCGCCTTCCTCCACGTCCGGCGCGACCGCCAGGCAGGCATCGTCCCGCTCGTCGTCTCACATGGTGCCAACTCTCCGCGCCACGACCGCTCGCGTTATCGGCTCGAATCCGACTGGGGCGGCACGGCCGATCCGAGCGCCTATCTCGCGATCCCCGCCGCGCTCGACTTCATGTCCGGCCTGTTGCCCGGCGGATGGTCGGAGCTCAAAACTCGCAATCGGGAGCTCGCCCGCGCGGCGCGCAGTCGGTTGCTCGCTGCGCTCGGCTCGCCGGCGCCGCTCGCGCCCGAGGACATGCTCGGTTCGCTGGCCGCGGTCGAGCTGCCGCCTTCGACGCGGCCACCGATCGCCGAGCGCACGCCGGACGCCGACGACGACGCGACCTACCCGCTCGACCAGCTCCATGACGCGCTCTACGACGACGATCGAATCGAGGTGCCGGTTCTCTCGTGGCCGCACGCGCCGGCATACGAGGCACCGCGGCGGCGGCTGCTGCGCGTCAGCGCCCAGCTCTACAACGACGCCGCCGACTACGACCGGCTGGCGTTGGCGCTCGCGTCGCGGATCTGACCCCGGTCGAACCAGATTCGTTCGCCCAGGAAGCGGCGCGTGGCCGGGTCCCACGGGAACAGGATCAGGATCTGGAGGTCGACCGGCAGTCCTGAGGCGGCCACTCCGGCCCACGGTCCAAGGTTCGTGCCGGTCAAGCGCGCCGCCTCGAAGACGCCCTGCGGCCCGACGACGATGTCGCTCAAGGCGAAGCGGTTGTCGGGGAACGCGGCGAACAGCTCCGTATAGAAGGATCGGACGCCGTCCAGGCCGCGCCAGACCTGGCCGGTCGGCACGATCTCGTACACGCACTCCTCGGCCAGCGTCGCGAGCAGCCCGGCAATGTCGCGCCGATCCTCCGCGATCGAGTGCTTCAGCCACAGGCGCTTGATGTCGCGCAGCTCGGCGCTGTCGAAGCGCCGTGCCAGCCGTCGCCGGACCGTGCCCTCACCCACGGACGATTTATAGCGATCAGCGGCTAGTCTCGTCGTGTGCGACGACTGGCGACGGTAGCGCTCGTGCTCGTTCTCGGTGGCTGTGGCTCGTCGGCGGTCGACCAGCCCACGGCCGGTCCGACGGCCGTGCCGCCGCCAGCGAGCGGACCGTGCGCCTCGATCCCGACCATCGACCCGAGTAACCCGCCAGAAAGCCTGGCTTTGAACGAGGACGCCACCCTTGAGGCGGAGTTCCCGAGCGAGATCGGCGGGCAGGCGCTGACCGACGTCGCGTCGGGGGGCTGGATCGAGACGCTGTGCCTGATCGGCGGTCCGGCGTGGGTCGATGCCGCAAGCCGGAACCTGCCCGCGGGCCTCGACCTGTCCACGATGAGCGTTGGCTCCGCGAGCGCGACGGTTGACGGCCAGCCGGTCACGATGCTCGCCTTTCGCCTGCCCGGCCACCGCGGCGACGAGCTGCTCGGCGTCGTCGCCAAACTGTCTGCCGCGATCTTCCCGGGCACGGCCAAATTCACGTCGGCCCTGACCGTGATCACGGCCGGTGGCAAGAGCGTCACGCGCTGGACAAACCCGGCCGACGGAACTGATTCCTATCTCTATGCGGGCGCAGACACGCTCTGGCTGGCCGATTCGATCGACCAGTCACAGGCTGACGAGATCTTCGCCGCCCTGCCCTGAGCCTGTCGTTGGCAGTGGCTGGCGCTCCGGATCGCGCACACCGGGTACGACGATCAACGCGAACATGACCACGCCGCCGATCAGCGCCCCGCCGATCATCGTCGTCCGCGGTCCCAGCGCATCTGACACTGGGCCGACGAGCGCGTAGGAGAGCGGAACGAGGCCGGTCGAGAGCATCCAGTCGAGGCTCGAGACGCGGCCCAGGAACTTGCGCGGCACGAGCTGCTGGAGGAGCGTCGTCCAGATGACGTCGCCCAGCTCGAACA
>CAYYVV010000004.1:35277-91531 GCA_964475245.1 uncultured Anaerolineaceae bacterium | reverse complement strand
GGCCCGGCGATGCCGGTCACGGCCACGGCCATGTCAGCGCCATAGCGCCGGCGCGCGCCGTGGGCCATGGCCACGGCCGTCTGTGCCGACACGGCCCCGTGGCGTTCGAGCGTGGCCGAATCAACACCGAGCTCAGCGTGCTTCAGCTCGTTGCTGTAGCTGATGATGCCACCGACGTAGTAGTCACTGGAGCCGGCAACCTCGGTGATCGCGTGGCCGACGAGCCCGCCCGTGCACGATTCTGCCGTCGCGAGCTTGAGCCCACGTTCGACCATGGCGCCTTGGATGCGCTGAGCGAGGGCGACCAGCTGTGCGAGTTCGTCTCCGCCCGCGAGGTCGGCCATTGGGTCCTCGTCAGCAGGGCGAGGAGGCGGGCTGCGGGCTCTGGCCGGGTTTGACGATCCAGCTGCCGGACGGGCTGGAGTTGTTCAGGAGGCCGAGCGGTGTGCCGTCGAGCGTGAGCGAGATCTTGGCCGCATGGTTCGAGCGCACGCAGAACTGGTTCGCGGCCGTAACGGTGAAGCTCTGCTGGTCGCTGACGGGTCCGCCGCTGATACCGGGCACGGTGACGCCGTCAGCCGTGACCTTGAGCGTGGCGTTGTTGCCGGCGACCAGGATGCCCAGTATGTGGACCACGACCGCCGGCGGCTCAACCTGGATTTCGACGTCCTGGGCAACGGGCGCCAGTCCGCTCGCGTAAGCGGTGATCGTGATCCGCCAGTGACCGACCGGGTAGGTCAACTGCTCCGAAAAGCTGCCAGAAGCCACGGTCACGTCATCTGACGGACCGACAGGAACGGACGGGCTGGCCAGCGGCGAGCCGCTCGGTTCGACGGAGGGCGACGGGCTCTGGACCGGCAGTCCGGAGGGCGCTGGCGTCGCCTCCGGCACGCCCTCGTAAGTGCTCGCGATCGTGATCCGCGTTCCGCTGGTCTGGCCGCTGATCGTGACCTGTGGGTTGGTGGTCGTAGAGCCGCTCGTCGGCGAAAAGAGCGTCGTCGTGATGGGCGGTGGTGGCGCGGCCGTAGTCGTAGCGCCTGGTGAGGCGGAAGGCAGTGGTACGACGATCGTGAGATCGAGCGGCTTCGAGTCGCTCGACGTGACGGGATCCGTGGCAATCACGGTGAAGTTGTTCTGGCCGCGCGACAGCGGCACATCCCGATTCCACGCGCCGTTCTGGTCGGCGGTGGTGTTGTACGTCTGCCCATCTGGTCCGGTGATCCTGATCACGGCACCGCGGCCGGCCGTGCCCTGGAGGGTGATCTCCTGGGCGTCAATCTGGGAGTAGACGTTCCCCGGATAGGTCAGCGCGACCGGCGTGACGTCAGTGGCGAAGCGCAGGAGTTGGACGCCGATATAACCGACGAAGGCGATGATGGCGACGACCACCAACCCGGCAATGATCATCGCGGGCGAGACCGTCAGGCGCCGACCGCCGGGCTCAGCGAGAGGCATCGGGGGTGGCGCGACGGCAACGCGCGTGGCGCTGCGCATCTGCTCCATCTCGTCGCGCCAGCGGTCGAGGATCTCATCCGGCTCGAGGCCCAGGTAGATGGCGTAATTGCGCAGGAAGCCCTTGGTGTAGACCGGTGCCGGCAGCTCTTCCCAGTCGCCGTCCTCGAGTGCCGCGAGGTAGTGCAGACGGATCTTGGTGTCGCGCTCCGCGCGGTAGAGATCGACGCCCTTGCGCTCGCGCGCCAGCTGAAGAGTCTCGCCGACTGGCGGTGCCGGCGTCGAATCGATCGGCGTGCGCTCGCGGCCCAGCCTCTTTCCAAGACGCAGTTGATGGCGAGCGGTCATTTGTGTGCGGCTGTCCTCGTGGTTGTCAGGCGGGTGACGCCATCACTGACGCGCACGGTGAGTCTAAATGCTCGACTCGATTTGCCGATCCGGGACTGTCGGCCGGTTCGGTGCCGCCGTCAGTCTGGGTCGTCGACGTCCGACGGACCGCGCAGCCAGTTCTCCGGCCCGTAGACGGTGCGTGGGGCACCCGGGTTGCGCGTGTCGAGCGGGCCGATGATGCCGTGCTTCTCGAGATCGTCCATCAGCCGCGTGGCCCGATTGAAGCCGACCTTGAGCTTGGTCTGGAGCATTGACGTGCTCGCTCGGCCCGTCTCGGTGACGATCTGCGCCGCCTGGGGCAGCATCTGGTCGCTGTCCGCGGCCATCAGCCAGGCGAAGCGGCCGCCGCTCTCCCCTGCCTCGTCGTCGACCGCGCCCTGGAGCAGGTCACGGTTGTAGTTGGGCTCGGACTGGTCGCGCCACAGCTTGGTCACGGCATGGACTTCCGCGTCGCTGACGAAGACGCCCTGCAGCCGGACCGGCCGGGGCAGGTCGGCGGGCTGATAGAGCATGTCGCCGCGGCCGATCAGGTCCTCCGCGCCATTCGCGTCGAGCACGGTGCGCGAGTCGACGTTCGACGCCATGGCGAAGGCGATGCGCGACGGCACGTTGGCCTTGATCAGGCCGGTCACAACGTTGACGCTCGGCCGCTGCGTGGCGAGAACGAGATGGATGCCCACCGCGCGCGCCTTCTGGGCGATCTTGACGATCGGGTCCTCGACCTTGCGCCCCTCGCGCAGGATGAGGTCGGCCAGCTCGTCGATGACCACGACCATGTACGGGATCGGCTTGCCGTGACGGCGCGGCGACGCGTTGTATGCGGTGATGTTGCGCTCCATCGCGTTGGCCAGCAGCTCGTAGCGCTCCTCCATGAGATGGACGAGGTTGCTCAGCACGGCCCGTGCGTCGTACGACTCGACGATGACCGGCGTCTCGAGGTGCGGCAGGTCGCGGTACGCGGCGAGCTCGACGCGCTTCAGATCGACGAGCACGAAGCGGACCTCGTCGGGCGTCGCGCGCATCAGGATGCTCGTGATCAGCGCGTTGACGCACACGCTCTTGCCACTGCCGGTCGCGCCGGCGATGAGCAGGTGGGGCATGCGTGCGAGATCGACGGCGTAGGCCTTGCCCGAGACATCGCGGCCCAGGGCGAAGGTCAGCTTGCTCGCTGCCTCGCTCATGCCGGCGTCCTCGAGCAGCTGCTTGAAGGCCACGATCTCGCTCGAGTGGTTGGGTATCTCGATGCCCACCACGTCGCGGCCCGGGATGGGCGCCTCGATCCGGATCGAGCGCGCGGCAAGCGCCATGGCCAGGTCGTCGGCCAGGCCCTCGATGCGCGACAGCTTGATGCGCGCGTCGGGCTTGACCTCGTATTGGGTCACTACAGGACCGGTGTTGGTCGCCACGACGCTGGCCGGGATCTGGAAGCTGGCCAGCTTCTCCTCGATGATCTGGATGTTGCGCTCGTGGTCCAGGCGCTTGCCGCGACCGCCGACGTTGGGCGGGTCGAGCAGCTCGTAGCCGGGCAGCTTCCAGGCGCGTGCGGGCTCATCGGCAGTCTCGTCCACGTCGGTGGCCACGGGTGATTCCGCCACGGCCGTGGCCGAAGCCGCTGCCGCCGTCGCACCGCCTCCCGGCCGCCCGGCCCAGACGGTCTGACTGAGCGGGGCGGTCGAGCGCTCAGGTGTCGGCAGGTCCGAGGGCTCAGGCGTCACCTTGACCGCGCGCTCACGCTGCGGCCGGTCGCGCGGCGCAGCGACCGGCGCCCGTTGATTGACAGCCGTCCCGCCGTCGCGCCGGGTGCCGGCACTGGCGACCACACCCGCCAGCAACCGGCCACTGGCCGTGGCCGGCCGGATCAGGGTGCGCAGCGACGTGTTGAAGAGCAGCAGCAGGCCGGCCACGATCAGGCCGAGCAGCACCACGAACGCGCCGATGGGCGATACGAGCGTGCTCAGCCCGGCTTCGAGCCCGTGGCCCAGGATGCCGCCACCGGAGCGCAGCGCGGCGTCATTCGCGCCGTGGCCCCAGACGAGATGGATCATGCCCAGGCCGGCGACGAAGACGAAGAGGCCGCCGACGATGGTCAGCATCGAGCCATAGCCCGCGGACGGCGGCCGCTCGATGACGATGCCGGCGACGATGAGCAGAATCGCCAGCAGCCACGCGCCCTGCCCGAAGGCCGGCCGGAGCAGATCGTCGACGTAGCGATTGAGCAGGCCGGCCTGGGGGAAGAGCAGTGCGATGACGGTAACGGCGCCGACGACCAGGAAGAGCAGCCCGATCAGCGAGCGTGCGACATGCGGCGGCAGGGCGAAGCTCTTGGCGATCTGTTTCGAGGTCGATTTGCCGGCGCCGCGGCGCGACGAGGAGCGAGCACGGTTGGTGCTCGGCGAGCGCCGCGTGGTGCGTGCGGCCATGGCGGCCTAGACCTCGACCACGACCGGGAAGACCATCGGTCGCCGCCTGGTGCGCTCGAACAGGTACTGCGACAGACTGTCCTTGATCTGCGCCTTGAGCAGGCCGATCTCGCTCGTGTGGTCGCCCGGATTCGCGATCGCGGCGGCGACGCGATCGGCGGCGGCGCTGATGACCGGATCATCCGGGCCGGCGACGAAGCCACGCGTGACGATCTCCGGCCGGCCGATCATGTTGCCCGTCTGCTTGTCGACCGTGACGACGACGAGAAACATGCCGTCGGCCGCCAGGGCGCGCCGGTCGCGCAGGACGACGTCGCCCACCTCGCCCACGGACAGACCATCGACGTAGACATAACCCGCCTCAACGGGCGCGCCCCGGCGCGCGGTGCCGTCGGAGCTGAACTCGATCGGCTGGCCGTTCTCGATGATGAAGATGTTCTCCGGCGGGATGCCCATCTCAGCTGCCACGCGGCCGTGCTGGACGAGCATCCGGAACTCGCCATGGATCGGGATGAAGAAGCGCGGCCGGGTCAGGTTGATCATCAGCTTGAGCTCTTCCTGGCTGGCATGACCGGACACGTGTGCGCGCTTGATGTCGTGGTAGAAGACGTTCGCGCCGACCTTGAACAGGTTGTCGATCGTGCGCCCGACGACCTCCTCGTTGCCCGGAATGGGACTCGCGCTGACGATGACCGTGTCTCCAGGCTTGATCTCGACCCAGCGGTGGTCGCGGTTGGCCATGCGCGCCAGCCCTGCCATCGGCTCACCCTGGGCTCCGGTCGTCGCGATCACCAGCTGGTCGTCGGGGATGTCCTTGATGCGGTCCTTGGGCACGAGCAGGTCGGGTGGATAGGTCAGGTAGCCGAGCTCGGTGGCGATGCGCACGTTCTGTTCCATCGACCGGCCGATGACAGTGACCTTGCGGTTGAAGGACCGGGCGGCGTCGAAGACCTGCTGAATGCGCGCGATGTTGGACGCGAAGGTGGCCACGATGATGCGGCCCTCGACGCCCTCCATGATGCTGTGGAAGGTCTCGCCGACCGTGCGCTCTGACGGCGTGTAGCCGGGGTTCTCGGCACGCGTCGAGTCCGACATGAGGCACAGCACGCCCTGGCTGCCGAACTCGGCGAGGGCATGGATGTCGGACATCTTGCCGTCCACCGGCGTGTGGTCGAACTTGAAGTCGCCTGTGTGCACGATCGTGCCGACAGGCGTGCGCAGCGCGATGCCCATGGCATCGGGGATCGAGTGGCCGATCCGGAACGATGTTGCCGAGAATGAGCCGAGCTCGATCGTCTGGCCCGCCTCGAACGCGAGGAGGGGGTTGTTGGCGAGCTTGTGCTCCTTGATCTTGATGCCCAGCAGACCGCGCGCAAGGGTCGAGGCATACACGGGAACGCCCGGGAAGTAGGGCAGGACGAAGGGCAGGCCGCCGATGTGGTCCTCGTGCGCGTGGGTGATCAGGAACGCCTTGAGCATGTGCTGGCGCTCGCGCAGGTAGGTGACGTCGGGCACGACGAAGTCGACGCCGAACATCTCCTCCTCGGGAAACATCAGCCCGCAGTCGATGACGACGATCTCCTCGCCGTACTCGAACAGGGTCATGTTCTTGCCGATCTCGCCAACGCCGCCGAGCGGCATGACACGAAGTGTGTTGGCCATCATCACCTGAAGAGCGACATCTGATTTTCGTCCACCTGTATTACGTCTTCCAACATGGTGCCGAGGTTTCCGCCCACGGCGACTGCGATCGGCTCCGATTCGGACACCTGCTCCGATTCGATCAACGGCTCGGCTTCCAACCCGATCACGGCTTCGGGCACGAACCCGCGACGTTTACGCGACTCGAGCAGGGCATCGGGCAGGCCGCACATGTCCTCGAGCATCGTCTGCTTGAGACTGCCCTGGCGCAGCGCGGCTGCCGGGTGGTACATGGCATATATCAACGCGTTTGGTGCGCCCGTCACAGGATCGACGGGCCGCAGCGTGCCATGCGCGCCGCTGATACGCGCGCCGGGATTGAAGGTCTGAAGCGAATGCCGGCCGAGGGTCACGACCACCGCCGGATCGAGGATCTCGAGCTGGCGCTCCAGGAACGGCGCGCAGGCGGCGATCTCGGTCGGCTCCGGGTCGCGATTGCCCGGCGGACGGCACTTGACGACGTTGGTGATGTAGACGTCCTGCCGCTTCCAGCCGATCTGGCGCAGCAGATCGTTGAGCAGGCTGCCCGCGGCGCCGACGAAGGGACGGCCCTGCTGGTCTTCGTTATAGCCGGGACCCTCGCCAACGAAGACGATCTCCGT
The DNA here is from genome assembly GCA_964475245.1 of uncultured Anaerolineaceae bacterium. GTDB lineage: Bacteria > Chloroflexota > Limnocylindria > Limnocylindrales > CSP1-4 > JALYGJ01. The sequence continues at coordinate 84,966 of CAYYVV010000004.1, read as the reverse complement.
GTCGGGATGGCCCTCGCCGGGCACCGCCATCGTGCGTGTCTGGTGGAGCGGGCACCGCGTGCACACGGCCACTTCGGCCGCAACCTGCTCAAGCGCGCGCCGGCGCTCGTCGGTTGTCACGCTAGGTGCTGAGTCCACTCGTGCCCTGACTCTCCCCATTGGACATGGCGAGGCTGACTTTTGCTTTTCGTCTGGGCACGCACAGCGATGATACCGACCCGGCCGCCCGGCCGTCTGTTCGCGGCGACCTTCAGGCAGGCACCGTGAACGCGAACGCGGCGCCGCCGCCGGGCCTGTCTGCGTAGCGGATCACGCCGCCGTGCGCACGCACGGCGGCGGCGGCAGTGGCCAGGCCGAGGCCGGAATGCTCGTGCCCTGACCGCGCGGCAAAGGGTAGGAAGAGGTTCGGGCGCACGTCATCGGGCACGCCCGGGCCACGGTCCAGTACGTCCACCTCGAGCGTGCGCTGCCTGGCGTGCCTGTCCCTGCCTCGCGCGGGGCCGGGGCGGTCGACGACGGAAACGTGGATCTCGACTGTGGCGCCGCGCGGAGAGTGCCGGATGGCGTTGGTGAGCAGGTTCCGGACGGCCTGCTCGATGCGCGAGCGGTCGACATTCACCTCTGTCGCTGGCGCCTCGACGTCGACCTGCACGCCGTGCGAGCGCGCCACGGCCGACTGGTCTGCCGCGCACTCCTGGACGAGCTCGTCGACGGCCACCGACTGGCGGACGATGTTCCGGCCGCCGGGCTCAGCTTCCGCCAGGGCGAGCAGGTCGTTGGCCAGGTTGCCCAGGCGAACGGCGTCGCCATGAGCGCGCTCGATCGCCTCGCGCAGATCTGCAGCCGGTGGGCGGCCGCGCTGGGCAAGCTCGAGCTCGGTGCGCAGCGCGGCGATCGGAGTGCGCAGGTCGTGCGACGCGGCGGTGACGAACGCTCGTTGGCGGTGGACGCCATCATCGATCCGTTCGAGCATCGAGTTGATGGCGCGCGCCAGCGAGCCAACCTCGTCGTTGCCATCGGCCCGCTCGACCCGGCGGCCCAGCTCGCCCACACCAATCGATGACAGCTGGCGCGACATCGCCGCGGTCGGCGCCAGTGCCCGCCCCGCCAGGAACCAGCCCACGGCAAGGACGGCGAGCGCGCCGCCGCCGGCGATGAGCAGCAGCCAGCGGGCGAGTCCATCGACCGCACGATCGACCTCGGCCAGCGACTCGCCCGCGACGATGAGCGAGCCGTCGGCGGCCGTTGCCGCGTAGAGCGTGTAGGTATGGCCGCCGATCGTCGCCTCAGACGGACCGGTCTGTGGCGGGCTGGCCAGGTCGGGCGCGCCCGGGGTGTCACGCTGCATCTGGAGCGTGGGGTCGTAGACGATCGTGAAGATTCCCGGGCGCGCCGGGTCGCGCACCGCGAGGGAGACGTTGCTGTCGGCCTCGAAGCCAGCCCGGACGTCGGTGACCTGGACCTGGAGGGCGTCGTCGAGCTGGCCGCGCAGGGACGAGCCAAGCTGATACCAGGTCACGATGCCCACGACCGCCAGGACGAGCGCAAGCACGCCGCCGTACCACAGGGTCAGCCGAAGCCGGATGCTCATGCCGGGCCGCGCAACGCGTAGCCAACGCCGCGCACGGTCTCGATACGCGGCACTCCAGGCCCCTCGCCGATCTTCTGGCGCAAATAGCGGACGTAGACGTCGATCACGTTCGAGGTGCCGTCATAGGCCCAGTCCCAGACGTGATCCAGGATCTCGCTGCGGGTCAGCACGCGATCTGACTGGCGCATGAAAAGCTCGAGCAGCGAAAACTCCTTTGCTGACACCGTCACCTGGCGGCCGTCGACGCGGACGTCGTGCGTGGCCGGGTCCAGGACAAGCGTGCCAACGCTGAGCACAGCGGGCCGCTCGGGCCGGCCCCTGCGCATCAGGGCACGCACCCGTGCGGCGAGCTCGGCGAACGAGTGCGGCTTGACCAGGTAGTCGTCGGCGCCCGCATCGAGCCCGCGGACCCTGTCGTTGACCGAGTCGCGCGCAGTGAGCATCAGGACGGGCGTCCAGTTGCCCGCCTGGCGCAGTTCCTGGCACAGCGTGAAGCCGTCGCCGTCGGGCAGCATGACGTCGAATATCAGGACGTCGAACGGGTTCTCGGTGGCCAGCCAGCGCGCCTCCTCGGCGGTATTCGCAACATCGACGGCATAGCCCTCGGCGCGCAGTCCACGGAGCAGCAGACCGGCCAGACGCGTGTCATCTTCGACGAGGAGCAGGCGCACGTTCGTACCTCTTCGGCGCGATCATTCCGGTCCCGCATTAGCGCAAGATGAAGCCGCGCTGATAGCGCGATGTGGGATCGCACGAGCGGCACGCCAAGACTCAAAGGCCGCGCCGCCCAGAACGGCTCATCAGCCACTCGTCTCTGTGACCGAATTAACGTCTGGTGAGGGCTGCCCTTAATGGGCCGTTAACCCCCGTGGCCGAGCATGGCGCCATGAACCCGTCATCCCTCGCCGAGCACATGCGTGCTCCGCGCGCCGCGGACGAGCGTCTCCGATCCGGAGGCTCGATTGAAGATGAGCTCGCGGCGATCGCCGAGGAGCTCGTCGCGGCGCGCGACCTGTCCGCAACGTATGACCCGGATTCGCCGCCCTGGGCGGCGGAGGCGGACCTGCGCAGGCTCGAGCTGCGCCTTGCACTGCTCATTACCGACGAGCCCCACCGTCCTCCCCCCGGTGGCGCGACGTCCGATCGGGAGGGAAACAGACTGCTGACGGCGGCCTAGCGAGGGTTACGCTCGGCGTCGGATTCCGTGCGTGCATCGGCGACGCGTGGCAATGACCCCGTCACTCGTCAAGTCGCTCACTCACGCAGCGACCTGTCCCTCCTGAAACAGACGACGGCCCGCCTTTCGGCGGGCCGTTCGTTTGTCTGCTTTTGGGACGCGGACTACGGAGTCGTCTTGGCCAGGTGACGCTGCATCGCTGCCTTGCGTGACAGGTTGATGCGGCCCTGGCGGTCGATCTCGGTGACCACGACCATGATCTCGTCGCCGACTGAGACGACGTCCTCGACCGTGGGTACGTGGTAGTCGGCCAGCTCGCCGATGCGGACCAGGCCTTCCTTACCGGGCAGGATCTCGACGAATGCGCCGAAGCCCATGATCCGGGTGACCTTGCCCAGGTACAGGGCTCCGATCTCGACCTCGCGAGTGATGCCCTCGATCATGGCGATCGCGGCCTTGGCCTTCTCGCCGTCAATCGCGGCAATCTCGACCGTGCCGTCATCCTCGACGTTGATCTCGGTGCCCGTGTCCTCCTGGATCTTGCGGATCGTGGCGCCGCCCTTGCCGATGATGTCGCGGATCTTCTCGGGATTGATCTTGATCGTGATGATGCGCGGCGCGTAGGCGCTCATCTCGGTCCGCGGCGCAGGCACGACGGAGACCATCTTGTCGAGGATGAACAGGCGCGCGATGCGTGCCTTCTCGAGTCCCTCACGGATGATCGCTTCGTTGATGCCGGTGACCTTGATGTCCATCTGGACCGCGGTGATGCCCTCGGCCGTGCCGGTGACCTTGAAGTCCATGTCGCCGAACGCGTCTTCCTTGCCCAGGATGTCGGTCAGGACGGCGAACTTGCCGTTCTCACCGCTGACCAGGCCCATCGCCGCTCCGGCGACGGGTGCCTTGATCGGGACACCGGCGTCCATCAGCGCCAGCGTCGAACCGCACGTGGAAGCCATCGACGTCGAACCATTCGACGTCACGCACTCGCTCACGACGCGGATTACATACGGGAACTCTTCCTGGCTGGGCAGGACCGGGATGAGGGCACGCTCGGCGAGCGCGCCGTGGCCGATCTCGCGCCGGCCGGGACCGCGCATCGGCTTGTTCTCACCGGTGCTGTAGGGCGGCATGTTGTAGTGGTGGAGGTAGCGCTTGGACAGCTCCGGACTGATCGTGTCGATGCGCTGGACGTCTGACGACGGTCCCAGCGTGGCGACCGACAGTGCCTGGGTCTGGCCGCGCGTGAACAGCGCGGAGCCGTGCGCTCGCGGCAGCAGGCCAACCTCGACCGAGATCGGGCGAATTGTCTCGAGATCGCGGCCGTCCATGCGGATGCCCTCTTCGAGCACCAGCTTGCGGACGGTCTTCTTGTGCAGCAGGCTGGCCAGGTTCTTCGAGAAGTGCGCAGTCCTGCGCGCCTGGTCGATCTGGCTCGCCGTCTCCTCAAATGTGGCGCCGTTGCGCTGAGCGCGGATCGCAGTGGCGACCGTCTCCTTGAACTGATCGATGCGGCCGGGCAGCTCCTTGCCAAAGCGGATGAGCAGATGAGCCGTGGCCTCGGCGTCCGGCAGCGCGCGGTGATTCGGCTCTACCTCGAGCTCGAAGAAGCGGGCCAGGTCGCCAAGCTTCAGGTCTGCGTCGGGATAGGCCTCCTTGGCAATGACCAGCGTATCGAGATAGCGACCGGCCTCGATGTGCGTGCCGCCACCGAGGGCAGCCTCGACAAAGCCGATGTCGAAGCCGACGTTGTGGCCCACGAGCAGTGCGTCACCGGCCCAGTCCATGAACTGCTGGGCGGCTGCCTGCGGCGTCGGTGCGGCCTTGACGTCCGCGTCTGTGATGCCGTGCAGCTGCCGGCCGACGATCGACGAACCGGGGTTGACGAGCGTCGACCAGCGGTCCTCGATCTTGCCGTTGGTGACCCTGACAGCGGCGATCTCGACTATCGCGCCCTGCTTGGCGTCGCGGCTGGTGGTTTCGACATCAAAGACGACGATCGGTTTGTTGTCGTGGACGGCATCGACGAAGTCGAGCACCGAGTCGACGCCCGGCTCGAGGTACGGGTAGCGCTTGGCCTTGCCGACCTGCTGCTGGAGCTGCTCCTGGAGGTCGATGATCGGCGCCAGTGAGCGGTGGCCGAACATGATCGCCTCGGCCATGATGGCTTCGGGCACGATCTTGGCGCCCGCCTCGACCATCATGATCGCGTCGCGCGTGCCGGATACGATCAGATCGATCTCCGAGCTCTCGAGCTGGGTGATCGTGGGGTTGAGCACGAACTCACCGTCGATCCGGCCAATGCGCACGGCAGCGATCGGTCCCTTGAATGGGATCTCGCTGATCGTCAACGCGGCAGACGCAGCGATGGTGCCGATGATGTCCGGATCGTTCTCCTGGTCAGTGGAGAGAACCGTCAGGACGAGCTGTACGTCGTCCTTGTAGCCCTCCGGAAAGAGCGGCCGGATGGGCCGGTCGGTCAGGCGCGCGGCCAGGATGGCCGCCTCTGACGGTCGAGACTCGCGCTTGATGAAGCCGCCCGGGATCTTGCCCGCGGCATACATGCGCTCCTCGAAGTCGACGGTCAGCGGGAAGAAGTCGAGCCCCGGCCGCGGCTCCGACCGGTTGGCCGTGCCGAGCAGCATCGTGTCCCCGTAGCGCACGGTGACGGAGCCGCCGGCAAGCAAGGCGAGCCTGCCCGTTTCGATCGTGAGCGTACGACCGCCGAGCTCTGTTGAAAGCGTTGTGACTGGCATCAGTCCTCCAATGTGCGGAGGACGGGTGAAGTCGGTTAGCGGCGCAGCCCGAGCCGGCTGATGACGGCCCTATACCGAGCGGGGTCTTTGCGCATCAGATACGCAAGAAGACGCCGCCGCGTCCCGACGAGCTTGAGCAGACCACGGCGCGAATGATGGTCCTTGGGGTAGGCGGCGAGATGCTCGTTCAGTCCACCGATACGCTCAGTTAGCAGAGCTATCTGGACTTCCGGCGATCCCGTGTCTGTTTCCGATCGGGCGTAGTCCGCCACGATGCCTACCTTGGTATCCCGCGCCAGCGGCACCCGTTCCTCCAACGATTCCATTTCTCTATTTCGCGGCCGAGTCTAACAGGCGTTCGTTTTACGCGGGTTTCAAGAGGAGAGCACGCTGCGCGCGCGTTGCGCGTCACGCTCCATCTGGGTCACGAGCGCGGCGCCGGACGCGAAGCGCTTCTCGCCCCGCAGGCGGCGCACGAACTCGACGCGCATCCGCTGCCCGTACAGGTCGCCATCGAAATCGAGCACATGGACCTCCAGGACACGTGCGCCACCATGCTCGAAGGTCGGCCGAACCCCGAGCGAGGCGACGGCATCGTGTCGTTCGGCCGGGCTGAGCACATCAGCACCACCCCAGCCGACGCGAACGGCGTAGATGCCGTCCGGTGGCAAGGCGACCGGATCGTCGAAATGCAGGTTGGCCGTGGGAAAGCCCAGATCGCGACCGCGGCGATCGCCGCGCACGACGCTGCCGACGACCGAGTACGGCCTGCCGAGGAGCCGCGCGACGTCGGCCAGCCGGCCCTCCTCGAGCAGGCCACGGACACGTGTGCTCGACAGCGCAGAGCCGTGGGTTTCCAGTCGGGCGACCTCGAGGACCCGAAAGCCAAGCACCGGACCCAGTCCGCGGACAGCGTCCAGGCCGCCTTCGCGGTGCCGGCCGAAGGCCGATTCCTGGGTCATGACCAGCCCAGCCAGGTCCCGTCCAGTGCCGACGCGTTGCAGGAACTCGCGCGGGGACTGTTCGGCGAAGGCCGCGTCGAAATGCTGGACCACGCAGACGTCGATCGTCGACCGGCTGAGCCACGCGAGCCGCTCGTCGAGATCACACAGCGCCGGCGGAGCGCTGCCGCGCAGGACGGCGGCGGGGTGCGGATCGAAGGTCAGCACGACCGACTTTGCGGCCAGGTCGCGCGCGCCGCGAGTCAGCGCTTCGATGACCCGGCGATGGCCGCGGTGGACGCCGTCGAACGTGCCGATCGCGAGCGCGAAGCGCAGCCCGCGAGGCAGCTCGTCGATGTCGCGCAGGACGATCAAGTGTTGAAGACCTTCTCAGGCTGGAGCACGCCGTCCGCCGCGCGGGCAATGGCGACGAGTCGCCCGGACGGGTCGAGCACGCGCACGAGACTGGGTCCGTCGACCGGTGATGAGCGGCGCAGCTGCTGGCCGCGCGCGAGATGGGTCAGTTCGGCCGCGCTCAGCTGAAGCTCGGGAAAGTCGAGCCCGGTGTCCATCGGCAGCAACAGGTCACTGGCTCGGCCGCTCGATAGCGCCGCGCGCACGGCGTCGAGCGAGTGCGCCCGGTCGAGCCGGAACGGGCCGCTGGCAGTGCGTGTCAGCGCGCCGAGGTACGCGCCGCAGCCGAGCGCGTCGCCAAGATCTCGTGCCAGGGCACGTATGTACGTGCCGGCCGAGCAGGCAATCTCCACGGTTGCCACCGGCCGTGCCAGGTCGGAGTCGTCCCATTCGGCCAGATCGAAGCGCGTGACTGTGACGTGGCGCGCGCGCAGCTCCGGCTTCTCCCCGTGACGCGCCAGCTCGTACGCCTTGCGACCTGAGACACGCACCGCCGAATAGTCGGGCGGAACCTGGTCGATCTCGCCGCGCAGAGCCTCCAGCGCGCGCTCGACGTCGTCGCGTGTCGGCGCAGGCGCAGCCACAGGGGTCAGCTCGCCCTCGAGATCGTCGGTCGTCGAGCGCGCGCCGAAGCAGACCACGGCACGGTACTCCTTGGCCTCACCGCCGTGGTACTCGACCAGGCGCGTGGCGTGGCCGATGAAGACGGGCAGGACACCGGCCGCGAATGGATCGAGCGTGCCGCCGTGGCCGACGCGCTTCACGCCGGTCAGCCGGCGGACGAGGGCGACGATGTCGTGCGACGTGGGGCCAGGGTCCTTGGCGACAACGAGGACGCCGTCGAGTGACTCAGACACCCTCGGCCAGCATCGCGCGCGCGGCGGCAAGAACAGCGCGCATCGCCTCGTCGATGGGCAACGGCACCGTCGCGCCCGCCGCGCGCGCGTGCCCTCCCCCGCCGAAGGCGCCCGTCAGCACGGTCGCGTCGTAGCCGCCGTCGCGCGTCCGCACGCTGAGCTTGGTCTTGTCGCCCGCCTGGCGGAACATCATCACGATCTGGCCGCTGGCCGACTGGCTGAGCAGATCGGAGATGCCTTCCGTGTCGGCCACGGTCGCTCCGGCGGCCGCGTAGTCGTCCTCGCGCAGCGAGGCCCACACGAGGCGTCCGTCCGCGTCGTCGGCGAGGCGCGCCAGGACGAGACCGAACAGCTTCAGCTGCCGGTCGGGCTTGGTGCGGTAGATCAGCCGCGCCGTTTCGGACAGCGGCGCACCGGCGGCGACGAGCTCCGCCGCGACACGCAGCGTGCGCGGCGTGACGTTCGGATGCTGGAAGTTGGCCGTGTCGATCACGACTCCGGCCATCAGCGCGGCCGTGATCGCGCCGTCCGCGGCGTCAAGCGGCAGTCCGAGGGCGGGCATGAGCAGGGTGTCCATCTCGCACGTGGCGGCCGCGCGCGGGTCGATCCAGTCGACCGCGCCGAAACCGGTGTTCGAGACATGGTGGTCGATGTTGACGATCGGGACGCGCTCGAACAGCTGGGCATGCCGACCGAGCACGGACCCGACGCGGGCCAGGTCACCACAGTCGCCGACGACAATCAGGTCGTAGTCGACACCGTCCTCGGGGTCCTGGCGGAAGCGATCGATGAGCGGCATGAAGCTGTACATCGGCGGCACAGGGTCGCTGCACACGGGAGTCGCCCGGCCGCCCAGCTCCTCGACCGCGAGCGCAACAGCGAGCGCGGAACCGAGTGCGTCGGCCTCCGGGTTCTCATGGCACACGGTCAGGACGCGGTGTGCAGAGCGGATCCGTTCGACTACGGCTGCGGGAACGGCGGCAACGTCGGCTTGCGTGAGCGATGTCAACGCGAGTCCCTGGGAGGTCGTGCTCATCGGGGCTTCCTGGGCCTGCGCTGGCGCGGCTTGACCGGTTCGACGGCGGAAACACCGGTCGGCGTCGGCAGGGTTTCCTCGAGCTCGGGCACGTCGCCCTCACCGCCCTGCTCCAGGTCGCCAAGGATCGCGAGAACGCGCGTGCCGCGCTCCGCCGAGTCGTCCTCCTTGATGTGCAGGTCCGGAATCCGCTTCAAGCGCAGCTTGCCGAGGCGGCCGCGCACGAAGGGCATCGCGTGCGACAGGGCACGCAACGTCTGCTTCTTCTCCGCGGCCGAGCCGATGACCGACACCCACACGTTGGCGTGGCGCAGGTCAGGCGTGACCTCGACGTCGGTGATGGTCACGAAGCCGATGCGTGGGTCGTCGACCTCGCGCCGGACGACCTGGCTTATCTCTTCGCGCAGGAGCTCATCGAGGCGGGCGGTTCGCTCGCTCATCGTCGCAAGCGTAGGCGTGAAGCGCGGCCAAGCCGCGACTCACGGCGGAGCGCGCAGCAGCGCCCAAGGCGTCTGCGGAGGTAGAACATCTTCGACTCAGGCGGACGCGATGCGCGAGACCGTCTGCTGCGTGAAGCACTCGATGATGTCACCCTCCTCGATCTCGTTGAACTCGTCGAGGCCGATGCCGCACTCGTAGCCTGTCGCGACCTCACGCACGTCGTCGCGGAAGCGGCGCAGCGATTCAATGCGATCGGTGGTCAGCAGCTTGCCGCCGCGGTAGACGCGCGCGCCGCCACGCACGATGCGGCCCTCTGTCACGTAGCAGCCACTGATGACCTTGCGCCCGGAGCGGAAGATCTGGCGCACCTCCGCGCGGCCTTCGACGACCTCGATGTGCTCCGGCTCGAGCAGGCCGCGCAGCGCGGCTGCCATCTCGTCGGTGAGCTGGTAGATGATGTCGTACAGGCGTACCTCGACGCCTTCGGCCTCGGCCGTGCGCCGCGCCTGTGGGTCGACCTTGGTGCTGAAGCCGACGACGATCGCGTTCGATGCCGACGCAAGAAGGATGTCCGTGTCGGTTATGTCGCCCGTGCCCTCGTGCAGGATGTTGACTCGGACCTCGTCCGTCTGAACCTGCTCAAGCGCGTGGCGAATGGCGCCCAGCGAGCCCTGCACGTCAGCCTTCAGGATGACGCGCAGCTCCTTGGTCTGGCCGGCCTGGATCTGGCGGTACAGGTCCTCGAGTGTCGCGCGGCCGGTCTGTTCGGGCGCGGCGCTGGCGCGGCGCTGCTCGATCATCGTCCGTGCCGTCTTCTCATCGGGCACGACACGCAGGATGTCGCCCGCGGCCGGTACCTCTCCAAGGCCCAGGACCACGGCAGGTGACGACGGTCCGGCCTTTGCGATGCGCTCGCCGCGGCTGTCCTGCAACGCCCGGACGCGACCGTACGTATCGCCAACCACGACGATGTCGCCCACCTTGAGCGTGCCCGTCTGAACGAGCACGGTCGCGATCGGGCCGCGGCTCTTGTCCATCTCGGCCTCGACGACTGTGCCGACCGCCTTGCGCTTGGGGTTGGCCTTGAGCTCCTGGACGTCGGCCACGATCAGGATCGTGTCGAGCAGGTCGTCGAGACCCGCGCCCGTGCGCGCGCTGACGGGCACCAACGGCACGTCGCCGCCGTACTCCTCGATCGTGACGCCGTGCTCGGTGAGCTCCGTCTTGACCCGCTCAGGGTTCGCGTCGGGCTTGTCGATCTTGTTGACCGCCACGACTATCGGCACCTTCGCGGCGCGCGCGTGGTCGATCGCCTCGATCGTCTGGGGCATGACCCCGTCATCGGCGGCGACGACGATCACGGCTATGTCGGTCACCTTCGCGCCGCGCGCACGCATCGCTGTGAACGCCTCGTGGCCCGGGGTGTCGAGAAAGACGATGCGCCGTCCGTTCTTGTCGATCTCGCTCGCGCCGATGTGCTGGGTGATGCCGCCCCGCTCACCGGCGGCCACGCTCGACGACCGGATCGCGTCGAGCAGGCTGGTCTTGCCGTGGTCGACATGGCCCATGACGGTCACGATCGGCGGCCGCGGCTGGAGGAGCGACGCTTCGTCCTCCTCGAACAGGACCTCCTTGGTCGCCTGGGGCACGGGCGAGTCGCCGCTCTTGGACTCGGCGGCACCCTGTTCGGGCTTCTGAGCCTCGGCCACCTCAAAGCCCAGCTCGCTCGTGACGAGCGACGCCGTGTCGCGGTCGAGGGGCTGGTTGATGTTGGCGAAGATGCCGCTCTTGATCAGCTCGCGAATGATGTCCGCGGCATTGACGCCGAGCAGCTCGGCGAGCTCCTTGACGGTGATCGAGCTCGGGATATCGATCGCGCCGCGCGCGCCGGGCTCGAGCGTCTGGACCGACGATGACGACTGACCATCGGGTCGGCGCGGTGGCTTGCGTGGGCCGCGCATGTTGCGCGTGCCGCTCCTACTGCGGGCCATTGGTGCTTCCTCCCCCGGCACTCAGCGCCGCTCCGCCACGCTCGAGCTCCATGCGGAGCTCGGCCGGCAACGTCACTGACAGCGCACGTTCGATCGACTTCTTCTTCAGCGCATTCGACCAGCATGAGCCGTCAGCGCACAGGTACGCGCCCCGACCGGCAGCTTTGCCCGTCCGATCGAGGTCGACACTTCCGTCAGGCGCACGAACCACGCGGACGAGCTCGCGCTTCTGACGTTCAGTTCGGCATGCCACGCAGGTTCGCGTTGGATAGCGGCGCGGCGGCAGAGGCTGATTTGGTTTCTGGATCGTGGCCGCCGTCACTCGTCCCCCTCGGCGACAGCCGTCGCCGGCTTGCGCGAGCGACGAACAGGAGCGGCCGTGGGTGCAGCCGTGGTTGCGACCGCGACCGGCTCGGCCGGAGCCCGCTTGGCAGCGGCCTTCTTGGGCGTTACCGGCTTGGGAGCTACCGGCTTGGACGGCGCTGCCTTGGCGGCTACCGGTTTCGAGGATGCGGACTTGATCGCCACTGTCTTCGCTCGTGGGGCCGGCTTGGCCTTGGCCTCCGTCCTCGGCTCGGGCGCGGGCTCTGGCTTCGCCTCCGGCGCTGCCTTTTCGGCGGCCGGCTTGGCCGCGGCCGGCTTGCGCGTGACGCGCTTCTTCGGCGCAGCAGTTTCGTTTGGCGCCTGGGCCTTCTCGGCCTGGCCCACGCCGTCGAGTGGTTGCTCGTCGGAAGCCGTGGGCACGGGCTCGCCGGCTTCGACGTCTGCTGCCTTGGCGGCCGGCTCGGGTGCCGGCGCCGCGGCCGCGCGGGCCTGGGCCTGGTCCGAGCGGATGTCGATCCGCCAGCCGGTCAGCTTCGCCGCCAGGCGCGCGTTCTGGCCCTCGCGCCCGATCGCCAGCGAGAGCATCCGCTCAGGCACGGTCACTGCGGCGATGCGGTTGGGCTCGTCGATGTCGACCTTGACCACCTGGGCCGGGCTCAGCGCGTTGGCCACGAAGACGGCCGGGTCCTCGTTCCACGGGATGATGTCGATCTTCTCGCCACCGAGCTCAGCGACGACGGCCTGGACGCGACCGCCGCGCTGACCGACGGTCGCACCGACCGGATCGAGTCCCTCCTGGCGCGAGGCCACGGCGACCTTTGAACGCGAGCCAGCCTCGCGCGCGATTGCCTTGATCTCGACAGTGCCGGCGTGAATCTCGGGCACCTCGAGCTCGAACAGGCGGCGCAGGAAGTTCTTGTGCGTGCGGCTGACGTAGATCAGCGGACCCTTGGTCGTGCGCCGCACCTCGAGCACGAAGGCCTTGACGTGTTGGCCGATGCGGTAGTGCTCGGTCGCGCTCTGGTCGGTTGTCGGCAGGATCGCCTCTGCCCGGCCCACGTCGAGGATTACGCCACGCGGCTCGACGCGCGACACGGTGCCGGTGATGATCTCCGATTCGCGCTGGGCGTACTGGCCGAAAACCTGCTCGCGCTCGACCTCGCGCAGACGCTGGCGCACGAGCTGGACGGCCATCTGGGCATGAATGCGACCGAATGATGACGAATCGAGGCTCTCGGTGCGCACCAGGTCGCCAACCTTCGCGTTGGCGTCATGCTCGGTGGCCTCCGCGACCGTGAACTCGGTCAGCGGATCTTCGACCTCCTCGACCACGTAGCGCGCTCGGTACGCGTTGAATTTGCCGTTTTCCGGGTCCATCTCGACGAAGACGTCTTCGTTGTTCGGGGTCGCGCGCCGGTACGCGGACTGGATCGCGTCGGCGACAGTGGCGACGAGCTGGTCGCGCGGGATGTTCTTCTCAGCGTTCAGTTGCAGAAGCGCGCCGACAAAGTCACGGTTCACGTGCGCCTCCTTTCACTGAGCTATGTATCCCCCGTTCGCGCGGGCTCCTCCGCATAAATAAACGTGGGCGTCACCCACGTTCACGAGGCGGCCGAAAAAGACTCCACGGAAGTATACACGGCGCCCCTCTCCCCTCCCACGGTGGTAGCGTCCCGCCATGGCGGTTTCCACGCTCACGGCGCCCGATCAGGCGGCCATCGAATGCACGGACTGATCGCGCTCCAACGCGCCGGCAAGCTGACCGACCCGCGGACGGCGGAGGCCATCGAGCTCGTCCGCTCCAAGCAACAGCCGAACGGCCGCTGGCACCTCGAACGAGCGCCGCGCCGGCAGCCGAGTGGGGCGTACCGCGCGGAAAGCGTGAGCTGGGAGCGGAGTGGGCCGAGCGAGATGCTGACGCTCAGGGCGCTGCGCATGCTCGACGCGGCCGAGGAATAGCGCGTGTTCCTGTCGGGCACGCTGCTCAACGCCGTGGCGGTCGCGATCGGCGCGACGGTCGGATTGCTGATCGGCTCGCGCATGCCGGCGCGCATTCAGCAGACGCTCACTGACGGTCTCGGCCTGTTCACCCTCGCCATCGCTCTCTCACTCGCGCTGCGCCTGCTCATGGACCAGAGCGCGCCGGCCGGCACGGACCTCATCGTCCTCGCCTCGATCCTCGTCGGTGGCGGTATCGGCGAGCTGCTGCGCCTCACCGAACGGGTCGATGCCCTGGGCGACTGGTTCCAGCACCGACTCGCACGCGGAGGCAAGCCGTCGCGCATCAGCGAGGCATTCGTGACCGCCAGCCTGGTCTTCTGCGTCGGTCCGTTGACCGTGCTCGGATCGATCCAGAACGGGCTCACCGGCGACATCCAGCTGCTGGCGGTCAAGAGCGTGCTCGATGGCTTCGCAAGCATCGCCTTCGCGGCCACCCTGGGCGCGGGCGTATACCTCTCGATCCTGACCATCCTCGTCATCCAGGGCGGGCTCGCGACGCTCGCGTACCTGTTCGGGGCGAACCTCGATCCCGTGGCCATCTCCGCGGCCAGCGCGGTCGGAGGCGTGATCCTGCTCGGAGTCGGCTTCCGCCTGCTCGAGATCAAGCGCGTCCGCGTTGTGAGCCTGTTGCCTGCGCTCGTGCTGGCGCCACTGGCAGTCTGGCTCGTGGCGCCGCTACGGGCCGCACTCGGCCAATAGGCGACAGCGCCCGCGCGTGATATGCCGGCTTGGCGACTCCGTTGAAGTCGGGATCGACCTGGATCCGAGTCCACGCGTCCGAGGTCCCTACGTCAGCTCCCAGCGCTCGTCGAGCGTGACTGCGCCACCTGGAGCGAGCTGAGTCAGCGGGCCAAGCACCTCCAGCTCGAGGAAGCGCTCATCGACGTAGACCTCGACGTTGCAGCCGAAGTCCGCGTAGCGCGCTCCAGCGAACGTTGGGAAGTGCCTCGTCAGGGTGATGCCGTTGCGTCTGTAGCTCACCCTGCCGGCGGCAACGAGCGCTCCGATCTTCAGCGGCGGTCCCGATTCTCCAATTACCGAGAATTCGCCGTCGCGGAGACGCAATCTTGGATCCTGCCACGACGTGTACGGCCACAACACCACCAGGCGGTTCGGTTGCACGAGGTGCTCACTCGTGACAGACGGCTGGGGCAGCGTGGCCACGCCGCCGAGGGGCAGCTGCGTTATCGCCCAAGGCGCAAGCTCGATCACGGCTGTGCCGGTATTCAAAAGCTCGTGGCGCAACTCAACGGCCGGCGCCCCGGGATCGAGCCGGACGATGATCGAACGGACGAGGCCGGTGACCGGGTCGGGCTGACCGTCGAGCTGGACGCCGGCGTCGGTTGCTCTGAGCGTCAGGCCATGCGAGTCCGGCACCGCCACCAGGTCGGGATCCTCGGGTGCGAACCACAACCGGTGTCCGCCGAATAGCTCGTAGCGCCCGTATGGCGTCTGCCAACCCGCGTCGGGCGTCTCGGCCAGGACGTTGTCATTGGAGCCACGCAGGCCGAGGCGGATGATCCGCGGTCCGACGGCGGAGAGCACGTCGAGCCACAGGTGGTCGTTCGCGATCCTCGTCGTTGGTTGGCCGTGATAGTCGGCCGTCGCCGCTTGATCGATCGCGCCGGGCACAGATGTCATCCGACGGTGACCGCCACGGCGACGTTCTTCGTGCCGGGTCGCGGCAGTGGCACGCATGTGCCCGGCACCAAATGACCGTCAGCGGTGATTGCGATCTGGCTGCCCGGACCACGGCGAGTGACGGTGATCTCGTAATCCGTGCCGCGAAAGTGACGGTGCGCGCTGAAGCCGCTCCAGTCGCTCGGCAGGGCCGGCGCGACGACCAGCCCATCGAAGCTCGGCCGGATGCCCAGGATCCACTGGCTGATGGCCACGAAGTTCCAGGCGGCCGTGCCGGTCAGCCACGAATTCTTGGCCTCACCGTGCGTCGGCGCGTCGCGGCCGGCGATCATCTGGGCGTAAACGTACGGCTCGCAGCGATGGACGTCGGAGATCCGTTCACGCGCCGACGGGTTGATGCGCAGGTAGTAGTCGAGCGCGCCGTCGGCGTTGCCGGCCATTGCCTCGGCGATCATCAGCCACGGATTCGTGTGGCAGAAGATGCCGGCGTTCTCCTTGTAGCCGGGCGGATAGGTCGAGATCTCGCCCAGCTCCAGCGCGTAGTGCGTGTAAGCCGGCTGCTGCAGGATGATGCCGTGCTCGGTTGCGAGCATCTCGCGCGCCGAAGCGAGGGCACGCGGTGCACGGCCGTCATCGAGACCGATGCCGGCCATGATGCACACGCCCTGCGGCTCGATGAAGATCCGCCCCTCGGTGTTCTCGGCCGAGCCGATCGGATGGCCGAAGTAGTCGTACGCGCGCCGGAACCAGGCGCCGTCCCAGCCATCGCGCTCGACCGCGGCCACCATTTCCTTTGCGCCGGCACGGCACCGGCCGGCGGTCGCCTGGTCGGCGAGCTGGTCGGCAACGGCGGCCATCTCGTTCGCCGCGAGGACGAAGAGGCCTCCGATGAACACCGATTCGGCCACTCCCCCGCTCCGGTTCTCGGTCGTCTGGAACGATTCGCCCGGTGTCTCAGAGAAGCAGTTGAGATTCAGGCAGTCGTTCCAGTCGGCGCGGCCGATGAGTGGCAGCCCATGGGGCCCGAGCCGGTCAAGGGTGTAGTCGATGGCACGCACCAGGTGCTCGTAGAGGCGCGCCTCGGTCCCCGGCTGGTTGTCGAAGGGCACAGGTTCCTCGAGCACGGAGAAGTCGCCGGTTTCCTTGAGGTACGCGGCGACGGCCAGCACGAGCCAGGCAGGATCGTCGTTGAAGCCGCTGCCAACGGCATCATTGCCGCGCTTGGTCAGCGGCTGGTACTGGTGGTAGGCGCCGCCACTGGGCAGCTGCGTGGCACTGATGTCGAGCAGCCGCTGCCGAGCACGCTCGGGGACCATGTGCACGAAACCGAGCAGATCCTGGTTCGAGTCGCGGAAGCCCATGCCCCGGCCGACGCCTGTCTCGAATAGCGACGCGGAACGCGACAGGTTGAAGGTGACCATGCACTGATAGGGGTTCCAGACGTTGACCATCCGGTCGACGTGTTCGTTGCCGGTGTCGACATGGAACCCGGCCAGCTGTTGTTTCCAGTAGTCGCCCAGCCGCGCGAAGGCGGCGCTTGCCTCTGCGGGTTGCAGGTAACGCTGGATCGTCGGCTTGACGCGGCGCTTGTTGAGCGTCTGCGAATCGGGCGGATCGAACTTGTCGTCGCGTGGGTTCTCGGCGTAGCCCAGGACGAAGACCACCTCGCGCTCCTCGTTGGGGCCGAGATGCAGGCGGACCTGGTGCGCGCCGATCGGCTGCCAGCCGTGGGCAAGGGAGTTGGCCACCCGGCCGCGCTCAACTGCGAGCGGGCGATCCCAGCCGCGGTACGGCCCCAGGAAGGCGTCGCGTTGGGTGTCGTACCCGACGAGCGGCTCGGAGCACGCGAAGAAGGCGAAGTGATCGCGCCGCTCGCGGTACTCGGTCTTGTGGAAGATGACGCCGTGGTCGACCTCGACCTCGCCGATCGAGTAGTTGCGCTGCAGGTTGTTGGCGTCGTCGTGCGCGTCCCACAGGCAGAACTCGACGGCACTGAAGAGCGACACGCTGGCGGCCGTGGCGCGCTCATTGGTCAGCCGGACATGCCAGACCTCGAGCGTCTCGCCCAACGGCACGAAGTAACGCGTCTCGACGGCGATGCCGTTGAGGCGCGAGCCGATGATCGTGTAGCCCAGTCCGTGTCGGCAGCTGTAACCCTCGACGTCACGCTGAACGGGCTGCCAGCTCGGGCTCCAGTAGCTGCCGTCGTCATCGTCGCGGACGTACAGGTAGCGGCCACCCAGGTCGAGCGGCGCGTTGTTGTAGCGATACCGGGTCAAGCGGCGAAGGCGTGCGTCGCGATAGAACGAGTAGCCGCCGGCCGTGTTCGAGATGATCCCGAAGTAGTCCTCGCTGCCGAGGTAGTTGATCCACGGGAGCGGCGTGTCGGGTTGCGAAATTACATACTCGCGCGCTGCGTCATCGAAATGGCCGTAGCGCATCCGGTATCAACCCTTACCTAGCGGTCCACGGCCGCATCTTATCCGAGACCTCACTTGTCGACCCCGGTCACAACCACGCCGCGCATGAACGCACGCTGGGCGAGGAAGAAGACGACGACGGGCACGGCCATGGTCATCAGCGCCGCGGCCTGGACGAGCGTCGGCTGCGCAACGTACACCGCGTTGAACTGCTGGATCGCGATGGGCAGCGTCTGCAGGTCCGGCTTGCCCGCCAGGTACAGCAGCGGCAGGAAGAAGTCGTTCCACGAGAAGAAGAAGTGGAAGAGCGCGACCGCTGTGATGGCCGGGATCGAGAGCGGGATGATGACCGAGCGCAGGATCCGGAACGGGCTCGCGCCGTCCATCATGGCCGCCTCGTCGAGATCGCGCGGTATGGACATGAAGTACTGGCGCAGCAGGAAGACGTTGAAGGCGTTGGCGAAGAAGTGGGGAATGATCAGTGGCAGCCAGGTCCCGTTCCAGCCCAGCTTGGTGAAGATGACATACGTCGGAATGAGGGTCACCTGGAAGGGCAGGATGATCGTCGCGATCAGGATGACGAACGCGATGTTCTTGCCCGGGAAGTGGAAGCGGGCAAAGCCATACGCGACGAGGGATGAGGACAGCACGGCTCCGATCGTGCTCAGGACCGCCACGGCCGCGGTGTTGAACAGAATGCGCGGGAAGTTGAGCTTGTCCCAGACCGTGGCGAAGTTCTGCCATTGCGGGTCGAAGGTCCACGGCTGGCTCAGTGTCCGCCAGCGACCCGTCCAGACGATCGGCGTCTGCGACGGGTCCGCGGGGTCGATGAAGGTGCTCTGTTCGCGGCCCTTCACGACGAGCAGCAGGTCGCGGTTCACGCCATCGATGGACACCGTGTACACGGGATACGTCTGACCCTGGTACGTGCCCGATTCCGGAACCGCCGGATAGGCGGGCGCACCGGGAATTGAGCCCTGGCCGCCCTGCTGGAGCGAGGTGGTGACCATGAACAGCAGCGGCAGCAGGAACGCGCTGAGCAGCATCACGGCCAGCAGCGTCAGCATGGCGCGCCCGAGATAGCCGCGCAGGATGCGCGAGCTGGGGCTTCGGTCCCCGAACGAGGGCAGCCTGACGCTGGAGGCCGTCATTCCTCACCGCCCGCGTAATACACGCGCCCGCGAGCCAGGAAGAAGAGCACGATCGTGAGCAGCAGCACGATCACGAAGAGCAGCCAGCCGATCGCCGAGCCGTAGCCCATGTGGTTGTCGACGAAGGCCTCGCGGAACAGGTCGAGGTTGATGAACAGCGTCGCGTTGTTCGGGTCGCCCCGTCCGTTGGTCAGAACATAGGCGACCACGAAGTACTGGAACGTGGTGATCAGCGAGATCACCAGGTTGTAGAGCAGGATGGGCGACATGATCGGGATCGTGATCCGGCGGAACATCGCCCACGGCCCCGCGCCATCGATCTTGGCGGCGTCATAGAGCTCGGTCGGTACGTTCTGGAGTCCGGCGAGATTGATGAGCATGAAGTTGCCGATGCCCCACAGGCCGATGAGCGTCAGGGCCGGGTAGATCCACGTCGAGCTGTTGATCCAGTCCGGGCCTGAAATGCCGATCGCGCCCAGGATGCCGTTGAGCCAGCCGGTTTCCGTGTTGAGGAAGCCGAGCCAGACGAGGGTGCTGGCCACCAGCGGGATCTGGATGGGCATGTAGAACAGGGTGCGGAAGAAGCTCCGACCGAACAGCCTGGGGCTATTGACCATCACGGCCACGCCGAGGCTGGCGATCATCGTCACGGGGATGGCGATGATGGCGAACTTGACGGTGACGATGAGGCCCTGCCAGACGAGCGGATCAGCTGCCAGCTGGGCGTAGTTGTCGAGGCCGATGAACTGAGTCGCCTCTGGCCGCACGAGGTTGAAATCGGTGAACGAGAGGACCAACGAGGCGATCAGCGGGCCTACCGTGAACAGCAGGAAGCCGATGATCCACGGGCCTATGAAGACCAATCCCCAGAACGCATCGCGGCGCGACGGCGTCATGTGCCACCGTCCCTGGACGGCACTGGCATCACGCACCGTAACGGGTGCTGACGTCTCAGTCATCTGCTTGGAATCGCTCCGGGCTGGCCGCGTTTGAGGGGCCCCTCGAGCCGCGCTGGCGGCTCGAGGGGCCTTGACTCGAGTTGGCTACCTGCTACTGGGTGGCCGCGTCGAAGATGCCCTGCAGAGTTGTCTGCAGGTTTGCAAGCTCGGTGTCCATGTCCAGGCCGGACGTGGTCCGGTACTTGTCGCCGAAGGCCTGCATGGCGCTTCGGACGGACGGGTAGTCAGGGACCCAGGACTGATGGTTGGGGATGTCGGGGTAGGCAAGCATGGCCTGCGCGACTGTCCAATCCAGCTTCTGGCCCGGCAGGCTGGCATCGATCGAGTCGAACCAGGCCTGCTGCTTGGTCTGATCGGCCGGCATCGCGCCGTAGGCGGTCAGCAGGTCGGGCGAAGCCACCATTGCCTGGAGGGCCTCGAAGGCCTTGTCAGCGACGGTGGAGGTCTTAAGGATGGAGAACGTGTCGGCGTGCAGCGGCGAGGTGATCTTGCCGTCGACCGTCGGCTGTACGGCGAACCCGAACTTGAAGGGCTGGGTGCCTGTCGGCGGCGTCACGCAGCACGTGAACCACGTGTGGCCTTCATTGATGGCGAGGTTTCCAGATGCGAACTCGTTGCCCGCGAGGAGCAGGTCGCTCGATACCTGGTTAGCGCTCGGGATGAAGTGATCCGTCCAGACGCCGGCGTTGTACCAAGTCTCCCCTTCCTTGATGTAGTCGGGTACCTGGGCGGTTTTGCCGTCGGCGGCAAGGAGCGGTCCGGCGCCGAAGAACGATGTCTCGGCCCGTGCGTTGTAGTTGTCCTGGTACTGCGAGTCGAAGCCCCACTGGACGACGTTGGTCGGATCGAAGGACGCGCTCGTCGCATCGTTGCCGTTCTTGTCGACAGTCAGCTTCATGGACAGCGTGCGCAGGGCAGCGAGGTCCCACGGAGCGCCGTTGTACAGGTCACCGACCTTGGTCGGCGGATAGGGCAGGCCGGCCTCGTCGAAGAGGTCCTTGTTGTAGAAGATGAACGACGGGTAGACCGCGAAGGGCAGCCCGACCGTTGCGCCGTTCTGGCCGAGTGACTTGAAGAAGTCGATCAGGCTCGGGTCGACGCCCGTCGGCGTGTAACCCGTCGACGTGATCATTGGCTGAAGGTCCATCAGCTGGTCGGCGAACAGGTTGAGGCCCTCGACGCCAACCGGGCCGATGATGTCCGGCGCGTTGCCCGCGGCGATCTCGGTCTTGAGGATGTTCCCGGCCTGGGTGTTGTCGACGATCTCGTACTGCAGGTAAACGTCCTTCTGCGATGCGTTGTACGCAGTGATGAACGCCTGCTCTGGCGCGATCTGCGCCGGCTGCGTGCCTGCGCCGAGACCGATGAACCAGCGCACGACAGTGCCGCCGTTCGGGCCTGGCGCGCCACTCGGGAGTGGCTCTGGTGTGACGATCGCGACCGTCGCGGTCGGCTTGGCTGTTGGCGTCCCGGTCGGCTGGGCGGCGACTGGCGTCCCTGTCGGCTGGGCAGCCGCCGGTGTAGCTGTCGGATGGGCGGCGACTGGCGTCCCTGTCGGCTGGGCAGCCGGCGACGGCGTTACGGCCGGCGTACTCGTACAGGCCATGACCACCATGACAATGGCTACCGCCATGCCCATGAGTGGCGACCTGCGGTGGCTTGAGCTCATGCCTCCTCCTTGCGAAATGGATTGACGCGTCTTCTGCGCACTCGGAAGACCAAATTGGGTGGACTCAATCGTCAGCGGCATCACCCCCGCTCGAGGCCCTGACCACGAGCTCCGTGGCCAGGAACAACCGACGCGTGACGCGCCCGGCGGGCGCGAGCGAAGCGAGCAACATTCGAGTCATCTCGCGGCCCATCTCCTCGATTGGCTGACGCACGCTCGACAGCGGTGGCTCGGCCGCGGTGGCGATCGTTGAGTCGTCGAAGCCGACAACGGCCACGTCTCGTGGCACCGCGCGGCCGGCAGCGCGCAGTGCCTGCAGCACTCCGAGCGCCATTGGGTCGGACGCGGCAAAGACCGCGTCGATCTCGGGATGGGTGAGCAGGAGCTCGGCGAAGAGCTGTCGGGCGATCTCCTGGTCGAAGTCAGCGCTGACCTCGAGCTCAGGTTCGTAGCGCATGCCCGCAGCAGCGATCGCCTCGCGATAGCCCTGCAGACGATCTGCGGCAACTGACATGTCGCGCGGGCCGGCGACGGTGGCGATGTGGCGCCGACCGATGGAGGCCAGGTGCGCCACGGCCGCGCGGGCGCCGTCGACGTTGTCCATGTCGACATAGCTGATCGACGTGCCATTGGGCGGCCGCCCGCCAACGACCACAGGAATGTCGGCACCGACGAGGTAGCCGGGAAGCGGGTCGTCGCCGTGCAGCGAGACGAGCAGCACGCCATCGACGTGGCCACCGACGAGGTAGGCGCGCAGCCGTTCTTCGTCTGACCGCGATTGAGGGAAGAACAGGACCAGCTGGAGCGAACTGGCCGTCAGCATCTCGCTGATGCCGCGCACCAGGCGCGGGAAGAATGGGTCGCCGAACAGGCGCGTGGTCGGCTCAGGGATGACCAAGCCGATCGAGTCGCTGCGCCGCGTGACCAGGCTGCGCGCGGCCCGGTTAGGCGAGTAGCCCAGATGCTCGATCGCTTTCTCGACGGTGCGTCGCGTCGCGGGGCTGACTCTCTTATCGCCGTTGACGACGCGCGAGACCGTGGCCCGAGAAACGCCGGAGGCCTGGGCAACGACCTCGAGGGTCACCGCCCCATCCGTGCTCTGCCCCCTCGACCCATGCTCGGACTTGGCCAACGCTCTCTCCACCGAGAGCGCCGCGATGCGATCGGTCCGCTGAGCGGACTGCCGCTTGTGAGAGCGCTCTCACGCTGTGCGCCATCATAGGCGCGTTGTCAAGCAGTTGGGAGCACGAAATTGCGATGGAAGCGCTCTCTCGCTTACTGCCTCGAACTGACTCTGGCTGTGGAGAGCCTGTGCGTCAGCGTGGAGCGTTGACCGTGGCGGGCGGTCCTGGAAGGCGTCAGTAAGCGCGAGCGAAGAGGACCCTGCGCTCGGACGGCTTGCCGTCGACGAGACACTTCCCGGGCTCGTCGGGCGAGTCGAAAGGGATGACCCTGATGGTCGCGCCGGTGTCGGCGTTGATCTTCTTCTCGCATCCTGCGTCGCCACACCACGGGGCCATCAGGAAGCCGCCCTCCTTGTCGAGCACGGCCTTGAACTCGTCGTACGTATCGGCGAAATGGGTGTTCGCCGCTCGGAAGTCGAGCGCGCGCTGGAACAGCATCTGCTGGTAGTCCGCGAGCAGCTTGGGCAGCTGCTGTGCGAGCGCGGTCAGCCCGACTGACTGCTTTTCGCGATCCACACGCCTGACGAGTACGCCCTGGTTGGCGGCCACGTCGCGCGGACCGATCTCGAGCCGATAGGGCACGCCACGCAGCTCCCAGTGGCTGTACTTGAAGCCCGGCTTCTCGTCGCGCCAATCCGTCTTGAAACGCAGCCGGCCTGAGGCGGTCTGTACGTCGGCCAGTGATTTCTCGAGCGTCTCGACCGCGGCCGCGACAGCGGTCCGCTCATCATCGTTGCGGAAGATGGGCACGATCACGACCTGGGTCGGCGCCGCGTTTGAGGGCAGGACGAGGCCCGAGTCGTCGCCGTGAGCCATGATCAGAGCGCCGACCATGCGCGTCGAGAAGCCCCACGACGTTCCGAACGGCGCCTTTAGCTGGTTGTCGCGATCGAGGAAGGTGATGCCGGCAGCGTGCGCGAAGTTCTGGCCGAGCATGTGGCTCGTGCCGGCCTGGAGGGCCTTGCCGTCGCGCATCAGCGCCTCGATGGCGTGCGTGTAGACCGCGCCCGGGAACTTCTCACTCTCGCTCTTGCGGCCCTTGATGACCGGGATGGCGAGCCAGTCCTCTGACGTCGCGCGGTAGGCCTCCAGGCCGGTCGCGACCTCGTCGGCCGCTTCCTGCTCCGTTGCGTGAAAGGTGTGCGCCTCCTGCCACAGGAACTCTGCCGTGCGCAGGAAGAGGCGCGTGCGCAGCTCCCAGCGCACGACGTTGTTCCACAGGTTGAGCAGCAGGGGCAGATCGCGATATGACTGGATCCAGTCCTTGACGACTTCGGCGATGAGCGCTTCGCTCGTGGGCCGGATGGCCAGCCACTCGGCGAGGTCCTCGCCGCCGGCGCGGGTGACCCACGCGACCTGTGGATCGAAGCCCTCGACGTGCTCCGCCTCCTTTTCGAGAAGGCTGCGCGGCACGAACAGCGGGAAGTAGACGTTGTCGTGACCGGTGCGCTTGATATGCCGGTCGAGCTCATCGCGCATCGACTCCCAGATCGCGTAGCCGTACGGCCGAATGACCATGCAGCCGCGCACCGGCGAGTAGTCGGCCATCTGCGCCTTGAGGACGACGTCGTTGTACCAGCCCGGGAAGTCCTTCGACTGGGGCGTGATGGATGCGACAAACCGGCTCTGCTGCTCTTCGCTGGACACGGTCTCTCCGAAGCGCTGGGCTCGAAATGGGAACGACTATCGTAGCGTAGCCGCTGGCGCAGCTGACCTTCTTTGCCATCGGGTCGTCCGGCGACCCGGGTGCTCGGGCCCGGTTATCATCGTCTCGAACCCCGACTCTGGACACGATCTCAAGGTAGGTGCCGGAATGCCACTGTATCTGGACACGCACCGCCACGTCGAAGGGCTGACCGCGGTCGCCGTAGCCGATGCCCATGCCCGCGATCTCGAAGTCCAGGACAAGTACGGGGTGAACTACTTCCGCTATTGGTTTGACGAGGCCACAGGAAGGGTCTACTGCCTGTTCGAGGCGCCTGATGCCGAAGCTGGCGCGGCCGTCCACCGCGAGGCGCATGGCCTGATGGCCGACGACATCACCCAGGTGCAAGAGGGCTCGTAGCCCCTGACCCGGATTCTCCGGGCGGTTCCGCGAACACGAACTTGACGGCGGCAGCGGCGTCGGACGAACGGCCCGCCAACCACGCCGCTTGGAACTCGTCCTGGCCCAGGCGGGCAGCCAGCGCTCGAACGGACCGCTCGTAGTCCTCGCGCGCGCCAGCGGGCAGCGGCGTCTTGATCTCTTCGCGCAGAGAATCTGCTGCGCCGAGCAGCCGCGCAGCATCCACCGCGGCGTCGTCCATGACGACCCACGCGAGCTTCTCCATGGCCGTGGCGACGCCGGGCATGTCGTGCAGCGCACTGCGGATGCGCAAGCATTCGCGATGGAGCGCTGTGGCGCGCGTCCGGTCGCCCTCCCGAGCAGCCAGGTCGGCAAGGTGCATCAACGTGCGCGCCACGCCGCGCTCGTCGCCCAGCTCCTTTGAGATCGCGAGTGACCGCTCGTGCAGCCGTCGAGCGCCCTGGAACTCACCCGCGCGTCCGGCCGCGATGGCCTGGCTGTCCAGGGCAAAGGCGATGCCCCAGCGGTCGCCGAACTGCCCGTAGATCTCGATGCTCGCTTCGAAGATCGCGCGTGAGTCCGCATAGCTGTCCTGACGCGAGATCACGTCGGCCAGCGATATGAGGCCGGTTGCCGCACCACGTTCGTCGCCGATGGTCCGCGACATGGCTATGGCTTCCTCATAAAGTTCGCGCGCCCGTTCCAGCTCGCCGTGTTCGGCGTTGACATTAGCCAGGTTATGGAGCGCGTAGGCCACGCTTGGCCGGTTTCCGACCTCTCGGTGTTGCGCGAGGCTCTCCTCGTGGAAGGCGATGGCAGCCGAGTAGTCGCCCTGGACATGGGCGAGGATGCCGGCGCCGGTCAGCGCGTTCGCGCGCAGGATTGAGACCTCGCCGTCGGTTGCGGCCAGCGTCCGCTCAAGCCATTGGCGCCCCTCGATCAAGTCGCCGCGGATCTCCCAGTAGCGCCACAGCCCGGCCGCCAGTCGGAGGCCGGCCGCACCGCCGCCCGCTTCGGCGGCGCTCCACTCGAGGGCCAAGCGGAGATTGTCCAGCTCTCGGTCGAAGAGGGCCAGCCAGTTGGTCGGCGCCGGGCCGCGGAAAAAGTCCGCCTTGGCGCGCTCGACCAGGGTGAGATACCAGTCGCGGTGGCGCCGGAACACAGCCTCGGCCTCGCCGGCATGGAGCAGGTAGTCGCGCGCGTACTGGCGAATCGTCTCGAGCATGCCGAAGCGCGCCTCTTCGCTGGTCGGATCGGCGATTACCAGCGACTTGTCAACCAGCCGCGTCAACAGGTCGAGCACGTCGATATCGGCTACGAGATCGTCCGTCAAGACGACCTCCGCGGCAGCCAGCGAGCAGCCACCGGCGAAAGCCGCCAACCGGCGGAACACGGCACGTTCCTCGGGCGAGAGGAGATCGTGGCTCCAGTCGATGGTCGCGCGCAGCGTCTGATGGCGCGGCACGGACAGCCGGCTGCCACCAGTCAACAGACGGAAGCGGTCATCAAGGCGAGCCGCGAGCTGCTCGACCGGCAAAGCCCGAACGCGAGCTGCGGCAAGCTCGAGCGCGAGCGGCATGCCATCGAGGCGGCGGCAGATCTGGATAACCGACTCGACGTTCTGATCAGTCAGCCGGAAGCCCGGCTGCGCGGCGGTCGCGCGATCGACGAAGAGCCGAATGGCGGCGTACTGGCTGGCTGCGGCCGGAGTCAGCGCCCGGCTGGTGCCGGGCAGGTCAAGGGTGGGCACCGGTAGAACACGCTCTCCCTCCACGGCCAGAGGCTCGCGGCTGGTGGCCAGGATGATCACGTCGGTCGACCTGATCAGAGAGTCAGCCAGCTGGGCGCAGGCGCTGAGCACGTGTTCGCAGTTATCCAGCACGAGGCACAGGCGGCGCGAGCGTAGAGCCTCGATCAGGGTCGCGCCAAGGTCGCGGCCAGGCTGCTCCCCGACGCGCACTCCGGCAGCGACCGACTGCAGGACGAGGCTCTCCTCGGTGACGTTGCCCAGCTCCACGACCCACACGCCGTCGGGTAGCTCGTCGATCATGGCAGACGCGATCTGCAGAGCGAGGGTTGTCTTGCCGACGCCACCCGGACCGGTCAGCGTGACGAGCGGCGAACTGTTGAGTAGCGCGCGACCCTCTGCGATCTCGAGCTCTCGGCCGACGAAGCTCGACAACCGGCGCGGCAGGTTGGTCTGCCGGTCATCGAGGGTGCGCAACCGCGGAAATGTCGTCGGCATGCCCTCGGCGACCACCTGGAACAGCTGCTGCGGCTCGATGATGTCCTTCAGCCGATATTCGCCCAGGTCGACCAGGCTCACGCCAGGCGGGAGCTCGCGACCGGCCAGATCACGGGCCGTTCGCGAGAGCAGGACCTGTCCTCCATGGCCGGCGTTGCAGATGCGCGCCGCCCGGTGCACGTCGATGCCGACCAGACCGACATCGGAGACGACCGGCTCGCCGGTGTGCAGGCCCATGCGGACACGCACCATGGCGCCGGGAGGCCACTGATGGCCGATCAAGGCGCGCTGAGCGTGGATGGCGGCAGCAATAGCCGAGCGGGCGCTGGGGAACTGGTAGTACAGGCCGTCACCGGCGGCGTCGAGCTCGACGCCGCCCTCGGCGGCGAAGGCTTGGCGCAGCAGCCGATGATGGTCCTTGAGGATGCTTCCGTAACCGTCGCCCGTCTGCTGGAGGAGCTTGGTCGAACCCTCGATGTCCGTGAACAGCAGTGTTGTCGTGCCGGCGGTCGGCTGGTTCACCGGACCGTCACAGGTACGCTCTGGACCAGATTGTTGCCCATTCCCTGGTAGTTCCACGGTTGCTCGGAGGGCTGCTCGTTACCGGCCGCGTCGACCGCTCGGCAGACCAACTCGTGTTCTCCGGCCGTCGCGGCCCAGTCGACCGACCACCCCAGCCAGGCATACGGGCCGACTGGTGGCTGGAGCTCGGCGCTCAGCCACTGCCCGTCGATGCCCACCTCAACGCGGGTAATTGCAGCTTCGCCAGACCAGGCGCGGCCGCGCAGCGTCTGCGGTCCGGCCTCTACGATCCGGCGTCGGGTGAAGAAATCGGGTACACCGGGCGGGATCATGAGCGCCCGGGGCCGAATCCGGCGCACCGGCTCGCCGAGCTCCTCGGCGGAGCGCTGGTAGTGGTAGGCGGGTGTTTGCTGGTAGCCCTCGAACGGACGCGCGACCGCTTCGATCGAGGTCAGCCACTTGACGCTGGTCATGCCGTACCAGCCGGGCACGATCAAGCGCAGTGGAAAGCCGTGCTGCGGCTCGAGCGGACGGCCGTCCATTTCGTAGGCCAGCAGCACCTCCGGCTGCGTTGCGTCGGCCAAGGGCAGGCTGCGCGCATAGTCCTGTTCGACGCCGCCCTGCACGCCGCGATCAGCACCCGTGAAGACGAGCTCGACGGCATCTTCCGCCAGGCCGGCCTGCGCCAGCACGCCAGCCAGCGGCGTACCCGTCCATTCGGCGGTGCTGACTGCCTCCTCCAGCCAGGGCTGGCTGAGCGGCCGCGGCGACAACCGTGCCCGGCCGTTACCGGCACATTCGAGCGTCACGGTCAACGTCTGGCGAGGCATCGCGCGCAGCGTGGCAAGCGACAGTTCAAGCGTCGCGTTGACGCGGCCGCCAATGCGCAGCCGCCAGTCGGCCGGGTCGAGCGCCGGAATGTCGAAATGGATGAGCAGGTAGTGCAGCCCGGCCGGTGTCACGTCATAGCGGAGTGCCTCGAGCGGCAGTCCACGGTTGCGCGTGGCGAGCTGCAACTCCTCGTAGGTGATCAGATCGTCAGTTGGCTCGAGCGACGGCACCGTTCCCATCGCGGCAGTCTAGGGCGAGGCAGCGAGCCGGGATCGTGCTCGTACGGCGCAGCAGGCGCCGGGCTAGACGCGACCTGCGGCGGAACTGCCTCCGTAACGCTGCGCGACGTAGTCATCGAGGATGACGATGAACTCCTTGACGAGGCCTTCGCCGCGCAGCGTGGTGCGCAGCGCGCCATCTACGAAAACGGGTGCCACCGGCTCCTCGAACGTGCCCGGTAGCGAGATGCCGATGTCGGCGTGCTTCGACTCGCCGGGGCCGTTGACGACGCAGCCCATGACCGCGACACGCATGTCCTCGACGCCGGCGTACTTCGCCGACCACGCGGGCATCTGCTCGCGCAGGTAGGCCTGGATCTGCTCGGCCATCTGCTGGAAGAAGGTCGAGGTCGTCCGGCCGCAGCCGGGACACGCCGAGACCTGTGGCGTGAACGAGCGCAGGCCCAGTGATTGGAGCACCTGCTGCGCGACCAGAACCTCCTCGGTCCGGTCGCCGCCGGGCGCAGGCGTGAGCGACACGCGGATGGTGTCGCCGATTCCCTGGTCGAGCAGCAACGCCAGCCCGGCGGTCGAGGCGACGATGCCCTTCATGCCCATGCCCGCCTCAGTCAGGCCCAGGTGAAGCGGGTAGTCGCAGCGCGCCGCGAGGGAGGTGTAGACGTCGAACAGGTCGCGCACCTGCGAGACCTTGGCACTGATGAGTATCCGGTCGTGGCCGAGGCCCGTCTCCTCGGCCAGCTCCGCCGAGCGCAGCGCCGACTGGACCATCGCTTCGATCATCACGGCACGCGAGTCGGCCGGCACGGCCAGCTTCGCATTCGCATCCATGAGCGTCGTCAGCAGCGCCTGGTCGAGCGAGCCCCAGTTGACGCCGATGCGCACCGGCTTGTCGTGCTCGAGCGCGGCACGGATGATCGTCACGAAGTTCTCGTCGTGGCGCTTGGCGCCCACGTTGCCAGGGTTGATGCGGTACTTGGCCAGCGCCGCGGCCATGTCCGGGTACTCGACGAGGAGCTGGTGGCCGTTGTAGTGGAAGTCGCCGATGATCGGCACGCCCACGCCAAGGTCGTTGAGCTTGCGCCGGATCTCCGGCACGGCGCGGGCGGCGGCATCGTTGTTGACCGTGACGCGCACGAGCTCGGAGCCCGCGTGGGCGAGCGCGGCGACCTGCAGCGCGGTCGCGTCGGCGTCGGCGGTATCGGTGTTCGTCATCGACTGGACGACGATGGGATGTCGGGAGCCGACCAACACTCCGCCGACATCGACAGTGGGCGTCTGCCTGCGACCGGGCAGGTGGCCCTCCCCCTCGACCGGCGGCTTCTCAGCGACAGCCATCAGCCGAGGCGCAGGATGTCGTTGTAGGTGACCCAGGCGAGCAGCGCCATGAGCAGCACGAAGCCGGTCAGGTAGACGAGCCGCTCGGCGGCCTCGCCGATGCGGTTCCCGGTCGCGGCCTGGATGAGCGAGACGGCCACACGACCGCCATCGAGGGGCGGGAATGGCAGCACATTGACGACCGCCAGGTTGGCCGAGAGCAGGCCGATGAACCAGATCAGGTAGACCGGCGGCAGCGACGAGCGGACGACGCCGATATCGCTGACGATGCCGACCGGGCCGGACACCTGCGGGTTGGTGATATTGCTCACGAGATCGCCCAGGCCGCGCAGGATGAGCGTTGCGGCGTCAACCGTTCGGCGCGCGCCAAGCTCAACCGCCGATATCGGATCGTGGGTGATGCTGGCCTGGACCAGGTCGGGCTGGACGAGGATGCCCAGCGTGCCCTGGTCCGGGGTCGCCGGCACGCGCAGCGTTACCGGCACCTGGCGCGTCGCGCCGTCGGCGCTCTGGATGGTGAGCGTGACCTGCTGGCCGGCGTGCGCGCGCAGGTAAGCGAGCGACGGCGTGGGCTGGTCGACCTGGTCGAAGATCGGGAACAGCTTGCCGTCGATCGCGGTGATCACGTCACCTGAGTTGTCATACGTCGGGTTGCCCTGCGCGTCGGTTCCGGTCGGTTGGCCGCCCACCAGGCCAACCGAGGCGGCCGGGCTGTTGGGCTGCACCTGGGCGACGCGCACGTTGGCGACGGGGTCCGACAGCAGGGCGATGCCGGTGAAGATGACGAACGCCAGCAGGATGTTCATGCCCACGCCGGCGAGCAGGATCGTCAGGCGCGTCCGCAGGCGCCGATGGACGAACGCATTGGGATCGTCGGACTCGCCGTCCTCGCCCTCCATGCGCACGAAGCCGCCGATGGGCAGCCAGTTCAGCGTGTACATCGTGCCGTGCTTGTCCGTGTGGTAGGTCAGCGCGCGGGGCGGAAAGCCGATGCCGAACTCGTGGACGGTTACCCCCGCGCGCCGGGCGACGATGAAGTGGCCAAACTCGTGGATGACCACGAGGCCGACCAGGATGACAAGCAGGATCACGACGTTGATCACGCCGTT
Source organism: uncultured Anaerolineaceae bacterium (assembly GCA_964475245.1). Taxonomy (GTDB): domain Bacteria; phylum Chloroflexota; class Limnocylindria; order Limnocylindrales; family CSP1-4; genus JALYGJ01. Next base: position 54,067 of record CAYYVV010000004.1, on the reverse strand, counting down.
GCCGAGACCAATGAAGTCGAACATCAGTTTCGAGACGCTCCAGGGTTGGTAGCTGTTGCCGCGGCGGCCCACGAACGGACCTGGTTATCAAGATCGAGCAGCTCGTCGAGCTCCGGCGGCGCACCGTCACCGAAACGATCGACCGCATCGGCGCACAGCGCGGCAATGCCGTTGAAGCTGAGCGAGCCGTTCAGGAAGCGATCCACGGCGACATCGTCGGCTGCAATCAGCGCCGCGCTCGCTCGCGGCCCGCGGACGCCGGCCGCACGGCCGATTCGGAGCGCCGGGAAGCGCTCCATGTCGGGCGCCTCGAAGCTGAGCGGCGGCAGATCGGTCAGTTGGACGCGCGGTGCCGGCGAAATGAGATGCGCCGGGTAGGTCAGCGCGTACTGGATCGGGATGCGCATATCGGGTAGGCCAAGCTGTGCCTTGAGCGAGCCGTCCTCGAACTCGACCAGGGAGTGGACGATGCTCTGCGGCTGGACGACCACGTCAACCTGATCGTCACCGAAATCGTACAGCCAGCGCGCTTCGATGACCTCGAGCGCCTTGTTCATCAATGACGCCGAGTCGATCGTGATCTTGGCGCCCATGCGCCACGTCGGGTGGGCCAGCGCGTCTTTGGAGGTCACCGATTCGAGGCGATCCGCCGGCCACGTCCTGAACGGTCCGCCCGACGCGGTCAGGATCAGTCGCCGGATGTCCTGGCGTCGCTCGCCGGCGAGGCACTGCCAGATCGCCGAGTGCTCCGAGTCAATCGGCCGCAGCCAGTTGAGCGCGCCGGCGGCAAGGTCGTCGTCGCCGTGTGCGGCGGCGAGCCGGCGCGCCAGGGGCATGACCAGGTGGCCGCCGGCGACGAGCGTCTCCTTGTTGGCCGTGGCCACGATCTTGCCGCATTCCAGCGCCGCGATGACGGGCTTGAGGCTGACCACACCGGTCGTGCCGACGATGACCATGTCAACGCCGTCGGCCGTGGCCATGTCCTCGAGCGCCCGTGGGCCGTCCTTGGCCATCGCCTTCAGGCGCGGCTTCAGCTGCGCGACCTGCTCGTTGAAGGCCATCTCGGCCTGCCCGGCGGCCAGGCCGACGACCTCGAACAGGTCGGGATGCGCCGCGATCACGTCGAGTGTCTGGCGCCCGATCGAGCCCGTGCTGCCCAGCACGGCGACGCGCGTCCGCTCGTTCATATCGGGGTCCCCAGGTTTGGAACGGGCAGGGTCTGGAACCAGACGACTGCGACGAGCATCACCGGAGCGGCGAACAGGAATGAGTCGACTCTGTCGAGCACGCCCCCGTGTCCCGGCAGCAGACTGCCCGAGTCCTTGACGCCCGCAGCGCGTTTGATCATCGACTCGGTGAGATCGCCCGCCTGGGCAACCACGGCGATGACGAAGCCGAGCACTACTCCTGCGATCACCGACTGTCCTGCCGCGACGGTCAGCGCGGCACACACCACGACTGCTGCGATGGCCCCGGCGATCGCCCCACTCCACGTCTTGTTCGGCGAGATGTGGTTCATGAACCGGCCACGACCGTGATACCTGCCGGCCAGGTACGCGACGGAGTCCAGCGACCAGATGGTCAGCACCAGGATCAGCACCCACATCCGGCCCGGATCAAGACCGGCAAATGGCGAGTCCGCAGGTCTGAACGGCGTTCGCCCGAGCACGGCCGTCAAGGCCGCGAGCAGCGTCGGATAACCGATCGAGATGACCGTGCCGACCCAAACGCGAAATCCGTCAGCGGGCTGTGGCTGGCGGAGGGCGGCGAATGCGCTGAGCACGATGACCGCCGCGAAGAAACCGACGACGGCAAACGCCTGAAGGTCGCCACGATATGTCGCGGCGTAGGGGGCCAGGGCGACCGCTCCGCCTGTCAGCACGACCGCCAGGACAGGCTCGCACCCGAGTCCGGCCAAGCGCACGAGCCGCGCCGTTTCCCACGCAGCGGCAGCGGCAACAAGTGCGACGAAGAGCGTCAGCCACGGCTGACCGAGGAGAAACGCGAGGACGACGACCGGCACGAGCACGGCCGCGCTGATCAGGCGCTGGCGCATTATCGAGAGGCTAGCTTGACCGATGGCGATCGGTCACACCGATCAACGGTCCGCGGGAGCCGCGCCTTCGATCCCTGGAGCGTGGGATTGCGGGTCGAAACGTGCTTCCAGCCGACGAACGTTGGGTGACACCGATCAAACACCCGCCGCGAGCCTCGCGAGCCGACGATTGCATGCCTGCGACCGGCGATTGATCGGTCACACCGATCGTCGTCGGGGTCAGCGGCCGAAGCGACGTGATCGTCGAGTGAACTCAGCGACCGCGGCGTCGAAGGTATCCGGCGCGAAGTCGGGCCACAGCAGGTCGGTGAAATACAGCTCGGCGTACGCCGCCTGCCAGATCAGGAAGTTCGAGATGCGCTGCTCGCCGCCCGTGCGAATGAGCAGGTCGAGCGGTGGAACGTCGGCCGTGTACAGGCGGTCGCTGATCGCCTGCTCGGTGATGTCGGCTGCTCCCAGTCCATCGGCCATCGCGCGCTGGACCGCATCCACGATCTCCGAGCGACCCGAATAGTTGAACGCCACGTTGAGCGTCATGCGCCGCCCGCCGGCCGTGGCCGAGAGCGCTTCGGCGATCGACGCGCGCGTCGTCTCGGGCAGCTCGTGCAGCCGGCCCAGGATCTGGACGCGCACGCCCTGGCGGACGAGGTCCGGTGTCTCACGCCTGATCGCCGCTTCGAGCAGGGAGAACAGCGTCTCGACCTCCTCGTCGCTGCGTGACCAGTTCTCGCGCGAGAAGGCATAGATCGAGAGCGCGGCGATGCCCCGGTCGGCGGCGTGCTCGACGATGGGCCGGATCGCGTCGACGCCGGCCGAGTGGCCCTCGGCCTCCGACATGCCGTGCAGCTTGGCCCAGCGTCGGTTGCCGTCCATGACGATCGCGACATGACGCGGCAGCGGATCCGGTCCGTCTCCCTGAGCGTCGACGGTCCGTGGCTCGGCGCTCTCGCCGACGTCCGACGGGCGCCTGACATCGACCGAGGTCATCCGACCTCCATGATCTCCGTTTCCTTGTGCTTGCCTACGCGGTCGACCTCCGCCGTCCAGCGATCGGTCACCTTCTGGAGCAGGTCAAGCTCACGGCGGCTCTCGTCGCTGGTGACGGTGCCGTCCTTCTCGCTCTTCTTGACCTCCTCGGCCACGTCCCGGCGATGGTTGCGGATCTCGACGCGTGCCTCTTCCATGCGCCTGTGGACGAGTTTCACGAGGTCCCTGCGACGCTCTTCGGTGAGCGGCGGGATGTTCAGCCGCACGGCCGTGCCATCGACGTTGGGCATCAGGCCCACATCGCTCTTCTGGATGGCCTTCTCGATCGCGCCCAGCGCGCTCCTGTCCCACGGCTGGATGACGATCGAATGGGCCTCGGGCACGCTGATGCTGGCCAGCTGGTTGAGCGGCGTCGACGTGCCGTAGTACTCGACCGGGATGCGCTCGACGAGCGCGGTCGCGGCCCGCCCGGTGCGGATGGCCGCCAGGTCGCGCTCGAGCGCTTCTACCGCCCGGCTCATTCGTGACTCCGCGTCGCGCCGAATGTCGTCGGTCATCGCTTAGCTCCGTTTCCGCCGTCGATGCGCGTGCCGATCGGCTCGCCCAGGGCCGCGGCGCGGATGTGCCCCGGATGGTTGAGATCGAAAACCACGATCGGCATGTCATTTTCCATGCACAGCGTCACGGCCGTGGCGTCGATCACCTCGAGCCGGTCGCTCAGCATCTGCGCATAATCGAGCTGCTCGTGGCGCTGCGCGGCCGGGTTGGTCATCGGATCGCTGTCGTACACGCCGTCGACCTTGGTCGCCTTGAGCAGGACCTGCGCGCCGATCTCGACGGCACGCAGCGCCGCCGCCGTGTCCGTGGTGAAGTACGGGTTACCGGTGCCCGCGGCGAGGATGATGACCCTGCCCTTTTCCAGGTGCCGTACCGCACGGCGGCGGATGTACGGCTCGGCGACCTCGCTCATGGCGATCGCCGACATGACCCGCGTCGGCGTGCCTTCGCGCTCGAGCGCGTCCTGCAGGGCGAGCGCGTTCATTACCGTCGCGAGCATGCCGATGTAGTCGGCCGTGGCGCGGTCCATGCCCGTCGCCGCGGCAGCCATGCCGCGGAAGATGTTGCCGCCACCGACGACGATCGCGACCTGGACGCCCAGATCGGCAACCTCGCGCACCTGGCGCGCAATGAACAGCGTCATCTCCGGATCGACGCCGTAGGAGCGGCGGCCCAGGAGGGCCTCGCCACTGACCTTGAGCACGATGCGCCGATACTGCCCAGACACAGCCACATCGGCAACCGCGGGCACGGTGGTCACGTCGGAGTTCTGCGCGACGGCTTCGCTCAAATCTCCTCCCCGAGCTGGTAGCGCGTGAAGCGGCGTACGCGAATGTTCTCACCGATGCGCGCGATCGCGTCGGTAACCAGGTCACCCACGGTCTGGTCGGTATCGCGGAACGCCTGCTCGTAGAGCACGACCGACTGATACCACTTGCGCAGCTGACCTTCGACGATCTGCGCGCGCACATTCTCCGGCTTCTTCATCGTGTTCTCGTCGGCCAGCAGCTCGGCGCGCTTGGCGGCCAGGACATCCGCGGGGATCGACTCGATCGTCACGTACTCCGGTGCCAGGCCCGCGACCTGCATCGCGAGCTGCTGCACGAGCCGCTGGAACTCCTCGTTGCGCGCGACGAAGTCGGTCTCGCTGTTGACCTCGATCAGCACGCCGAGGCGGCCGCCGGCATGGATGTAGCTCGCGATCAGGCCCTCGCGGGCTTCCCGGCCAGCCTTCTTGGCCGCCGATGCGACGCCCTTCTCGCGCAGCCACGCGATGGCCTTCTCCTCGTCGCCGTTCGTCTCCTCGAGAGCGCGCTTGCAGTCCATCATGCCTGCGCCGGTGCGCTCGCGGAGGTTCTTCACCTTCTGTGGATCAATTCCAGCCATTGGTTTCCTTCGTGTTCATCTGCTGAGCGGGCGGCCGGCCGTCAGTCGGTCGGTTCGTCCTCGTCGCTCTTCTTGGCCGGCGCGGCGCGTCGCGCCGCCGCCGGACGGGCAACAACAGGACGGGCGTGGGGCGCCGGTGCCTCAGGTTCTTCCTCGGCCTCGTCGACCTCGGCGGTCGCCTCGACGGGCAACAGCTCGTCCTCGTCGGGCTCCGGCGCGAAGCTGAACGTGCCACCGGCGGCGAGGGCGGCCATCATCTCGTCGCTCGCTTCCTCGTGGTCCTCGGTCGCGGCAGGCATCGGCTCATCGGCCGGCCGGGCGGCGCGCTCGTGCGCACCTTCGACTGCCGCGTCGGCGATGAGCTGACACAGCAGGCGGATGGCGCGAATGGCGTCGTCGTTGGCCGGGATGACGTAGTCGAGCAGGTCCGGGTCGACGTTCGTGTCGCCCGTGCCGATGACCGGGATCTCCAGCTTGCGCGCCTCGATGACCGCGATGTGCTCGCGCTGCGGATCGATGACGAACATCGCCCCGGGCAGGCGGCGCATCTTGCGCATGCCACCCAGCGTCTTCTGGAGCTTGTTCATCTCGTCGGTCAGCTTGCTGGCTTCCTTCTTGGACAGCCGCTCGAACTCACCGTTGTCGTGGCGTGCCTCGAGCTGGTCGAGCAACCCGAGCCGCTTGCGGATGGTCACGAAGTTGGTCAGCATGCCGCCCAGCCAGCGCTGGTTGACGTACGGCATCTCAGCGCGCGTGGCCTCTTCCGAGATCGGCTCCTGGGCCTGCTTCTTGGTGCCGACGAAAAGGATCGGCTCGCCGCGCGCGACCGTGTCACGCACGAACTCGAGCGCGGCGTCGAGACCCTTGACGGTCTGGGCGAGATCGATGATGTGGATCCCGTTGCGCTCGGCAAAGATGTAGCGGCGCATCTTGGGATTCCAGCGCCGCGTCTGGTGGCCGAAGTGAATGCCAGCCTCGAGCAGCTGGCGCATGGAAACGACGGGCATAGCCACTGGAAAAGGACCTCCTGATTTCGGTTGCGCCTCCGCGTGCGTCCTTGTTCCGCAACCTCGTGGCCTGGTGGCCAGTGAGGCACCTTGCGGGGAGCGTTCACGCGTGTGTGATCCACGCTGCATCGCGTGGTGGCCGCCTTCGCGGCCTGCGAAAGTCTACATTGCTTCGACACCGTGCCCTGTGGGCGGCTGCCGCGGCCACCGATTTGCAGCCGGTGCACAACTTTTCAGGCGATCCGAGTCCCTGGGAGTCCTTGGACCTCGATTCTTCCCGAGTCACCCGTCACGGAGACCGATTCGAGCGGTCTGCGCCCGACTTCGCCGTCGAGTTGCCCTCGGCTTGCGGTCTTCAGACGGCTTGAGCGCGGATCCGGCGTGGGTCGGCGCCCGAATCCACAGAAGTTGTGCAGCTGATGCAAATCAATCCGGTGCCAGCCGCTTCAGATGGCGCACGTGCGGGGTCGAATCGCGCAGGTCGACGACGATCAGGTCAACCCGGCGCGGCAGCCGAGTGTCGACCTGGACGGCATTCATCGCCCGATAGAGATGGCCGATCTTGGCCCGATCGACACGTTCCTCTGGCGTCCCGAAGTCAGGGCTGCGCGCCGAGCGAACCTCCACGCACACCAGCCCCGCGGGCGGACCGGGGTCGATCGCGACGATATCGATCTCATCGCGCGTACCAACCTTGACGTTGCGCCCCAGCACGCGCCAGCCAAGCCGCACGAGCCACGCGACGGCCAGGTCCTCGGCCTGCGCGCCTCGTCGCTGCCTCAGCGTCCGCATCCACGGACCGTACGCACGTGCCCTTATCTGCCAGTTATCCGTAGCTGGCTGGCCGGCGCTGACCGGTGTGACCGATCAATCGCGCTTGGCTGCGATTCCTATGCGGGAACGGGCACCTCAGGCAGCGCGTCGGTGGCGATCTCGATTGGAATCGCAACCGGTTCGGCGCGATCGACGGCGAACAGGTCAAACGACGTCTGCTCGCCCTCGAGTATCCGTTTGGTGGTGATGAAGGAGCGGCGGTGGTGCGGGGTCACGCCGAGCGCCTGCATCCCTGCGCGATGGTCGGCCGTGGCGTAGCCCGCGTTGTGCTCCCAGCCGTAGCCCGGATAGCGTGCGGCAAGCTTGGTCATCAGCCGATCGCGGGCAACCTTGGCCACGATCGACGCGCACGAGACGACGTAACACAGCGCGTCCCCGTCGATGACCGCCCGATACGGACCGACATGCTCCTCGAAGCCGCGGATGTGGCGGCCGTCGACGATGACGAAGTCATGCGCGCCGGCACGTCTCACGGCCCGCTTCATTGCCAGCACCGTGGCGTAGTAGATGTTGAGCGTGTCGATCTCGCGTACAGATGCGGCACCCAAACCGATCGTGATTGCGCGCCGTCGGATCTGCCTGTCGAGCCGCTCGCGCTGCGCCGCGGACAGGGTCTTCGAGTCGCGTACGCCCGGGATGGGCTTCCTGTTGAGCGGCATCGCCAGCGCACACGCCACGACCGGTCCACAGGATGGAGCCACGCCAACCTCGTCGAGACCCAGGATGACGTGGTAGCCCTGCTCGCGCGAGAGTCGGAGCTCCAGGCGGCGCGTCGGTGAGATCACGGCCATCACCCTGAAGGTTAGACCGGTGGCAGCCTCAGGACAGGCCGCGGCGTTCTACGAGGAGCGGCGCTCGCGCAGGGAAGCGGCCTTGCCGACGCGCTGGCGCAGGAAGTACAGCTGCGCGCGTCGGGCTACGCCGTGGCGCACGACCTCGATCTTCTCGATGCGCGGCGAATGGATCTTGAACGTGCGCTCGACGCCCACTCCGCTGCGGATCGAGCGGACCGTGATCGATCGGCTGATGCTGCCGCCGCGCAGGCGCATGACCGTGCCCTCGAAGACCTGGATGCGCTCGCGGCTACCCTCACGCACGCGCTGGGAGACACGGACAGTGTCGCCCGAGGCGAGCTCCGGCAGGTCGGTGCGCAGTTGCTCCGCGCTGATCTCGTCGATGACGCTCAAGGTTTGACTCACTGTGTGACTAGGGCGCGCAATGGCGGCGCCGAAATTCAGGTCGGGTGGCCGAGTATACAGCCCGGCGCCGTTAACCTAGGCAAATGGCTGCTCAACCGCCGCCGGCGTGGATGGTCAGGCTCAATATCGCCTTTCTGCGCCGTGGCATTGCCGTTGGCACGCAACACCTGTTGACCGTGCGGGGGCGCAGATCGGGCGCGCCACGAGAAACGCCTGCCTCCGTGGTCACCGTCGCGGGGACGCGCTACATCGTCGCCGCGTTCGCCGACGCCCAGTGGGTCAGGAACGTCCAGGCGGCACGGGCCGGGACGCTCAGCCGCGGCAAGCAGACCGAGTCCGTGGCACTCGTCGAGATCCCCGCCACGGAGCGGGCGCCCGTACTACGGGCATTCTTCGCGCAGGTCCGCGGTGGCAGGCGCTACTTCGGCTCCCAGACGCCCGACCAGGTCGTCGCCGGGGCCGACCGCTACCCGGTCTTCAGGATCGATCCGCTGGCGGGCTGACGGGCAATTCCGCCGCGTCCGCGAGGTCCGACCGGCGCTCGCGCGTACGCTCCATCGCCTGCGCGCGGCGCCAGCGATCGACAGCGCCGTGGTCACCAGAGAGCAGGATCTCGGGAACGGCAGCGCCCTCGAATTCTGGCGGGCGCGTGTACTGCGGGTACTCGAGCAGACCGTGGGCGAACGATTCGTCCACCGGTGACGCCTCGTCGATCGCGCCGGGCAACAGCCGCAGGATGGCATCGATGACGACCATCGCCGGCAGCTCGCCGCCCGACACGATGTAGTCACCGATCGAGATCTCCATGTCGACCATCGCGCGCACACGGGCGTCAACACCCTCGTAGCGCGGGCAGATCAGGAGCAGGTGCTCGCGCGCGGCCAGATCGTGGGCCAGTGCCTGGTTGAAGACGACCCCACCGGGATCGAGCAGGACGCGCGTCGTCTGCGGCCCAGCGAGAGCGCCAAGGGCGCCTGCGATCGGCTCGACGCGCATGATCATGCCGGCGCCACCGCCATACGGATAATCGTCCACGCTGCGGTGGCGCCCGAGGCCCCATTGGCGCAGGTCATGGGCGCGCAGCTGGGCAAGGCCGCGTTCGAGCGCGCGCCCGGGGATACTCGCCCCGAGCGGTCCCGGAAATAGCTCCGGGAAGATGGTCACGACGTCGATGCGCAGCACGCTCACGCCTCGCCCTTGTCGTCGAGGCCGAGCGCCGCGCGGTCGACGACGATGCGCTTGGCGCCCGGGTCCAGCTCGCGCACGATCGACGAGACGGCCGGGATGAGCACCTCGCCGCGCGGCCCGCGGACGACGTAGACCTCCGACTCGCCGACCCGGAAGACGTCGTCGACGACGCCAAGATCCTCGCCGTCGACGGTTGTCACGGCACAGCCAATGATGTCGTGCCAGTAGAAGCCGTCCGCGGCCGGGCCCGCGGCTTCGGCCTCCAGGTACACGTCGCGCAGCGTGTCGGCGGCCGCGCGATCGGAGATCTCGCGAAAGCGGACGAGCAAGCCAGGTCCGTCGCGATGGGCGCTGGCGATGGTCAGCGGGCGCGCGTCGCCTTCGCGGTGGACGACGCTGCCGACGGCGAAGCGGTCAGGGTTGTCCGACAGAATCTCGACGCGGACGAGTCCGCGCAGTCCGTGCACGCCACGGACGAGGCCGACAACGAGGCGGTCGTCGGTCACGGCGCTATGCGGGTTGTCAGACGATCTCGAGCGAGACCGACTCCCCTTCGCGCGCGGCAACGACCTTGAGCAGGGTGCGCAGCGCCTTGGCCACGCTCCCGTTGCGGCCGATGACCTTGCCCATGTCGTCTTCGGCGACGTGGAGCTCGATCACGCGTCCTTCCTGGTCGTCGATGGTCTTGACGCTGACCGCGTCCGGGTCATCGACCAGCGAGCGGGCTACGTACTCGACAAGCGATTCCGCCGACATGCGCTACTTCGCCTTCTCGGCCTGCGCCGGAAGAATGCCGACGCCGCGGAAGAGGCGGGCGACGGTGTCGGACGGCTGGGCGCCCTTGCTCAGCCAATCGCGCGCCTTGGCCTCGTCGACCTTGATCTCGATCGGGTCTGTGCGGGGGTTGTAGTGACCGATCGTGTCGAGCGAGCGGCCGTCGCGCGCGTTGCGGCTATCGGCAACGACGAAGCGGTATGTCGGCTGCTTGGTTGCCCCGACGCGGGTCAATCGGATGCGAACTGCCACTGATTCAGAAAGCCTCCCTGGGGTAAGTCAGTGAAAGGTTACCGGACGTATAGAAAGCCGTTGACGACGAGCATGTCGCCGTCGACGTGGCTGACCACGGACGTGGTGTCGAGCGGCGCCAGGAACGGCTCGACGTTCTGCTCGTATTGCTGCTTTTGATCGGCGTCGGTCATCGTCTTCTCAGCTTCGCCACGCAGCGCGGTAACGTCGAGATACACCGCGCCGGCGTTCGACTGCGGAGCGGCCGCCATTGCCTGCTGATACCTGGCGCTCGATCCAAGCGAGCTCGCCGCGTCCTGATCGAGGGCGCTCGTCACGAAGTCCTGCAACCCCACGTAGAGCTTGCCGTTCGTCGTGGCGATCGCGAGATCGAACGTACCTGCGCCGGGCAGCGGTGTGCTGTCACCGGATCCGGCCGAGTAGTGGATGATCGTGATCGGCGTGCCGTTGTGGTCGACCTGGTCGGTGGTGATTCCGCTGGCGCCGGAGCCTGCTCCGAATGTGCCGAGGAGTCCGAACACGGTCGTGAGCTTGTCGACACGCTGGGTGGCAACGGCCTGGTCGTCGACCGTGGCAACGATGCCGCCGCCGAACTGGCCGTTCTGGTCGGTTACTCCGAGCGCGGCATCGTCGATGAAGTCGAAGTACTGGTCAGGGCTGGTGCCCAGGATCTGCTGGAAAGCGTTGCTCGCATCGCCCAGGCCGCCGATGTTGTCGAGTCCGCTGGGCAGTGCCTGGCTCAACCCTGGAGCAGACGTGATGCAGGACAGCTCCTGCTTGATGAGCCAATCGATGCTCGCGCCCGTGTTGCGCATCTCGACGTAGGCCACGGTGTCGGCCGGCATCGACTGGGCGAGAGTCGTCTGCGCGTTCTGTGGCGCGGGCAGGCCATTGCCCGACGGCATCTGCGACCGAATCGTGAAAGCGAGGTGGTCGGACTCTGCGCGCAGCTCGCCGACGTATTTCACCTTCGCGGTCGACTGGAACGCCTGCATGCAGTCGGCCGCGCCGGTCATAGACGACAGGTCGGGAGTGGCCATCGTCGGCAAAGCCTTGGCCGCGTCGAAGTAGAAGGTCGCCAAACGATCGGCGTGGAGCGCGCCCAGCTGCTGGGTGAAGAACTGGTCGTCGGCGAGCGCGGGCGCCTGGCCGGCGTGGACATCGAGCGCCTGCTTGACCAGGTCGAGGTCAGGGCTGGCGATCAGCGCGCTGTCGGTCACCGCGTACGAGACCTGCTCGCCATCCATCGCAGATGGCGTGACCGTGTCGATCTCCGTGCCCTGGTAGGTCGTCGTGGTTGGTTGCGTGGCTCCGAGATGGGCAGCGATGGTCGCTTCGAGCTTTGACCTATCACTGACGGTGAGCACGAAGACCACCGTGCCGCCCGAGTCGGTGGACGCTGCCGGGCTGCCGAATAGGGCGAGCTGGCCGCCGAACCACGGCTTGACGTCATTGTTCCAGTCGAGCTGGGAATTGCTCGGCGACTTGAGCATCGTGTCGAGCGTGTCGTCCAGCTTCTGCTGGAACGCCGACTGGTCCGCAAAACCGGGGAAACGACTCATGAAAGCAGCCAGGTTCTGGTGCTGGTCGCCGGGCAGATCGAGGCGGACCTCGAAGTAGGCGGCAGTGTCAGCAGGCGCGTAATGGGCCACTTCCGAGGCAGTGCCGGCGCGCGGCGCCGCGAGGATGACGACGCCGCCCACGACGGCAAGAACAAAGATCGTCGCAATCGCGGCGACGAGGTAGCGCAGCCGGCTGCCGCGCCCTGCGGGCGGATTCGTCGGCCCACCGGTCGCGACGGTTGGCTCGTCAGCTTGAACGGGCGGACTGAACAGCGACGAACCCGACGGGGTCGCCGACGCCTGCGCGGCGCTACCCGATTCGCCTACGCGAGGGAATGAGGGCGGTTCTCCACCGGTGACGGTCATGCGGCCATGCTCCCACGGTCGGGGCCAGTTGTCGAACGCCGATCCGTCCTATCGGCGCGTGCCGAACGGCAGCATGCCGCGTTTCCCGCCACTGCCGAACTGCTTCATGAGCTTGCGCATCTCGCCGAACTGCTTGACGAGCCGGTTCACGTCCTGGAGGGTCGTACCGGAACCGCGCGCGATCCTGCGCCGGCGGCTCGCAGTGAGCATGTCCGGATCGCGCCGCTCCTCGAGCGTCATCGATTGGATGATCGCCTCGACGCGCGTCAGGTCGCCGCGGTCGACGGCTTCCTGGGCCTGCTTGGCGGCCCCGCCCATGCCCGGGATGAGCTCGAGCAGGCCGCCGATCGGGCCCATCTTCTTGAGCTGCTGCATCTGGGACAGGAAGTCCTCGAGCGTGAAGGCATTGCGCTGGAGCTTGCGGGCGAGATCCTCGGCCTGCTTCTGGTCGACGTTCTCCTGGGCGCGCTCGATCAGGGTCAGAACGTCGCCCATGCCCAGGATGCGGCCCGCGAGGCGGTCGGGATGGAACGGCTCGAGCGCGTCGGTCCGCTCGCCGGTGCCCAGGAACTTGACCGGCAGGCCCGTCACGGCACTGATCGAGAGCGCGGCGCCGCCCCGGGCGTCACCGTCGATCTTGGTCAGCACGATGCCCGTGACCGGGGCGACGGCGACGAACGCCTGGGCGACGGCCACGGACTCCTGGCCGGCCATCGCGTCGACCACGAGCAGGGTCTCTGCCGGGCGCATCTGCTTACTTAAGGTCCGGATCTCGTCGAGCATCTGCTCGTCGATCGAGGTACGGCCGGCCGTGTCGAGGATGAGCACGTCGCGTGCCTGGGTGTGCGCCGCGGTCAGCGCGCCACGCGCGATGTCGGGCACGGACGTGCCGTTCGGCGCACGGTAGACCGGCATGTCGATCTGCTTGCCCAGCGCCTGGAGCTGGTCGGCGGCGGCCGGCCGGTACGGATCGGCCGCGACGAGCAACGGGCGCCGGCCCTGCTTGGTGATGTAGCGCGCGAGCTTCGCGGCGGACGTCGTCTTGCCCGAGCCCTGCAGTCCGATGAGCATCACCACCGCGGGCGACCCGGAGAGGTGGAACGTACGGTCGCCGGCACCCAGGATTCCGGTCAGCTCCTCGTGCACGATCTTGATCACCTGCTGGCCGGCGTTGAGGCTCTCGAGCACCTCTGATCCGATCGCACGTTCGCGGACGCGCGCGACGAAGTCCTTGACGACGCGGAAGTTGACGTCCGCCTCGAGCAGCGCGAGCCGGACCTCGCGCATCGCGGCATCGACGTCAGCCTCGCTGATACGGCCGTGGCCGGTCAGGCGGCCGAGGACGCCACGCAGTCGTTCGGAAAGATCGTCAAACACGGGAGCGACAAGTCTACCCGCGCGGCTTGGCATACCCTGTCGCGCCGATGGCCGAACCGCTCCTCGACCCGACGTTCCCACCGCGGGACGAGCTGCCGACGCAGTCGCTGTGGCGCAATGTCGCGTTCCAGCGCGTCTGGTCGGCGGCAACGATCTCGATCTTCGGCTCGCTCGTGACGCGCGTTGCGCTGCCGTTCGTGGCGATCATCGTTCTCAACGCGGACGCGATCGGGGTCGCGATGGTGCGCAGCATGGACCTCGTCGCGGGGCTCGCCGTGGGCCTCGTCGCCGGCGCGTGGGTCGACCGGCTGCGCAGGCGCCCCGTGCTCGTCGGCGCGGACATCGGCCGCGCCGTTCTGCTGTGCCTGATCCCGGCCGCGGCGATCGGCGGCTGGCTGTCGATGCCGCTCGTGCTGGTCATTGCCCTTCTGACGGCCGTGCTCACGACCTTCTTCAACGCGGCGGACACGGCATTCCTGCCCACGATCGTGGCCCGGCGCGATCTCGTCCGCGCGAACGGCGCCCTGGCCGCGTCGTCGTCCGTGTCGGAGTTCCTCGCCTTCGGCTCGGCAGGCTTCCTGGTCCAGATCCTGACCGCGCCGTTCGCGATCTTCATCGATGCCGTCAGCTTCGTGATCTCGGCCGTGCTCCTTGGCTCGATCAGGGTCAAGGAGCCGCCGCCGCCCACACGCACCGAGCGCGAACCGGTGACGCGCGAGATCGCCGCAGGACTGCGCCTCGTCGGCGGCAACCCGATCCTGCGCGCGACGACGCTCGCGTCGATGGCGACCGCGTGCATGTGGGGCATCTTCTCGGCGACCTGGTACCTGTTCGCGATCCAGGACCTCGGGCTCGATGCCGCCGCGATCGGGGTCATCGCCGCGGTGGGCGGGCTGAGCTCGCTCGTCGCCGCCCTCTTTACGCAGCGTGCGACGCGGCGCTTCGGAGTAGGTCGCGTCATCGTCGTCAGCATCCTGGTCGCCGTGCTCGGCTTCGTGTTCGTACCCTTTGCGCCGGCGGGCGCGCCGCTGCTGGGCATGGCCTTCCTGATCGGCCAGCAGCTGGTGACCGACCCGGCGATGACCGCCTTCGACATAACCGACACGTCGCTGCGCCAGTCGATCGTGGGCGACCGTCAGCTTGGACGGGTCAACGCCACGGTCACCGTGGCAACGCTCGTGGCACAGCTCGCGGCAACGCTCGGCGGCGGCTTCGTCGCCGTCGAGATCGGCCTGCGCAGCGCTCTGTTCATTGGCCCCGCGCTCGGCTTGCTCGGTGTCGTCGCGCTGTGGTTCTCGCCCGTGCGGCGCATCCGCACGATCGAGGAGGTGGCCGCCGCCCGCTAGTCGAAGAGCGCGGCGACGAACGCGTTCGGGTCGAAGTCGAGCAGGTCGTCGATCTTCTCGCCGACCCCGACGAACAGCACGGGCACCTTGAGCGCATCCTCGATGGCGAAGGCGATCCCGCCGCGCGACGTCGTGTCGAGCTTGGTCAGGATCGTGCCCGTGAGGCCGGCCGACTCGTGGAACGCCTTCGCCTGGGCGAGGCCGTTCTGGCCCGTCGTGGCGTCGAGGACGAAGACGACCTCCGGCTGCGCGTCGGGCAGCCGCTTGGCGATCGTCCGCCGGATCTTGGCCAGCTCGTCCATCAGGTTTGACTTGGTGTGCAGGCGGCCCGCCGTGTCGACGACCACGACATCGGCGTGGCGGGCCGCGGCCGCGTCCAGCGCGTCGTAGACCACGGCCGACGGATCGGCACCTGGCGCGTGGGCGATGACAGGCAAGCCCGTGCGCTGGCCCCACGTCTCGAGCTGTTCGGCCGCGGCCGCGCGAAAAGTGTCGGCCGCGGCAAGGATCACGCGCGCGCCGCGGCGCGCGAAGCGGTTGCCGAGCTTGGCCACGGTCGTCGTCTTGCCCGTGCCGTTGACTCCGACGACGAGCACGACCGCGGGCACACCCGGCGCCGGGATGCGCGGCCACGGCGTCGGGTCACGCGGCGCGAACAGCGCGAGCAGCTCGGTCTCGACCGCAGCCTTCGGGTCGCTCTGGTCGCGCCGCGCCCGCGCGCGCTCGACGACCTGTGCCGCGAGCGTGGCGCCGACGTCGGCGGCGATGAGCGCCTCCTCGACCTCCTCCCACGCGGCGTCGTCCATCTGCCGCCCGAACACGCCGCGTAGGCGCGAGAAGACGCCCTGGCGCGTCCGCGCGACGCCCTGTTCGTAATCGGTCAAGCCAGGGCCGCCTCGGCCAGATCCTCGTCGATCTGAGCTGCGTGGCCGTTGCCGTTCGCGTCCGGCAGGCGGAGCGAGACGACACGGCTGACCGCGTCATCGCCGAGGGTGACGCCGTACAGCGCATCGGCGCCCTCGATCGTGCCCCGGTTGTGCGTGATGACGATGAACTGGGTCTGTTCGGCGAGACCGCGCAGTGCCTTCGAGAAGCGCCCGACGTTGGCCTCGTCGAGCGCCGCGTCGACCTCGTCGAGGACGCAGAAAGGCACGGGCCGGACCTCGAGCATGGCCAGCAGCAGGCTGACCGCGGTCAGGGCGCGCTCGCCGCCCGAGAGCATCGATAGTGGCTGGCGTTTCTTGCCCGGTGGTCGGGCGTGGATCTCGATGCCCGTGGCCGAGATGTCGTCGGGCATGGTCAGCGACAGCTCGGCATCGCCACCACCGAACAGCTCGTGGAAGCGGCGCTCGAAGGCATCTTCAAGCGCCGCGAACGTCGATCGGAACTGCTCGTTGATCAGCACGCTCAAGGAAGCGATCAGCTCGCGCGTATTGAAGATCGCGCTTTCCATGTCGGCGCGCTGGCCCTCGAGCGACTCGAGCCGCTCGCGCAGCTCGGCATACTCCTCGACCGCGAACGGGTTGCCCGCGCCGAGCTCGTTGAAGCGCCTGCGCAGGGAGGCGAGCTTGCCGGTCGACGGCACGGGCTCCGCGGCCGGCGCCGATCGCTCGGCCTGCCACATCGCCACGACCAGGCCGAGGAGCTCCTCCATCGTCTCGGCCGAGCTCGTCGCATCGTCCGCGTCGTGAGCAGGCAGCCCTGCGGCATCGCGCAGCACGCGCGTTCCGTCGGCGCCGATCGTCGCCAGCTCGAGGAGCAGTTGCTCGCGTGTCTGGTCGAGCTGGAGCCTGGCCTCCATCGCCGCGATCTCGGCGTCGCGACTGGCAGACTCGGCGCGCCGGAGCTGCTCGCGCGCCTCGACGGCCAACCGTTCCGCCGCGCCCAGGCGCGTCCGCTCGTCGGCCCCGGCAGCCAGAAGAATGTCGAGCGAGCGAGCCGATTCCGCGACGAGCGCCTCTGTGGCCGACATGCCCGCAGCGAGCTCGCCGCGCCTGTCGGCGAGGTCGATCAGGCGCCGTCCCGTATCCGCGTCCTGGATTTCCAGCTCGACCAGGCGCGCCTCGTCCATGTTCCGCCCGATCTCCGCGCGACGGCGCGCCTCCTCCCCTGCGCGCACTCCGGCGAGCTGCGCCTCACGCTTCGCGCGCAGCTCATCGCGCATGGTGCGCAGCTCGCTGCGCCGCTCGGCGAGCGCGGCGCCGCGCAGGGCGACGTCTGCCTGCTCGTCGGCCGTGGCCCGCAGGCGATCAACGTCGAGCGTCATCTGGCCGACGATCGCATCGACGGCGTCCAGATCCGCGCTGAGCCGCTCGACCTGAGCGCGCTCCCAGTCAGTCTCGCGCACGAGCTGCTCTGCGCGGCGCTGCGCGACACGCTCCTGCTCGTCGGCGCGGCGCTGGTCGTGGCGTGCCGCTTCGTGGGCGCGCGCCGTGGCGGTGCCTCGTTGCGTGGCTTCGGCTGCCTCGCGGCGGATTCGCTCCGCCACGTCCTGCTCGGTCGCGAGGCGCTCGGCGAGCTCGCTCGCCTCGCGCAGCGCCGCGTCGTGCCGCGCGCGCAGCTCGAGGATCGAATCGCCGCTGGCGAGCGTGACGAGGCCGTCCGCGGCGATGACGTCGCCAGCGATCGTGACCGCGCGCCAGCCGTCGGGCAGCTGCGGCCTGAGCGTCAGTCCGGCGGCGATGTCCGGAACCCACAGGCTGTGCTCCAGCAGGCGCGTCACCTCAGCCTGCGGGTCGCGCCTGATGACATCCACGAGACGGCCGCCGCCGAGCTCGTGCGCGGAGCGCTGCACCGCCTGGGCGGCGGCTGCAGCAGCCGTGGCGGCAGCGCCAGGAGCGCCTGTCCGGTTGCGGCCGACGGGCACGGCCAGCGTCCCGCGCCGGCCGGCGAGCGCGGGCACGGCATCTTCCGGGACGAGGTACGCGGTGGCGGCAGCGCCCAGCGCCGCGGACACGGCAGCCCGAAAGCGGGGATCGACTTCGAGGCCCTCCCCCAGCAGCGTCGCTCCCCGTGCGCGAGCGGCCCGGGCGAGGCCGTCGTCAGTGCCGCTCACGGCCGCCTCGAGACTCGCGATGCGCGTCCGCAGCGCGCCCAGCTCGGATTCTGTCTCGGCGATCCGCTGCGCCGTCGCGGCACGCAGGGGTCCCAGCCGATCCGCCTCGTTGCGCGCCAGCGCCGCGGCTGCTTCCGCGGCCGCAATGGTGGCCTCGGCGCTGCGCGCGGAAGCCGCGGCTTCGTCCCGTTCGCGCTCGGCGCGCTCAAGCTTCTCCGACAACTCGGCGAGCCGGGCACTTGCGCCCTCGAGGGCGGCGCCGATAGAGCCGCGGCGGCGCGCCTGCTGCTGCAGCTCGGCATGCCTGGCGCGCAGCTCGCGGGCGAGGTCGACCGGCGCCTGCGAGGGTTCCAGCTCGTCGAGCTGGCGCTCGATCAGCTCGAGCTGGATGTCGAGATCGCCATTCCGCTCGAGTGGCGCTGCGGCCAGAAGGCGCGCGGCCTCCGACCCGCGCCGCTCGATCGCCGAGCGCTCGGCGGCCAGGCGGCCGGTCTCGGCGTTGAGCGCCGCGATCTCCGACTCGACACGGGCCAGGGCGACGCGCAGCTCGGTCAGCTGGGCACGCTGGCCGTCGAGCGCGTCGCGTTGCGCGCGCTCAGTCTCGGCACGCCTGGCGATTGCGACTGACAGTGCCGCGGATTCGTCTTCGGCAGTCTTGAGTGCCGCGAGGGCCGCGTCGGCGGCGGCGCGGGCGAGTTCAACGCCCTCATGTTGCCGTGTCGCGATCTCAGAGCTTGATACCCAGCGCGCCCGCGCCGCCGCCAGCAGCCCGTCGGCCAGCTCGAGACCCGCGGTTCGGCGCGCCTGGAGCTGCTCTGCCTGGGCGGCGAGCCGCTTCTGTTG
>CAYYVV010000004.1:0-35177 GCA_964475245.1 uncultured Anaerolineaceae bacterium | reverse complement strand
GCCGCCTCGGTCTCGGCCTCGCGCCGGCTGCGGCCGGTGCCGGTGCCCAGCGTCTCGCCGCCGACGACCGCCTCGACGACGTACTGCCGCGCGTGCGCAGGACCCTCGTCGCTCACCAGCCGGTAGTGCGGCGCCCGTCCGGTTCGAGCATAGGACAGCTCCTGGAGAACGCTCTTGGCGGGCTTGAGGGCATCGATCGTGTGCGGCTCGGTGAGCTCAGGCTCGGCGACGCTGAGCAGCCAATCGCGCGTGCGCGCGAGACCGAACTCGAGGTAGATCGCGCCCGTGACTGCCTCGAACGTCGCCGCAAGCACGGACTTGCGCGCGCGCTCGCCCGCGGCCGAGGCGCCAAGGCCGAGGTTAAGGTACGAGCCCAGCTCCAGGCGTTGCGCGAGGCGCGACAGGCCGCGAGCGGAGACGATCGCCGCGCGGCGCGTGGTCAACGACCCTTCGTCGTCCTCTGGAAAGCGCTGCCACAGCGCCTCGGAGATGATCAGCGAGATGACCGAGTCGCCCAGGAACTCGAGGCGCTCATTCGACCGGCCGGCCGAGGGCTGCTCATGAAGGTAGCTGCTGTGAACCAGTGCCTGGGTGAGCAGGCCGAGGTCGGTGAATTCCAGTCCGAGGCGCTCGGCAAGCTCCTCTGCCGGCGCCATGGGCGATCCAGATGCCGGAGGGCTACTGGTTCGAATGCTCCTCGACGTAGTCGACAGCGTCCTGAACCGTTCGGATCTTCTCGGCGTCCTCGTCCGAGATCTCGGCGCCGAACTCTTCCTCGAGGCTCATGATCAGCTCAACCAGGTCGAGCGAGTCCGCATTGAGATCGTCCACGAAGCTCGCCTCGGGAGTCACCTGGTCCTCTTCGACACCCAGCTGCTCCACGATGAGCTTCTTCAGACGCTCATAGGTATCTGCGGTCACTCAGTGCTCCCTCCTGTTTGGCGGTCTCGGGCGGCTCGCCCGAGAACCCCGTTCAGCAGTCGTCGGGCCGGTTCGCCACTGTATGTGCGCGCCAGCTCGACCCACTCCGCGATGGCCACCCGGGCCGGCGTCGTGCGGGAGTGTAGCAGTTCAGCCATCGCGCAGCGGAGCAAAGCACGGTCGATTCGGGCGAGCTGGACGACCGGATACTTGGGCGCCATGCGCTCGATTTCGGAGTCGATCGTGTCGCGCTGGGCGACCGCGGCGGCGGTTATCTTGCGCGCCAGATCGGCGACCGCGGGAGCCGTCTGTTCGTCGGTTATGCGCCGTTCGAGGACGTGGCTCGCCGTGTGCTGGCCGAAGTCGGCCTCGAAGATCGCCGCCAGCGCCAACTGACGTGCTTCGCGCTGCTCGTCATGCGAGGGCATCGGCGATGCGCTCCGGGATTCGTGCCCGGGCGGCGGCGGCGCCGACCTCGACCGCGAAGCCGATCATGCGCCGCCGCGCTCGGCCGTGGGTGATCAGGACCGTGCCTTTCACGCCGAGCAGTGGCGCGCCGCCGAGGCGCTCGTAATCGAAGCGCTGGCGGATGCGCGTGATGCCCGGGCGCATGAACAGGTAGCCGATGGGTCCCCACGGCGGACGGCGGAACTCGGTCCGGATCATGTCGAAGATGAACGTCGAGAGCCCCTCGAAGAACTTGATCGTGACGTTGCCGACGGACGCGTCGCAGACGACCACGTCAGCCGGGTGCTTGGGCAGGTCCTTGCCCTCGGCATTGCCCACGAAGCGCAGGCGGCCTGCCTTGAGCAGCTCGGTTGCATCCTGGACGCGCTGCTCGCCCTTGCCGCCCTCTTCACCGATGCTCAGCAGGGCCACGGACGGGTCGCTTACGCCCAGCACGCGCTCGGCGAAGATCGCGCCCATGTGCGCGTACTGGTACAGGTTGGTGCCCGTCGAGTCGGTGGTTGCGCCAATGTCGAGCAGCACCATCGGTCCGCTGTCGGTCACCATCTGCACGGCAAGCGCCGGCCGGTCGACGTTGGGCAGCCGGCCCAGGTTGAGGATCGCCGAGGCGACCCCGGCTCCGGTGTGACCGGCAGTGACGACGGCATCGGCACGGCCGTCCTTGACCAGGCGCATGCACACGTTGATGCTCGCGTCGCGCTTGCGGCGCACCGCGAGCGCCGGGTGTTCGTCCATCGTCACGGACTCGGTCGCGGCGACGATGCTCAGGTTGGGCGGCCGGTCCGCGCCGATCAGCTCCGTCACGCGCTGCTCGTCGCCCACGAGGATCACGTCCGTGTCCGGATGGCCGCGCGCCCAATCGAGC
Organism: uncultured Anaerolineaceae bacterium; assembly: GCA_964475245.1. Classification (GTDB taxonomy): domain Bacteria; phylum Chloroflexota; class Limnocylindria; order Limnocylindrales; family CSP1-4; genus JALYGJ01. Next base: position 32,923 of record CAYYVV010000004.1, on the reverse strand, counting down.
GTGCCCGCAACGACCTCTTCCGGCGCGTGATCGCCGCCCATGGCGTCGACCGCGACGCGCACGCGGCCATCGGTGGTCGCGTCACTTCCGCGCAGGATGTCTATGTCCAATTCTTCGCCTGCCCCTCGTGCCGAGGCCGGTCAGCGCTGCGAGCGGGCTAGGCCGGACTCTCCGGCTTCGTCTTGGTCTTGATGTGTACCGCCTCGCGGCCGTTGTACCAGCCGCAGTTGGCGCACGCGTGATGGGCGCGCTTCTGCTGGTGGCAGTGCGGACACTCCTCGAGCTGCGGCGTGGTCAGCGCTTGATGCGCGCGGCGCTCGCCCTGTCGGGCGTGCGAGACACGCCGCTTTGGAACTCCCATTGTCCGTCGTTACTCCTTGACTGTTGGGCTCTAGTTCGGTTCCGCCCGATCGCGCCACTTGGCCAGCTCGGCCAGGCGCGGGTCGACCGCGTCTTCGCTATGTGAGTGATCGGCGACGGTGTTCAGGTCCACGCCGCACGTGGGGCACAAACCGCGGCACTCCTCGCGGCACAGAAGAGTAATCGGTTCAGCCAAAGAGATCGCTTCGCGCACCGGCTCGCCCAGGTCGAGCTCGTGGTGACCGTCCAGGCGCAGCGCGTCGGGCTCGACACTGGCGTCGAGCGGCAGGCCGGTGTCGATGTCAACCGACGGCAGCGCCTCCTCCTCGATCTCGAGATCGAGCGGGGTGACGATCAGCGTGAGACAGCGACTGCAGTAGCCCTCGATCGCCGTCGTCAGCCACGCCTGGGCCAGGATGCTGCGTCCGGTGCGGGACAGCCGCACCTCGCCTTTGATCGGCTGCGCGAGCTGCAGGTCCGGTGCGATGTCAATCGTCACGTCGTCGACCGGGTAGCGCCGCTCCGTGCCGGGCGCCGAGCGCAGCAGGCTCGCGACGTTATAGCTGAGCACGACCTCCCACCCCCGTGGGAACTTCCGGCGCGGGCGCCAGGCCATTGCCGGCCGAGTCGTCAGCAACGTATCGCTCGTCGAGCATGGCCAGGCCGTGCTTGATGCTCTGGAGCTCCCTGATCAGCTCGCCTTCGAGCTTGATCAGCACGCTCGCCGCGTACTCGTCGGCGCCGCGCCTGATCTCGTCCGCCTCGCGCTGGCCGTCGGCGATGATCTCCTTCGACTTGATCTCCGCCGCCCGGGTCAGCTCGCGCTCCTCGATCAGGAAGGCGGCCTGCTCCTGGGCGCGGGCGAGGATGCGCTCCGCCTCTTCCTGGGCACGCTCAACGATGCGCTCGGTCTCTTCGTTGATCCGCTTCGCCTGACGCACCTCTTCAGGCACGGCAACGCGCAGCTGATCGAGCAGGTCCAGGGCGCGCGCCTGGTCGATGATCACGTTGCTCGTGAGGGGCATGTTGCGGCCGCTTGAGATCAGCCGCTCGAGCTGTTCGATGAGAAAGATGATGTCGATGGGAGTGTTCTCCGGAAGGTGGGCCGTCAACGCCCGATTGTACGGCCTGCGCCATCGCGCAGGCCGCGCAAGACCGCAGGCGGCACCATTCGGCTGACGTCGCCGCCGAAAAGGGCGATCTCCTTGACCAGGCTCGACGACAGGTAGGCATGCTCGAGCGCGGTCATGAAGAAGACCGTGTCGACGCTCGGCGCGAGCTTGCGATTGGTGTGCGCCATCTGGAGCTCCGACTCGAAGTCGCTCACGGCGCGCAGGCCGCGGACGATGAAGCCGGCACCGATGTGCAGCGCGAAGTCGACCGTCAGGCCGTCGAAGCCCTCTACCTCGATGCGCTGCGCGACGTCCGGCAGCTCTGTCGCGACCGCCTCGCGGATCACCGCGATCCGGTCCTCGAGCGACGCCATGGCCGACTTGCGCGGGTTGGTCAGCACGCCCACCGTGAGCCGGTCGAAGACGGTTGCGGCACGGCCGATGACGTCGAGGTGGCCGAACGTGATCGGGTCGAAAGAGCCGGGATAGAGCGCCGTGGTCATGGCTCGCGAGTGTAGAAGGAGAGCACGGTCTCGCCGAAGCGGCGCTGGCGCGTGCGCAGCAGGCTGCCGGCACGCTCGGGCGGATCGTCGCGCCAGAAATGCTTGGCGACGACGACCGCGTCGTCGGTCAGCCAGTGCCGCTCGTCCTCGCCCAGCAGCTCGAGCGTCCGTTCGATGATCACGTCGCCGTACGGCGGGTCGACGACGGCCGCGCCAAAGGGCGTGCGCGTGGCGGGCGTGCCACCCTGGAGGTGGCTGACGACGTCCGCGCGCACCACGTGGCCGTTCTCCTCGAGGTGCGCGCGGCGCAGGTTGGTGCCGATCACGGCACACACCTTGCCCTCCTTCTCGATGAACGTCGCCGACGGCGCGCCACGGCTGAGTGCCTCGATGCCGGCCGAGCCGCTGCCCGCGAACAGGTCGAGGAACGGGCCGCGCAAGGCGCCGGCGGCCTCGAGTGCCGCGAACAGCGCCTCCTTGACGCGGTCGGTCAGTGCCCGCGTGCCTTCAGGCGCGGCTTCGAGACGGATACCACGCGCTGATCCCGCCACGACACGTCCCGCGTCAGCCATCTTCGCCCTCGCTCAATACATCACCTGCGCCGACTCGCTCCAGCCACCCCGCGCGCAGCTCGTGCTCGAGGTCGGAGAAGGACGGCTTGATCCGCCCGGCGTCGTCGACGATCGTCTCGGCCAGGCTGCGCGCGGCGAGCGACATGTGCTGGTCGGAACGACGCGTGAGCGACGCCACGCGCAGCGGCGGCAATCCACTCTGGGTCAGCCCGAGCAGCTCGCCCTCGCGTCTCTGCTCGAGGTCCATCTCGGCCAGCGCGAACCCGTCGGTCGTGCCGGCCAGGGCGTCAAGACGGGCCATCACCGTCGCCTCCTCGTCGTCTGCGGGTTGCTTCGGGTCGATCGGATAGCGCTCGCTGACCAGCACGCAGTACGACTCAGCCTCTCCCCTGCCGACCCGGCCGCGCAGCTGGTGCAGCTGGGCGAGCCCGAAACGGTCGGCATCGAGGATCATCATGACCGTCGCCTCGGGAACGTCAACGCCCACCTCGAGCACGGTCGTGCCGACGACGATGGGTACCGCCCCGGAGCGGAAACGCTCCATCCGCTCGTCGCGCTCGGACGCCTTCATCTGGCCATGGACGATCTCGATCGCCGGCGTCTCCATCTCGATGCCGGCGACCTGCGCGGCGGCGGCCCAGTTGTCGCGCACGAGCGCCGCGCCGGCCTCGACTGACCTGGCGCCTGCCTCCGGATCGTCCTCGACGAGCGGCACGACGACGAACGCGCGATGGCCGCTGGCGACCTCACGGACGATGAGCGGCAGCGCCCCCGGGCTGCCGTCCGCCCTGCGCAGCAGCTCGTCGGTGCGCCTGATGCCTGTTCTCGTCCGCTGCCGGCCGGCGGGCGGGGTGCGCAGGTCGGACACGTCCAGGTCGGCGTGCACAATCTGGCCCAGCGTGCGCGGTATCGGCGTCGCGGTCATGAGCAGGACGTGCGGCGCGCTGCCCTTGCCGGTCAGGGCCTCACGCTCGGCGACTCCGAAGCGGTGCTGCTCGTCGACGACGACCAGGCGCAGGTCAGCGAACGCCACGGCATCCTGGACGAGCGCGTGGGTACCGACGACGACTCGGCCCCGAGTTCGACCCTCGATCGACTGCATCGGCGCGCCGAGGACGCGAAGCGCCTCGTTGCGCTGGGCGGCGGGCAGCGAGCCCGTCAGCAGGCTCACGTCGTGGCCGAGGGGCTCGAGCAGGCGCGCCAGCGTTTGAGCGTGCTGCCGGGCGAGCAGGTCGGTCGGTGCGAGCAGGGCCGCCTGGTGGCCCGCGTCGGCGGCCATGGCCATCGCGATCGCGGCGACGGCCGTCTTGCCCGAGCCGACGTCGCCCTGGAGCAGGCGCATCATCGGCCGGCTTGTGGCGAGGTCGGCGCGGATGTCGTCGAGCGCAGCGCTCTGGTCAGCCGTCAGCGAGACGGTGGCGTCCGACTCGACCTCCGGGCCGAGTCGAACGCGGCGCGCCGCGACCTGGGCCGAGATGACCGCCTCGACGGACGCGACCATCGCGGCGAAGCGGTCGTCGCCGACCTCGATGGGCAGGCTCTGCTCGCGCTGGCGCTGACGCTGGCGGGCAACCATGCCCACCTGGAGCGCGAGCAGCTCGTCGAACGCCAGGCGGCGCAGCGCGTCATCACGCCGCGCGAAGTCGGGCGGAAAGTGAATCCATTCGATCGCGTCGTTCACGTCCGCGAGCTCGCCGACCGTCGGCTCGAGGTCGCGCCGCAGCGCGCTCGGCAGGTATTCAGGTTGTGAGGGCAGCGCCTCGTTGAGCGCGGTCCGGATCCGTGCGCGCAAGGTTGGCGCGGTCACGCCGGCCGTCAGCCGGTAGACAGGCACGATCCGGCCGGCGTTGAGCGACTCGCCGCCGGGCTCGCCGAACTCCGGGTTCTGGAAGCGCGGCAGCCAGCCGCGCAGCTCGACCTTGCCGCTCAGTGCGACCGTCTGCCCGGCGGCGAGTCGCCGCTCGATGTAGCGCCGGCCGAACCAGACCGCCTCACCTTCACCGGTCTCGTCGCGCAGGCGGGCCACGGTGCGCTGGATGCGCCGCCTGAAACCCTGCTCGACGCGCAGCTCGACGATCTCGACGACGGCGCTGACCGGCCCCTCGGGCGGCCGTTCGCGCAGCTGGCGCAACGTCTGCTCGTGGCTGAAGTCGTTGTACTTGCGCGGGAAGTGGAAGACGAGGTCGCGCACGGTGCGGATGCCAAGCCGGCCCAGGTTGCGTGCCGTCGGCTTCGCGACGATACGAGTATTGATGAGCGACTGGTCCAGCAGTGGCAGCGGCAGCGGCTCCGGTGCGGGCGCGGCTCGTGACGTGCGCCGGGAGACGGCCGGCGCACTCATCTACTCGGCCGCGATGACGAAGTCGTAGTGCGCCTGTCCACCGTCGACCAGCTCGACCTCGACACCATGTAGCGCATCGGTCAGCGCGTCGCTCATGCGCTCCGCCGTTTGCTGGTCGACACTCCGCCCGCGGTACAGCGTGAGCAGCTCGAATCCCGGCTTGAGCTTGCTCACGGCGGCCAGCACAGCCGCTGTCACGTCGCGGTCGGCAGCGACGAGGCCGTCACTCGGACCAAGGACGATGTAATCGCCGCGCTTGACCCGTCGCCGGCCCATTCGCGCGTCGCGCACCGCCGCCGTCACCAGCAGGGTCTGGATTCTGTCCGCGGCGTCGGCCATGGCCTTCGCCACCGTCTTCAGGTCGACGTCGGACTCGACCGCGAGCATCGCCGCGACGCCTTCTGCGGGGTTGCGGCTGGGCACGACCTCGACGTCCACGTCGGGCACCAGCGCGCCGGCCTGCCGGGCGGCCAGCCTGACGTTCGGGTTGTTGGCCAGCACGATGACCTCGGCCGCGTTGGTGCCGCGGATCGCCTGGGCCAGCTCGCCGGCCGATGGGTTGGAGCCCTGGCCGCCGTCGACGATGGCCGCCGCGCCGAGGGTCGAGAAGAGCTCGGCCCAGCCATCGCCGGGCGCGACGACGACGATCGCCGGTCCGGGCCCGCTCGATGCTCGCTCGACGGTCGATACCTTTACCGGCGCGCCGGACTGCTCGGCGGCGTGCTGTCGGACTGCGGTCGCCTGGCGGTCGAGGTTCTCGACGCTGATCCTGCTCAGCGTGCCCACCGACAGGCCGTAGGCAATGACCCGGTCGGGATGCTCGTTGTGAACGTGGATCTTGACCGCATTCGGGTCCCCGGCGACGAGGACCGATTCACCGATCTCGCCCAGCTTGAGCCTGATGGCGTCGACGTCGAGCCGCTTGCCGTCGTTGGGCACGACGACGAAGACAGTCTCGTAGCCGAAGCCTTCCGCTTCGAGCCCATCGAGCGCCGGCAGTGGAATGTCGTGGGCAACGCGCGCGACATGGGGAGTGCTCTCGCCGTGGACGGACGCGAGCGCGCCGGCGAGAAGCAGCTCGAGCCCCTTGCCGCCGGCGTCGACGACTCCCGCACTCTTGAGAATCGGCAGCATCGACGGCGTCCGCGCGACCGACGCGCTTGCCTCGGCGACGGCGGCGGCGAGGACGTGCTCGAGCGAGCCGTTGGCCACCAGAGCGGCTGCCGCGGCCACCGACGCGTCACGGACGACGGTCAGGATGGTGCCTTCGACGGGATGTGAGACGGCCGAGAAAGCCGCTTCGCAGCCCTGCCGGAGCGCCTCGGCGAGCTCGAGACCGCCGATCTCGTCGACGCCGCTGACGGCCTCGCCCAGGCCCCGAAAGAGTTGCGAGAGGATCACACCGCTGTTGCCGCGCGCGCCCATCAGCGCACCCAGGCTGAGCGCCGCGGCGACGCGCGCCACGCTGCGTTCGAGCTCGGGAACGTTGTCTGCCTCGGCCAAGGCCGCGTGGACCGTGGCGAGCATGTTCGAGCCTGTGTCGCCGTCGGGGACCGGGAAGACGTTCAGCGCGTTGACCTCGTCGACGCCGACATTGAGCGTCGCGGCGGAATGCTTCAGCGCGGCCAGCAGGTCGTGGCCATCCCAGGCGAGGCTGTTCACCGTCCTTCGACCGTCAAGGTCAGGGCGTCGATCGAGCGGCCCGCGTCGCGCTGGACCGTGTAGCGCACCGCGTCGGCGACGTTGGCCAACACGCTGTCGCGCGGGACACCGGGGGCGAGCTCGACGTTGACCGCGACCTCGAGCACTGGCGCCGCGTGAACGCGAACGCCACTGCTCCGAAGACCGAACCGATCGCCCACGCGCTGCCACCAACGCGCGCTGACGACGTTCGTCACGCCATAGACAGCGAGCGCGGCAGTGCGTGCGATCCGCGCTACCTGGCGCTCATCGACGTGCGTCGTACCACGCGGCTGCCCCGAGTCTGTCGCGTTCGGCACCCTGTTATAGTAGCTAGCCGGCGCGGCTATTCGGCCCGCTCACTTCCCTCGGTCTGGAGTCCTTTCGAACCATGGCTCGCATGTGCGCAATCTGCGGAAAGACATCGATGGGCGGCTTCAACCCGCAGTCAGTCGGGATGAACCGCGTCCGCGCGCACCGGCGCATGACCGCGAACCTTCAGCCGATGCGCCTCGAGCAGAACGGCAAGATGAGCCGTACGCTCGTGTGCACGCGCTGTCAGCGCACGCTCCAGAAGACCGCCTAGCTCGCCGCGCCGCGCTCGCGGCGCCACTGCTCCTCAGCCCGCGGCTGAGTCGAGCCAGATCGTCATCGGGCCGTCGTTGACGAGCTCGACCTGCATCTCGGCCCCGAAGATCCCCTTGGCGACCCTCACGCCACGCTCCATGACAACTGCGCAGAACACTTCGTAGATCGCGCTGCCCAGATCGGGCGGCGCGGCGTCGAGGAAGGACGGCCGGCGTCCCTTGCGTGTGTCGGCGAAGAGCGTGAACTGGCTGATCGCAAGCACGTCGCCGCCCACGTCGATCAGCGATCGATTGGTCTTGCCCTCGTCATCACGAAAGATGCGCAGGTCGACGGCCTTGCCGGCCAGCGTGCGCGCGACCTCTTCCGTGTCGTCGTGACCGACGCCGACCAGGATCACCAGCCCCGCCCCGATCCTGCCCACGACATTCCCCGCCACGTTCACCTGGGCGTGCGTGACGCGCTGCAGAAGCAGGCGCATCAGCCCTGCCAGGGCGCCGAGCCGGCATTGCGTTTCACCGCCTCGACCTCACGTGCGGCGTCCTGGCCGCGTTGGAAGAGGGCCGAGCCGACGATGCACACGTCCACGCCGTAGCCGCCGACGACGGCAGCTGTATCGGCACTGACACCGCCGTCGGCGTGGACGAGCGCGCCGGGACGGCCGGCCAGCAGGCGCTTGACGTCGCTGATCTTGGCCGCCGGCTCGGGCATGAAATGCTGGCCGCCGAAACCCGGCTCGACGGTCATGACGATGACCAGCGCGAGCTCGTCGACGTACTCGGCGAGCACAGCCGCCGCCGTCTTCGGGCTGATCGCGAGACCCGGTCCGCGCCCGGCGGCGGCGATCCGGGCGAGCGTCTCGTGCTTCACGTCGGGCGGCTCGTCGACCTCGTAGTGGAAGGTGATCGTGTCCGCCCCGGCCGCGATGAAGCGGTCCGCGTAGCGCGCCGGCTCGCTGATCATCAGGTGAGCGTCGATCGGCAGACGGGTCAGGCGCCGGACCGCAGCTACGACGTCCGGGCCGAAGGTGATGTTGGGCACGAAGTGACCATCCATGACGTCGAGGTGGAGCCGATCGACCTTGGCGTGCTCGAGCTTGCGCACGACCCGATAGAGATTGCCGAAGTCGGCCGTGGTGATGCTGGCAGCGACCTGTATCGGCCTCACGTGCGGTGCGCCGTCCTAGTCGGCGGCACGGCCGGCGAGCGCGGCCGCGGACTGGACCACGAGCAGCTCACGCCGGCGCGCGACGGCCGCGGGCGCGGGCGCGCCAGCCCGATCGGCCGCGAGCTGGCCGCACGCGGCACCGATGTCAACTCCCCGGTTGCGGCGCACGGTCGTCTCGACGCCCGACTCGCGCAATCGGGCTGCGAAGGCCTCGGTGCGCTCGATCGAGCTCGGCTTCCACGGCGTGTGCGCGACGGGATTCATCGGGATCAGGTTGACGTGCGCCAGCCGTCCGCCCAGCAGCTCGGCCAGGGCCGCGGAATCGAGCGTGGTGTCGTTGATCGCCTCGATCATCACGTACTCGTAGGTGATCCGTCGTCGTGTCTGCTCGGCGTATCGGTCGGCAGCGCGGACCACCTCTTCGACGGGGTACCTGCGGTTGAGCGGGACGAGGACGTCGCGCAGCTCCTGCCGCGCCGCGTGCAGCGACACCGCGAGCGTGTACTGGGGCCGTTGGGCGGTGAGCAGGTCCATGCCCGGTACCACGCCACTGGTCGAGATCGTCACGTGCCGCGCGCCGAGACCGAGACGTTCCGGATCGGTGATCGCGGAGGCGGCGGCCAGGACTCGATCGGTGTTGAGCAGCGGCTCACCCATGCCCATGAAGACGACGTTCGTCAGCCGCTGGCCGACGCCTGCCAGCCACTGGCGCCAGAAGCGGACCTGGTCGACCATCTCGGCGCTCTCAAGATCGCGCCCGAAGCCGAGCTCACCGGTCGCGCAGAACGGACAGCCCACAGCGCAACCGGCCTGGCTCGAGATGCACACGGTCGCCCGCGCACGACGCCAGCCGCGCGCCGGGTAGCGCATCAGCACGGACTCGATCAGCCGGCCGTCGTCCAGCCGGTGGAGCGCCTTCTGGGTCAGCCCACCGTCGGCGGGCGTGGTTTCCGTGTCGGCCAGGGTCGTGATGCGGAATGCGTCGGCCAGCTGGCCGCGCAGGCGCTGCGGGATGGTGCTCAGCTGATCCGGCGCCTGGACCGCGGCCGACCAGACGTGGTCCCCGATCTGGCGCGCGCGGTACGTGGGCTCACCCCGATCTGCGAGCCACGTGGAAAGTTCAGCCGCCGGAACGCCAGACAGCCCGGGGCGGGCGTCGCGCATGCCCGCAGTGGGCAGGCTGATCAGTGGCGAAACCCGTTGCTCCGGCACGGTATCGGAGCGCATCGCGGCATCGTAGCGTCAAGAGGCGGTATCGGCTGACGGCGGCCCAGGATTGAAGAGCTTCCAATGGCCCTCGGAGACTACTGCGACCGTGCTGTCGATCACCTTGATGGCCGTCTGATCGTCGATCCCGTACGTTGGCACTGGTTTGACGCTCGGGAGCGCGGTGAGCTCCAGCACTCCCAGAGATTTCCAGCCCAATCCGGTCAGAGGGCTGACGGCCTTGCCGGTGATGAACCGGTATGCGCCCGTGGGCCCGCCCGGAAACGGGTACATCCCGGTGGCGATGCACAGCGCGTTCGACTCGGCAATCGGCTTGCCGAGCAGCTCGACCAACGCGGCGTGGATGCTCACGTTACTGATTCCGGAGGAAGTCAGAAGAAGCTTCGTGAGACAGACCCTCCTACCGGCGAGCTTGACCAATCGTTAGGCCGGGCCTGCCCCGGAGCAGCTCCGCCGCGGTCATGCGCCGTCCACCCTGAGGTTGAACCTCGTCGAGGATCAGCAGCGCGTCGCTCGCGGCCACGGCAAGGCCGCCGTCCGGCATTGCGATCAGGGCACCGACCTGGACCGTGTGCGGGCGCGCTCTCCCCGGGTGCGCCGCCCAGACCACGAGGCGACCTGTGGCAGCGTCGATGAAGCTTCCCGGCCACGGCTGGTAGGCGCGGACCTGGCGCTCCAGCTCTGCAGCTGACTTTGATGGGTCCAGGCGGCCGTCCTCGCGCCGGAGGGGCTTTGTCATGGTCGCGTTGCGCTCATCCTGCGCTTGCGGCGTGATGTCGCCGGCCAGCCAGCGCGGCAGCGTCGCGACGAGCAGGCGCGCGCCCAGGGACGCGAGCTCGTCCTCGAGCTTCGGCGCTGTCTCGGACCCTGACAGCGCCACGCGCGACTGGGCCACGACCGGACCGCTGTCGAGACCGGCGTCCATGCGCATCAGGGTCACGCCGGTTTCGGCATCGCCGGCCAGGATCGCGGCCGGAATTGGCGTCGCGCCGCGGTGCCGAGGCAGCAGCGACGGATGCACGTTCAGGGCGCCGCGCGGCGGCACATCGAGCAGTGACTTGGGCACGATCTGGCCGTAGTCGGCGAGGACGAGCAGCTCCGGTTGCAGCTCGACGACCTGCGCGATTGCGTCCGGGGCACGAAGTCGGTCGGGGCGGAGCATCGGCAGCCCGTGCTCTTGCGCCCAGGCTGCGATGGGTGGATCGGTCAGTCGTCCGCGCGAACCCGCCCGCTGGGGGGCAGTTACGACGGCAAGCAGGTCGACGGTTGGCTGATCGGCGAGTGCGGCAAGGATCGGCACCGCGAACGCGCCAGTGCCCAGGAAGACCGTCCGGACTGCGCCGGTCACGCGAGTGACGCGAGGGCTTCTTCCTCAGCGATGTCGTCGTGCAGGCGGGCGACCGGGATCAGCTCATCCATCGACTCGAGGTAGTCGATGTACAGCTTGCCCTGCAGGTGATCGAGCTCGTGTTGCATGGCGCGCGACAGAAGACCCTTGCCGTTGACCTTGATCTTGCGGCCATGCCGGTTCTGGGCCACGACCCAAACTTGCTCGCGGCGCGTGACATAGGCGACGTAACCCGGGATGGACAGGCAGCCCTCGAGGTCGTTGTCGTCGCCACTCGAGCGCACGATCTTGGGGTTTACGAGTTCGTGGAGCTGACCTTCGACCTCCACCACGCACGCCTGGAGGGCGACGCCCAGCTGCGGCGCCGCCAGGCCCACGCCGGGCGCGGCGCGCATCGTATGGGCCAGGTCGTCGAGCAGCTCGTGCAGGTACTTGCCGAATGAATCGACCGGCTCACCGCGCAGGCGCAGGCGCGGGTCGCCGAGGGTGATGATCGGGAGAACGCTCACGTGGCGAGTATAGGAAACGACGTCGTCACCGGTGCCGCCGGTCAGAGCAGGCTCTCGGGATCGACGTCGACGGACCACGGCGCGCCGGGATCCGGGCCGAGCACATCCATCGGCCTCTCGCCGCGCAGCACGATGTGGAAGCGCCAGCGGCCTGCCCGGCGCGCGATGTACGCGGGCAGTGGGCCAAGGACCTCAACCTTTGCGCCAGAGGAGCGGACGCGCTCGCGCAGCTCCGAGGCCATGGCCGTGGCCTTCTTCTCGGCCGCATCGCGATCCTCGAGCGCCACGGTCAGCTTGATCACGTCGCCGAACGGCGGCGCGTTGAACAGCCGGCGCGAGGCGAGCTCAGAGTCATAGAAGGCGACGGCGTCATCGTCGACGAGCGCAGTGATGACCGGGTGATCGGGCAGATATGTCTGGACGATCGCGGTTCCAGGGCGCTCGCCACGGCCGGCGCGCCCGATCGCCTGCACCAGGAGCTGGTACGTGCGCTCGGCGGCGCGCTGGTCGGGCAGGTTGAGCGCGATGTCGGCCGACACGACTCCGACCAGCGTCACCTGCGGGACGTCGAGTCCTTTGGTCACGAGGGCCGTGCCAACGAGCACGTCGAAATCGCCGGCCGCGAACGCGTCGACGACCCGCGTCGCCTCGCCCTTGCGCTCGACCACGTCGCGGTCCAGTCGGACGACGCGCAGGTGTGGAAAGCGGATCTGCACCTCGCGCTCGACGCGCTGCGTGCCGCCGCCCAGGTAGCGGATGCGCACCGACTCGCACGCCGGGCAGCGCCGCGCCACCGGCGCCGTCGCACCGCAGTGGTGGCAGCGCAGCGACATGGTGTTGGCGTGGAACACGAGCGGACGCTGGCATTCCGGGCAGATCTGAACGTAACCGCAGTCGCGACAGACGATGACCGATGCGCTCCCCCGCCTATTGATGACGAGGACCGCCTGCTCCCGATCGTGCGTGTTGAGGGCCCCCAGCGCGTCCGAGAGCTGCCGCGAGAGGAGGCCCCGATTGCCCGCCGCCAGCTCCGCGCGCAGGTCGACCACATCCACCCTTGGCCGAGCGCCTGCGACGCGCGGAAGCACGATCCGCTCGATCTCGCCACGCTCCGCGCGGCCGTAGGTCACCACGTCCGGCGTCGCGCTGCCCAGGACCACGGGCGCGCCGGCCAGCTTGCCGAGCTCGATGGCCACGTCGCGTGCCTGGTAGCGCGGCGTTCGGTCCGACTTGTAGGCCGGGTCGTGCTCCTCGTCGACGATGATCACGCCCGGATCCGCCAGGGGTGCGAGCGCGGCAATGCGCGTGCCCACGACAACCTTCACCTCGCCCGCACGGATGCGCCGCCACTCGTCGGCGCGCTCGCCTTCGCCGAGCGCGCTGTGCAGCAGGGCGACGTCAACGCCCAGGTCGTAGCCCAGGCGGTCGAGGAGTGGCACTGCGAGCGCGATCTCGGGCACGAGCACGAGCGCACCCCTGCCCTGCTCGAGTGCGGCGCGGATCGCCTCGGCATAGACGGTCGTCTTGCCACTCGCCGTCGTGCCCTCGAGCAGGACCGTTTGCGGCCGGCGCGCGGAGACGTGGTCCGTGATGCGCTCGACGGCCCGACGCTGATCGTCGCTGAGCTGCGCTTCGTCGGGCCGGGAGCCGCGCGCCGGCGCGGTGCGGTCGGCCAGCGGACGGCGCTCGACGCGCGCCAGTTCGATCGCGACGAGGCCGCGCCGGGCAAGGCCGGGGATCGCGCTCGTGCCGTGGCGCGCGGCGAGCAGCGGCGCCGGAATGGAATCATCTGTGGCACGCAGCTCGGCCAGCAGCGCGCGCTGGCGCGGTCCAAGCCGCGCGCCGTCCCCCTCGCCGCTCGCCGCGCTTCGGCCTGCGTCGGTCAGGCTCACCCGGCGCTCGATCTTCTCGCGCGCCACGGGCGGCCGCACGGTCCATTCCGCCTCGACCTGACCGTCGATGTTGCGCATGACGCGCTCGACACGCTCGAGCATGCCGGGCGCGAGCATCGCGTGCAGCACGAGCGCGGGCGGCGCCAGGTAGTGCGTCGCGATGTGCTTGCACAGCTCGACCTGGAGTGGTGGCAGGAGCGGTCCGTCGGAGCGCACCCGCGCGAGAATCGGCTTGAGCTCGCGGTCGGGCCGTCCCTCGCTCGTGCCGAGCACGACGCCGAGCGCGCGCCTCCGTCCGTACTCAACCAGCACTGCCTCGCCGGGCTCGACGGCCCCGAGCGCCGCTGGCACTGAGTACGTGAAGGTCTGTCCGCCACGCGGACCGGCGGCGTCCACGGCGACCTCGACCGTGCGCGCCTCCACCCCCTCCGGGGCGAGGCCGGCCAGGAGCTGGTCGCTAGCCGTCGCTTCCGCCGAACGCCCCGCGCTGTGCCAGCCAGTCGTGGACCAGGTCGGCGACGGCATCGGGCATCCCGACGCGCGTGTCGATGACCAGGTCATATACCGGTGTGCCCGATTCATCGGTCAGGTCGGGATCGAAGACGTTCTGGTCATCGAGCTCTGGGTGGACCGACTTCCACAACCCGCGATCGCGCGCCTCGCGCTCGCGCTCGCCCGCGAGGAGCTCGTCGAGCGTCCGTCGTGAGTCGGGATCGTCGCGTCGTACCTTGCGCAGCTGGCGCTCCATCCTGACCTCTTCGGGCGCCCAGAACAGGATCGTCACCACCGGAAGATCGGCCTTCTGGCGCTCGAGACTGGCCAGAAACGCCGCCAGGCGCGCCTCGAGGATGAATGGGGCGTCCGCCCTGGCCGACCTGATCTTCGCGGCCTGGTAGTCGTCCATCTCCTGGTCGAGCGAGCGATCACGCGGCGCGAAGCTCGACGTGTCGATCCCGGTTCGCTTGCGGAACTCCTCGCCGATCTTGATGTTCGGGATGCCGTAGCGCTCGGCCAGGATGTTGGCCGCCGTCGTCTTGCCCGTGCGCGAAGGACCCGAGATCAGGATCGACACGTTCGGCTTCGAAGCGTGCGTCATGTGCGGCTCGTGCGCAGCGTCTCAAGCACGGCATCGAGCTCCGGCGGCAGGGGCGCCTCGGCGCGGATGATCCTGTCTGCCGAAGGCGACGCGAACTCGATCCGCCACGAATGGAGGAAGAGGCGCTCCAGGCCGTCCGGCCCGCGCCTGGCGGCGCCCGTCGCATACACGGGGTCGCCCGCGACGGGATGGCCGATCGATGCGAGGTGGACACGGATCTGGTGCGTTCGACCGGTCATCAGATCGACCTCGAGCAGGGTCCAGCCCGGCAGGCGCTCGCGGACACGGTAACCCGTGACCGACGGCCGGCCGCCGGCGATCACGGCCATGCGTGAGAAGTGGCGCGAGTCGCGACCGATGGGCGCCTCGATGCGGCCGTTCTGGGCCGCCACGGCACCCTGCACGAGCGCGAGATACGTCTTCTTGACGCGGCGCGCCTTGAGCTGGGCCATCAGCGCCGACTGTGCCCGGTCGTTGCGCGCGACGACGATCAGGCCGCTCGTGTCGCGGTCGAGGCGGTGGACGATGCCCGGCCGGTCCTCGCCGGCGACCGTGCCGTAGGCCTCGATCCCGCCGCGGCCGAGGAGCGCGTTGACCAGCGTGCCGCTCGAATGGCCCGGCGAGGGATGCGTGACGAGGCCCGCCGGCTTGTCGAGGATCAGCACGTCGGCGTCCTCGTAGACGACGTTGAGCGGGACGTCCTCCGCCTCGATCGTCGCGGCCGGCCGGTCGGGGATGTCGAGCTCGAGGATCGTGCCGGCCGCGAGCACCGCGTTGCTCTTGACGGGCTCGCCGTGGACGGTCAGCCGGCCATCCTCGATCAGGCGCTGTACATACGAGCGCGACAGCCCGACCGCGTCCGCGACGACACGATCCGCGCGACCCGGCGTGGCCGTTTGGGGCACGGTCAGCGAGACGTGCTCAGCCATCACCGGTCGCCTGCTGGGTCGCGGGGACGAGTCGGTCATGGAAGAGCGCAATCAGGATCAGGAACAGCAGCGCCGTGCTGATGGCCGAGTCGGCGACGTTGAACGTGTAGAAACGCGAGTCACCGATGCCCATGTCGACGAAATCGACGACGAAGCC
The DNA here is from genome assembly GCA_964475245.1 of uncultured Anaerolineaceae bacterium. Taxonomy (GTDB): domain Bacteria; phylum Chloroflexota; class Limnocylindria; order Limnocylindrales; family CSP1-4; genus JALYGJ01. Next base: position 17,445 of record CAYYVV010000004.1, on the reverse strand, counting down.
CAACCGCAGGCGATCGATGAGGTTGCCGATCGCGCCACCCAGCAGGAGCGCGAGGGCCAGCGTGAGCAGCCAGGTGTGCGAGCCCTCGCGCCACTCGTAGTACAGGATCAGGGCAATGACGACCAGGCTCGACAGCGCGAGCACGAGCGCCGAGTTGCCGAACAGGCCGAAGATGCCGCCCGCGTTGTACGACTTGGCGATGCGCACGAACTCGCCGAGGATCGGCGTCGGCGCCGGGCCACCCGGCAAGGGATTGGCCGACGCGACCTGGAAATTGGCGTCGATGAACAGCTTCGAGATCTGATCGACGATGACGACGCCGGCTGCGAGGACGCCGAACAGCAGCCAGCGCCGCCGGCGCTGTGACGGCTCTGTCAACCCTGCCGTCCGATGCGCCGCAGGCCGATGACCACATCGAATGCGGCCAGATGGTGCGTCGCGCGCTGTGCATCAGGCGGTGGCTCGTCATGTGCCAGGTGCTCGGCGAGCGTGTCCTCCGCGACCCGGGCCAGATATGGCGCGATGCGAGCGATGACTGCGTCGGGCGCGTGAAGCCAAATCTCGATCGTGTCGTCGAGCTCGAGTCCGGCTTGCTTGCGCAGGTCCTGGATGGCGCGTGCCAGCTCGCGCGCCTCGCCCTCAGCACGCAGGTCGTCGTCGAGCTCTGTGTCGATGACGATGACCAGGCCCTGGTCATGGGCAACGGCCGTGCCCGGCCGCGGCGTGGCGAGTATCTCGACCTCGTCCGCGGCAAGCTCGACGCCGGCCAGGCGGACGCCGCCGTCGGGCAGGTACTCGACCTCGTTGTTGCGTGCCGCCGCGAGGACCTCCTGCGTCCTCGGGCCGAGACGCTTGCCGATCCTCGGCAGCAGCGGCCGAACGCGGCGCTCGACGAGCGCCGAGTCGTCCGCGATGACCTCGACCGCCTTCGCGTTGAGCAGGTCGTCCTCAGCCAGGCTGTCGATCAGCTCACGCTGCACGTCCGTGCCGGGCGGCACGGCGACCCATACCCGACGGATCGGCTGGCGCAGGTTCAGGCCAGCCTGTGACCGGAGGGTCCGGCCGAGATCGACCGCGCGCATGATCACGCTCATCGCGGCCTCGAGCTTTTCGTCGCGCAGGGGCTTAAGCTCGTCGGCCGGCCACGTCGTCAGGTGCACGCTGTCAGGCAGCTCGGTGACCGCTCCCGCGACCAGGTTCTGGTAGATGGTCTCCGAGACGAAGGGCAGGATGGGGGCCACGATGCGCGCCAGCCCGACCAGCGCGGCGTGAAGGGTCGCGAAGGCGATCGACCGCTCCTGCGGAGTCGCCGTGAGGCGCATGCGCGGCCGTGACCTGCGCAGATACCACGTCGAGAGCTCGTCGATGAACGTGCTGACCAGCCGCGTCGCGGCGGTGGCATCGAAGTCCTCGAGCTTGGCGCCGACGTCCGTGGCCAGTCCGCTGACGCGCGACAGGATCCAGCGATCGAGCAGCGGCCAGTCCTTTGCGCTTGCCAGCTGCTCCCTGATGCCGCTCGTCGGGCGCCAGCCCGACAGGCGCGCGTAGTCGACGAAGAAGACGTATACGTTCCACACAACGAGCAGCTCGCGCCGCGCCTCGTCGGCCGTGCGATAGCCGAACAGGATGTTGTCCTCGAGTCGCTGGCGGGAAAACATCCAGCGCATGACGTCGACGCCGATGCGCTCTGCGCCCTCGTTGAACTCGACCGCGTTGCCCCAGCTCTTGTGCATCGGCCGGCCGTCGTCGCCGAACAGGGTCGCGTAGCCCATCAGGGCCTTGAAAGGCGGCTCACGCCGCAGAACCGTGCTCATCGCCAGCATCGAGTAGAACCAGTTGCGGAATTGGCCGGGGAACGACTCGGTCACGAAGTCTGCTGGGAACCACTGCTGCCAGAACTCTGGCTCCGTGCGGTAGTGAAGCGTCGAGAAGGGCACGATGCCCGCGTCGAGCCACGGGTTGCCGACGTCGGCGATGCGCGACGTCGTGGCGCCGCAGCTCGAGCAGGCGACCTTGACCGCGTCGACGTAGGGCCGGTGCGGCGTGTGCCCCTCGAACTCGACCCAGCCGGCCACGGCTCGTTGCTGGAGCTCGGCGCGGCCCGAGATGACCTCGAATTTGCCGCACGACTGGCACTCCCAGATCGGCAGGGCCAGGCCCCAGTAACGCTTCTTGCTGATCATCCAGTCGGCCATCGTGCGCAGCCAGTCGATCTCGCGGTCGTAGCCGAAGCCCGGGATCCACTTGATCTGGTCGACGACATCCATGATCTGGTAGCGCAGGCTGCGCTCCTTCTCGTCGGCCGTGACCTGCTCGCGCGGCTTGTCGAAGACCTCGCCCATCGAGATGTACCACTCATCGACGACGCGGAAGAGGAGCGGTGTGCCGCACCGCCAGCAGTGCGGATAGCGGTGCGTGTACGGCTCGAGGTGGTAGAAGACGCCCTTGGCCTCGAGGTCCTCGACGACCCGTTCGGCGACCGCGTGGGCGTCGAGGCCGGTCAGCCAGCCGAAGCCCGACAGGTAGTGGCCGTCCTCGTTGAGCGGGGCGACGACCGGCAGGCCGAGCGACTTGCCCAGCTGGTAGTCCTCGGCACCGCAGCCGGGCGCGATGTGGACGATGCCAGTGCCCTCTTCCTCGCCGACCTCGTCCCAGGGCACGACGTGATGCTCGTAGCCCGGGCCGCCGTCATCGCCGCGGCCGCCCGCAAATGCGGCCTGAACGGCGGGCAGCTCGTCGAACGGCCCGCGATAACGCCAGCCGACCAGCTCGCGCCCGGGTTTCTCCTCGAGCACCTCGAACCGGTCGCGCAGCGCCGACTTGAGCGTGCCCTTGCCGAGCCAGAAGATGTCGTCACCCTGGCGCACCTTGACGTATGTCAGTTCCGGCCCAACGGCCGCGGCGACATTGGCACTCAGCGTCCACGGCGTGGTCGTCCACACCAGCAGGGCCTCGCCCGGACGGTCGACCAGCGGCAGGCGCACGGTCAGACCGGGATCCTCGCGGTCCTGGTAGCCCTCGTTCATCTCCATCTGGCTGATGCCCGTGCCGCAGCGCGTGCACCAGGGCATCGAGTCGTGGCCCTTGTACAGCCAGCCACGCCGGTTGCACTCGGCCAGGAAGCCCCAGATGAGGTCGTTGTTCTCGTTGCTGAAGGTGAAGTACGAGCCGCCGATCTCGGGCATGCCGAGGCGGCCGACGATCATCTCAACGGTGTCCGTGACGGGACCGCTCGGGCCTTGAACGGTGACCTGCTGCGACGGATCTGCCGCCATCAGGTCGCGCAGCCGGCGCAGCTCGTCGGGGTCATTCCAGTCCATCCACATGCCAAGGCGGATCGACTGTTCGGTCTGGAGCGCGGCGTAGGTCAGGACGCGCTGCTTGCACAGGCTCACGAAGTTGGCGATGCCGTTCGCCTCAATATCGCGCTTGCTCGTGTAGCCCAGCTCGCGCTCGACGTTGACCTCGACCCACAGGCCCTGGCAGTCGAAGCCGTTCTGGTAGCGCTGGTCCTCGCCGCGCATGGCGTGGAAGCGCTGGTAGAGGTCCTTGTACGTTCGGCCCCAGGCGTGATGAACACCCATCGGGTTGTTCGCCGTGATCGGGCCGTCCAGGAACGACCAGCGTGCTTTGCCGCGGTTCTGGGCGCGCAAACGGGCGAACGTGCGGCGCTCCTTCCAGAGCGCCAGCGTCTCGTGCTCGAGCGCGGGCAGATCGGGCTGACGCGCGACAGGCTTAAACGGGCTCACGGCCCGCGACTCGACCAACATGGGCCACCAAGGATACCGGTTGGCGTGCGGCGGCCACGGGGAGTGCTGCGTGCCAAGCTCCGCGGGCGAGCGCTGCAGGTAGTAGGCCGCGCCGCAGTATTCGCCCTGCCCGCGCGATTTGTTGCCGATCTTCAGCCGGGGCGCGCTTAGTCAGGCGAGGGACGTGAAATCTTGCCGATTTTCAGCCGTGGACAGTGTTACGCGCGCCGACCAGAGTCGACGCTACGGTCGAGATAGCGAACCACGCTCAGACGACCGCGTGACTGGCACTTATCCCCGGCAAAAGCCTGCTTAAGAAGCCCTGTGCTGAAGATCGGCAGCCGAGCCTCCGGCTCCCGGCAGGAGCCGCTTCCAGGCCCCGGCAGGCGCTCAGTAGATCGGGGTCACCCAGTTGCTGTGCGCAGGCGACTTGCCGCGAACGGTGTCGAAGTAGAGCTGGGCCAGCTTGCGCGTGATCGGGCCGACCTCGCCGTTGCCGACCGAGCGATGGTCGATCTCGACAATCGGGGACATCTGCGCTCCCGTGCCGCACAGGAAGGCTTCCTCTGCCGCGTAGAGCTCACTCCGATCGATCGAGCGGATGACAGTCTCCAGGCCCATGTCCTCGCGCGCGAGCTGGATAATGCCGTGTCGCGTGAGGCCCTCGAGGATGTCATCGGTGATCGGCGGCGTGACGAGCTTGCCGTTGCGGACCATGAAGAAGTTCTCGGCGCTGCCCTCCGACACGTGGCCGTCCATGGTCAGGACGATCGCCTCGTCGTAGCCGTTGAGCACTGCCTCGGTCTTCGAGAAGGCGCTGTTGACGTACGCGCCGACGATTTTCGAGCGTGCCGGCAACGCCTGGTCGCTGTTACGCCGCCACGACACGACCTGGGCGCTGATGCCGCGGTCGACGGCGATGTATTCGCCGAACGGGACGGCGAAGATGACGATGTTCGAGTCGAGGTTGTGGAGCCGGACGCCGATCGCCTCGGTCGACTTGTAGAGCGTGGGCCGGACGTACGTGTCCTGGCGCAGGCCGTTGCGGCGCAGGAGGTCGACGGTCAGATCGACCAGCTGCTCGGGCGCCATCGGGGGCTTCATGAGCAGCACCTTGGCCGACTGCCAGAGACGCTTGTAGTGCTCCAGCAGCTTCAGGCCGTAGAGCTGTTCGTGCTCTTCGTTCCAGTAAGCGCGGATGCCCTCAAAGGTCGCGGTGCCATACAGGAATCCGTGGGTCATGACCGGGATCCGTGCCTGTGCCAGGGGCACGAACTCGCCTTCGAAGTAGCAGACAAGATTCGCGTCAGGGGGACGCGTGCCGCTTGCCGTCAGGGGGGCGACGGCGGGCTTCTGAGTGAGCATGGCGGCGAGTATACGTCGGGCATCTGAGCGCCCAACGGGCGGTAGTACCCGCTTTCGGGGTCCGTCCCGCCCCTAAGGGCAGGCCTACCCGTCAGAAGACGCGCGCGATATGGGCAATGACCAGCCCGACATAGGCAACGTAAAACACTCCGCCCAGGAGCAGCCGGCGACCGCTGATCGACGCGCGCCAGGCGAGCACCAGGAAGATCGCGCCGACCGACAGGTAGGCCATCAGCGCCGAGCTGAAGCCGAGCACATTCTCCGGGCTGATGGCCCACGCGGCCGGAGCCAGCGCGACCGCGATGGAGGTCGGGATGCACGCCTGGAAGACCATCGCGCCCGTTATGTTGCCGAGTGCAAGGGTGTCCTTGCCCTGGCGGACCCAGATCACGCTGTTGAATGCCTCGGGCAGCTCGGTGGCGATTGGAGCGACGATCAGGGACAGCAGGACCGGGTCGAGGCCGGCTCCATGGGCGATCTTCTCGACGGCATCGACGAAAACGAGCGCGCCGACCACGATCATCACCAGCGCGACGGCAAGCTGGCCGATGACGATCCGGATGCGCGCGACCGTCTGGTCGTGGCTGTAGCCGGGCCGGTCCACGCGGTGCAGTCGGAGAGGCGCCAGGTCCTCTGTCTCGCCACTGCCCTCGACCGCGAAGTGTCCTTTCACGTAGAGCGCATATGCGCCGAGCAGGACGACCACGGCGAGGTAGCGCACGACGAGCAGGTCGCTCGGGAGCAGCGCCGCGGCGAGGGCGATCGCGTAGGCGACGACGAAGAAGCGCACATCCTGGAAGACCACGCGGCGGTCGAGGCTCATCATCTCGCCCGATGCGCGGCGCCGGCGGAATAGGACAACGGTGGTGCCAGTGACGAACATCGCCAGCGTTGCCAGCATGAACGGGGCACCGAGGACGGCGCCGACGCCGACATCGCGCGCCGCAGCCGGGTCTGTCTGGCGACCGGCGAGCAGGATGGCCACGATCGGCACCATGGTTTCCGGCAGCGCGGTGCCGATCGCGGCCAGGACGCTGGCAACGGCGCCCTCACTCAGCCGGTAGAGCCGGCCCAGCCACTCGATGCCGTTGGTGAACAGGTCGGAGGCTGCGACGATCAGCAGCAGGCCGACGACGAGTTCGACAAGCTCGACCATCTCAGGCCGGGCTAGACATCAGGCGCGATCAGGCGCGAAGGTGCTCTGGCGCGTACGGGAGCAGCGCAACTGTTCGGGCACGCTTGAGCGCGACAGCGAGCTGGCGCTGGTGCTCGGCGCACGTGCCGGTCTTGCGTCGCGGCTCGATCTTGGCGCGCTCGGACAGGTAGCGCCGCAGCCGGTTGATCTCCTTGTAGTCGATCTGGACGGTCTTGTCGGCGCAGAAGGCGCACACCTTGCGGCGACGCCGGTCGCGATACATGTCATCGCGCTTCTGTCGGCTTCGGCTGGCGGGGGGCATGGGTCAGTTGATCCTTTCTCAGTGCCTAGAAAGGCAGGTCGTCGTAGTCGGGTTCAGGCTGCTCGGACGCCTTGGGCTGTCCGGCAGGCGCGCGCTGCGGGCGTGGCTCCGGCGGCAGCTGGCTGCCGCCGTCGCCGGTGTCCTCGCGAGCACGACGCTCGAGGTTCTGGATGGTGTTGGCGACGAGCTCCGTCGTGTAGCGCTTCTGGCCGTCCTGGCCTTCCCACTGACGGGTCTGGATGCGTCCCTCGACGTAGACCTTGGCGCCCTTGCGCAGGTACTCCGCCGCGAACTCGGCCTGCTGGCCCCACGCAACGACGCGGAACCACTCCGTCTCTTCCTGGCGCTCGCCCTGCTGGTCCTTGTAGTTCCGATTGACCGCCACCGTGAACTGCGTCACGGCCTGCCCGCTGGGCGTATAGCGCATCTCCGGGTCACGGCCAAGGTTGCCGATGATCATGCACTTGTTGAGCGACACGACACCTACCTCCTGCGCCTAGGGGCGTTCGACGGCGGCGGGAGCGGCCTCGCTCTCCGACTCGTCGATGAACTCTGTGTCGAGATCGATGTCATCGTCCTCGGGCGGCGGGCCCGGGATCTCGTCCTCGTCGAGGTCAGTGCCGTCGCCGGCGTCGGCCTGCGCTCGACGCGATGATGGCCGCTCGACGCGCGTGACCAGGTGGCGCATCACCTCTTCGGTGATGTTCAGGCCGCGCTCGAGCTCGAGCACGGCCGCGGGCGGCGCATCGAACAGGACGAGGAAATACGAGCCCTCGTGGTACGCGCCGATCGCGTACGCCAGACGGCGGCGGCCCCACGGACTGACCTTGACGATCTGGCCACCGGCCGCGGCGATCGAGCGCGTGGACCTATCGAGCAGGGCCTGGACCTGTTCGTCCGGCGTGTCCGGCCGCAGGACGAGCATCAACTCATAACGACGCATGGTTCTCCTTCCGATGGGGTGTGCCCCGCTCGTTGGGCCGTTGGTCCGCGGCGGAGCTGAAAGGTGTCCGAGAAGTATAGCCGGGTGTCGGACTTCCCCCGTCGGTTGCTAGACTCGCTCGGTCGGCCGCGGATGCTGGCCGGCGCACAGCGTTTCAATTTCAGGTTGGGAGGCGAAAGCCCTGTCCAATAGCATCCTCGTGCTGACCGCCGACGGGCGTGCCGACAACGCGATCGTCGAGCCGCTCCAGCGCGCCGGCATGAACGTGTCGGTCACGCAGGACCTGGCCTCGGCGCTGCAACGCATCGGCGAGCAGCAGCTGCTGATCCTCGACGCCAGCGACGAATCGACACTGGCCATGCTCTGCCGCCGGATCAACGACGAGACCGGCAGTCGGCACGCGCCCATCCTGGCCGTGGCCCACAGCCACGATGTCGAGGCGCGTGTGCACCTGCTTGAGGCCGGCGCAGACGACGTGATCGGCCTGCCCGTCGACGAGCGCGAGCTCGGTGCGCTGGTCGAGGCACTTCTGCTGCGCGCGCCCGCGTCACCCACGGCCGGCGAGGGCACCACGATCAGCCCGCCGCCACGGCCGGTGCCGACCGGGCCAGGTCGCGTCGTCGCCTTCGCCGCGGCCAAAGGTGGTTCGGGAACGACGACGCTGGCCGTCAACACGGCCCTGATCCTCGCCGAGATGGCACCCGGCAGCGTCGCGATCGCCGACATGGACATGTACCACGGACAGGTGGCGACACACCTCGACCTGTATGCGCGCAACTCGACCGCGCAGATGGCACGCGAGGACCGCCTGACACAGACGCCCGACATGATCCACGACGCTGGCAAGCAACACGCCAGCGGACTGATGGTCTTTGGCGCTCCATATCGGCCCGATGAAGCGGTCGACGTGACCGGGGCGCAGCTCGCCTCGCTCGTCCAGCAGCTGCGCGGCGTCTACGGCACGATCATCATCGATGCCGGCTCCACGCTCGACATGCGCTCGCTCTCGGTCCTCGCCGAGGCCGACCACGTCGTCATGCCGATCACGCCCGACATCCCCTCGCTGCGCCTGCTGCACGCCGCGCTCCAGGTCATGAGTGAGGCCGGCTCACTGACCGACAAGACGGTATTCGTGCTCAATCAGATGTATCCGCACCCGACGATCATGGGCGAGCAGATCGAAGAGCACCTGGGCGTCCGACTCCTGCTCGAGGTGCCCTACGACGGCGAGAACTTCCTGCGCGGAGTGAACGAGGGCCAGCCGCTCGTCCTGCTGGCACGACGCAGCGCGGCGGCGAGCGCGATCAAGCACCTGGCAGAGTTGACGGCCGAGACGCGCCTCGAGGATGAGATCATGCAGCCCGCCCGGCGCGGCCGCCTGCGCTCCCTCCTGGGCCGCAGCTAGCGCTGGTTCTGCGCTACTTCGAGAGCAATACCGGGGCGGCGCCCGGTCTGCGCGCAGATCCGGCAGGCCAATCCCGGGCCACGCTCGACGAGAAGGGCCTCACGCCGGACGTACCGCCCGCAGAGCGTTACCGGCTGGCCGGCGGCCGAACCGTGGACGATGTGCCAGCGACGAAAGCGCGGCCGGCCAGGTCCTTCGAAGCGGACGTACATCTGGGGCGCACGGTGCATGGCACGGCGCTGAGCCGCAAGTCCGTCGAATTGCGTATCTCGACGAGATGGGCGCCAAAGGTACTCAGCAGGGTCAGGTGACACGGACCGAACGGACCATGGCGATCGGCAGAGCATGTCGGTAAGGTCCGCGGGCGCCCGGCCCCGTGTGGCGAGCTCGATCGGCCGTCACCTCGAGACGTAGAGCGGACGGCAGGGGCCGGGCGCCACACCGCTGCCGCAGATCCTTCTGAACGTCTCAGAACGAGCTTGACGCGTAGACGAGCGTCTGAGCAACGTCCGACAGGCTGATGCCGACGAATGAGGCCGAGGCGGTAAAGGCCCTCGGACTGCCAGGCTCGATGTTCTGGGCAAGCCCGTCAGCAAATCCGAGTGGGCTGCCGCTGTCATCGAGGAAGACGGCAAGGACGTCGGCCGAGTCGACCCGCTCCGATCCCGGGTTCGTGACCTGGCCCAGGACCTCGAGACCACCGATATCGTCGCTCTTGACCTTCACGTTATCCACGGTGAGTCGCTCTTGCGGCGTCGTTTCATTGAAATACACGTCCATCTCGGCGGTCGCATAGGCCGATTTCGGGTCCGAGTTATCGAAGTTATCGGCCACCACATAACCCGTCTCGCCCGGTGCCAGATAGCGGGGCCCAACCTCGCTCGCATAGCTGCCTGTTGCCGTGATGCCGCCGGTTGCGTCGTAGATCGTCCAGTTGGTATCGAACTGCAGCAATTCGATCCACGTAGTGCCGGTGTTGGTCACCGGCGTAATCACCTGGGCAGTGACGTAGCCTGATTCTGTCCACGTGCGAAGGACAGCCTGATCCTGCTCCGCACCCGAAGTAGAGGCGGGTGTTGCCGGCGCAGGCGTGACCGGCGGAGGCTGAGTGCCGGGCAGTGACGGCGCCGGTGTCGGCTGCGCGGTGCGCAAAGGGGCCGTCGTCGACCCGGGCGCCGGAGTCGCCGGAGCAGGCGTCACGTAGATGATGATCGGCGTGACAGGGGGTGGCTGTGTCGATCCGTGCTCTGTCGAAGGCGATGTAGCCGCCGGGGTGATGCTCGTGCAGCCGATCGCCAGCGCTGCGGCCAGCGCGATACCGAGCCGACGTAGATCAACCAAATTGTGCATCCATCCCTCTGCCGTGACTACACAAAGGCCGCAATCGCGGGCCTGGCGACATGCTCGGTCCTAGTCACAGTAGACCGAGTTGACGCGCACGAGACGCTGTCGAGCTCTACCTGCGAGCCATAGGGCACGTCGTATCGGCTCGGCGCTCCACGTAGGCGTGAGAGGATGCCCACGAGAGAAGGCTAGCGAATGACTTCTGTCGAGTTAGGTCGACGGACGCCACTGGCAAGGTCACATCCGCGCCAGAAGCTCGACCTTCTTCGACTGGAATTCGCCGTCGCTCAATATCTGCTCTCGTCGTAGCTCCTCAAGCTGGCGGATCTGCTCGGGAATGCCAACGTCTCCGCTGCGGCCCTCGATGAGCAGACTGGTGATCGTGCCCGTTATCGCCGCCCACAGGGTGATGCCGACGATCATCAGCGCCGTGGCCGCCAACCGGCCCTCCGGCGTCATCGGTGTCACGTCGCCATAGCCGACCGTGGTAAGGGTCACGACGGCCCACCACAGCGCGTCGAGCGGGCTGGTGACGTTCGGATTGATGCCCGACTCGGCGAGCCAGAACGCCGCTGCGCTGATGACAGCCACAGCCAGCCAGGAGGTGAACAGGAACAGTAGGCCACGGTGGGTCGTGAAGCGCTCGAGGTCGCTCAGCGCGCGATACACGCCCGCGAAGGCACGAACCAGTCGGAGCAGACGCAGCAGTCGCAGGAGGCGGAGGCCGCGCGCCACGGGGATCATCGCGACGGCATCGATCCAGTGGCGGCGGAGGTATTCGCGGCGGCTCCGGGCAGCGGCAAGTCGTGTCGTGAACTCGGCCACGAAGATCGCCGTCAGGAGGAGATCGAGAGCGTCGAGCGCAGACGCATACGGGCTGTCATCCATTAGCCCGACGACTACGAAGAGCACCGCCAGGGCAGCCATGACCAGCTCCCAGGCAATGTCGTGTCGCTCGATCCACGCGCTGTACCGATCGCCAAGCGCGCGAAGTCTTGTGGACGCAATCACGGACACACACCCATCCCTCTCAGGCGCGACCCGCAGCACTCCATCCGACCGGGCGCGACGTTCCGGAAATGTATCTTGCCCGCAATGCCAATTTGATCGAGCGGCGTCCTAGGAACCCGGCGGTCTGGCGCGTACCCTAATCACGGTTTGCGCAAGCAGAGGTCCTTCTAAGGTCTAGCGTTGCGCATCGCTGTCCCAGCGGAGGCTGATCGATGTGTTCTGCCCGGCTCACAATTACAAAACTCGTTGCAACCGTGCTCATGGCCTTGAGCATTGTCGTCGGTGGAGCGCTCGCAACTGCCCCTGTCGCCTCCGCCTTCACGGGCCATGGCTGCACCGAGGCGACCTGTCAATACTTCACGTCGAGCTACCACACGACGGTTTACTACTACAACCGCAAGAACTGTAGCCAGTGGGAGACCCTGAGCAACAAATACCTACAGGGCTTCAAGACGTCGAGCGCGCTGCTCGCCAAGTACCCCGGCCGGAAGTTGCACAAGCGCTGCTAACGGCGCCCGTCCGAGGAAGCTACCCCTTGCCGGTCCGCCCTGGAAAGTTGCTCGCGGTTCTCGGCGTGATTGCCGTTTTCGTCGTTGCGTGTGCGGCCCCCACTGCGCCGCTGCCTAGCGCTAACGGACGTCCGCCGGCAACGGTTCCCAGTGCACTCGTGCTTACGGTGGCAAGTAGTCCGTCGCTGGTCGCTGTCGCGGCTGCCACCCCGTCGCCCAGCTCGTCTGCTCGGCCCTCGCTGACGTTCTCCGCTCCGCCCTCGCCGACATCCTCCGCTTCTTGGATATTCGGCCTGCCCAGACCCGATCTCACGCCTGGCGCCACGAACTCCGCAGTGAACCAAGCCGACGTCCAGAGCACGATTTGCGTGGCGGGCTGGACGGCCACGGTCCGCCCGCCGGAGAGCTACACGACGGCGCTTAAGGTCCGCCAGATTGCTCAGTACGGCTATACCGACACGGCGACGAAGGACTACGAAGAGGATCACCTCGTCTCACTCGAGCTCGGCGGTAACCCCACCGACGTTCGCAATCTCTGGCCAGAGCCGTACACGGCCACGCTTCCTGACGGCACAGAGATTGGGGCTCGCGTGAAGGACCGCCTTGAGAACGAGCTGAACGACCTCGTGTGTTCGGGAGCGGAACCGCTCACCGCAGCGCAGCAAGCGATTGCGACCGATTGGCTGGGAACCTACGAAACACTGGAGACGGGACAAACATTCCTGCCGTCGCCGTAGGTCGTCACCCCGTCTTCGGCGCGGACCTGGTGGGTTGGAGGACATGCAGCCGGCGGACGGGCCGCGCGCTCCCGCCTCACCGCGGCCGACCCATTCCTGCTTCGGCATGCGTCCCTCGCCGCTGCCGGAGATCCTGGTGCCGAAGGTGAGATTCGAACTCACACGCCCTTGCGGGCCGCGGATTTTAAGTCCGCCGCGTCTGCCGTTCCGCCACTTCGGCATGTGGCTGTAACCGCCACCGAGTCTAGCCCGGCGCGGAGTCGGCCCGCCCGTGGCAGACTGTCCCGACCAAGCCGTGTACCCACAATAGAGGTCTGTGCATGCGCACCTTGCCCGTCCGCTGGGGTTTGATCCTGGCCGCCTCTGTCGCCGTCGCCGCGTGCGGCGGGTCGTCAACGCCAACGGCGCCGCCAGTAACCATTCCGTCGATCGCAGTCCCGTCGTTTGCGGCCCCGTCGTTTGGCGTCCCGTCGTTTGCGGCCCCGTCGTTTGCGCTCCCGTCGATCGCCGCCCCCTCGGGACTGGGCGGCAGTTTCGTGATCCCGAGCGCCGCCTTCCCAAGCTTCAACACCAATGCCGACCCGGCCCTGGCGGCGCGCTTCCCGACCACGATTGGCGGGCAGCCGGTCATGAATCTCGTGACGTACAGCTTCAGTGACTTCATGAACGTCGCGACCGACGGAGACCCGGCCGCGGAGCAGATGTACACGAACGCCTTCAGTACCGCCGGCATCGATCCGTCAACTTCTTCGTATGGCGAGGCCGACGTGACGCTCGCCGAGGACGACGTGGACATCGCCGCAATCCATACGTTGGGCTCGGACTCGGCGAGGCTGGTGAGCGTCTTCCCGCAGATCTTTGAGTTCTTTAACCCCGATCAGTCACCGCCAACGGTTCAGCAGGCGAACGTCGGCGGCAAGACGGTCACCGAGGTGACCGACGAGGACGGCGATGTGACCTACGTCTACGCGCAGCCCGACGTTGTTTGGACGATCGACAACGCGGACGACACTGAGGCGACGACGGTGCTCCAGGCGCTGCCCTGACCCGAACGCATCAGCCAGGCGCAACAAGACAGAGGCCCGAGCCGCAAGGCTCGGGCCTCCCGTCATTCGGGGTCAGGTCGAGGAGTGGAGGCGACGACCGGATTCGAACCGGTGAATAGAGGTTTTGCAGGGCGGCCCGTAGCGTCCGGCGACGTCCGCGGAGCGTTAGTCTGAGCGTAAATCCGGGGTCTCCTGGGCTCAGTGGCCACCGATGTCCGCTCCTATTGCTACCGGAATTGCTACCAGAGGCTGAGGGTTGCACCGACGTTCCCGGCACGTTGCCGAGATAGTTTGTTTCGTTGCCCTCGTAGCGGCGTGCACCTCTACACCGAACCCATCGGCCATTCCCGAGACCGTCGCCTCGCCGATGCCTAGCCCTTCGCATGCGCTTTCGTCGGTCGCACCTACCCCGACTCCGTCGCTTCCGGCTACGGCCGGGATCCCAACTCAAGCGGAAATCATCAGCGCCGTTGCGCGTTGGCTCCCGACCTACAGTTACTTCGAGCTGCCGGCGACGCTCTACGTCCTGACGGGAACATCCGACTTCCAGATTGGATTCGATGCCCGACGACCGACATTGTTAGAAGCCGAGTCTCGGCAAGCGATTTCGGCCGCGCTTGGCGCTGACCACAAGGTCATCTTCGTCGACGACCCGACCCCTCTGATTCCCAGTCCGCATCCTGATGTCGCGGTGAGCTGGGACTGGGGTGATGGCGGCGCGCTCGTCGGATTCTCGATGGACGTCAATGCGCTGACGTCGGCGCAACCGAACGTCGTTGCGTCGGTGAACAACGGCGACCGCGGCACCGACGTGCTCGTCACTGTCGGTTGGGAAGACTCCAGCTGGGAAGTTGTCACCGTCGGACGACCCGCCCAATGGGTCACGTAGGAAACCCTTGACCGAGTGAGCGTGACCGTTTACCGCCGGCATTGACGCCTGTTGACAAACCCGTGGATTCGGCGGCCAGGTCTCACCGAAACCCGAGGTCCACCAAACCTGTTCGATTCGCGCTCGCAGCCACGTTCAGTCTGGCCGATCCGAAACGAGGTGGTTTACGCTCGCAGTGCGACGCTGACGAGCACAGCATTGATCCGGGTAGGCTAGTGAGCCCGAAGTCAATTGGACGGGATGGCGCTCTTGAGGTCCGACACGGTGGCGCCAAGCAACTGCTGTCCTTCGTCAGGCTCCGCGGTGAGCACGGTGGCGGTGACGAGAGTTCCTCCTCCGATACTGTTCACGAAACCAGAACCTTCTAGTGGCAGCCTGGCAATCCTCCCAGTCGCCTCGTCCCATACGACAAGTGAGTAGATGGCATCTGGGTTCGATTCCTGCCACGCGACAATCCCCCCACCTGCGGCAGGCCACCGAGCGCCAACAACGGCACAGAGTGGCGGGCAGCCAGGCTGGGTGTAAGCATGGCTGAGTTCATGCGGTGATGGGTCGGTTGCGATCGCAGTCATGACGACCTGCCCCTGTGTCGCAGCATTGCCAGTCACCTGCGACGCGGCCTGCACCCACACAAGCGTCTCGCCATCACTTGCGACCTCCCACCCATCAGGTCCAAAGTCGAAAGTCTGACGGTCATTCCGCGCAAACCACGTTTCGCTGTCAACGATCTGGTCTCCCTGGCCATGCGCGGCGGTAAAGAGAACGCCATCGTCGGACAACGCCAGGCCCCAGACAACCGACGGGCTCGGGATAACGGCGGTCTCAGAACCGGTCGACAGGTCGATCACATGAATTGACTCCGCCTCCGGCTTGCCGGCAACATCAGCTTGTGTGTCATACGCAAGGAGCCCTTGACTTAGAGCAAGGTGCGGTACGCCCACGGGCCCGACACGACTCACATTGAGGCCATTGACGACGACACTAGTCTCGCCGCTGGCGCGGTCGTATTGCTTAATCTGCCAGTCCAGTCCGCCGCCAGCGTGATGTCTGAAGGAAACCCACAGGACTCGACTCGCATCGATGACTGGAAAGGCGACACGTGTCCCGGTTTGGCTGCCATCCTCCAAGACACGCGGTTGATGATCGGCTGCGGCGAGGTCGAGAAGCTTCAGGTACTGAAGCTCTCCGGTTGGCCCGGACGTCTCCACGAACGCTACGACGGAACCCCAGTTGGCGAGGTTGTAGATCGAGTTGTGCTGCTCGCCGGTAGCCTTGAGGCTGACCGTGAGGAACGCAACCTCGTTCGCAACCGGCAGGGCCCCTGCCGGCTCTGGTGTCTCGGGAACACCCGTTTGCGACGGCCCTGCAGCACTTGGACTGGGCCGGCTGTCCGGCGTCATCTGCGGTCTTGACCCGATCGGATGACTGTCATTAGGACCAGGCGTCTGCGTCGTAGGCGTTCCAGCATCACTCGGCCGCGGAGCTGTGTCTCGAGTCGCCTGCACAGGCTGCGATTGCTGAGTCTGTGTGGGCCCGGTGCACGAACAGATGAATAGCGCCAGACCGGCGAGCGCCGTCTTATGCACTAGAGCGTCTTTGCATACCAGACAGGGACGTTATTCGGCCGAACGTCCATCGCCAAGTAGACAGAGGTATAGGGCCACACCCAGACGACCGACTCGTCGGCCGAGTCCTTCCCTCCATCGAAGGTCGGCTGTCCATTCGCGACCTGCGACGGATCGGTGATGTATGGGTCTCCGACAAGGAGGTTGGTACCGGACTGATTATAACCGACAACGACTGTCGCGTGCGTTTGCGGATAGCTGTAGTGGATCGTTGTACCGTCTTTGACGCCATTCTGATCGTCGTCGATGCCAACGTGCCACACCCAAGCCGTATCCCGCGCATTGATCTCAAGATAAAGAGGCACATCCATTGTCCACGTTTCGCTCTTCGAGATTATACGGAGATCCGTCGCTGACGATGGCCTGATCCGAACGTACTTTGGCAGGGCGCCTAGTTCTTGATTCACAAGCTTCAGGCCCCAATACGACGCGATCCCGTTGTTTCCGAACTTTGTCTCCCCTGCTAACGATGTGAGTCGACTGTAGAAGTAACTCTCGTAGTGATAGACACTTGGCCGGCTGCCTTGGGCGACATCGTAGTTGGTTGTTCGATACTGAAGAATAGTCCCGACGACAGCGGGAACGCACCACTTGCCATGCTTCTCATGCCACATGAACAGATTAGGGAGGAGGTCGTACGACGGAGGTGGATAGGACTCGCCGCAAGGATCTGGGCCGCACCCGTCGGTTGAAGCGGCGTCGCCGGTCGGATCGAGTGTCTTGTAGGACAGCAAGGCCGAGTTGACGGCGTCAGCGTCGGCCTGTGTGTACCCGAGATCCGCGGGGGTCAGATACGGTGTGTCACTCGAGTCGATGCCTGTGCCATCGTATGCGGCGTTCCACACGAAGGTCCCTAAGGACCACGCCGACCAGACAGACCCGTCTCGGACCTTTACCCGCCAGTAGTAGCTAGCCCCGTCGGTAAAGGGTACTGCGTCTGGAATCATCCAGTAACTGTTGCTCGACGACAGAATCATGCCACTATCGGCGACGATCGCCGAAAAGTCGGAATTGGTGCTGACCTGAACCTGGTATCCGTCCTCTGTTGACGAGTACACAGCCGGGTTCCCGTCACCATCATCGAATTCCCAGTGCAAATCACGTTCGCCGACTGCCTCGCCCGCAATTGGAAACAGATTCTGAGCCAGGGGGAGGTATCCAGGAGCATGCCACGTCACGTCGAGGTGCGGGAGCAGGCTGGTATTCGAGTCGTCGAGCGACACGATGCGTTTCCAGCCGCCCTGACCCATGGTGTCGGCATTGAGCTGGAGACCGTGGTCGACCCAGTTGCCATCGACGACGTCCCGCACGTATTGCGTCACATCGACGTGCGAGAAGTTGCCCTGGGTGGTGTAGATGGAGACG
>CAYYVV010000003.1:88941-93420 GCA_964475245.1 uncultured Anaerolineaceae bacterium | reverse complement strand
ACCGCGGCCTGCTGGCCGAACGTCTTGGTCAGGAGCATGCCGCTGACGCTGACCGTCTCCTCGGCGATGGCGGTGATGTCGGCCAGGCTGGCCTGGGTCATGGCCGCGACGCGGCGCCTGATCTTGCCGACGCGGTAGGTCAGGTACAGGAACACTGGCAGCATGAAGAGCGATAACGCGGTCAGTCGCCAGTCGAGCAGGATCATGGCCAGGACGGTCGAGATGACCGTGACCAGGTTGGCGAATGTGCTGCTGGCCGTGTCGGTCACGATGCTCTGGATGCCACCGACGTCGTTCGACAGCCGGCTCTGGATCTCGCCTGTGCGTGTCTCGGTGAAGAAGCGCAGCGGCATGCGCTGGAGGTGCGCGTAGAGCGCGTTGCGCAGGTCCTGCATGACATGCTGGCCGACGACGTTGTTGAGGTACGACTGGCCGACGCCGATCAGGCCCGACACGATGGGCACGATGATCATCAGCCCGACGAAAAGGTTGAGCAGGCCCCAGTCGCGCTTCGGAATGGCGACATCGATCAGCAGCTTGAGCAGGTACGGGTTGACCAGGCCGAGCAGGCTGGTGATGACGATCGTGCCCAGCACGGCCAGGACCTGAGCGCGGTACGGACGGAAGAAGCCGAGGATGCGCCGGACGGTCTGGTTGCGCCGCTCGGGTGGCACGTTGGGCATGTCGCGACCGGTGTTGTCGAGCATCCGACGCATGCCTCGGCCGGCGCCGCCGCCGCTCCCGCGCATGCTCATTGTTCCGCCCCGTGCATCAGCGCCCGACCCTAGCATGCCGGCCTGTGGCGGGCCTCGGCAGCGACGCTCCCGCGCCGGCTGCTGGCATCCGGCGCCCTGACCCAGGCGGGGTCTGGTTCCCTCCTAGCCTGCGGGCTGTGGCTCCGTCGGAGCGTGGTCGGATACCAGCTCCTTGTCCTGGCCAAGCCGCAGACGCGTGGCGAACAACCAGGCCAGGGCGTACAGCACGGCGACGATGATGAGCAGGAACTGGTAGCCGGTGATCAGTGCCACGTACTCGATCGCGCCACCCACGACCGCGCCGAGCAGGTTGCTGGCAAACGACATGTCGGCCATCGTCGACTCGCGGAACGAGTAGCTGAAGACGAGGTTCGCGAAGAAGATCGGCGCGAAGGCGAGAACGACCGCGACCAGGTAGCGCAGCCAGGCCGGGTCGAGGAGGATCGACTCGGGCGGGATGATGAAGGCGATCAGGATCGAGATGAAGAGCGCTATGTAGAACGGCGTCGGCCTGCGTATGGGGAACCTGTAGTTGATCAGGATCGCTAACAGGACGCTACAGAGAATCCCGAAGAACGCAAGCGAGTTGACGATCCAGGTCGTGCCGAAGAGCAGGCTGAAGCTGGTCACGCTGCGCGTGTTGAGTAACAGGAACGCAACGCCCAGGACGAAGAAGTGCGGGCTGAACTTGCGGATGGTCGTGCCCGTGAACCTGGCCGCGGCCGCGACCGCGACCAGGGCGCCGAGGAGCACGATCGCCAGCGCGTAGATGTAGTAATCGGCCACGAAGGGCGTGCGCAGGTACAGGAACGGCCAGTCGTCCGTGGCGGGCGTCGGGACCGGATCGCCCACGTCCGGGATCGCGCTCACCGTGTCGCCGGGCGGCTGTCCGCCGGGCAGTTGGGCGACGAGCGGTCCGTCGGCCAGGGCCGCCTCGGTGTTGTTGTAGATGCGCACGAGCGGTTGCGTGCCGTTGAAGGATGACTGGAGCATGCTCGCGAGCTTGGTTACGAGCCAGTCGTCGCGGTAGTAGTTGTAGAGCACGAAGACGCCATCCGGCGCGAGATGGTCACGCACGGTCTGGAAAGCTTGGAGCGTGAACAGGAAGGACTCGAGGCGCACGCTCGACTGTTGGCTGACCAGCGTCAGCGAGTCGGGCAGGGCGAAGATGACCAGGTCGTACTTGCTGTCATTGGTGCGCAGGAAAGCCCGGCCGTCGTTGACGTACGTCGTTACGCGCGGGTCGCTGTACGGCTGGTTGGGATGCTGCTGCTCGCCGATCTGGAGCAGCTTGGGGTCGATCTCGACGGCGTCGATGTGGCCCGCGCCGTGAGCCTCGGCGATGGCCACGTCCGAGCCGCTGCCGGCACCGACGATGAGCACGTTCGGGTACGTACGGCCCGGGAACCAGTTGTAGATCTGGTTGTAGAACGGCTCGAGACCTGGCTGGCCCACGGGATGGAGGGCCTGGTGCGGAATGCCGTCGACGGTCAGCTGGGTGACGCCACCCGCGTCCTTGTACTCGTTGATGCGGTAATACGGCGACCAGATGTCGCTCGAGTGCGCCTGTCCCTGCTGGATCACGAGCAGCAGCACGGCGCCGAGGGCGACGACGTTGGCGACGGTGAAGAGCGACATGCGCCGGCCGAGCTCGAGGCCCAGGACGATGATCACCGCGACCGTGAACCAGACGACCGGGTCCGTGCCAAAGGCGGACAGCAGGGTGAAGCTGGCAATGCCCGCGAGCGAGCCGCAGATGTCGATCGCGTACGCCTTGAGTGGCGGCATGCTCTTGAGCAGCGGTCCCAGGGGCAGGGCCAATGTCGCGAGCAGGGACACGATGAGCGCCACGATCAGCGGCAGGATCAGGAAGTTCTGGTCCGCGGCACTGCTCTCGGCAAGGCCGAAGAAGAGCTCGTCCTGGGACTTGACCTGGACGTTGAGCTGGAACGTGAACACGTACAGCACGACCGCGGCGAGCAGGATCGCGAACGGCGAGATGCGCGGGTTGAAGCCGTTGCGGCCGATGAGGATGCCCAGGCCGATGCCAAGGAACGAAGCGATCAGCAGGAAGTTGCTGAAGAAGCCGATGTACTTGACGTTGGAGGGAATCCAGCGGATGAGCAGCAGCTCCACGAACAGGATCGCGAAGCTGGTCAGGAAAAGCCTGACCTCGTTGCGCCGCAGCAGCGTCAGTACCGCCAATTGAATGGCCGCTCCTCTCTCGTCGCTCGGGTCGCGCTCGGGCGCAACGCAGAGCGCATGGTAGCGACGAACGCTGAGAGCGTTGCTCCGACGCCGCCTACCAGGCCGTGGCGGTCGATGCCTCCGCGATGCCCTGGGCTTCGAGCCAGCGCTCGGCGTCGATGGCCGCCTTGCACCCGTCGGCAGCGGCGGTGACCGCCTGGCGATAGCGGTGGTCGTGGACGTCGCCGGCGATGAACACACCGTCGATCCTGGTGTGGGTTTCGTCGGTGACGACCAGGTAGCCCTTGTCGTCGATCTCGAGCGAGTCGCGGAAGATGTCGGTGTTGGGCTTGTAGCCGATGGCGATGAACAGCCCTTCCATCGGCTCGTCCTGCTCGCCGCCGGCGACGATGTCGCGCAGGCGCAGGCCCTCGACCTTGTCGGCGCCCAGCACGTCGGTGACCTCGGTGTTCCAGCGCACGCTGATCTTGGGGTTGCTCAGGGTGCGCTCCTGCATGATCTTGCTGCCGCGGAACCGGTCGCGGCGGTGGAGGAGCACGACCTCTGTCGCGAAACGGGTCAGGAAAGTGGCCTCTTCGAGGGCCGTGTCGCCACCGCCGACGACGGCCACCTTCTTGCCCCGGAAGAAGAAGCCGTCGCACGTCGCGCAGGCCGACACGCCGCGGCCGCGCAGCCGGGTCTCGTTGTCCAGGCCCAGCCAGAGCGCCGAGGCGCCCGTGGCGACGATGACCGAGTCGGCCGTGTACTCGACCCTGTCGGCCCAGGCGCGGAACGGTCGCGTCGAAAAGTCGACGCGCTCGGCGTCGACGTCGACGAAGCGTGTGCCGAAGCGCTCGGCCTGCTCGCGGAACTTCTGCATCAGCTCCGGGCCCTGGATGCCCTCCGGAAAACCCGGGAAGTTCTCGACGTCGCTCGTGATCATCAGCTGACCGCCAGGCGCGTAGCCGCCGATGACGATCGGCTCGAGATTCGCACGGGCCGCGTAGATCGCCGCGGTCAGGCCGGCGGGTCCGGAGCCGACGATCAGCACCTTCGCGTGGTTGCCGTGGCCTTCGGTGGCCGTGCCGTTGCTGCCTGATCTGAGCGGCACTGACGCGCGCTCGTCGGTCATGTCTGCCGGCGCGCCGTCGTCAACGATCGAGATGCTGGGGAAGCCGAGGCTGGTCACGTCCACACAGCAATCGTAGCAGGACTGCATACCCCAGGGGAGTATCTCACCTGCCACTGTCGGGCTCGATCCTGCGTGGGCTGGGCGGCATGAACCGGGCCCGCCCAAATGGGGGATGACCCGTCATTTGTCGCGGCCGGCCAGCCGTAATCGACTGAGTGCCCGCCGCTCGCGCACCCAGACGCTCGATTCGGGTATGGCCCGAGCGTGACTGAGGGTGACGGAGCGTGCCGAGGGTCGGCCCTGGCCATCCGTCCGCCTCAAGCGCCCGCATAACGCTGACAGGGGCGCACAAACGACGGGTCAGGCGTGTTCGAAGCGCCCGTCGGAGTGAGGCGGTGCGGGGCG
>CAYYVV010000003.1:68960-88841 GCA_964475245.1 uncultured Anaerolineaceae bacterium | reverse complement strand
AGGTCAGTCGAGCGGGCTGGGCGCTCCCAGGTCGCGGATCTGCGGGATGACGTCGCGTCCGATGAGGTCGATCTTGGACAGGTCGCTCACGCCGCGTATCGACACGATGGTGTGGTGCGAGCCTGCCTCGGCCCAGTTGCCCAGGCGCTCGACGAATGCCGCCGGCGTGAGCGACCCGCGGCTGCCGTCTGCGCTGATCGAGATCGTCGACAGGTTGGTCTTCTCGATCGTGTCGTAGTCACGGCCGACGGCGTCGCAGTGCCGGCGCAGCACTTCGAACTTGTGGAGCAGCATCTCCGGCGCGCCAAAGATGTTGCACGCATCGGCGTAGCGCGCCACTAGGCGCAGCGTCGTCCGCTCGCCGCCGCCGCCGACGAGGATCGGGATGCGTGGCCGCGACAGCTGTTGCGGGCT
Organism: uncultured Anaerolineaceae bacterium; assembly: GCA_964475245.1. GTDB lineage: Bacteria > Chloroflexota > Limnocylindria > Limnocylindrales > CSP1-4 > JALYGJ01. The sequence continues at coordinate 88,427 of CAYYVV010000003.1, read as the reverse complement.
GATCAGGAGCCGCTCGGCCTTGACCACCCGGCCGGTGAAGCTGCCCGAGTCGCGCTCCCCGCGCCATGCCTGGTGGGCCATGCGCAGCGTGTCGTCGAGCAGGCGGAAGCGGTCGGGCAGCTCGGGGAAGGGGATGCCCAGCGAGCGAGCCTCATCGATGTTCCAGGCCGCGCCGATGCCCAGCCAGGCACGGCCTCCGGACAGCACGTCGAGCGTCGTCGTCGCCTTGATCCACAGGCCAGGCTCGCGGTAGGGCACGGCACCGACCATCAGCCCGAGCCGAGCGCGCCGCGTGTTGGCAGCCATGAAGCCGAGCGTCGTCATGCCCTCGAGCATCGGCTCCTCGATCTCGCCCACGCTGCGGATCTGGAACAGGTGGTCCATCACCCAGATCGAGCTGAAGCCGGCATCGTCGGCGGCGCGGCAGATGCGTGCCAGGGTTTCGCCGATGGCGGCATCGCCGCCAGGCCAGGTGAACGAGGAGATCTGCAGGCCGAGCTTCACGGTCGCCCGATGCTACGCGAAGTTCGTCGGGCTACGTGAAGAGATCCATTTCAGGTGGCATCACGACGTCGCCGACGACCGACGGCTCCGACGGCTCCGACTCTGAGCTGCCCTCCTTTGTCGCCTCGAACTCCACGCCACGGACGAGGACGACGGGCTGACGGCTCGTCTTGCTCGCGGCGAGCTCGGCGGCCGAGCAGATCTCGTCGGCCACGGCGACGATCGTCGAGTGCATCACGCGGCCGTCGGCGTCCGGCCGGCCGCGCCAGTCGACGAGCGGCGCGATGCCGGCCACACCGAGGGCCACGTCGACGATGCCGAAACGCCACGGCCGGCCGAATGAGTCACTGACGATCACCGCCGGCGCGTTCTCCGTCGTCAGGTTCAGGCGCGCTGTGACTCCGTCGCGGATCCGCCGCGCCGACCCGTCAGGATCGTCGGGCAGCAGCGTGACGAGATCGCCACGGCCGGTGTTGGAGGCATCGACGCCGGCGTTGGCGCACACGAAGCCGTGCTTCGTGCGGCTGATGACGATGCCGCGCTCCATGCGCAGTACATCTGCCGATTCGCGCAGCACTACCTCAACCTGGCGTGCGTCTCGTTCCCAGATCCGGGCAAACTCGACCGCTTCCGCGCGCGGCTCGACCGTCGTCAGATCGACCACGCTGCCCTCGGCCTTCGAGACGATCTTCTGGGTCACGACGAGGATGTCACCGCGCGCAGGCGCGAGATCAGGCTGATCGGCCGCCAGCGCGCGCCAGGCGTCGGCGATCAGCGCGGCCAGGTCATCGCGAGGCGATATCTCCGGCAGTGCCGGCAGCGGAACGGCGAGGATCGCCGGCACGCTAGCGCGCGCCGGCGAAGACAAGCTCGCGCGCCAGCTCGTCGCCGATCGCTTCGAGCTCCATCTGCCGTGCCGGATCGAGCCGTTCCAGGTCCTCAGGAGTGTCAAGGTCGAAGCCGAGTTGCGCATCGTCAACGACTTGGACGCTGGCGTGCGCGGCGGCCGCAGCGCGCAGATGCGCCTCGAAGCTCTCCGGCCCAAAGTGCGGCTCGATCGTCGACGGAGGAGTGACGAGCAGCGCGTTCGTACCTGTTCTCGCATCTGCCGGCGCTATCGCGACGAGCGGCCGGCCGTTGCCGGCCGCGAGCGCGGCGTCCGCTGCGGCGAGCAGGTTGTCGAGCGACGCGTGGTTGATCAGCGGCAGGTCGGCCGGGACCATCAGCACGGCCGTTGCGCCGGCCGCGAGCGCAGCATCGCGGCCGGCGCGCAGCGCGCCGTTCAGGCCGCTGCCCGGATCCGCGACGGAAGCTATGGAACCGAAACCCCGGGCAATTACGTCAAGTTCCGAATTGCTCGCAGTGACAACATGTACGAACCGGCATGGCTCCCAGCCTGTCAGCACGTGTATCGTGTTCGCCAGCATTCCGAGGACGAGGACGTCTCGCTCCTCGGGGTCGAGTGCGGAACCAAGTCGTGACTTCGCTGCGTCACGCGAGCGGATGGGGAGCACGGCGTGAAGCGCGCTCAGGCGGGCTTGCGACGACCGGCTCACGAAGCGATGGTAAGGCCGCGAGTGTTACAGCACCGCGTGCCGAGAGGAGGGCAAATGGTCTCAATCAGACGCGGGTTGCTGGCAGGTGTGGCCACGCTCGTTCTCGCCGGTGCTTGCACGAGCATCAGCGTGCCGACGATCCCGCCAATCGCCATTCCCACGTTCCCACCGATCGGTCTTCCGGGTCTCGGTGGTTTGCCCAGCGGCCTCACTATTCCAGGGCTGCCCGGGTCTTCCACGGGAACCGAGGGCCAGACGCCGTGCACCTTGATAACGGCGAGCGAGATGGCAACGATCCTCAGTGGGCCGGTCACGGACACGTCCAGTACCGGCGATGACTGTGGGTTCATATCCACCAACTTCTCCATCTACACCGTGAGCCTGCAATCCGGGCCGTCGATCCCCGGCATCAAGGTGGTTGCTTCCAACGGTGTGGATTTCAGCGTGGCCGGCAACCCCGCGTACTACGTCCAGTTCGTCACCGACCAGCTCTACGTCGACAAGGGCAGCCAGTCCCTGCTCGTCCAGTCCCTTTCAGCGACACAGGAAACACTCACGGCAATCGCGAACATCGCCGTGCCGCGAATGCAGTAACCAGGCACCCGCAGGCGGCGTTCTAGAGGGCGCCGGCGAGCTCCAGGATCTCCTGGGCGAGCCGGCGTCTTTCCTTTTCCTCGCCGATCAGCGTCTGGGCCACGTGCGCGCGCACGCCTGAGTCGTTGACTGCCTCCTCTTCCGCGCCATCGACCTGGTCGATGACCAGAACGTCGAGCAGCCCCGGCCAGGCGTGCGCATAGTGGCGCGCGACGCCGGCCGCGCTCGGCTCGGTGCCCAGGCTGCGCATGATCTGGGCCGCCGGCCCGCGAACCGCCTCGTGCCCGACGATCGGGCTGATGCCCATCACCGGCGCCTGGGCGGCGAGCAGCGCCACAAGGATGCCCGGCACTGACAGGATCGGCGCCACGCTCAGGAACGGGTTCGACGGCGCAACGACGATGAGATCGGCAGCGGCGATCGCCTCGACCACGCCGGGTGCCGGGGTCGACGACTCCGCGCCGTCGAAGCGCAGCTCGAGAACGTCGTCGGCGTGGTGGCGGCGGACGAAGTAGTCCTGGAAATCGAGCCAGCCGTCGGCCGTCCGCACCTGTGTGCGCACCCGGTCATCGGACATCGGCAGCAGCCCGGCTGAGACTCCAAGCGCGCGCGCCATGATGGCCGCCACGGTGCCCAGGGCGCGGCCGTCGCGCAACAGCTTCGTCCGTCCGACATGGGTCGCAAGGTCACGGTCTCCGATGCGGAACCAGGTCGGCGCGCCATAACGCTCGAGCATCGACGTGGCCGACCAGGTCTCGTCGCGCACGCCCCAGCCCGTCTCGTTGTTGGCCAGCCCGGCAAGCGTGTACATGACCGTGTCAAGGTCGGGCGAGACGTGCAACCCGTGGACCTCGACGTCGTCGCCGGTGTTGACGATGACCGACAGGTCGACCGATTCACCGAGCAACGCGAAGCCATGCGCCATCCGCGCACCACCGAAGCCACCAGCGAGAACAACGACCTTGATCATTTGCCTATTGTGACAATGACGCCGATGGCGACCGACCTCGTGACAGGCGCGTTCGGCTACACCGGCAGCCGCATTGCCGAGCGGCTGCTTGCCGCTGGCCGCGACGTCGTCACGCTGACGCGCCGGGCGCAGACCTCTCATCCGCTGGAGGGCCGAGTTCGACGCCTGCCGTATGTCTTTGATGACGCCTCGCTGCGCCAGTCGCTGGCGGGCATCGACACGGTCTACCTGACCTACTGGATGCGCTTCCCGCGCGGGCACGGCACTTGGGACGAGATGGTCGCCAACGTCGCGCGGCTGGCGACCAGTGCCCGACAGGCGGGCGTCCGACGGCTCGTCTACGTCAGTGTCTCCAACGCCCGGCCTGACTCCGCGACGGCTTATTTTCGGGCCAAGGCCGCGGCTGAGGACCGCGTCCGGGAAGCAGCCGGCGGAAACCTGTCAGTGACGATCGTGCGGCCCACGCTGCTATACGGCCCGACAGACATCCTGATCAACAACATGGCCTGGACGCTGCGTCGGCTGCCGGTCTTCGGCATCCCCGGCGACGGCAGGTATCTCGTCCAGCCGGTGCTGGTCGACGACGTCGCCGACCTGTGCCTTCGACTCGCCGCGACCGAAGAGGCGGTCGAGATTGACGCGGCCGGGCCGGAGACGCTGACGTTCAACGAGTTGGTCGCTACCGTCCACCGCGCTGTCCGCAGCCGCGCCCTGATGACGCACATGCCGGCGCGGCTCGTTCTAGGCGCTACTCGCCTGCTGGGCCTGATCGTGCGCGACGTCGTCCTGACGCGCGACGAGATCACGGAGCTGACGAGCAGCTACCTAGCGTCCGAGTCGGCCAGGGAAGGGACGACCTCCACGCGCTTCAGCGCCTGGATCGATGAACATCGCGCCGAGATCGGCCGCCACTGGTCGTCGGAGCTGGAGCGCAACTTCCGCTCCGTCCAACGTTGAGGCGGCGGACTAGCAGACGATCTTGGGCAGGACCTCGCGCCCGAAGGCCTCGATCCACTCCTTCTGGTTGCGCCCGACGTTATGCAGGTAGATCTTGTGGAAACCCATGTCGGCGAAACGCTGGATTTCCTTGCGGTGCGCCTCGAGATCGGACGAGATGAGCATCCGGCCCGCGAAGTCCTCGGGGCGGACGAGTCGGGCCATCTGCTCGAAGTCCATGGGCGAGCGAATGTCGGCTTTGGGAAACTTCATGCCCCCATTGGGCCACTCGGTCATCGCGTTGTCGAGCGCGCGCTTGTCGGTCTCCGCCCACGACAGGTGGAGCTGCAGGATGTATTTGAAGTCGCCCGTGTCCAGGCCGGCCTCGCGCCGGCCGTCCTCGCAGCGCGAGCGGATCAGGTCGATCTTGCCCTCCGGTGCGCCGACAGTGATCAGGCCCTGAGCGGCCTGGCCGGTGCGCTTGGCCGTGATCGGTCCCGCGGTCGCGACATAGATCGGCGGCGGTGACTCGGGCATCGTCCAGAGGCGGACCGTCTCCATCTTGAAATGGCGGCCGTCGTGCTTGACGTCCTTGCCCGTGAACAGGCGGCTGAAGATCTCGATCGCCTCGAACATCATGTTGATGCGCTCGGGCGCCTCGGGCCAGTAGTGCGCCACGGCGTGCTCGTTGAGTGCCTCGCCACTGCCCAGGCCGAGCCAGAAGCGATCCGGGTACATCGCGGCCATCGTCGCCGCGGCCTGGGCGATGACCAGGGGATGGGTGCGGAAGGACGGGCACGTGACCCCGGGCCCGACATCGCCCTTGGTGCGCTCCGCCACTGCGGCCATGAACGCCCACACGAAGGCGGCATTGCCCTGCTGCGGCACCCACGGCTGGAGGTGGTCCGCGGCCATCACGCCGCTGAAGCCGTTCTGCTCGGCGAGGACGCAGTAGTCGATCAGCTCCGTCGGGTGGAACTGCTCGAGCATCGCCGCGTAACCGATCTGCTGGATTGCCATCAGCTGGGGCTCCCATGAACCAGGATCCGGTCGGGCCGGAGGATGAATGTCACGCGCGCTTCCGTGCGGAAGCGCGCGATCTCGCGCTCGGCCATCTCCGGCGCGTCGTAGCGCCGGGCCAGCTCGGCAATGTCTGCCTGGGCGCGCTCGTCGTCATAGATCTGCTCGACGTGGCACTCGAAGGTGACCGCGTCTTCCGCCTCGTAGACGGCCAGGTTGGCGCGGCCGTCGCGTTCCAGGTTCGTCGGCCAGCGCCGGCCGCGCCGCGAGTTGACGACGAGGTGATCGCCGAGCTGCTCGTCCGAGCGCAGCACGAACCAGATCACGATCTGGTGCGGGCTTCCGTCGGGGTTGATCGTGGCGATCGTGGCGTAGCGCGGCGGGCGCGTCAGGAACGATCGGACGGGCGCGTCAATCGCCGCGCTTGGTTTGGTTTGCGCAGACACGGCCGCGATGGTACGCCGCGAAAGCGCAGTGCCCCGACTATGCGACTCGGGCAGTCACCACGGGAGCGGGCACCACGGGCGCGCGCGCCGGCGGGGGCGTGGAAGCGGGCGCAGGCGGCGCGGGTGCGGGCCGCCCGGACGCCGGCACTGCCGGCACTGCCGGCTGCCACCGGGCCCTCTGGGTCAGGGCGCGCGGCAGGTCGTCGGCAGACAACGGTTTCGAGAAGAGGAAGCCCTGGCCCATCTGGGCCGACAGGCCGCGCAGTGCCTGGAGCTGCTCAGCGCCCTCGATGCCCTCGGCAACGGTCTCGAGGTGGAGTGTCTCGGCCAGATCGACGATCGACCGGACGACGGCCATCTGGCCCGGTTCGCTGGCCATGCCGGCGATGAATGAGCCGTCGATCTTGAGCTCGTCGATGGGCAGCCGGCGCAGATAGGAGAGCGATGAGTAGCCCGTCCCGAAGTCGTCGATCGAGAGCCGAATGCCGAGCGCCTTGAGCGCATGGAGCTTGCTGATCGTCAGCTCGGTGTCGCGCAGGAGCAGGCTCTCGGTGAACTCGAGCGTCAGGCGCTTCGGGTCGAGACGCGTCGCCGCCAGGGTCGTGGCCACCTGGGCGACGAAGTCAGGCTCCTGGAGCTGGCGGGCACTGACATTGACGTTCACCGCGACCGCGGGAAGGCCCTTGAGCTCGTCCCAGACGCGGACCTGGCGGCACGCCTGTTCGAGAACCCAACGGCCGAGCTTGACGATCAGGCCGGTCTCCTCGGCAAGCGGGATGAACTCGACCGGATTGACGACGCCGCGCTCCGGATGTCGCCAGCGCAGGAGTGCCTCGACGCCCGTCGGGCGCTCATCGGTGAGGCACACGATCGGCTGGTAGACGAGGTAGAACTCGTTGCGCTCCATGGCCAGATCGAGATCACCGCGCAGTGCCAGGCGCGTCATCGCCGCGGCGTGCATCTCCGGCTGATAGGTCTCGATGCGGTTCTTGCCGTTGCTCTTGGCGGTGTACATCGCGATGTCGGCGTTACGCAGCATGTCCTCAGCCGACTCGTCGGCCGACACGCGCACAGTCAGGCCGACGCTCGCGCGCACGAAGAGATCCTTGGCTCCGTGGCCGAAGGGCGTTTCGAGCGCGGCCAGCAGCCGGCGGGCGACCTCCATCGGTGCTTCGGCCTCGACCGAGTCCTCGACCAGGATGGCGAACTCGTCACCGCCCATGCGCGCGATCGTGTCGGAGGAACGAAGCACATCCTGCAGGCGCTGGGCGACCGCGACGAGCAGCGTGTCGCCCTCGCCGTGGCCAAGGCTGTCATTGACCGTTTTGAAGTCATCGATGTCGATGAACACCACCGCCAGCGGGCTGGCGAATCCGCGCTGACGAGCCATGGCATGCTGCAGGCGGTCCAGGAACAGGGCGCGGTTGGCAAGGCCGGTGAGCGAATCGTGAAACGCCTGGTGGCGCAGCTCATCCTCCAGCGTCCGGCGTGTGGTCACGTCGCGGTAGTTGACGACGATGCCGTTGACTGCCGGATCGTCGGTCAGGTTGCGCAGCACGACCTCGATCCAGCGCTTCGATCGGTCGGCGTGGTTCATGCGCAGCTCGGTCGACGCCTCATTGCCCGGTGCCTTCAGGACCTCGGACACGAGTCGCGTCGCGGACGGCCGATCATCCGCATAGACCCCCGCGAACGCTGGTTGCCCGACGCGCTCGGAAGCTGGATAGCCGAGCACGCGCTCGACGGTGTCGCTCTCGTAGGCGATCCGGCCGTTGCCGTCGACAACCATGCTCACGTCCGCGCTGTTGTGCACGAGCGATCGGAAACGACGCTCGCTCGAACGGAGCTGGATGTTCTGGCGCGAGAGCATCTTCGACGCGGCGGCAAAGCCCAGGAACAGGACGAGCATGAGGACCGCGCCGCAGCCGCCGACGATGAGCAGGACATCGAGGCGCGTCGCATCGATCTGGCTGACGATCGGCCCGGCGTCCTCGTAGATCTCGTAGACGCCGATCGGCTCCCCGGCCGTGCCGTTGAGCGGCAGGTAGATCGACAGCAGCTCGCTGGCCAGGCCGCGCTCGAAGACGTTCTCCTCGTCCTCACCCTTGCTGAACTCGGCCGACGTCTCGCCGTCGAGCGCCTCGTCGAGATCGTCGGCCACGCCGAAGTTCTGGCCGCGCAAGGCGGGCAGGTCGGAGTAAACGACCGTGCCCTGCGGATCCCAGACCTTGATGCGCAGCAGCTGGCCCGTCCCGACGAGGGTGGCCAGCTCATCATTGATGCGCGCCTGCTCGTCGGCCGTGTGGCCTTCGAGGCTGGAGCCGATCAACGGGTCGACCAGGCCCTGGATGACGGCCTTCGTGTTGCGCGTCGCCTCGTTTTCGGCAGCCTGCGCGAGCTTGTCTGAAACCGTGATCGACACAGCCAGCGCCATGCCTATGACGAGCAACGCGCTGATCGCGACGATGCCCACGCGCAGGCTTGGACGCCAGGTCGCAGCTTGCCTGACTGACCTCATTGGGGCGGACGCTATGGAAGGCGGTGCGTCCGGACAACCGAACTAACGTCCGAAGGTTGCTGGTACCCGCGCCGACTCGTGCCCACGAGTTCCGTCAAATGTCGTCCCCGCCGACCCTAAGCCGAATCCGCGGGTGTTCCGTCGCCTTCGGCAGGCGCGGCCACGCTCACCGGCCGTCGCAGTCGAGCCGCGTGGGCCTGAATCTCCCGCATAAGGTCGGCCGCCCCGACAAATGACGGAAGAATCACCAGATTCGGGCCGGCGCCGCGGCTAATGACGAAGCAGCCGACAAGTGACGGAAAGTCGAGGAGTGGTCGACCTCCGCTGGGGCCCGGTCAGGCCGGCAGGCGTTCTCCGGCGCGGACGGGCAGCGCCAGGCGGCTTTCGAGTGGCGCCAGCGGGCAGTTCCACTTCGGGTCGTAGGTGCACGACGGGTGATAGGCGAGGTTGAAGTCGAGCACGAGCTCGCTCTGCGTCCAGTCGCCGCCCTGGTCGGCGCCCTTGACCGTGTCGAGCAGGTAGCGGCCGGCGCCGTACGTCTCCGCGCCGCTCGTCGCGTCGCGGAAGGGCACGAACAGGCCGCCGGCATAGCCCTCCATCCAGAACACGGGCAGTACGGCGCCGGCCAGCGGCCCGGACAACGCGGCACGGCCGATGAGCCGGAACGAGAACTCGGGCATGACGCTCGCCGGCAGCTGAATCGCCAGCGCCAATTCGGGCCGTTCCGGTGGCGCTGCCGACTCGACCACGGCCGTCATCCGATAGGCAGGGTCGTACGGGAAATAGGCGAGCCCGCCGAAGCGGGCTCTCTCCTCTGGCTTGAGTGGTGTCTGCGGATGCGAGCGGAACAGCTCGTCCTTCGCGCTGCGAAAGCGGAGCGTGGCTCCTTCCGGATCCGCGCCGGAATCAAGCCGCCACGTGGCGAAGATCTCCGACACCCGGCGTCGCCAATCGGCGAGATCCAGGTAGCCGTCCCTCAGCGCCACGTGGCGACGAGAATCTCTGTCAGCTGGACTTGGGCAGGAAGCCGTTGGCCTGCAGCCAGGCCTTGGCGACGACCGCCACGTCCGCGTGGTCGACCGCGACCTGCTTGTTCAGGCTCGTCAGCGTGGCCGTGTCCATCTTGGCCGAGACGTCGTTCAGGAGCTTCTCGAACGAAGCCTGGTCGACCTTGGCCAGATAGTCGTTGCGCACGATCGGCGAGATGTTGTCCGCGGGCTGTGAATGCTTGTCGTCGTTCAGGACGTCCCAGCCGTTGACGGCGATGTCGGGCTGGGTCGAGCACAGCTCGCCAACGTCGATCGTGCCCGCCTTGAGCGCGTCAGCCATCGGCGTGTCGCACGCCGACAGGAGCGTCGCGCCGGCAATCGTCTGCGCGGTCAGGCCGTACTGAGCCTGGAGAGCGCCGCCCGGCGCGCCGCACAGTGGGTTGGTCGCGCAGTCGGTCGCCAGGCCCCACTTGAGCTGGCTCTGGACTGCGGTCGTGTCGCTCAGGTTGGTCAGGTGGTACTGGGTCGCCGTGTCGGGACGAACGACGAACGCGTTCGTGTCGACCGCTGGCGTGTAGTTCAGGACGGTCAGTCCCTTGGCGCTGACCAGGCCCTGGAGCGCGGTCAGATTGGCGGCGGCATCGCCCGTGGGCGTGCCCTTGTAGTACGAGATCCGGCTGCCGATGTATTCGGGCTGAAGGTCGATCTGCCCGCTCTCGATGGCCGGTGCGACAACCGACCGATCGCCCAGGCCGATGCCGGTGCGGTCGACGGTGTAGCCGTTGGCCTCGAGATCCTGGGCGTAGATCTCAGCCATGATCTTGGCTTCGTAGAAGCTCACTGAGCCGATCTTGATCGTCGGCTTGCTGCCCCCACCCAGCGAGCACGCGCTGAGAAGCACGAGCCCAACTGCCCCGAGGGCAAGCATGCGGGGTAGCCGCATGGGTAACCTCCTCTAGCACTTGATCCGGTTAGTCTCCGGAATTGATCGACGGACTATACAGGTCAATACGCGATTGTCCAGCCCTCGGATCAAATCGACGATTGCGCGGCGCTTGTGGTCGTGGCCAGGAGCAATCCGCGCGGAGTAAGGGCGCGCTGGATCAGGGCGATGAGCAGCTCGGCAATGACCACCAGGACGGCGACCAGGACGACGCCGCCCATGATCTGGCCCGTGTCGTTCTGCGAGATGCCGTCCACCAGGTAGCGGCCCAGGCCGCCGAAGCCGAAGACCGCGCCCAGCGTCGCGGTGGCCACGACCTGGATCGTGGCTGAACGGATGCCCGTGGCGATGACCGGCACGGCCAGTGGCAGCTCCACGCGACCAAGGATCTGTGGCGCGCTCATGCCCTGCCCGCGCGCGGCCTCCAGAATGTCGCGATCGACACCGGCAAGGCCGGCGTAGGCATTGACGAGGATCGGCGGCACGGCGAGAACGACCATGGCCAGGACCGTCGGATAGACCTTGAAGCCGAGCTGCGGATCGAGGGCAGTCGTCAGCGGCAGGACGATCGCGATCACGGCGAGCGACGGTAGGGCGCGCCACAGGTTGGCCGAGTTGACCGCGAAGTTCGTGTGCCGCCCGGTGTGGCCGATGTACAGGCCGATCGGCAGCGCGATGACGAGCGCGATCACGAGCGATACGCCAGAGATGATCACGTGCTCGAAAAGGCGGACCGGGATGCCGTTTGGACCCGACCAGTGAATCGGGTCGCTCAACCACGTCGCCGTCTGGGTGACGATGTTCATATCTCGGATGTCCGCACGAGCGTGGCCGGGTCGGCTACGACCGTTTCTCGCGACCAGGGCGTGAGCCGACGCTCCAGGCGTGCCAGGAGCAGGTCAGCAGCGAGGGCGAGCAGGATCGACGGAACGGCACCGAAGTAAAGCTCGGTCGGGAAGCTGCGGTGGTAGCCCTCGAGGATGAAGAAGCCCAGGCCGCCGAAGGAGTCGCCCAGGATCGAGGTGACGGTCACCAGCGCCAGCGTCGACACGGTCGCCAGGCGCAGACCGGCGACGATGAGCGGCACCGCGAGCGGTACCTCGACGCGCCACAGGCGCTGACGTCCGGTGAACCCCAGGCCGTTGGCCGCCTCGAGAACGTCAGCCGGGATGTTGTCGAAGCCGGCGGCGATGTTGCGCACGAAGATGACCAGCGTGTACATGGTCAGCGGGATTTCAACCGTCAGCAGCGTAATGCCGGTCACGGACACGAGCGCCGCGAAGAGCGCCAGGCTGGGGATCGTGTACAGGATGTCCGACACGGCCAGGATCGGCCCGTAGGTCGCGCGGCGTCGCACGGCCAGCACGGCCAGCGCGAACGAGATCAGGAAGCCGATGCCGACGGCAATTCCCGCGAGCCAGATGTGCTGGATCGTGCGGTAGGCAAGCTCGTCGATGTGGTCCGCCATCCAGCCGAAATCGAGCACCTACCTGCTCCCGGTACTGCCGTCGTGCAGCGCCGCGGCGATCTGGTCGTAGGTGACGATGCCGAGCACCTTCTGATTGCGGTCGACGACGACCGCGGCGGACACGTCCGCGTCGAGCATCTGCGACAGCGTGTCCTTGAGCGTCGCGCGCCGACCCACGAGCGGTTGTCCGGGCCGTGGCTTGAAGCCGTCTGTCGGCGGCTGAAGGTCGAGATCGCCGACGCGCGACAGGGACAGGCGCTTGAGGCCGCGGTCGGCGCCGACGAAGCGGCCGACGAAATCGGACGCCGGGTTGGCCAGGATCTCCCTTGGCGGCCCGAACTGGGCGAGCACGCCGCCGACGTCCATGACCGCTACGAGATCGCCCATCTTGATCGCCTCGTCGATGTCGTGGGTGACGAAGACGATCGTCTTGGCCAGCTGCTCCTGGAGCCGCAGGAGCTCGTTCTGGAGTCGCTCGCGGACGATCGGGTCGACCGCGCCGAACGGCTCGTCCATGAGCATCAGCGGCGGGTCGGCGGCGAGCGCACGTGCCACGCCAACGCGCTGGCGCTCGCCGCCCGACAGCTGCGACGGGAAGCGATCGCGGTACGTCGCAGGATCCAGGCCCACGAGTGCCAGCAGCTCCTCGACGCGCGACTTGATGCGCGGCGCCGCCCAGCCAAGCAGCCGCGGCACGATCGCGACGTTGTCACCGACGGTCAGGTGGGGCAGCAGCCCGACCTGCTGGATCACGTAGCCGATGCCGCGGCGCAGCTCGATCGGATCCTGGGCCATGATGTCGCGGCCGTCGACGAGGATCTGGCCGCCCGTCGGTTCGATGAGCCGGTTGACCATCTTGAGGCTGGTCGTCTTGCCACAACCGGACGGACCGACGAGGACGCAGATCTTGCCCGCCGGCACCTCGAAGCTGAGATCCCTGACCGCGACGAGATCCGCGTAGCGCCGCTGGACGTGGCGGAACTCAAGGCTGACCGCTTTCATCGGTCGTGCACCGTATACGCTTCGCCCGTGGACACCAAGCCCGGTGGCGTGGAACTGGGCCAGGCCAGCCGGCGCGAAACGATCGGCGAGAGCGCGATCATCGTCCCGGTCAGCGTGCCCGTTGCCGTGCAGCGCCTGCGCGAGCGCATGGACCCGTCGGCGGCGGATGGCGTCCCCGCCCACATCACGCTCATCTACCCGTTCATGCCGCCTTACGACCTGAAGGACGACGTCCGCCGCCATGTCGAGGAGATCGTCGAGTCGGAGCCTGCGTTCCCGTTCGTGCTCCGCGCGGTCGGTCGGTGGCCCAACGTGGTCTACCTCGTGCCTGAGCCCGACGAACCGTTCCGCAGGCTGACCAACGCGCTGGCGGCCGCCTTCCCCGACTACCCGCCCTACGAGGGCGCGCACGCCGAGGTGATCCCGCACCTGACGGTCGCCACCGATGTGCCCGACGACTACTTCGATGCCGCGGCCCACGCGCTGCCGCCGCTGCTGCCCATCCGTGACGTTGCGCGCGAGGCGTGGCTCATCGGCCACACGCCCGAGCAGTCGTGGCACACGCTGTGGCGCCTGCCGCTGGGCACGTCGCGGAACGAGTATCCGGACGGATAGACTCGCGGCCATGCCACAGATCCACCTTCGCGCCGAGGAAGGCGACTACGCGCCACTGGTGCTCCTGCCGGGCGATCCGGGCCGGGCGACGATGATCGCGGGCCTGTTCGACGGCGGCCTCGACAAGGCGCGCCTCGTCAACCAGCATCGCTCGCTGCTGGGCTACACCGGCACGTACCACGGCGTGCCCGTCAGCGTCCAGACGACGGGCATGGGCACGCCGTCCTTCTCGATCGTCATGGAGGAGCTGCTCAACCTGGGCGTCATGACCTTCATCCGCGCCGGCACGTGCGGCGGGATCTCGCGCGGCCTGCGCACCGGTGACCTGGTCATCGCCACGGCCGCCGCACCCGTGGATGGCGCGACGCGGACCTACCTGCACGGCGATCCGTACGCTCCTGCCGCGGATTTCGAGGTGACGCGGGCGCTCGTGGATGCCGCGGCCAATCACGGCATCAAGGCCGTGATCGGGCCGGTCGCGTCGGTCGACGTGTTCTACAACACGGACGAGGACTACGTCACGAAATGGAAGTCGCGCGGCATCGTGGCCTTCGAGATGGAGGCGGCCGCGCTGTTCTTCCTCGCCGGCCGCGCGCAGGGCAGTGGCAAGGACGTGCGCGCGGGCTGCATCCTGACCGTCAGTGACACGCTCGGTCCCAGGGACGACTCGGTGGGCATGGACTACATGTCGCTTGAAGATCTCGAAGCCGCAACGCGGCTCATGATCGAGATCGCCCTGGAGGCGGGCACCTCGCTCGGCTGACCGGCGCGACTGGTAGATGAACCCATGATCCCGGTCGGCCTCAACCTGGCCTCGATGGGCGTCACGTCGGCCTGGTGGCTTGAATCGGCGCGGCAGGCCGAACAGGCAGGTTTTACCGGCGTGTGGTGCTGGGACCACTCGATCAGCAGGGGCAAGAAGACGACGCCCGTGCTCGAATGCTGGACGACGCTGACCGCGGCCGCGGCGATCACCTACCGCCTCAGAGTCGGCAGCTTCATCGACAACGTCCTGAACCGCCAGCCACAGATCCTCGCCCGCATGCTCGCAACTCTCTCCGAGCAGAGCAACGCCAGAGTCGAGCTTGGCATCGGCGTCGGCGGCAACGAAGCAGAGGCGCTCGCCTACGGCATCCCGTTTCCGCCTCCGCCCGTGCGGGTCGAGATCCTCGAGGAGGCCGTTGCCGTCATGCGCCTGCTGTGGACGGGCGGCCCGGTCGATTTCTCGGGCCGCCACTTCGAGCTCCACGATGCCTGGTCGTATCCCGTACCGCAGCCCGCGCCTCGCGTCATCGTTGGTGGCGAGAAACCGGCCGGGGCCAGGCTGGCGGCGCGCGTCGGCGACGGCTGGACGACGAACGGTCCCGACTACGAGCACCTGCTGCCGGTCCACCTCGAGGAGCTCGCCGCGCACGGACGCTCGCGCGCGCAGGTCGCGCACTTGATCGCCGTGTCGCTCGACAAGGATTTGCCGCTGGAGAGCCAGCCGCTCATCGCCGACCTGGCCGCGTTCGCGCAGGAGTGGCAGGATCGAGGCGCGGACGAGCTGATCATCAACTGGGTCAAGCCGGCGCACCTGCCGGCACTTCTCGAGGCTGCCGCTCGCGCCGGTCTCGGCTGACTCGGGTAGGCTGAACGCGGCATGTTCAGGCGCTCCACGCCGGTCACGGTTCCGGCACTCCCCGTTGATCCCGACGCGGAGCATGATGTCTGCCTCAAGTGCGGACGGCCGACTCCGCTCGGCGTGTCACTGTGCGAAAACGACAATCCGGGCCACATCAAGTCGCCGTCGACGACGCAGGTGCACGGCACGATCGTCATCGGCGTGCTCATCGGTTTCGGCCTGTTGCTGCTGCTGTTCCGCTTCGGCTCGACGGGCATCGGGCCATTCCACTCGTCGATCGCCGGGTACAGCGCGCGCTCAGACGGCGGCCTCGACGTCGCCATCACCGTCCAGAACTCCGGCTCCCGAGCCTCTGGCGCGAGCTGCCGAATCTCGAACAGCGGCACGCAGGACTACCGCGACTACACCTTCTTCACCGAGCCGATCGCCGTGGGCGCGAGCCAGACGTTCACGCAAACCATCCCACCCGCGCCCGACCAACCGCCGCTCTCTCCGGCAAACCTGATCGTGAGCTGTACTTAGCCCGTCGAATCAGGAGACGGCGGCCTCCAGCGGCGGGTCGAAGAGGCTCAACTCCTCGTCTGTCGGGGGCTGGAAGACGCCTCGATAGCCCTCCATGTGGCTCGCGGTGATCGGGATGCCGCCCTTGGCCGTCCGCTCCACAACCCGCCGCACAAGTTCGTCATAGGGCACGTCGAGGAAACGGAGCTCGACGGCGGCCCCGAGCGACCGCGCCATCTCGCGCAGATCGTCCCGCTCGACCCGAGCCCAGAAACCCCATTCGAGGATGACCGAGGTTCCCAGGGCCAGAAGGCGCTGCGTCAGCGCCAACAACTGTGTTTCGAGCCGGACTCGCGCATCGTCATCGAACGGATCAATGCCCAACGCCAGCTTCCACTCATCGCCGTTGAGTCGAACAGCGCCGTATTTTTCGGCAAGCTCGCGCGCGAGCGTGGTCTTGCCCGATGCGGGCAGGCCGCACAGCAACACCAGCCTCGGCTGCTTGTGCGTGCCTTCGATCATTGGGCGGTCGCCCGGCGCGTTTCTTGCACAGGCTCTAAGCCGCCGGCTGCGGCTCCGCGGGCCCAGGGCTTGCGTCTTCGCCGCTCGGCCCGGCCAGAGCCTGGCGGTTGCTGATGAACAGGGCGTTGGTGACGGCGCCCGCGGCGAGTAGCGCTGCGGCGGTCAGCATCGCAAGATGGAACGCGTCGGTTGATGCCGTGCGCGCGGCGGCGACCTGCTCGGCCGGAACGGACGGCGCGGGCTGGTTGATTGGCGGAATGTTCGCGCGCACGTCGGCCGAACTCGTGTCGAGGCCGGGCACGAGCGAGCCGAGCGTCGCGTAGAACGACGCGGTCACGACGATGAAGATGAGCGCACCGGCGAGCTGCGGCCCGACACGCGAGATCGCGTTGTTGATCGCCGAAGCGAGGCCCGCCTGACGGCCCGGGACGGAGCGCATCAGCGCCGTCGTCAGTGGCGCAACCATGATCGACACGCCGAGGCCGAAGAGAAGCTGGTAGGGGAGGATGTCGAACAGGTAGCCCGAAGACGGCAGCCACGTCGAGGAGTCGGTCAGGCTGAGCTGCCAGGGCGGGCTGGCGGCCGGAATTCGGGCGATCCACAGCAGGCTGGCGGCCATCAGCAGCGGCCCGACGGTCATGAACAAGCGCGGCCCGTAGCGCGAGGCGAGCCTGCCCCAGCGCGTTGAGAGCACGATCAGGAAGAGCGAGCCTGGGATGCTGCCCAGTCCGACCGCGGATGCCGTGTAGCCCAACGTCCCCTGGGTGAACAGCGGCAGGAAGAAGAAGGTCACGTACAACGCGCCGTAGATGAGCAGTGTCGAGATGTTCGTGACCGTGAAGTTGCGTGAGCGGAACATGGCCAGCGGGACGAGGGGATGTTTGACTCGAGCGAAGTAGAAAGGCAGGGCGATGGTGGTGATGCCGCCGACCGCGAGCGCGACGAAGGCCAGCGGATCCTGCCACTGCCGCTGCTGGCCGTAGATGGCGCCGAAGCTCAGGCCACCCACCGCGACCGCGACGAGCAGCGCACCCAGCCAGTCGAACTGGCCAACAGAACGCTCGTCGCGGCTCTCCTTGACGTAGCGCAACGCGGCCCAGATCGCGACGACGGTAAATGGCAGGTTGAGCAGGAAGATCAGGCGCCAGGTGAAGTTGTCGACGAGGATGCCGCCGACGAACGGCCCGACGATCGGCGCCAGGGCGGACGCCGCGGCCCAGATGCCAAAGGCGCGACCCTGCTCCTCCCCATCAAAATTGTTGGTCAGAATGGCCAGCGAGCCCGGCACGAGCAACGCCCCGGCGGCGCCCTGGATGAGCCGGAACAGGATCAGCAGCTCCAGGTTGGGCGCCAGCGCGCACAGCAACGAGGCGCCGCCGAAGCCGATCAGGCCAAGGATGAACATTCGCCGCCGGCCGAAGTAGTCGGACAGCGCGCCTGCCAGGATGAGCAGCGCGCTGAGCGTCAGCAGGTAGCCGTACTGGATGTAGTTCTGCGCCTCGAGAACGTCCAGGAACAGCCGTGGCTCGCGGCCGATCGCGGGCAGTGCGACGGTCAGGACCGCGGAATCGAGGAAGACGATGCTCGAGCCGAGCACCGCGGCGATGAGCGTCCAGGTTTTGTTGCTCATGAGAGGCGCCATCCTACAATCGGCTCATGGCCCAGATCGTGACGTTCGCGCGGCCGTTGCGCGCGGCCCGGCTGGACGCCGAGCTGGCAATCGCGACGGAGGCCGCGCGCCGCGCCGGCCGGCTGCAGATGGAGCGCTACGAGCGCCTCGAGCGCATCGTCCACAAGGCCGAGCACGACGTCGTGACCGAGGTGGACACGCTCTCCGAGCAGCTGATCATCAGCGCAATTCACGACGCCTTCCCGCGCGATTCGATCCTGGCCGAGGAATCGGGCCGGACGGACGTCGTGGCCGGCGATCCGCTCGATGAGCGGGTATGGATCATCGATCCGCTCGATGGCACCGTGAACTACGCCAACGGCATCCCGGTCTTCTGCGTAAGCGTCGGGCTGGCGGTCGGTGGCAGGCCGGCAATCGGTGTCGTCTACGACCCGACGCGCGACGAGATGTTCACGGCACAGGCGGGCATGGGCGCGCGCCTGGACGGCATTCCGATTCACCATCCGGGCAAGGCCAAGCTCTCGGATTGCGTCGTGTCGCTGTCGCTGCCAGGCCGCGGCTGGGCCATCCGCGACCGCAATGTGCGCCGCGCCATCCGCGTCTGGCGCAACATGGGCAGCGCCGCGCTCGCGCTCGCGTACCTGGCCAACGGCCGTTTCGACGCCATGGTCCAGGCCGGCGGCCTGTCGGTCTGGGACATCTGTGCCGCTGGCCTGCTGGCCGTTGAGGGCGGCGCCCAGCTGACCGCGCTCGATGGCGGGCCGTGGTTCGACATCGCCCATGCCACCCGCTCGATATCGTTGCTGGGCGCCGCGCCGCAGCACCACCAGACGCTGTTCGAGATGCTCAAGTGATCAGCTGGCGGCCGTACGCCGAGATCCACGGCCACGACAACACGGTGACGGGCAACGTCCTCGTCTGGCCGGAGCTGCACAGCGCGGGACTGGGCCGGACGGCGGAGATCGTCGTTTACCTGCCGCCGTCGCTGGGGCCAGAGGGACCGGGCTGGACCGACGGCCGGCGCTACCCGACGATCTACTTCAATGACGGCCAGAACATCTTCGACGACCGCACCGCCAACGCCGGGGAGTGGCACGCCGACGAGACGCTCGAGATGCTCGCGGGGGAGGGCATCGAGGCGATCGCGGTGGCCGTGCCCAACTCATCGGCGCGCCTCGACGAGTACAGCCCGTGGCGCGCGCCGAACCCGTTCAGCGCCGGCAGTGGCGAGGTCGGCGGCCGTGGCGAGATCTACCTCGAGTGGCTGGTCGGCTCGGTGATGCCGCTCATCGATCGCTCGTTTCCGGCGAGCACGGAGCGCGAGGCGACGGGCATCATCGGCTCGTCGATGGGTGGCCTGATCAGCCTTTACGCGCTCATGTTCGAACCGCGCGCATTCGGCTTCGCCGGCGTGATGAGCCCCTCAGTGCGCTGGGCCGACTACTCGATCGTGCGCATGATCGAGGAGGGCAAGCTGCCGCCCGGACGGATTCACCTCGACATGGGCGGCAGGGAGTGGGGCGGCATGGTCGATGACTCGCGCCTGTTGCGCGACACGCTGGTCGGATCTGGCTGGCAGGAAGGCAACGACCTTCAGTACATCGAGGACGACATCGGCGGCCATCACGA
>CAYYVV010000003.1:19057-68860 GCA_964475245.1 uncultured Anaerolineaceae bacterium | reverse complement strand
GGCAGGAAGGCAACGACCTTCAGTACATCGAGGACGACATCGGCGGCCATCACGAAACGGCCTGGTCGTGGCGCCTGCCAGGCGCCCTACGCTTCCTGCTGGCGCCCTTCAAGTCCCTCTAGTCGAGTCGGCCAGATCGCCCATCGCCAGCAAAGCTGATGCGCATGCCGGGTCATGAGTCAGGCCAGTGAATTGCCAACCGCAATGGGCATCAGCCCTGGGTGGGGCGGACGCTGCCCGATGATCGTTCTTAGCTGGCCCAGCGGTGGACGCGGCCGACGAGCTGAGGTTGGCCCAAGCGCTCTGCGATGGCCGTGAACTCGGCCCGGTGCGCACCGCGCCAGCGCAGGTCGTCGACCGACTCTGACACCAACGGCACGTCAAGCACGAGCGTCGCGAGCTCGCGGAAGAGGAACGCCTCGTCTCGGTGCTCGCGCAGCGATGTCGCGAGCGCGGCGCCGCCGCGGACCGCCAGGTCCCAATGCGCCACGCGCTCCGGGATCTGCTCGAGATGGACGTAGCGCGTCAGAACAGCCCCGGCCGAGACCTTGCCCCAGCCGGGGATGCCGGGGTATCCGTCGGCGGAGTCGCCGACCAGGGCCAGGAAGTCGGGGATCGACTCGGGCGAAACGCCGAACTTCGCGCGCACAGCGTCCGCATCAAGGAGCTTGCGCTGGCGTCGGTCGTACTGGACGACCCTGCCGTCCTCGCGCACGCATTGGCCCATGTCCTTGTCGGGCGTCATGATCACCACGCGCTCGACGCCCGGCGCGTCGGCATAACGCGCCGCGGCGGTACCCAGGCCGTCGTCGGCTTCCCATTCGACGAGCGGCCAGACGACGATGCCCAGGGCGCGCAGCGCGTCCTCGGCGAGCGTGAATTGGTCGAGCAGCTCGCGGGCCACGCCGAAGCTCGTCTTGTAGCCCGCGTAGCGCTCGTTGCGCCACGACTCGATCACGTGATCCGCGGCACAGCCAAGATGCGTGACGCCTTCCTCGCGCAGGAGATAGAGCGTCGATTCGATGATGCCGACGGTCGCCGACACGTTGTCGCCGGCAGGATCAAGCACCGGCGGCCGTGGCGCAAAGTGCGACCGGAACAGCTCGTAGGTCGCGTCGAGCAGATGGACCTGCAACGGCTAGCTGACCTGTGCCGGTTCGTTGGCCTGCGCCGGTTCGCTGGCCGGCGCTGCTTCGGGCGCCTGCGCCGGTTCGCTGGCCCGCAGTGCATCACGGGCCTGGAGATCGGCGGCATTGAGCGCCGCGCCGATGATGCCCGACGTGTTGCGGTACTGCGCGGGCACAATCGGCGCCCGGCTCTTGAGGAACTCTCGGTAGCGATCCATGACCTTGGACACGCCACCACCGAGGATGATCAGGTCAGGCCACAGGTAGGCCTCGAGGTGGGCGATGTAGTCGTTGAATTCGGTTGCCCACGTCTTCCAGCGCATGCGGCGCCGTTCACGCGCCACGCCCGACAGGCGCAGCTCGGCGTCGCGGCCATGTAGCTCGATGTGGCCCAGCTCCGTGTCGGGCACGAGCCTGCCGTCGACGAACAGGCCGCTGCCGATGCCCGTGCCGACGGTCAGCATCAGCACAGTGCCGCGTGCGTCGCGGCCGGCACCCAGCCGGACCTCGGCCAGCCCGGCCGCGTCGGCATCGTTGATCGCGTATACCCGGCGGCCGATGGCCTGACCCACGATCTCGTCGGCTGAGCTGCCGACCCACGCTTTGTCGATGTTCGCCGCGGTCATGACCACGCCGCTCTTGATCACGCCGGGGAGGCCCATGCCTGCGGGCGCATCGTCCGGAATCGGACATTCCGTCAGGCTCTGGCCGACGAGGTCGACGATGGTCTTGGCGACTGCCTCCGGCGTCGACGGCCGCGGCGTATCGAGCCTGTGCCGGCGGCTGAGCAGCTCGCCCGTCGCCATGTCGACCACCGCCGCCTTGATTCCGGTTCCGCCGAAATCGATGCCCAGACCTGCCCGACCCCTCTCAGCCACGGAAGGAGGATAAGCCTCGCGCGGCCGCTGGCGGACGGCGCACCTCGCGGCGAACGCTCACGCGGGCTGTTGCCCGTAAACTGGGCCGAAGATGTATGACCACTTCGGCGACTTCAAGCGTCAGCTGCCGGATCGTGACGCAGATGAGACCGCGGACTGGATAGGCTCGCTCGACTCGGTCATCGAGAACGAGGGACGCGCGCGGGCACAGTTCATCCTCTACCGCGTCCTCAAGCGCGCGCGCCAGCAGAACCTGGGCCTGCCGCCGCTGACCGCGACGCGTTACATCAACACCATCTCGCCTGAGCAGGAACCAGTCTTCCCGGGCGACGAGGAGATGGAGCACCGAATCCGGCGCATGATCCGCTGGAACGCGGTCGCGATGGTCCTGCGCGCGAACAATCGGGCGCCCGGAATCGGTGGCCACCTCGCGACCTATGCCAGCGCCGCCACCCTGTACGAAGTCGGCTTCAACCACTTCTTCCACGGCAAGGATGCCGATGGCCGGGGCGACCAGGTCTTTTTCCAGGGCCATGCCGCGCCGGGCATGTACGCCCGTGCCTTTCTCGAGGGCCGCCTGACTGAAGATCACCTCGATCACTTCCGCCAGGAGGTCCAGCACGGCCGCGGCCTCTCGTCGTACCCACATCCGCGGTTGATGCCCGAGTTCTGGGAGTTCCCGACCGTCTCGATGGGCCTCGGCCCGATCGCCGCGATCTACCAGGCGCGCTTCAATCGCTATCTCGCGCACCGCGGCATCAAGGACACCTCGAACAATCGCGTGTGGGCCTTCCTGGGCGACGGCGAGACCGATGAGCCGGAGGCGATGGGCGCGCTTTCGATCGCCGCGCGCGAAGGGCTCGACAACCTGACCTTCGTCGTCAACTGCAACCTGCAGCGCCTCGACGGCCCGGTGCGTGGCAACGGCAAGATCATCCAGGAGCTTGAATCAGTCTTCCGCGGCGCTGGCTGGAACGTGATCAAGGTCATCTGGGGCCGCGAGTACGACGAGCTCCTCGCGCACGATGTCGACGGCGTGCTCGTCGACAAGATGAACGACACGCTCGATGGCGAGTACCAGAAGTACAGCGTCGAGTCGGGCGCGTACATCCGCGAGCATTTCTTCGGTCCCGATCAGCGCCTCAAGGACCTCGTCGCGCACCTGTCCGACGACGACATCGCCCACCTGCGCCGCGGCGGGCACGACTACACGAAGGTCTACGCGGCATACGACGCCGCGACCAGGACCGCCGGCCGGCCGACGGCGATCCTGGCCAAGACGGTGAAAGGCTGGACGCTGGGCACAGGCGTCGAGGGCCGCAACATCACCCACCAGGCCAAGAAGATGACCGAGCAGGAGCTGAAGGTCTTCCGCGACCGGCTCGAGCTGCCCATCTCGGACGCCAAGCTCAAGGACGCGCCGTACTACCACCCGGGCCCCGACGCGCCGGAGATCCAGTACCTCAACGAGCGGCGCACTGCGCTGGGCGGCCACATGCCGCGCCGCGTGGTCGTGACCAAGATGCTCGAGCTGCCGGGAGATCCTGTCTACGGCGAGTTCATGGCCGGCTCTGGCACCCAGGAAGCGTCGACGACGATGGCCTTCGCCAAGCTCCTGCGCAATCTGCTGCGCGACAAGGCGCTGGGCGACCGGATCGTGCCGATCATCCCCGACGAGGCGCGCACTTTCGGCATGGACCCGCTCTTCAAGGAAGTGGGCATCTACTCGGCGCTGGGCCAGCTGTACGACCCGGTCGACTCCGCCCTCGTCCTCTCGTATCGAGAGGCCACGGACGGCCAGGTGCTCGAGGAGGGCATCACCGAGGCCGGCTCGTCGGCATCGTTCCAGGCCGCGGGCATCAGCTACGCGATCCACGCCGAGCCGATGATCCCGTTCTACATCTTCTATTCGATGTTCGGCTTCCAGCGCACCGGCGACGAGTTCTGGGCCTTCGGCGACGCGCGCGGTCGGGGCTTCCTGCTGGGTGCCACGGCCGGGCGGACGACGCTCAACGGTGAAGGGCTGCAGCACGAGGACGGCCAGTCGCTCGTCGTCGCCTCGGTCATCCCCAACATCCGTGTCTATGACCCCGCCTTTGCCTACGAGACGGCGACGATCGTGCGCGAGGGCATCGAGCGCATGTACGGCGCGAGCCCGCAGGACGTCTTCTACTACCTGACGCTGTACAACGAGAACTACGCGATGCCGGCGCGGCCGGAGTGGGTCACCGACGACGACATCGCGGGTGGGCTCTACCGCTTCAAGCCTGCTCCCGACGGCGTCGGCGGCGACGGACACGCTCCGCTGCGCGCGACGCTGCTGGCCGGTGGCTCGATCATGCAGCAGGCGCTCCGCGCGCAACAGCTGCTCGCAGAGCGCGGCGTGGCGGCCGAGGTGTGGAGCGCGCTGTCATATCAGCTGCTGCGCAACGAGGCGCTCGACGCGGATCACTGGAACCGGAACCATCCCGACGGCACACCGCGCACGCCGCGCGTCACGGAGCTGCTGCGCGAGCCGGCTGAGCAGGGCCCGATCATCGCAGCCAGCGACTTCATCACGGCCTGGCCCGACATGATCAGCCGCTGGGTCCCCGGTGGCTGGTGGCGGACACTGGGCACCGACGGCTTCGGCCGGAGCGACACGCGCGAGGCGCTGCGCCGCTTCTTCGAGATCGACGCCGAGCACATCGCGGCCACGACCCTCGCCGAGCTGGCGCGCTGTGGCCGGATCGACGCGCACGATGCCAGGCGACAGATCGAGGAGCTGGGTATCGACCCGGAGGCGCCATTCGCTCTCTACTCCTGATCGTGGCCGCGCTGGTCGTGTCGGCGCTCGCCGGCGCCTGCGCCGGCGAGCCCGGTCCGTCGCCCACGCCACTGACCGCCACTGGCCTGGTCATTGCCGCGACCGGTCCCGACTCCGCGACAGTCGACACGTTCACCCTGCGCACGAATGACGGCCAGGTGATCGACTTCACCGTCGGCACGCTCGACCTATCGAACGGCGGACTGCCCGCGCCGCACCTGCGTGAGCACATGGTTGGTGCCACGCCGACGCGGGTCTACTACATCGTCGAGGGCGGCAAGGACGTGGCGATCAAGTACATCGACATGCTCGCCCTCGACACGGCGAGCCCGTCGTGACCGACCAGCCGGGCGGCGGACCGCTCCGTCCATTCTTTGCTTCAGCCGCCGACTTCGCGGCCGCGACGACGCCACATTTCAGCTTCCTGATCGACGAGTTCCGCTTCGCCGAGCCGGTCGTAACCGGCAATCAGGAGGCATACGACATCCGCTACGACGGACCGGGCACGGCCGTGCTGCTCATCTGGGAGATCGAGAACGGCCTCTTCGGCTGCGAGCTGGCGCCGCGGGCGGCCGTCGGCGACCTCGATCCGGATTACGAGAACTGGCTGACGGCGAACGAGATTCTTGCCGCCCGCGGCGCTATGGATCGCTGGGTCGTCGAGTCGGAGCTGAATGGCGTCGACGAGGACGGATTCGCCGCGGTCATGGAGCGCGAGGCGGACAACCTGCGCACGTTCTGCGCCGACGTGCTGCGCGGCGACTGGAGCGTGCGCGACTCGGCCCTGATGTGGCCGACCGACAGCAAGGGGCGATGAGGCACAGCGCTCGGGCGCTCGTCACCCTGACCGTCGCCGCGCTCGCGCTCAGCTGCGCCAGCCCGACCCCGACCCCGACGCCGCCGAGCCAGACGCCCACCAGCCCGCCGCTGACGCCATCACAGGCTCCGACGCTGCAGCCGACAAACGTCGCGACGGTCACCGGGTCACCGCCACCGCAGGCCATCCGTTCCGCAGGCGCGCCGCTTCAGCTTTCGGTCGAACCGTTTGCGACGGGCTTCTCCAGCCTGACCTTCGTGACCAACGCCGGCGACGGCAGCGGCGCGCTGTACGCGGTCGAGCAGGTCGGTCGCATCGCTCTCGTCACATCCGGCAGCACCCAGGGCGGGCAGACGTTCCTCGATCTGACTGACCGCATCTCGTCGGGCGGCGAACGCGGCCTGCTCGGTCTCGCGTTCGATCCCGCCTTCGCGTCGAATGGCCGCTTCTACGTCGATTACACCAACCTCGCCGGCAACACTGTCGTCTCGCGGCTCACACGCGGCGCAGATGGGAAGGTCGATCCGTCGGCTGAGCAGATCCTGCTGACCGTCGACCAGCCGTTTGCGAATCACAACGGCGGCATGCTTGCCTTTGGTGCCGACGGTGACCTGTACATCGGCCTGGGCGACGGCGGCTCTGAAGGCGATCCGCAACACAACGGACAGAAGCTCGACACGCTGCTGGCCAAGATCCTGCGCATCGACGTCGACTCCGGCTCGCCATACGCGATCCCGACGGGCAATCCGTTTGCCTCGGGACAGGCCGCGGGCGGCCCGGCCAAGCCGGAGATCTGGGACTACGGCGTGCGCAATCCCTGGCGCTTCTCATTCGACCGAAAGACGGGCGCTCTGTTCATCGGCGACGTGGGCCAGGACGAGTACGAAGAGATTGACGTCGAGCAGCCCGGCTCCGGTGGCCACAACTACGGCTGGAGCGTCATGGAAGGGCTCCATTGCTACGGCGCCGCGACGTGCGACCAGACCGGGTTCACGCTGCCGGCGGTCGAGTATCCACACACGCTCGGGTGTGC
Organism: uncultured Anaerolineaceae bacterium; assembly: GCA_964475245.1. Taxonomy (GTDB): domain Bacteria; phylum Chloroflexota; class Limnocylindria; order Limnocylindrales; family CSP1-4; genus JALYGJ01. Next base: position 62,199 of record CAYYVV010000003.1, on the reverse strand, counting down.
CGTGACCGGCGGCTATGTCTATCGCGGTTCGGCCTACCCGAGCCTCTTTGGCAGTTACGTTTTCGGCGACTACTGCTCGGGCCGGCTCTTTGCGTTCAACGCTGACGACGCGCTTGCCGGCCGGCCCGTCACCGCCGACCAGGTCGGTCAGGTCCCTTTCAGCATCTCGAGCTTCGGCCAGGACGAGGCCGGCGAGCTGTACGTCGTCGACCTCTCCGGCGCCATCTACCGGCTTACTGGGCGGGTGTGACCGGCCAGCCTTCGTGGATCAGGTTGGCGACGAGTGCTGTCCAGCCGGCCTGCTCGTCGGCGCCCAGGCCCTTGCCCGTGTCGCCGTCGAAGAACTCGTGCAGCCGCCCGGTCTGCATGAAGTCGGTCTCCACGTTGGTCACGACCCGATCACGGACGTCCTCGGCCAGACTCGGGTCGACATCGTTGAGCTCCTCGACGAGCAGGTAGTTGATCGGCACCCAAACCGGCCCGCGCCAGTTCGAGTTGACGCCCTGCCCGGCCGTACCGGGCAGGTACAGGCCGCTCTCGGCTGACAGCGAGCGGATACCGCCCACGCCCAGGAAGTCGTTCTCGTCGTGGAGCGTGGCGAGCACGCGTGGCAGGCGCTCCGGTGGCACGACCCCGGCAATCAGCGGGATCAGGCCCGTGTACGACTTCTGGAGCACGAACGAGCCGTCCGGGTTGAGGTCGTAGTAGAAACCGGTCGCCTCGTCCCACAGGTGGTCATTGATTGCCTCCTGGATCGTGCCGCGATCGACCCAGTAGCGCTCCGAGCCATTGGGATCGTGCAGCTCGGAGGCGATGCGGGCCATGTCGCGGGCGAAGAACGCCATCCACGCGCTGGCGTCGGACTGTGCCGTGCCCGCCGCGCCGCGCGGCAGGTTGTCCATGCCCATCGAGCCGCCCGTGAAGAGCGAGCCACCGATCATGTTGTGCGACCACCAGTAGTCGTAGTTCTGCTGGAGGCCCGGATAGGCAGCCTGCAGGAAGTCGAGGTCGTGGGTCTGCTCGTACACGCGCCACACCGCCCACGCGAAAATCGGTGGACATTCCTGGTCCATGGCCCACTCGCTGCACGGAATGTGCCCGTCGCTCTGCTCCCAGCGGTTCGAGAGCATGAACAGGAGCTGGTTCTCGGCGATCTTGGGATCGATCAGCGCCGCTGTCACCGACTCGAACGCGGAATCCCACGACACGGGCCACGGGGATTCCCATTTGTCGGGCAGGATCAACAGGTCGTGTGCGTCGACCTGGCCGGCGTACGCCGGGTTGACGCCGGACGTGCCGTCCCAGCGGTAATAGGTCTCGTTCCACATCATGCTCATGAGCGCCTGGTCATACAGCGCCTGGTGTTGCGAGACCTGGTTGGTGAACTGTGTGTCGGCCTCCGTTCGCCGCGCGCCGATGATCGAGTCGCTCTGGGCGAGCCGGTCCGTCGCGGTCTGCGGCGCCTGTGCCTTGGCCGTGTCCTCGGACGTCGAAGCGTCGAAGCTCGCCTCGGCCGCCCCGATGCGGATCACGCCCTGAGCGCCGGCCGGGATCTCGAGCTTGTACGCCAGCGCGCCGATCGTGCCACCCTGGTCGCCGTCGAGGCCCGTGCCGCGCAGATTGGTGTCGAGCGCACCCTTGTCGGGGCTGATCTGCCATTCGCTGGGTGGCTGGCCGACCACGGCGACGTATGAGGCGTTGCCGCGCATCAGCAGGCCATCGGTCAGCGGCGTGACCTCGCCACCGTCGCCCATCCAGGCCTTGAAGACGACGTCGAGGTTGCGCGTGTCGGATGTCGTGTTGGTCACCGTCGCCACGAAGGTCATGCTCGAAGAGTCGTAGCGCGCGGACTCGAGGTCGATCGAGAACCACTTCGTCTGCTGCGGGTACTGGTAGGTCAGCCGGTCGTAGGCGTGGGTCGGTCCGTTCTCGTGATACTCGCGGTCGTCGGTGATCTGCTCGCCCGCCGGACCGGCCGGATTGGACAGGCCGTTGAAACGCTCCGTAACGTAGTCCTGCGTGCCATCCCAGAAGGCCCAGCCCATGTCGAACTGGTTGTCGCTGTCCGTCCAGCCGGCGATCCCGTCGTCGCCGTACTTGTAGTCCGTGGTGATCGCGCCGCGCCACGAGAGGCCCCAGCCGTTGTTGCCGACCGCCTCGCGCGGCGTGCCCCACTCGCGCTCGGCGAGGTACGTGCCCCAGCGCCGGTCGAGCTGCGACTGTGGCTGAAGGCCGAGCGCGGCGGCCGTCGTCGCCGTCGGCGGAGGCGCCAGGACCGTGAACCCGGCGACGATCAGGGCGACGATCGCGAGCAGGCCCGCGACGATGCCAAGGAGCATCCACCACGGGCGGCTCGAGGAGCGACGGGGCTGGGCCGCCGGCACTGGCGCGCTCACGCGGCCGAGGTTAGCAGCCGTCGCTCGCTATGATCGGCCGTCCCTATGAACGCAGGTCACTGCCGATGAATGCGATCGTCCAGCGCTACGACCGAGACGCCGCCGACTACGAGCGCTACTGGGCGCCGGTGCTCCAGTCGACCGCCCGCCGGTTGCTCGACTATGTCGACGACTTCGTCCATTTCGTCGAGCGGCGCGACGGCCGGGTGCGCATCCTGGAGGTCGGCGTGGGCACGGGCACGCTGCTGCGCGCTGCGTTGGAGCGCTGGCCGGCGGCCGAGTTCACAGCCACTGACGCGGCACCGGCGATGGCCGAGCTGGCGCGCTCGCGCCTGGCCGAGGGCGGCTACGAGGCGGCCGGCCGGGTCCGCTTCCTCAACTCGCCGGCGGAGGCGCTGTCGTTGCCCGACTCGTCAGTCGACCTCGTCATCTCGACCTTCGTCCTGCAGCTCGTGCCCGACCGTATCGCGGCGCTGCGCGAGGCGCACCGCGTCCTGGCGCCGAGCGGCATGGTCGCCTACCTGACCTGGCTCGACCGCGACGCGCGTGGCCCGTTCCTGCCCGCCGAGGAGTTCGACGAGGCGGTCTTCGACCTCGACATCGACGAGCCCGACGGACCCGACGAACCGCACGCGGGCGATGTCCACTCGGGCCGGACGGCGGCGAGCGAGCTGCGCAAGGCGGACTTCGTCAAGGCATCCGCACGCGAGGAAGTGCTCGAGTATGACTGGACCGCCGACTCGTACCTCGAGTACAAGCTCGACTACGACGAGCGCTCCCTGCTTGACCTACTGGACGATGCACAGCGTGCCGAGCTGGAGCGCAACGCGCGCGATCGGCTGGCGCGGCTCAGGCCGCACGACTTCCGCTGGCACGCGCCCGTCGTCTTCGCCCGCGCCGAGAAGCCGCGCACAGGCTAGGCGACCGCGGCGCGGAAGGGCGGGTCGACGGGCCGGCACACCTTGCACGCGCGATAGCCGGCGCCGCGGGCATCGTCGGATGAGCGAAGCGGGACCCTGTGCGCGGCGGTGACCCGTCGCGCGTTGCGGCACGAGGGGTAGCAGAAGATGTGCGTCGTATCGGAGCCGATAAAGCGCACGCCGTGGTTGGGGAGTCGCTCGAGCTCTTCGACATTGACGCCCTCTGACGCGAGCACGGCGCGCTTGGCGGTCGGGCCCCCGGCGCCGTAATTGCCGATCCGGCCGTCGGAGCGGACCACGCGGTGGCACGGGATGACGAACGGGATCGGGTTGCGCGCGACGGCGTTGCCAACGGCCCGTACCGCCAGCGGCCGGCCGAGCTCGGCCGCGACCCAGGCATACGGCCGGACCTCACCGCGCGGGATCTCGAGCACCTTGAGCAGTACCTGGCGCTCGAAGTCGGGCAGCTGGTCGAGCTCGAAGCTCATCTTCGGCTTCGTGCCTGTGCCACCCCAGATACGGGCGTCAATGATCCGCTGGATAAGCTGCGGAGCGCGCTCGACGCGCCGAACTGACCGGCCGAACGTCGCCCGGAACGCCTCCTCGAAGTCGCCCGCGTCGACGCGATCGGCACGCTCGACGAACGAGATGCCGCGCTTGCCGTAGGCCACGAATAGCGGGCTGATCGGCCCGTCGACCTTGACGTACTCGTCACCCGCGAGCCCGACGCGCTCGAGGACCGCGTCAGCCAAGCCGACCGGCGCAGGCTGGCGAAGCATGGCCAGGCCACCCGCGACGAGTCGGTCGTCCTGATCGTGAGAAGCGGTTGCTGAAGTCTTCATGAGGCTGCCTCCTGCGCGCCGCCTTGCGCGCGTTGCTCCGCGTCATATGCCGCCCGCAAGAGCGCCGTGCCGCGATGTACGTCCGATTTGACGGTGCCCAGCGGCCGCCCGAGCGTCTCGGCCAGCTCCGGGTAGGAAAGGTCGTCGATGTACCTGAGGGCGACGGCCAGCCGATAGCGGTCTGGCAGCTGAGCCAGCAGCCGCCTCCACATGCGCTGCTCGTCGTTGCGCTCAGCGAGGCGAAGGGGGCCGTCGCTCTGCTCCGCGACCGTGGCAGCGGTCTCGTCGATGTCCAGGTGGCTGTGCCGGGCGCGAACCTCGTTGCGCGCGGCGTTGAGCGCGATGCGTGCCAGCCACGGCCGGAGACGCAGCTCACGGACCTGCTGGTCGGGGTAGCGCCTGAGCGCACGGTATGCGCGCACGAACGCTTCCTGGGCGACATCCTCGGCCGTGTGCGCGTCACGCACGACGCGCAGCGCGACGCCGAAGACCAGATCCTGGTTGGCGACGACAAGCTCGGGGAATGCCTCGTCTACGTCCGTGGCCAGCCGGTCGCACAGCGGGTCGGGGGTCATCTGCATCCACACGCAGGTTAAACACGCCACTCGCGTCGGCGGTTGCACATTCGCCTGGCTCGGGTTGCGGATGTTCAGCCACGGCCGGCTTATCCGGCCGCGAGGCCCAATCGTTGCCGATGTTCAGCCACGGCCTGATTGGGCCGCGCGCTGACCCGTCGACCGCTCCGCCAGGCGTGCGAGATGCTGGCTTCACGCTCACTCGATGGTCGGATCCAAGCCCGCCTGCGATGCCGGGCGGCAAAGCACTGCTTTAGCGCGCCGTGGCTGAACTTCGGCTATGTGGCAGGCGCGTGGAGGCGCAAACTCACAACCGTTCTCGGACTTGACCTCGGCGTCGCGATTTGGTCTAGCCGAGCAGGAAGCCGTCCCCGAGCGGGTCGCGCGAGTCGACCATGAACGTCGAGTAGCCGGTCACGAACGCGGTCCCCGCGACGGACGTGCTGACTGCCGGGTATGGACCCAGGGCGGTCTCGGCCTCGATGCGGCCAAGGAAGTGCTCGCCCGTGATGCCGGCGTTGATGATCTCCTGGCCGACCTTGATCCGGCCGCGCGCGTGGAGCTGAGCGAGGATCGCCGACGTTCCCGAGCCGCACGGCGAGCGGTCGAGCTCTGCCTCGGCAAAGATCGTGACGTTGCGCATGTGCGCGTCGCGCGCCCGGCCATCTGGTGACGTGCGCGGATCGAGATCGACGATGATCGTGCCGTAGACGAAGCTCAGGTCGGGATCCGACGGGTGAGCCGGCGTGTGGTCGCGGCGCAGGACTTCGGTGATCGCGGCGCCGGCGCGGCGCAGCTCGTCGGCCTGCTCAGGCACGACCCGCAGGCCAAGCTCGGCCGCGTTGACGATGCCGTAGTACGCGCCACCGAAGGCGATGTCGACGCCGAGCGCGCCGTACTGAGCGGCAGTGCCGTGCAGCTCGACTCCGTCGGGCTTGACCGCCAGCGATTGGGCCGCGAGATAGGACGGGACGTTCGTGAAACGCACGCCACGCACTGCCCAGGTGCCATCGTCGAGCTTCGTCGTCGCGGCGTTCGCGGCGACGATGCCGGCCGGAACCTCGTAACGGATCGTCGTCACCGGCTCGGACGCGGGGAAGAGGCCCTCCTCGATCAGCCCGGTCGTGATGGCGATGATGCCGTGGCCGCACATCGTGCTGTAGCCCTCGTTGTGCATGAACAGCACGGTCATATCGGCGTAGTCGTTGTACGGCGGCAGCAGGATCGCGCCGTACATGTCCCTATGGCCGCGCGGCTCGTAGATGAGCGCGCGCCGGACGTGATCGGCGTTGTCCTTGAGCCACTTCCGGCGTTCGAGCACGGGCAGCATCGGCACGTCCGGAAAGCCGCTCCTGACCAGGCGGAGTGGCTCGCCGGCGGTGTGCAGGTCCATGGTCTGGATCGTCAGTCGTGCCGAGCGTCCCGTGGCCTCGGCAGCCGTCGCCGGCTGCTCTGCTGGAGCTGGCTGCGCGGGCACCGACTCTGAGCTCGGCGCCGACTCGGCCTCGTCGGCCTGCGACGCGGCCACAGGCTCTGGCTCCGCGGCTGGTTCCTCCGGGGCGGGCTCCTCGATGATGGGCTCAGCGGGCGGCACTGGCTCGTACATGTCGGGCGAAGGCGCGTACATCTCGGGCGGAGGCGTGTAGCGCTCGAGGTGCGACTCGGGCTCGGGTTCGGGCGGCAGCCAATCCGACTCGGGCGGCGGGGCGACGTACACCGGGGCCGTCTCGGGCGTTGGCGCGAATGAGTCGCTCGGCTGCTCGGGCGTGACGAACTGCGTGTCACGGTCGGCGTCCACGGTCGCGGCCGTGCCATTGGCGTCGTGCGCAGCTACCGGCTCCATCTCGGGAGCCGACAGTGCCTGGTCTACAGGGGCGCTGACCGGGGAAGGCGGCTCAGCTCCCATGCGGTGCAGGGGAACGATGCGCTGGACCGGCTGGTAGCGCGGCTGGGGCGGTGTAGGCATAGCCGGCTCCGGCTCCGGCTCGGGCTCTGCCGCAACCGCCGGTTCCGGGGTGGGAGTTGGCGCAACTTCGTCGACGGCTTCAGGTGCTGCGGCCATGGGCTCACGCATTGCCGTAACCGGCTCAGCCGCAGTGGGGGTAGCCGTTGTATCCGTGGTCGCCGCCGGGGCAGGCGCGGCGGGCTCGCCGGCATTGCCGTACGTCACCGCCAGCAGGAATCCGTCGGGACCCTGGCTCCACGCGTGCGCGATCGGTACGTAGCCGGCTCGTGCCGCCTGGAGCGCCTCGGTTCGGTACGCCCGCTCAACATCGGCGCGCGACTCTGCGCGGTAGTGGCGAACTATTGCTTGCTCTTGCACTCCAGCCACCGTTTCGGTTGTCATTGCGGTTGATTATCGACAGTCAGGCCGCGAAACCTGCGACCCAGAAGGATTCCGCCACCGACGCCCAGTCCAACAACGGCCAACGCGAGGCTTGTCGGCAGCTGGTTGCTGTTGCCAGGTGTTCCAGAGGTTATCGGGGCGACGTCCGTGTTCGTCAGCGTCACCTTGAACGTCACGACGGCCGTGCACGTGTCCGAGTCGAACTCGGCGCTCCACGACCCTTCGTCGCCCGGGCGCGAAACGACGCTGGTCTGCCACGGGTCACTGGTGATAGTCAGGTCGTGCACTCCTGCCTCGGCATCATTCTTGTGGAGCGTCAGCTGTGTCGGCTCAAAGCCGCTGCCATCGAAGGCGAAGGTCTGGCCCGCAGTGCCCGACTTCGGGCTGACCGTCACGGAGCACTGCTTGTCCGCGGCTGTCACCGTGGACGCGCCGAGGCAGATGAGCAGAAGCGTCCCGATGGACGCCGAAAGTGCCCCGATCTTTCCCCAACGAACCATTTCACAGCACCCTTATGGTGACCAGACACTGACGCGGACGGTGGGCGCCGGAAGTCCTCTCCACGGTCCACCCATTCGTCCCAACGCCCGGCGCAGCCTAACCCCTGACCCCCGCATTGGGACGACTTTCGGCTGCGCCTGGCACTGCATTGCGTTGACCGCCAGCACCCTTTGCGAACGGCTTGCCACCTAACCACCCACGACCCGACAAGCGCGAATGATGCGCCGCTCCGGCGGGTTGTCACCTTCGCAGCAGGCGACCGATGGTCGGGCTGCCGGCGAGCGTCAGCAGCCGACGGACGGACCCCGGCGACATCCTGCTGACCTGGGCCATGGCGCGTGTGAGCTCCTCGGGCGGAACGGTCGCGAGCAGCCCAAGGAGCCGATCGAGGTCTTCCGACGGGAGTTGTGCGAGCACGTCGAAAAGGTTGCGCAGTGCGGTGGTGTCGGCGCGCAGGACGCCCGACAGGGCATGGTCGAACTCGCGCACGAAGACGAGCAGCGACTCCAGCCTGCCCTCGAGCCGCTCGGCGGCCGGGTCCTGCGCTGCCTGTCGGAGCTCGACCAGGCACTCCTCGAGGATGGCGATGACGGGGTCGCCTTCACGCTCCTTGCGGCCCTCGATCACGCGCCGGAACCACTCCCAGTGGTCATCGAGGGCAATCCAGGCGCGGCCCGCCGGGCCGCGCCTGCCGCTCCGGCGCGGCTCCTCGGCACGGCGGACGATGCCCCACTCGAGGCAGCTTGCCAGGGCGACCCTGATCGCTCGGTGACTGAGACCCAGGGCCTGCTGCAGCTCGGCGTCCGTGACCGGGCCGCCATGAGCGAGCAGGTAGCCCTGCACGGCCGCGGTCGACGGCGCGATGCCCCACGACGCGCCCATCTGGCTCCACGCCTCGGCGAATCGCCGCCGAATGGCCTCGATGTCATCGATGCCGGCGCCGCTCGCGGTGGTGCCTTTGACGTCCGCTGCGTTCGAGTTCATAGTCAATACCTGATGGTAACCGGTTTGACTGGCAAAACACTGCTCGTGCTGTACGACAGCGACTGCGGCATCTGTACGGCGACGGCCCGTGGCCTGGAACGGCTCGACAGGCGGCGCCTGCTGCGCTTCGAGCCACTGGCGACGAGCCAGGTCGCGGGCCGGCCGTCGCGCGCCAGGTTGGCCGAGTCGCTCCACGCGGTCGATGCTTCAGGTCGCTGGTTCAGCGGCGCAAGCGCAGCGGTCGAGATCGCGCGGCGCGTGCCGGCCCTGCGCGTTGTCGGGTTCGTAGCCCGGCTACCCGGTGCGATGCTCGTGTTCGACATGAGCTACCGGCTCGTGGCCGCCAATCGGCAGTGGCTCGGTCGGCGGCTGGGCCTGAAAGCGTGTCAGCTGCCCGAAGCGCTCTCCGGCCGCTCAGCGCGATAGGCCACGAGCTCGACCTTCTCGAGCGTGATCAGGCCGTCGCCGACCATCTCGTCGAGGAGCAGCACCACGCTCCGGATCTTGTCCTCGCTTTCGACTGCCTCGATCAGGATCGGCAGGTCAGCGGACAAGCTCGTTCCGGCAACGCCTTGGCTATGGAGACACGGGCCGCCGTAGCGGCCCGGCGTCGATCTCCTCGGCTGCGTCGAAATCCTCCAGCCCGGCCGATCCCAATGCCCGCGGTTCGAAAAACGTGGTGGCGATGAGAGTCGGCACGACGGCCGACAAGATCACGACCGTGACCAGCACGGTGTACGCCGCCTGATCGATATAGCCGTTGGTATAGCCGTAGAGCGCCGATATCGTCCCGAACGTCAGACCCGTCGACATCAGGAGAGTCGTGTAATTGGCCTCACGCACGGGCATGCGGAACGCCCGCGCCACGGGCCACACGCCGACAACCTTGGCGCCGACCTTCACCCCGAGCAGCGCGATGATCAGGCCGACGCTCGCAACGACCGCTGGCAGGGAAACCAACAGTCCCGCCTTGATGAAGTAGAACGGGGTGAGCAGGCTGAAAGCTGTTGCTCGGATGCGGTGCATGACGGCCCGATCGCGCAGGAAAGCGCCAGCGACGGCAAGGCCCACCAGGTAGGCCGGGAGGACCGCCTCACTTCCCGCCAGTTGTGCGAACCCACCGAGACCGAAGAGAACCAGGAACAGGATTTTCACTTCTGGTTCCGACACGCGTCCCGCGAGCCGGCCAAGCACCCAGCCGATCGCACGTGGCAGCGCAACGAGCACAACTGCGGTCACAGCAATGAATGCGAGCAGAGTTGTGTTGAAGTCCGCGAACAGGAGTCCGAGAGCGACAACCGTGCCCAGATCGGTTACGAAGCAGGCCGCCAGGATCGTCTTTCCCAGCTCCTGTTCAGATAGTCCCGACTCGATCATGACCGCATACACGACCGCGACAGACGTCGTGGAAAGTGCCACGCCAGCGATCTCGGCTGCCTGGAGGTCCCATCCGGCGATCAGGTAGGCAAAGCCGAACGCGGCGGCGAATGGGAGCGCGAACGAGGCGACGCCAATCGTCAGGGAGATGCGCAGGTGGCGTCGTAACGACCCGGGATCGATCTCGGCACCTGCCAGAAAGGTAAGCAGCACGGCGCCGAACGCGGCCAGGAAATCGATCCAATCGTTGCTCTGCAGACCGGCGAAATTGCCGGCCAGCACGCCGACGAGGATCTCGATCAACGCGACGCTGATGCCCAACCGGATCGACACGAGGGACGCCAGGAGTGCCAGTCCAATCCACACGGCCGCGATGAGGAAGGTGTTGTCGATTGCCATCTGATGCCCGCCTTTCCGGGGTACACAAAGGCCCCTGACTCCGAAGCTCGAATTCAGGGGCCATCAGCCCGGGCGGGCGGTTCAGACGCTGTACGCCTCGGCGGACACCATCGCCGGTTCGGCTGAGCCTATGCGCCGACGCATCGGCCGTCAAACCGCTGGGCGCGGCCCGTCAACAGGGCGAATCTGGGTCAGTCGATGAGCGAGGCGCGCCGACGCTCGAGGAACTGCCGCTCCGCGTCGTTCGTGGCCAGGGCGGCGGCCTGCGCGTACTCGACGGCCGCCTCGTCCCGCCGGCCGAGGCGGCGCAGCAGCTCGGCGCGCGTCGAGTGGAGCAGGTAGTAGCCGTCGAGGCCGCCACCGTCGCGCAGCTCATCGATGATCGCGAGCGCCTCGGCCGGGCCGCGCGCCATCGACACCGCCACGGTCCGGTTGAGAGCCACGATCGGGCTGTCGTTGATCGACAGCAGCCTGTCGTAGAGCAGCACTATGTGGGCCCAATCCGTGTCTTCGGGACGCGCCGCCTGGGCGTGGACTGCGGCAATGGCGGCCTGGAGCTGGTACGGCCCGGGCACGCCCAGGAACGCGGCGCGATCGAGCACGGCGAGCCCCTCGTCGATGCGTCCACGATCCCAGCTCGAACGGTCCTGGTCGGCCAGCAGGATCAGCTCGCCGGTCGATGACTGGCGCGCGTCGCGCCGCGAATCGTGCAACAGCAGCAGGGCCAGCAACCCGAGCGCCTCGGGCTCGTCGGGCAGCAGCCCGTTCAGGACGCGCGCCAGCCGAATTGCCTCGCCCGTCAGCTCGCGGCGCACGATCGTGGCGCCGCTCGTCGCCGAATAGCCCTCGTTGAAGACGAGATACAGGACGCGCAGCACAGATTCGAGCCGCGCGGGCAGCTCGTCTCGTGGCGGCACGACATAGGGGATGCCGGCGTCGCGGATCTTCTTCTTGGCCCTGACGAGGCGCTGGGCAAGCGTCACTTCTGGCAGCAGGAACGCACGGGCGATCTCGGGCGTGCGCAGGCCGCCGAGCAGGCGCAGCGTCAGCGCGACCTGGGCGTCGATCGCCAGCGCTGGGTGGCAGCAGGTGAAGATCAGGCGGAGTCGGTCGTCCTCGATCGCGGTGCCGGCTTCCATCGTTGCGTCTCCGATGCCGTCGCCAGAGTCGGGCGTGAGCGCGGCCAGCGCCTCCACCTTGCGCGCCAGGTTCCGCGCACGGCGCAGGCGGTCGATCGCCTTGCGCCGGGCCGTCGTCGCGATCCACGCACCGGGATTTGGCGGCAGCCCTTCGCTGGGCCAGTGCTCGAGCGCGCTGACGAACGCGTCCTGGACCGATTCCTCGGCCAGGTCGATGTCGCCCACGGCGCGGATCAGACCGGCAATGACGCGGCCCGACTCCTGCCGGAAGATCCGGTCGACGGCATCGAACGCGACCGGTCCGTCGCGCCCGGTGCCCTGTCGCCGAATCGGGAGATCAGCCAGCGGCTATGCCCGCCGGCGCCTGGTTGGTCCCGTCCGGGGCCGCTGCCATGTCGGCGACCGGACGAACCTCGACAGTGCCGCGCGCCGCGCCCGGGATCCTGGCCGCCCACTTGATCGCCTCGTCGAGGTTGGGCGCCTCGATCAGGTAGAAGCCGCCGAACTCCTCCTTGGTCTCGGCGAATGGGCCGTCGGTGACGAGCGTCTTGCCGTCGCGGACGCGCACGCTGGTGGCCGTCTTTGCCTCGTGCAGCGCCTCGCCGCCGCGCATGACGTCGGCCGCCATGGCGTCACGGCCGAACGCGTTGTACGCCTCCATGACCTGGTTGTCCTGCTCCGCGGTCGTCTCCCACGGCTCGACATAGATGAGCAATGCGTAGCGCATGACATTCCTCCTTCAGGTTGGCGATGTTCGGCGATCCTGGCGCCGTCAGCAACACAACGAACGCGCTGGGCAGATTTCGACACGTTCGCCACTACGCTTCGCTGCGTGAGCAGCAATCAGAACGCCGCGCAGCGCGCGGAGCCGCGTGGGGTCGGTACGTTCGGCGTGCGTGACCCGCTGGCGCGCGAGGTCAAGCTGCTCGGCGCGCTGCTCGGCCAGGTCATTGTCGAGCAGGAGGGCGAATCCGCGCTCGATATGGTCGAGGAGGTGCGCCGCGCCACGATCGGCATCCGCCGCGGCGGCACGGACGCCGACCGGGAACGGCTGGCGGCCGACCTCGCCGACGTCAGCCTGCACGACGCGGAGGTTCTGATCCGCGCCTTCAGCCTCTATTTCCAGCTGACCAACCTTGCCGAGGAGAAGCAGCGCGTTCGCCAGCTTCGGCTCCGAGAGCGACGATCGCCCGCGGAGTCGGTGGACGAATCGCCCGCAGCTGCCGTCGACGAGCTCGGTCGGCGCGGCCTGTCGCGGCCGTGGCTCGAGCAGCTGGTCGAGCGCCTGTCGGTGGCGCCTGTCCTGACCGCGCACCCGACCGAGGCTCGGCGGCGCACGCTGCTCGTTGCGCTGCGCCGCGTCTATCGCCTGCTCGACGCGCTCGACGATCCGCGCCTTACGCCTGCCGAGGACGGTGAGATCCGGCGCCGGCTGCGCGAGCAGATCTCGATCCTGTGGCACATCGCGCCGATCCGCATCGCGGCGCCGACGCCGCTCGACGAGGTGCGCAGTGCGATGGCACTCTTCGACGAGTCGCTGTTCGTCGTCGTGCCGCGCGTCTACCGCGCGCTGGCGACGGCGCTCGGCAGTGGCGAGTCGAGCGCCGTGCCCGCATACCTGGCGTTCGGTTCGTGGATCGGCGGCGACCGCGACGGCAACCCGCGTGTCACGTCCGATGTGACACGGCAGACCCTGGCGGTCCAGTTCGAGCATGTGCTGCGCGCGTACGAAGCGGTTTGTCGGCGGCTGTCAACGACGGTCACGATTCGGACGGACGCGACGGAGGCGCTCGGGCAACGCCTGCGCAAGGACGTGCGCGACCTGCCCCAGGTCGCGGCAGAGGAGGAGCGCCGCTTCCCAACGGAGCCGTTCAGGCGTCGCTTCACGTATATCGCCGAGCGCCTGCGTCGCACTCGCGTCGGCGAGCCGCGCGGCTACGCGCACGCGTCGGACCTCGCGCTCGAGCTCGACGAGATCGCGAGAGCGCTCGAGGACCTTGGCCTGGCGCGCGTCGTGGACGGCGAGCTGCAGGATCTGCGCTGGCAGCTGGCGACGTTCGGTTTCCACGGTCTGTCGCTGGAGGTGCGCCAGCACAGCGCCGTCCACGCCGCGACGCTCGCCGCGACCTCGGTCAAGACGACGGTCGCGCCGGGTGTCAGTGCGCGCGACGTGCTCGAGACGTTCCGGGCGCTCGCCGAGATCCAGTCGCGCTACGGCGAGGCGGCGAGCCACCGCTACGTGATCAGCTTCACGCACTCGGCCGCGGACGTCGCGGCGGTGCTCGAGCTCGCCCGTCGAGCGTGCGGCGACGTCATCCCGGCGCTCGACGTCGTGCCCCTGTTCGAGTCTGCCGACGCACTTTCCACGGCCGCGAAGATCCTCGATGACATGCTCTCGGACAGGGCTTACCGAACTCATGTCGCGTCGCGCGGAAACCGCCAGGAGGTGATGCTGGGCTACTCCGATTCGACCAAGGAGTCGGGTGCGCTGGCGTCGGCGTGGATGCTCTACCAGGCGCAGCAGGCGCTGGTGGACGTCTGTCGGCGGCACGAGATCGAGCTCACGCTGTTCCACGGCCGAGGCGGCGCCATCGGCCGTGGCGGCGGGCCGATGACTCGGGCTGTCCTCGCCCAGGCTGAGGGATCGGTCGATGGGCGGCTCAAGCTGACCGAGCAGGGCGAGGTCATGTCCGACCGCTACGTCAACCCGCAGATCGCGCTGCGCCACCTCGAGCAGCTGACGTACGCCACGCTCGCGGCGTCGGCGCCGCACGGACGGCCGCGGCCGCCGAAGGACGACGCCGCGATGAGCGAGCTGGCCGACTCGGCGCGCTCCGCCTACCGCGCCCTCGTTTGGGAGACGCCCGGCTTCGAGGACTTCTTCCGCCAGGCGACGCCGATCGCCGAGCTGTCCGCGCTGGCGATCGGCTCGCGGCCGGCAGCGCGCAGCGCGGCAGGGGAGGAGCCGCGGCTCGAATCGCTGCGCGCGATCCCGTGGGTCTTCGCCTGGTCACAGGCGCGCGTCAATCTGCCCGGCTGGTTCGGCACGGGCTCCGCGCTGGCCGCGTTCCGGGCGCGTCACGGCACGGTCGGGCTCGAGGCACTGCGCAGGCTCTACGCCGAGTGGCCGTTTTTCGCCACGGTCCTCGACACGGCCGAGATGATCCTTGCCAAGGCCGATCTGTCTGTCGCGGCACGCTACGCGTCGCTGGCGACGGGCACGGCCGCGCGCGACATCTGGAACAGCATCGAGCGCGAGTTCCGTGTATCCGTCGAGCAGATCCTCGCGGTGTCCGGTCGCGCGCGGCTCCTCGACAACATGCCCGTGCTGCAGCGCTCGATCGATCTGCGCAACCCGTACGTCGACTCGCTCTCAGAGTTGCAGGTGCTGCTCCTGGGCCGCCTGCGCGCGCTGCCCAACGACGATCCGCAGCGCGCGGAGCTGCTCCGCCTCGTCCATCTGACCGTCAGTGGCGTAGCCGCCGGCCTTCAGAACACCGGTTGACCAACCTAACGAGCGTTAGTTAGACTTCGTCGCCTGATGACGGCCACGACAGACACTCCGCGCCGGCTGCAGATCGAGGAGGTGGCCTCGGAGCTGTTCCGCGAGCGCGGCTATGCAGCGACGAGCGTGCGCGACATCGCCCAGGCGCTCAACCTTCAGGGCGGCAGCCTGTACGCCCACATGGCGTCGAAAGAGGACGTTCTGTGGTCGATCGTGTGCCGCGCCGCGGATCGGTTCAACACGGAGGTCGGGCCCATCGCCGCCGAGGCGAGCTCGCCGCCGGTCGACCGCCTGCGCGCCATGATCCGCGCCCACGTCGGGGTCGTGACCAGCATCCAGCAGGACGCGGCGGTGTTCCTGCACGAGTGGCGCTTCCTGTCCGCCGCGCGGCGCGCGGAGATGTCGGCCCGGCGCGACTCGTACGAGGCGCTCTTCCGCGCGGTGATCGCGGCGGGAACGGCCGCGGGTGCGTTTCGGGACGTGGACCCGCGCCTGACGTCGATGGCGATCCTGTCCGCGCTCAACGGCATCCCGACCTGGTATTCACCCGACGGCCCACTGACCGCCGGCGAGGTAGCCGACCAACACGCCGACCTCTTCGTGCACGCACTCGAGACCAACCCACTGGAGACCCACGCATGACCGACCCGATCTCACTCGCTCCGATCCTGCGGCCGGAAGAGCGCCCCACGCCGCTCTTCGCCGACGACAGCCTGACCCACGAGGAGCGCTACGACGCGTTCGTCGAGCACGTCCACGGAGGCTCGAAGGTCGAGGCGCGCGATTGGATGCCCGACGAATACCGCCAGAGCGTGCTGCGCTTCGTCGAGATGCACGCGAATTCGGAGCTCATGGGCGTGCTGCCCGAGCGCGAGTGGATCATGCGCGCCCCGACTTTGAAGCGAAAACTGGCGCTCACCGCGAAGGTCCAGGACGAAGCCGGCCACGCCCAGCTGCTGTACCGCGTCGCCGAGGACCTTGGCAAGCCGCGCGAGCAGATGTACCAGGACCTGCTCGATGGCAAGACGAAGTTCCACAACGTCTTCCACTACCCGACGAAGTCGTGGGGCGACGTGGGCATCATCGCCTGGCTCGTCGATGCGGCCGCGATAGTCGCCCAGCAGGCGCTGCGCGATTCTTCGTACGGGCCGTACAGCCGGACGATGAAGAAGATCTGCTGGGAGGAGTCGGTCCACATCATGCACGGCCGCGACGTGGTCGTGACGATGATGAACGGCTCGCAGATGCAGCGCGACATGGCCCAGGAGGCGCTCGACCGGTGGTGGGGGCCGCTGATGCAGATGCACGGCCCGCGCACGGATCCGGCCAAGGACCGCGACCTGTACTGGCGGATCAAGGAGAAGACCGGCGAGCAGCTGCGCCAGGAGTTCCTCTCGACGTATGTGCCGCGGCTGTGGGAGATCGGCCTTTACCCGCCGGATGCTGAGCTCAAGGCGGACGAGGCGACAGGCGCGTGGCGCTATTCGGAGCCCGACTGGCAGGAGCTGCGCAACGTGGTTACGGGCCACGGGCCGAAGTCACAGGAACGGCTCGCGTTCCGCCGCCTGAACCACGACCAGACTGCCTGGGTGCGCGCGACGATCCTGACACCGGCGCCGGCAAGCCCGGCCGCCTGAGCGCTTCCGATTTGATATCGGCACTACTCCCCGAAATGCTGCGCACGTCCGGTATCGCGGCCTCCGCAGTGCCTTCACGTGAGCTTCTGATGCGCGCTGGGCAACTTATCCGCGCGGTCCCCGGCTCGAGTGACGTCCTTTCGGGCCTGGAAACCGGCAGTTCCCGGGCGGTGTCCCGACTTGAAATCGGAAGCCGACACATCGGATGCGGCGAGCGATGACGGACGAGCAGCGGCCGGCTGAGGGGCGGCGCGATGAGGCCGGCCGACTTGGTGCCGGCGCCGACCCGGGCGTCTGGGAGGTATTCCGCCAGGAGAAGGACGGCGACCCGATGCGCCATGCCGGCAACGTCCGCGCGCCCGACCGCGAGCTCGCGATCCACTATGCGCGCGAGTTCTACAGCCGGCGCAACGAGAGCGTGCGCCTGTGGGTCGTGGCCCGGACGGAGATCACCGACCTTTCCGATCCGGACCTGCTCCAGCCCCCGCTCGACCGCAGCTTCAAGAAACCGGGCGGCTACGTCATGCGCGACAAGCTCGAGATCGCCAAGCGGCGCGCAGAGGAGGCAGCCGAATGACGACGGAGGCCCGACGCCCGACTCGCCAGCTGATCGAGCCCGACCTGCCCGCCTTCGACGCGTCGGCGCTCGAGCCCGAGCTGCGCGCGGCGATCGCGGAGCTGCTCTTGACGATGGCCGACGACGAGTTCGTCATCGGCTTCCGCGACTCGGAGTGGACAGGCATCGCGCCGATGCTCGAAGAGGATGTCGCCTTCTCGTCGCTCGCCCAGGACGAGATCGGCCATGCCCGGCTCTTCTACGAGCTGCGCGGCGCATTGACCGGCGAGGATCCCGACCAGCTGGCCTTCCATCGTCAGCCGAGTGAGTACCGCCACGCGCGGCTGCTCGACTCGCCGCGCCAGGGCTGGGCGTTCACGATCACGAGGCGCTGGCTGTACGACACGGCCGATGCGATCCGGCTCGCGGCACTCGCTCACGCGAGCTTCGCGCCGCTCGCCGAGGTCGTGGCCAAGGTGCGGCGCGAGGAGCGTTACCACCTGATGCATCTCGATGCGTGGCTCGAGCGCCTCGGCACGCACCAGGGAAAGCCGCGGGGCAAGGTCCTGACCGCGCTCAAGCGGCTCGCTCCCGCGGCACTGACTGTGTTCGCGCCACTCTCCGGCGAACAGGTGCTCGTCGATGCGGGTGTGCTTTCAGCACCAATGTCCCAGCTGGCCGACCGCTGGCGGTCGGACGCCACCGCCCGACTGTGCGCGCTCAACCTGCGCCCGATCCCCGCCGGCATGCCACCTGTCGATGGGCGCGATCGCCCGCAGCCCGACGAGTCCTTCGTGTGGCTGTGGAATGAGTTCACGTCGGTGGCCAGACTCGAAGACGGTGCCCAGTGGTAGCCGTGGCACTGAGCCCGCGGCCGCTCGAATCGGCCGTGTGGGCCGCGCTGCATGACGTACACGACCCAGAGATACCTACGATCTCAGTGGTCGACCTTGGCGTGGTTCGCCGCGTCGAGACCCGCGCCGGCGCTATCCGAGTGGAGCTGCTGCCTACGTTCATCGGCTGCCCAGCGATCGATGTGATGCGCCACGACATCGAGCAGCGCCTGCGCGACTTTGCCGACGAAGTCAGTGTCGATATCAGCTTCGCCGAGCCGTGGACCACGGAGCGCATCACGCCCGCCGGCCGCGACGCCTTGCGCGCCGCTGGCTTTGCGCCGCCTCCGGCGACGTCCGCGGATAGCGGCCGGATGCTGTCAATCCTGCCCAGCCTGCCCGTCGGGGAGTGCCCATACTGCGGTTCGAGGAACACGACGCTGGAGAACGCATTCGGCCCGACTCTGTGCCGAGCGATCTACCACTGCGCGGATTGCTCCCAACCGTTCGAGCAGTTCAAGGAGGTCTGATGATCCGCGACCGGTTCGCGCTGGCGGTGATGGGCGTCACGGTTGGCTTCCTGACGACGCTGGCCGGAGTCGCAAACCTCGACGCCGTGCCACGCTCGGTCGACATCGTCGCCCTGTGGCTCGCCGGCGGCCTGCAGCTCGTGCTGGTGATCGCCTGGGCCCTCATCCCGCGCCTGCCGCGCTGGATCGTCGCCGGCTGGGGGCTCATCCTGGTCGCGACCGGGATCGGCGTGATCATCACCGCGCCCATCCCTGCCGGTGCCACGGCCGTGCCCTGGGCGCTCTGTGGCCTGCTCCTCGCGGGCATCGTGACGATGGTGCTGTCCGCCATCCACAGCGGAGAATCGGGTCCATCGCTCGCCTGATCCACAGTTTTGGCTATCCTCCACGGACGTAGAGGAGGATCGCCGTGAGACACAGCAGATTGGTGTCGTTGCTTGCCCTGGGTCTCGTGGCGGTCGCGTGTGCGGCGCCGGCCGCGACCACGGCACCGAGTGTTGCGCCGACACCGGTCGCCACGCACGCCGCGGCGACTCCAACGGCGCTCGCGGCAACTCCGGCCCCGGCCACGCCGACGGCCGCGGCCAGCGCGTCCATTTCCTATCCGCCCGCAACGGCGAGCGCCGTGCCCTCGGCGATCGCCAGTGCCGTCGCGACCGGATCGCCGGCCGTTACGGCTCCGCCCCGGCCCGACGCCTGCGCAATGACCAGCCTCGTCCTCAAGAACCCCGGCCGGCTCACGCTCAGCACTGACAACCCGGCCTACCCGCCGTGGTGGGGCGGCGATCCGAAGACGCAATACCCCAACCAACCGTCGGGTGGCGTCAAGTGGAAGCTCAGCAATCCGTACTCGCAGATGGGCTACGAAGGCGCGACCGCTTATGCGATTGCGACAACGCTCGGCTTCACGCCGGACCAGGTCGATTGGCTGCAGAACACGAACTTCGAGCAGGCGTTTGCCCCTGGCGAGAAGAAGTTCGACTTCCACATGGCGCAGATCTCGATCACGCCGGAGCGCGCCACGGCGGTCGACTTCAGCGATCCGTACTTCGACTCCGAGCAGTCGCTGGTGGTGCTCCAGGGCACACCCATCGCTTCGGCCACCTCGATCGCCGACCTCAAGCAATACAAGCTGGGCGCGGCCTCGAACACGACGAGCTACGACCTGATCAAGAACGCCATCCAGCCAACCACGGCGCCTGCCGTCTACCCGGACAACGACACGGCGGTCACTGCCCTGCAGAACGGACAGATCGACGGCCTGGTCGCGGACCTTGGCAGCGCGATCTACATGCGCGACGTCCAGCTGACTGGCGCCGCGATCGTCGGACAGTTCGCGCCGACGGTCCAGATCGACCACGTCGGGGCGGTGCTCGACTTGGGCAGCCCGCTCACGCCATGCGTCGACTGGGCGATCCAGACATTGAAGGCGAACGGGACACTGCAGCAGTTCTTCGTCCAGTGGCTGAACTCGGGCCAGGACATCCCGCTGCTGCAATAACCATCACGGGCACGGCAATCGCATGAGCGGGGTCGCGCCCACGACCCCTCCGGAGCTGCTGGGCAGCCGCAATTCGCGGCTGCTCGGCCGCCTCCGCCCGAGCGGCGTACTGACCGCGGTGCTCAGCACGGCGGTCGTGTTCGGTGTCATCGGCTACATCATCGTCAACGCGCCTGGCTGGCCACGCGTCCAGCAGAGCTTCTTCTCGCCATCGGTCTTCGCCGACTCGCTGCCGGACATCCTGGCCGTGCTCCCCCTGAACCTCGAGCTCTTCTTCATCGCCGAGCTGTTGATCCTGGTTCTTGCGCTCGTCCTCGCGGTCATGCGCAGCCTGCCGGGTCCCGTCTTCTTCCCGTTTCGCCTGATGTCCGTCGTCTATGTCGATGTCTTTCGCGGCGTGCCGAGCATCCTCGTCATATTCCTGCTCGGCTATGGCGTGCCGGGTCTCGGACTGAAGGGCGTGACCAACGACGCGTTCGTCTGGGGACTCGTCGCACTCGTGCTCGTCTGGTCGGCTTACGTCGCGGAAGTGTTTCGCGCGGGCATCGAGGGCGTGCACCCGTCGCAGGAGGCGGCCGCACGCTCGCTCGGGTTGTCGCGCTTCCAATCGCTGCGCTTCGTTGTGCTGCCGCAGGCCGTTCGGCGCGTGATTCCGCCCTTGCTCAACGATTTCATCGGTCTCCAGAAGGACACTTCGCTGATCTCGTTCATCGGCGTCGTCGAGGTCTTCAGCCAGACACGGATCGACGCCGGTGGCTCGTTCAACTTCACGCCCTACCTCGTGTGCGGCCTCGTCTTCCTGGTCATGACAATCCCGGTCGCGCGCTTCGTCGACTGGCTCGTTGGGCGCGACCGCAAGCGCCAGCTCGCGACGATCGCCCGATGACCGCCAGCCAGCCAGGCACGTCGGCCGCGTCGGTCACCGCCCTGCGCGTCGAAGGACTGCGCAAGTCATTCGACGATCTCGAGGTCCTGCGCGGCATCGACCTGACCGTGGCCGAGCACGAGGTCGTCTGCCTCATCGGCGCATCCGGGTCAGGCAAGTCGACTCTGCTGCGCTGCGTCAACCTGCTTGAGCCGATCGACGCCGGCCGGATCTGGATCGAGGGCACCGAGATCACGGCGCGAGACGTGCGCGTGGACCAGGTGCGGCGGCGCATCGGCATCGTCTTCCAGGCGTTCAACCTGTTCCCGCACATGAGCGTCATCCGCAACGTCACGCTCGCGCCGCGCAAAGTGCTGAAGATGTCCGCCGCGGAGGCGGACGCGCGAGCGATGGAGCTCCTCAACCGCTTCGGGCTGGCCGACAAGCGCAATGAGTTCCCCGACCGACTCTCAGGCGGGCAACAGCAACGCGCCGCGATCGTCCGCGCGCTGGCGATGAAGCCGGACCTGCTCCTGCTCGACGAGATCACATCGGCCCTCGATCCCGAGCTCGTGGCGGAGGTGCTCGACGTCATCCGCGAGCTCGCCGACGAGGGCATGACCATGGTCATCGCGACGCACGAGATGGGTTTCGCACGCGATGTCGCGGACCGTGTCTGCTTCCTCGACGCGGGGCGCATCCTGGAGGAAGGGCCGCCATCTCAAATTCTGTCTGCGCCGCGTGAGGCGCGGACGCAGCGCTTCCTGCAGCGCGTGATCAGCGCCGGCCGGCTGTGACGACGGACGCCGGGTCATCGCCGCCGTATCGGGTGAGCTTCACGATCACCGTCTACGACGTCGTTGCCTACCTGAGGCTCATGCAGCGCAGACTGAACATGGTCGGCACTGCGCTCGGCCTGCTCGTGATGAGCGTCGGCGGCACTGTCGCGCTGGCTCTCCAGGACGGTCTCACGGGTGCCTGGACTTTCGGCATCGGGCTGATGTTCATCTTCTTCGCCAACTCTGAACGGCTCGACCGGTGGCGCGTCAGGCGAAGCGCGCGCAGCCTCATAGGATCGACCTCCTCGTTCGTGTTCGACGACGCGGGGATCAAGGCCGAAACGTTCACGGGCAGCGGGCGAGTCCCATGGGCGGACATCACCGCGATGCTTCAAAACGAACGTGTCCTGGTCGTGAAGCGCGGCCGCGTACCTATCGTCTGGATCCCGAAGAGCGCGTTCGCCTCCGAAAAGGATCAGTCGGAGGTCGAAGAGTTCATAGCGCGGAGCATTCCTACGAAGCGTTGAAGCCCACCGTCATCCAGCCGCGTGCGCCGTCCGGGGCGGGCGGGGTCGGGCCCTGTTCCTGGACGGCGCCTGTGCCATCGGTCGCCCGGACGCGAATGGAGTGCTGCCCGGCGGGAACCTGGAGCGTCGTCCGCCATTGGACCCAGGTGTAGTCGGAGAGCGGGACCGACAGCTCGCACGGCTGCCAGTTGCCGGTCAGGTCGAGATCAACCTCGACCTTCGAGATTTCGCGCGTCGGTGCCCAGGCGACGCCGGCGAACTCGACGGCCCCGGCGGGCACGCTCTGCCCAGAGCGCGGCACGTCGATCCGTGACTGGGTCAGGATCGGGCCTTCCTTCGCCCAGCCCAGCCGAACCCAGTAACCGTCGATCGCCTCGAGCGTGGTGAGCTCGATGTCGATTATCCATTTCGTGGCCGAGACGTAGCCGTACAGGCCGGGCACGATCAGCCGTGCCGGGTAGCCGTGGCGTGCCGGCAGCGGCGCGTCGTTCATCTGCACGACGAGCATCGCGTCCTTGCCGGCGCCCTGAAGGTGCGCAGTCGGGAAGCCGCTCGTCCAGCCGTCGAAGGACGTGCCCACGAGCTGGGTCGCGCCCGGCTGGACGCCCGCCATGTCGAGCACGGAGTTGAGGTTCACGCCCGTCCACTTGGCATTACCGACGAGCGTGCCGCCCACCTCGTTCGAGACGCACTGGATGGTCACGTACTGCTCCGTCAGCGGCATCGCGATGAGCTGCTGGTAGTCGAGCGTCACCTCTCTGTCGACCATGCCGTGGATACGCAGGGACCATGTCGTTGCGTCGACCCGGGGCGTGCTCAGGCGCGTGTCGATTATGTAGAAGTCGTCGTCCGGGGTGATGATCGGGGTGATGCCGGCAATGTCGAAGCTGGCGCCCGACGGCGGAGGAGCGACCGTCGCACCCGGTGACGGCACGGGAATCTGGGCCGCGCTCGTCGTCGGCGTCTGGCTGCCCAGGAAGCGCCCGATCACGGACAGCACGGCACCGACAGCCACAAAGGTGGCGGCAATGACCAGGAATGCGCGCCTCGGGATGGAAACGCCGATGCGCGGCGCGGGTGGCGGATTGCTGGCCGATCGCCGCGCCGCGCGGACCGCCGGTGCGGGCGCTGGCGCTGCGGCCGCAACGAGCATCGATGCCAGCCACTGGAACGTGGCCACGCCTGCGCCAACGGCCGCGGCGACGGTGATCACGCCGGCGAAGGCGTCTTCGAGCGGATCCTGGAGGATGAGCACGAGCCCGACGATGCCGAGCAGGGCAAAGCCGCCGTACGCGAAGCGCCGGTCGCGCCCGCCAGCGAGACCGATCAGCGCGCCGACGAGCAGGCCGCCGATGAACACGCCGACCTCGAGCGCGAGCTTGTCGTTGGTGCCGAACAGCCCGACCATGAAGTCCTTGGCGCCCGGCGGCTGGAGGGCGATGACGAGCGCTCCGACCGCGGCGATCGCGGACGTGCTCCCGAACACGCCGGCAACGACCTCACCGACGCCGACGGCCACAGCCGCCGCGGCAATGCCTGTCGCAGCCCAGGCAAGCCTGGATCCCATCGTTACAGCCTACGCAGGCTCGGCCGGATCGGATCAGTAGGAAATGCTGTGAGTTTTGGCGCCCGAAACCTCGGAAGTCCGTGTGCGTTAATAGATTGCTGCTGCTGCACTGCTGCTAGTCGGGGTTTGCCGTGATTCTCCGCCGTCTTCGTCCGTACCTCATTGCGTGTCTCGTTGCCGGTGCGTCGTTCATGGGCATCGCGCCGCCGGCATCGGTCGCCGCGGCGAGTGCATCGCCACCCGCCTGCGCCTACGAGGACGTGCCCGCCAAGAACGCTGCGTACAGCGATTGGGACGAGACCATGCTCGACACGACCTACGAGCTCCCCAAGAGCTATGTGCCGCCCGGGCTCGTGTCGACCGCCAGGGCAGGACTCAAGGGCGGCGGCGAGGTGCGCAGCATCGTGATCCCCGATCTCAAGGCGATGGCCAGTGCCGCGCGCATGGCCGGGGCCGGCCTGCGCGTGATCTCGGCCTACCGGAGCTACTCAACTCAGGCCGGCCTGTACGAGCACGAGGTCGAGCGCTACGGCAAGAAGACGGCAATGCACAGCGTCGCCCGACCCGGACACTCCGAGCACCAGCTTGGGGTGACCATCGACTTCGGCAGTGCATCCACGCCCGGCGACGTATCCCAGAAGTTCGCGCGGACCGCGGCGGGCCACTGGATGAGAGACAACGCCTGGAAGTTCGGCTGGATCCTGAGCTATCCGAGTGGCAAGACGGGCAAGACCTGCTACTACTCGGAGCCGTGGCACTACCGCTACGTCGGCCGCGACCTCGCGGCGAAGGTCCACGCCAGCGGCCTCACGCTGCGCCAGTACCTCTGGCAGCACTACGCGTCGTAGCACTCGCAGACTTGCCTGCGCGGGTCAGCTCTGGTCGATCAGGTAGATGCCGCCGTTGAGGTCGACCAGGTAGATCCGGCCGTCGGAGCCCTCGCCGAACGAGCTGATATTGAAGTCCGTGTCCGCCACCGGTGACGGCAGCGTCGAGCCTGCCTTGAACGTGCTCGGGATGACCCACACCAGGCCCGAGCAGTAGTCGCCGAAGACGTAGTCGCCCTTCATTGCCGCGCCCGGCCGGCGCGACACGTAGCCGCCCGTAACCGCGCAGTTGCCGCCGCCGAAGGCAGTGTGGGCGTAGTCGAGGATCGGCTTCTTGTAGCACTTGCCGCTGCACACGGCGCCACGAGTATGGCTGCCGTACGTGTAGTAGTGCGTGCCCTCGAGCTTGTGCCAGCCGAAGTTGACGGCCTTGCCACTCTTGACGTGGTCGATCTCCTCGTACGCGTCCTGGCCGACATCACCGCACCACAGATCGCCGGTGGCGTCGTCGAACGAACAGCGCCACGGATTGCGCAGACCGTATGACCAGATCTCGTCCTTGCCCGGACGGCCGACGAAAGGGTTGCTCGACGGGATGCTGTACGTCTTGGGTCCGTTGCCGTCGGGGTCGAGCGGATTGATGCGCAGGATCTTGCCCCACCACTGGTTCAGGTTCTGAGCCCGGTTCTGCGGATCGCCACCGCTGCCGCCGTCGCCCAGCGACAGGTACAGGTCGCCGCCCTTGAATGCCATCCAGCCGCCGTTGTGGTTGGTGTACGGGTCGGACAGGTTGAGCAGGATGCGTTCGCTGCTGGGGTCCGCGGCGTCGGGATCGCCCACCGATCGCTTGAACTCGGCCAGGATCTCGGCGCCGCCCGCGCTCGGCGTGTAGTAGACGTAGAACAGGCCGTTCGACGCGTAATTCGGGTGGAAGGCGAGGCCGAGCAGCCCCTGCTCCCCGTCATCGAGGACGAGGGACGAGATGTCGAGGAAAGTCTTGACCGAGTTGTCGGGCTCGATGATCTTGATCAGGCCGTTCTGCTGGACGACGAACAGCCGCGAGTCGCCCGCATTGGTCACGAAGACCGGTTGAGTGAAGCCGTCCTTGACCAGGCTCGTTGAGAAGGACGCGGCCGCCGCGGACGGCGCGAGGGCAAGGGCGAAGAGGACGAGCGAAGCGAGCGCGAGCAGTCGATGCACGGCAGTTCCCCCTGTTCGGGCCATTGGCAGCGCAAGGTAGCACGGCGCGCGCGGCGGATCGGCTCGCCGACCATTGAAAGAGTCGCGCGATGGCACCGCTGTGCGGCTGAGGCTGGACCGATCGCAACTCACCGGTAGCATTGCCATGATCGATGAGGTGTCGCGCCCAATGACCGCATTCGAGTTCCACGTCGCGCGCGCGGCCCGGCAGCGCTACGAGTTCGACGAGACGCTGTTCGGCCTGACCGGCAACGTCGTCTTTGCCGACTTCGCCGCCGCGCGCCGATTCGCCCAGCAGATGAACGCGCAACGCGACCTGGCGCGCGATCCGGGCGCGGCCATCCGTGCCGGCGACCTGAGCGCGATGGGCCTCGTTGACGAGATCCTGCACTTCGTCGTCGGCATGTACCGCGCCCAGCGCAACCCGCAGGCGATGTCCGGCGCGCTGGCCGCGCTCGACGAGCGCCTCACTCCGCAGGTCGTGCAGCAGACGCTCGAGGCGTTCGTCACCGACTTCCCCAATGCAGCCATTTACCGCGCGGATCAGAGCGCCGCGGACTGGCTGGGCGGCACGACCGACGGCATGAGCAATCGCGAGGTGGCGCTCGAAGAGCTGCTCATGCTCTGGCTGGCCAACGGCAACCCGGCCTTTTCACCGTACGGCGAGCTGTTCGACGATCGCGACCTGGAGGACGGCAGTGCCTACCTGGCGGTCGTGCGCGGCCTCGAAAGCTACTTTCGGACGCAGCCCAGGTTCGGGCCCGACGACGACGACCTGATCACTCTCCTGCGCCGGCCGGCAATGGTGGCCTCCGGATCGCTGACCGAGCAGCTGCGCTGGATTCGCGAGCAGTGGGGCTTCATCGCCGAGCGTTTCGGCGATCGCCTCGTCATCTCGCTCGACGTGCTCAGCGAGGAGGAGCGCGCGGTCTGGATGCGCTTCCACGCCACGCACGGTGGAGCGGCCGATTCGGGATCAGCCGACAGCGCGGCGCTGCATGGCTTCAGCGCGGACCTGCGCGGCGGTGAAGCGGAGGTCGAGCGCTTCAGCCGGGACCTCGACTGGATGCCGCGGGTCGTGCTCATCGCCAAGTCGACCTACGTCTGGCTAGACCAGCTGTCGCGTGCCTACGGACGGCCCATCTGGCGCCTCGACCAGATCCCGGACGAGGAGCTCGATCTGTTGGCGCACGCCGGGTTCACCGGCCTGTGGCTGATCGGGCTGTGGGAGCGCAGCCAGGCGTCGCGCACGATCAAGCAGATGCGCGGCAACCCGGAGGCCGTGGCCAGCGCGTACTCGCTCATGGACTACAGCATTGCCGACGACCTGGGCGGCGACGAGGCCTATCGCAACCTGCGCGACCGTGCCTGGTCGCGCGGCCTGCGCCTGGCGAGCGACATGGTCCCCAACCACATGGGCGTCGATTCGCGCTGGGTCGTCGAGCACCCCGACTGGTTCATGTCACGGCCGGATGCTCCGTATCCGGCGTACACCTACGACGGCCCGAACCTGTCGTCCGATCCGCGCGTGGGCATCTATATCGAGGATCACTACTTTGACAACACCGACGCGGCAGTGACCTTCAAGCGCGTCGATCACTGGAGCGGTGACGCGCGCTTCATCTACCACGGCAACGACGGGACCTCGATGCCCTGGAACGACACGGCCCAGCTCGACTACATCAAGCCGGAGGTGCGCGAGGCGGTCATCCAGACCATCCTCCACGTCGCGCGCCAGTTCCCGATCATCCGTTTCGACGCCGCGATGACGCTCGCCAAGCGCCACATCGAGCGGCTCTGGTACCCGGAGCCGGGTTCGGGCGGCGCCATTCCGTCGCGCGCCGAATACGCGCTCAAGAAGGCAGATTTCGAGCGCGCGATGCCCGTCGAGTTCTGGCGCGAGGTCGTCGACCGCGTCGCGGCAGAGGCGCCCGACACGCTCCTCCTGGCCGAGGCGTTCTGGCTGATGGAGGGCTACTTCGTCCGCACCCTGGGCATGCACCGCGTCTACAACAGCGCGTTCATGAACATGATGCGCGACGAGAAGAACGCCGAGTACCGCCTGGTCATCAAGAACACGCTCGAGTTCGACCCGCAGATCCTCAAGCGCTACGTCAACTTCATGAACAACCCCGACGAGCGGACCGCGATCGACCAGTTCGGCAAGGGTGACAAGTACTTCGGCGTGGCGACGGTACTGGCGACGATGCCCGGGCTGCCGATGTTCGGGCACGGCCAGATCGAGGGCTATGCCGAGCGCTACGGCATGGAGTACCGCCGCGCTTATCACGACGAGACGCCCGACCCCGAGCTCGTGGCCCGCCACGAGCGGGAGATATTCCCGCTCCTGCACCAACGTTGGCTGTTTGCCGAGGTCGACAACTTCGCGCTGTACGACTTCTACACGGCGGACGGTTCGGTCAACGAGGACGTATTCGCTTTCTCCAACTCGCGCGACGGGCACCGCTCGCTGGTCGTCTACCACAACCGCTATGCCGAGGCGTCCGGCTGGATCAGCACCGCGGCCGTCACCGGCTCGTCGCTGGCCCACGGCCTGGGCCTGACGAGCGGCGCGGATGACTGGCTGGTGATGCGCGACTCGCGCAGCGGGCTCGAGTACCTGTACGCGCAGCGCGACATCGCGGAGCGCGGGCTGTTCCTGGACCTCCATGCGTACGAGACGAAGATCTACTCGGAGCTGCGCGACCTGCACGACACCGACGGCCGCTACCGCCGCCTCGCTGCGTGGCTCGAGGGCAGGGGAGTGCCGTCGATCGACGACGCGCTGCTCGAGCTCGAGCTGCAGCCGCTCCACGACGCGTTGCGCCGCGGCGACCAGCCGGCAGCGCTCGCGGAAGTAGCCGCGCTGGTCGCCGCGCAGCCGCCTACGACAGAGGCAACGACGACAGAGGCAACGACGAGCCAGGCCGACGAGCGGGCAATCGCGCGCTCGATCGAGGCGCTCGTTGCCGCGCACAAGCCGGAGCTTGCGCGCGGCAAGTGGATCTACGACTGGCTCATCGGCCGCGTGTGGCCGGCCGCCGACCTGATCGCGCTGATGCTCGATCTCGAGGCGCGCCCCAAGAGCGGTCGGGGCAATGGGACAAAGGCGCCAGCGAGCCTGTTGGCCGACGACCGGTTCCAGCGCGCGATCGGCGTCAACGATCACGATGGCGTGGCCTGGTTCAATCGCGAGCGATTCGAGGAAGCCGTCAAGTGGCTTGCACTTCCCGACGCCGCGAATCTGGTGGCGGCGGGTAAGAAGTCCGACTACCAGCTCGCCAAGCTGCGCAGCCTGCTCAGTGAGCCGCCCAAGTGGGCCTCGACGCGCCCGGCTAAGCCGGCGCCACGTCTGCGCGGTGGAAAGCCGATCGTCGCCAAGGCGGCGCCGAAGCCCGCCAAGAAGTGAACCCCGTTTCGTGCGCGCGAATTCGTGCATAAAAGGCAAGGCATAGCCGTTTGCACGCAGACGGGAGCCGAAACGACACGCTCAAGGCCGCGCGCCTGGCTGTCGGGCTCGACTCGGCGTGCATCTGGCCGGGCCGTGTCTTTTAGGCACGGACTCACGCGCACCGCTCCGCGAGAATCGCGCGATGGAGGCTGACCCGGCTGCGTGGACCGACCTTGCCGCGGCCATCGTCGTTGCCACGGTCTCCTTCGCCGGCTTCATCTTCGTGTCGATCTCGATCAACCTGACCGAGATCCTCAGCCTTGGCGGCGTTGCCGACCTCGCCCTCCAGGGCATCGTCGTGCTGAGCGGCGTGTCGTTCAGCGCCATGGTGCTGCTCGTGCCCGGCCAATCGACCGCGCTGCTTGGCCTGGAGCTGCTTGTGCTCGGTGCCGGACTTCTCGGAGCGACGCTGTACCTGTCGTACCGCAGCTACCACGCGACCTCCGTGCAGCATCGCGCCAACCGGATCCGCGCGACGTTGGTCAGCAGCCTGCCAGGCCTCTTCGTCGTCATCGGCGGCTTGAGCCTGGCAGCCGGCACCGGCGGCGGCCTGTACTGGCTCGTGCCGGGCTGGATGGCGGCCGTGGTGGTCGGCATCCGCAACGCCTGGCAGCTGCTCGTCGAGGTCAAGCGATGACTACTCAGGTGCCGGCCCAGCCGCTGCCCGACGATGGCCGCCGGCGTGCCGTCATCGAGAACGTCACTCCGCAGGTCGACGGCGGTCGTTTCCTGGCCAAACGGTCGGTCGGTGACCTGCTCGTCGTCGAAGCGGACGTGTTCGCCGACGGGCACGACGAAGTTCGCGCCCGCCTGTCGTGGCGCGTCGGCGACGGCCCGGCCTGGCAGCAGCAGGAGATGGCGCCGGTCAGCAACGACCGCTGGCGAGCGTCGTTCACGCTCGACGAGATCGGCCGCTACGAGTTCGTCGTCAGTGCCTGGGTCGATCACTGGCGGACGTGGGTGCACGACCTGCACAAGCGCGTCGATGCCGGTCAGGACGTGACCGTCGACCTCCAGATCGGCGCCCAGATCGTCGCCGCGGCCGCGGCGCGCGCCACGAACGCTGATCACGCGAGCGTTCTCACCCAGGCCGCGACGCAGCTGACGGCGAGCAGCGCGCTTGCGCCCGGGTTGACCGAGATCATGGACGCCATCCCGGATCTGACCTCCGCGACGACCCTCGATTCCCCTTTGTCCGTGGTCGTCGATCCGGTCCGCGCCCGATTCAGCGCCTGGTACGAGCTGTTTCCGCGCTCGGCTTCGCCCGACCCCAAGCGCCACGGCACCTTCGACGACGTCATCAACCGCCTCGACTACGTCGCCGGCCTGGGCTTCGACGTCCTCTATCTGCCGCCCATCTCGCCCATCGGCCGCCAGTTCCGCAAGGGACCGAACAATAGTGAAGGCGGAACCGCGGCCGATCCGGGCGTCCCATGGGCAATCGGTGCCTCAGTCGGTGGCCATAGCGCGGTTCACTCGCAGCTCGGCGACCTGGGCGGTTTCGATCGGCTCGTCCACGCCGCTCGCCAGCGCGGCATCGAGGTCGCGCTCGACATCGCCTTCCAGGCCTCGCCCGACCACCCGTGGGTCACCGAGCACCCGGAATGGTTCCGAGCGCGACCCGATGGCACGGTCCAGTACGCCGAGAACCCGCCCAAGAAATACCAGGACATCTACCCGTTCGACTTCGAGAGCAGCGACTGGCGCGGCCTGTGGGCGGCGCTCAACGACGTCTTCCGCTTCTGGATCGGCCACGGCGTGAGCATCTTTCGCGTCGACAACCCGCACACGAAACCATTCGCCTTCTGGGAGTGGTGCCTGAACGACCTCAAGCGCGATCACCCGCAGGTGCTGTTCCTGGCCGAGGCGTTCACGCGACCCAAGGTCATGTACCGGCTGGCCAAGGCGGGCTTCTCCCAGAGCTACACGTACTTCACCTGGCGCAATAACGCGGCCGAGATGCAGGAGTACCTCGAGGAGCTGACCCGGCCGCCGGTCTCCGATTTCTTCCGCCCCAACTTCTGGCCGAACACGCCGGACATCCTGCACGCCGACCTTCAGACCGGCGGCCCACAGGCGTTCGAGGCACGGCTCGTGCTCGCCGCGACGCTGTCGTCGAGCTACGGCATCTACGGCCCGGTCTACGAGCTGGGCGAGACGACGCCGCGCGAGCCAGGATCGGAGGAGTACCTCAACTCGGAGAAGTACCAGCAGCGGACGTGGGACCTGACCGGTGGCGCGCGCCTGCGTGGCCTCATCCAGCGCGTGAACGGCGCGCGCCGCGCCCACCCAGCGTTGCAGACGAACGAGCGGCTGCTCTTCCATCCCGTCGACAACCCGAACCTGCTCGCGTACTCGAAGAACACTGACGACCAGCGCGATGTGATCCTGACCGTCGTGAACTTCGACTACCACGCCACGCACTCTGGGGTGATCACGATCGACCTGGCCGCGTTGGGTCTCGGCGACGATGAGCCGTACGAGGCGGTCGACCTGCTCGACGATCAGACGTACACGTGGATTGGCCCGCGCGCGTGGGTCGAGCTCGATCCGGACGTGCGCGCTGCGCACGTCCTCTGGCTGCGCAGGCTGCGATGACCCGTCAAAAGTTGGCCGTGCCGACCTTACGCAACTTCCGGCGGGTTTCCGCGGCGTCCGACCGGCGATTTCACGCTTGGCGCAGGCCCTCGGCGGCCGTCGCGAAGTCAGATCCCGGGCATAAGGACGGCCAGGCGACACAAATGACGGGAACTTCGGGCGGGTGCCCGTTTAATGACGCCAGTCCCGACAAATGGCAGAACCTGTCCTGGGCGGTGGGTCGCTAGATGGCGCGGCGCGAGGAGTCCGTGGCGGTCGGTGCTGACCCGCTCTGGTACAAGGATGCGGTCATCTACGAGCTGCACGTCAAGGCGTTCTTTGACAGTGACGCCGACGGCATGGGTGACTTCCCCGGCCTGACCCAGAAGCTGGACTACCTCGCCGACCTGGGCATCACGGCCATCTGGCTGCTGCCTTTCTATCCGTCGCCGGGCAAGGACGACGGCTACGACATCGCCCGCTACGACGCCGTGAACCCGGATTACGGCACGCTCCGAGACGTCAAACAACTGATCCGCGAGGCGCACGCGCGCGGCCTGCGCGTGATCACCGAGCTCGTGTGCAACCACACAAGTGACCAGCACCCCTGGTTCCAGCGCGCACGCCGCGCGCCGGCCGGCAGCACGTACCGCGACTTCTACGTCTGGACTGAGGACCCGGACAAGTACAAGGAGGCGCGAGTCATCTTCAAGGACTTCGAGCGCTCGAACTGGACCTGGGACCCGGTGGCGAACGCGTATTACTGGCACCGCTTCTACCACCACCAGCCCGACCTCAACTTCGACAACCCGCGCGTTCGGGCGGAGATCATCAAGGCCTTCGACTTCTGGCTCGACCTGGGTGTCGACGGCCTGCGCCTTGACGCGATTCCGTACCTCTTCGAGCGCGAGGGCACGAACTGCGAGAACCTGCCCGAGACGCACGAGTTCCTGCGCGAGCTGCGCGCGCACATGGACGCCAAGTACGCGGATCGCATGCTGCTTGCCGAGGCCAACCAATGGCCGGAGGACGCCGTCGCCTACTTCGGCAACGGCGACGAGTGCCACATGTGCTTCCACTTCCCGGTCATGCCGCGCATGTACATGGCGCTGCGCATGGAGGACCGCTTCCCGATCTACGACATCCTCGAGCAGACGCCCCAGATTCCCGACACCGCGCAGTGGGCGCTCTTCCTGCGCAACCACGATGAGCTGACGCTCGAGATGGTCACCGACGAGGAGCGCGATTACATGTACCGGGTCTACGCGCACGACCCGCAGATGCGCATCAACCTGGGCATCCGCCGGCGCATGGCACCGCTGCTCAACAACAACCGGCGGCGCATCGAGCTGCTCAACGGCCTGCTCATGTCACTGCCCGGCACGCCCGTCATCTACTACGGCGACGAGATCGGCATGGGCGACAACGTCTACCTGGGCGACCGGAACGGCGTGCGCACGCCCATGCAGTGGAGCGGTGATCGCAACGCCGGCTTCAGCGCCGGTAATCGGCAGCGCCTGTTCCTGCCGCCGATCACCGACCCCGAATACCACTACGAGGCGGTCAACGTCGAGGCCCAGCAGGCCAACCCGCAGTCGCTGCTGTGGTGGATGAAGCGGCTCATCGCGCTGCGCAAGGAGCATCCGGCATTCGGCCGCGGCTCGCTGACCTTCCTCCATCCCGACAACCGGCGCATCGTCGCGTTCGTCCGCGAATTCGAGGGCGAACGGATCCTGGTCGTGGCCAACATGTCGCGCTTCGTCCAGTTCGCGAACCTCGACCTGTCGGCGTACGCGGGCACGGTCCCGGTCGAGATGTTCGGCCGTGTCGAGTTCCCGCGCGTCGAGGATCGGCCACTGTTCCTGACCCTCGGCCCGCACGCCTTCATCTGGTTCACGCTGGAGGCCGATCCATCCGGCCGTGGCGAAGCACGCGCGCCGATCGGGCAGGCACCGACGATCAACGGTCCAGCGGACATCGACGCGCTGCTGTCGGGCCGCTCGCGCACCCAGCTGATGCGCGCACTGCCGGCCTATCTGCGCGAGCGGCGCTGGTTCCGTTCCAAGGCGCGGCGCATCAAGTCGGTCAGCGTGCGCGACGTGATCCGCGTCCCCATGGAGCGACCGGGCACGGACGAGGACAAGGCGCGCATGGCCATCCTCGACGTCGATTACACCGACGGCGAGCCTGAGGCCTACGTGCTGCCGCTCTGCCTGGGGCGCGGCGAGGCCGTCGATCGCATCGTGGCCCAGACGCCCCAGGCGCTCATCGCGTACGTCACGCCACCCGGCACCGTCGCCGACGAGGTGCCCTACTCGCTCTACGACGCGATCTATGACAGCCGCTTCGCGACCGCGCTGCTCGACGCGATCGGCAGCCGGCGCCGGTTCCCCGGCCGTCGCGGTGAAGTTGCCGCGACACCAACCGGTGAATATCGCAAGTTGCGTGGCTCGAAGCACGACCTTCTCGAGGCGTCTGTCGGTCGCGCCGAGCAGAGCAACACCAGCGTCACCTACGGCGACCGCCTGATCCTCAAGCTGTTCCGCCGGATCGAGCCGGGCATCAACCCGGACATCGAGGTCGGCAGCGCGATGACCAAGGCTGGCTTCGGGCACACGCCGCAGGTCGGCGGCTTCATGGCCTATCGAACCAAGGGCGACGATCCCGCGGCGCTCGCGATCCTCCAGCAGTTCGTCCCCAACGAGGGCGACGTCTGGGAGTACACGATCGACCAGGTCAGCGACTTCTACGAGCGCGCGGCGAGTCAGGATGCGGCTGTCCTGGGCTCGCTGGGAACCTCGCTCGGCGACGTGCTCGGCACGCGCAACGAGCCAAGGCCGGCGCTGGCCAACGAGATGATCGGCTCGTACCTGGGCGTCGCGCGCCTGCTCGGAACGCGCACCGCGGAGCTGCATCGAACGCTGGCCAGTGTCGACGATCCGGCCTTCACGCCCGAGCCGTTCACGGCCCTGTACCAGCGCTCGCTGCTGCAGACGATGCGCAACCAGGCGGCGGGCACGTTCGCTTCGTTGCGCCAGCGAATGAGCCTGCTGGCGCCCGACGTCCAGGCGCAGGCGGAGCAGGCGCTCGAGCTGTCCGACCGAGTGACCAGGGAGGTGCGCCAGCTCATCTCCGTCCGACCGTCCGCGGTGCGCATACGCACGCATGGCGACTACCACGCCGGCCAGGTGCTGTGGACCGGCAAGGACGTCGTGCTGATCGACTTCGAGGGCGAGCCGGGCCGGCCGCTCTCTGAGCGCCGCTTCAAGCGCTCGGCACTGACCGACGTCGCCGGCATGCTGCGTTCGTTCCACTATGCCGCGTACGGAACGCTGCTCAACCCGCGCGTGGGCGGAGCGATCCGTCCGGAGGACGTGGCGCGGCTCGAGCCGTGGGCCGGCTTCTGGTACCTGAACGTGGCGGTCTCGTTCCTGCACGCGTACCTCGTCGAGGCGCGCGGCCAGGCCTTCGTCCCGACAAGCGACGAAGAGCTGCGCACGACGCTCGAGCTCCTGTCGCTCCAGAAGGTGCTGTACGAGCTCAACTACGAGCTCAACAATCGACCGGACTGGGTCTCGATCCCATTGCGCGGGCTGCTCGAGCAGTTCCGAACCAGCGCCATTCCGTGACCGGCAGCTTCGTGCGCCTGGAGCTCGTCTCGGCGCTGAAGACGCTCGCGGTCACCCTCGCGCTGGTCGCCATCTCGGTCGCCATCAAGCTCCTCGTCAGCAGCATGACGGAAGCCAACGCTGGCTTCCTGTTCTATGTCCCGGCTGTCGCCCTCGCCGCCTGGTATCGCGATTTCCTGGGCGGCATCCTGCTCACCGTCGTTGCCGCGCTGGTCGATACGCTCCTCGCGTTTCCGCCGCTGTTCATCGTCCAGCTCGCCGCGCCGAGCGACCAGGTTCGGCTGGCCGCGTTCCTAGTCGGCGGCGTCGCCGTTTCGTACCTCTCCCATCGCCTGCGCAACGAGCGCGACCGGGCGCGGGTCGAGTCGGCCGAGCGGCGCCGCGCGCTCGACGAGGCGGCCCAGGCGCGCGAGGATCTGGCCCGCCTGATCCAGACCGAGCGCCGCGCGAGCGAGCTGCGCGACGCATTCAATGGCATCATCTCGCACGAGCTGCGCACGCCGATCACGGCGATCTACGGCGGGGCGAAGCTGCTCGCGCGGCGCGACCGCGAGCTCGATCCGGACGTTCGACGCGAGCTCATTGCCGACCTCGAAGCCGAGACGGACCGGCTCTATCGCCTCGTCGAGGACCTGCTCGTCCTGTCGCGCTCGGAGCGAGGCAGCATCGAGCGAGCCGACAACCCGGTCGTCGTGCAGCGCGTCGTCGAGCGCGTCGTGCGCTCCGAGCAGGAGCGCTGGCCGAGCGTGAGGTTCATCGCCGAGACGCGCGCGGCATCAACCGCGCGCGGAGATGACACGTACGTCGAGCAGGTGCTGCGCAACCTGCTCAGCAACGCGGCCAAGTACAGCTCGGCCGGCTCGACGGTGCGCGTCGTCGTCGACGAGACGGCCGAGGGCATCCGCGTGCGCGTGCTCGACGAGGGCGCCGGGCTCGATCCGGCCGAGACGGCGCGCCTGTTCGAGCTCTACTACCGCTCGCCGACCACGGCCGGCATGATCGGTGGCGCCGGGATCGGCCTGTACGTTTGCCGTGGCCTCGTCGAGGCGATGGGCGGCCGCATCTGGGCCACGCCACGACCCGAGGGCGGTGCCGAGTTCGGCTTCATCCTGGGCCGCCAGGCGGAGGACGCCGCCGCGTAAGGCACGCTGGCGCGCCGCAATCAGAACGGCGGCCAGGGCACGGCCGGCCGATACGGATCTGGCTCCGGGAAGCGGCACGTTTCGAGGAGCGCATCGACCCGCTTG
The DNA here is from genome assembly GCA_964475245.1 of uncultured Anaerolineaceae bacterium. Taxonomy (GTDB): domain Bacteria; phylum Chloroflexota; class Limnocylindria; order Limnocylindrales; family CSP1-4; genus JALYGJ01. Next base: position 25,488 of record CAYYVV010000003.1, on the reverse strand, counting down.
ACCGTCGCGCGCAGCTCGCGCCCGCTGATCAGCTCGGCGAGCTGCGCGCCCAGCTGGCCGTCGAGCTCGGCGCGAAGGCGGCGCAGCACGGCCAGCTCGTCCGGCGCGATCTTCGTGCCGCGCCACGCCCACAGCACGGTGCGCAGCTTCGGGTCGCAGTTGAAGGTGATGCCATGGTCAACGCCGTAGACGTGGCCCGAGACGACGGGCAGCAGGTGTGTGCCCTTGCGGTCGGCGTTGTTGGCGATCGCGTCGAACAGGCAAACGACACGCAGGCGGCTGTCGCTGGTCATGACCATCTCGAGCACGTCCGCGTCCGGATCGGTATCGATCCATTCCTGGAGCATTCCCGGTCCGAGCGGCCCGTCGCGCAGGATCGTCGTCGGCGCGATGTCCCAGCCGCTCGCGTGCGACAGCAGGTACGCCGCGCGCTCGCGGTTGCCCAGCGTGCCGACCGGGAAGTCGTCCAGCGGCCGCTCGCCGCGACGCGGCTTGTAGACCGCGAGCATCTCCGACGCGCCGCTCGTCACGCGGCACACGAACGTTGCGTTCGTCGCGTCGGTCAGGCGTCCGACCATCTCGAGCTCGCCGCCGGCGAGCAGCGCGAGCGTCGCCTCGCGATCAGCGGGCGGCTCGCCATGGACTTCGAATACGTCGTCGGTCACGCCGGGGACCCTTGTTTCAGTTCTGGTACCCGTTGCGCCGCGCGCAGAAGTGGCCCGTGGGCTCCAGCGGCTGGCCGCACATCGGGCACGGCGGCCGACCGGCCTGGACGACGGCCAGCGCGCCGCTCGCAAACTGGAGCGCCTGGTTCGGCTCGAGCTGGACGCGCACGACGTCGAGGACGCTGCCTGACGCGGAGTCCTCGTCGGCCATGTGCGCGATCGCGGCGCGCAGCGCGTCGGCCGCGCTGACCTCCTCGCTCTCGTCCTCGTCCTCGCTCTCGTCCTCGTCAGGCTCCTCTTCCTCTTCGAGCTCGTCTTCATCGCCCAGCTCGCGCGCCTCGATCACGACCTGTTCGTCGTCGGGATTCCAGCCCAGCGTCAGTGTCCCGACACGGAACTCCTCGACGACAGGCTGGGCCAGCTCGGCCGTCCCGGTCAGGTTCTCCTCGCCGATGTCCACTCCGCGCTGGCGCAGCGCGAGCAGCAGCGTCGCGAGGCGCTCGGCCAGGATCGCGACCTGGGCTTTCTCGAGGGCAACCGACACGATCTGCCCGCCCTTCGTCGCCTGGAGGAAGAACGTCCGCTGGCCGGGCTGGCCGACGGCGCCGGCGACGAACCGGTCGGGATGATCGAAGCTATAGATGCGACGGGGCATTTCGACTCCGCTCAGGTAGGTGCAGCTCTGGGGAGCGCCGTCCGGGCTGCTGGACTGCGTTCCGTCCGTGACTCTAATACTCTTCGAGTTGCCCGCTTCTTGTCATAGGAGGTCCTTCGACTTGCAGTTCAGGACCGTTGCCACTCCCGACGACACCCAACTCGACGCCTTGATTGTTCCGGTCTTCAAGGACGCCGGCGCCTTCTCCGGCGCGACGGCCGCCGACCGCGAAATGGCCGAGTGGGTGTCCCGCGAACAGGGCTCGAGCAAGATCTTCTCGACCACGACACACCTGCGCCAGGCCGACGGACGAGCACTGCGTCTCGTCGTCGTGGCCGCGGGGAAGCGCGACGAGTTCAACATCGAGCGCGCATGGCAAATCGCGAGCGCCGGAGTCAAGGCGCTCTGGGCAACTACCGCCAAGTCGGTCGGGGTCGCGCTTGACACGCAGGCGCTGCCGCCTTCAGAAGCTGTCCAGGCGGCCGTTGAGGGCGTCCATTTCGCACTATGGCGGCCCGATACGCACCGGACTGCAAACGACGACAGCGCTCTGCCGCCGATCGAGACGGTGCTCCTGATGTGTGGCGATGCGCAGGTTGACGCTGCTGAAGCGATCCGCCGCGGCACGGCCGTCGGCGAGGCCGTGAACTGGGCGCGCACGCTGGCCAACGAGCCGGCGAACCTGATGACGCCGACCAACATCGCCGCCGAGGCCACGGACCTGGCCCACGCCGCGGGCCTGCAGATAGAGGTTCTTGACGAGGACCAGTGCCGGTCGATGGGCATGGGCAGCTACCTGTCCGTGGCGCGCGGCTCGGACGAGCCGGCCAAGTTCATCGTCCTCCGCCACCACGGCCGCGACGGCGACGGCTATGACCTGGGCCTGGTGGGCAAGGGCATCACCTTCGACTCTGGCGGCATCTCGATCAAGGGCGCGGCGGACATGCACCTGATGAAGTACGACATGTCGGGTGCCGCGGCCGTTCTCGCCGCCGCGAGCGCGATCGCCAGGCTGGGCCTGGCGATCAACGTCATCGCGGTCGCACCATGTACGGAAAACCTGCCCGGCGGCCATGCCACGAAGCCGGGCGACGTGTTCACCAGCCTGAGCGGCAAGACGGTCGAGGTGATCAACACCGACGCTGAGGGCCGGCTCGTGCTGCTCGACGGCGTCACCTACGCCGAGCGTGAGGGCGCGAAGTGCATCGTCGACGTTGCCACGCTCACCGGCGCGATCGCCGTGGCGCTCGGCAAGCACTACATCGGCCTTTTCGGCCGCCCGGATGGATTCGTCGACGCCGTCCGTCGCGCCGGTGAGCAGAGCGGCGAACGGCTGTGGCCCATGCCGCTGGCCGACGAGTATCGCGACGACATCCGGAGCGACATCGCCGACATCAAGAACAGCGCCGGCCGCGAGGGCGGCGCGATCTACGGTGCGGTGTTCGTCGAGGCTGGCGTGGGACCCGACATCGAGTGGGCGCACCTCGACATCGCGAGCGTCGGCTGGCATGAGTCGGATCGCTCGTTTTCGCCCAAAGGTCCGCAGGGGCCGGCGGTCAGGACGATCGTCGAGTTAGCGAGTAGCATCGCGACGCGAAAGCGATGATCGACGCGATCGGTCGCCGGGACGCGGCTGTGAATCGGCTGAGATCGCGTTAACAAAATGCCACCGCCCCAGTTGCCAACGCGCAACGAGCGCCTGTGACCATACGCGCGGCGCTTTGAGGGAATAACAGCTAAGGGAGCCTGCCTGTCCATGCGTGTCTTGCGAGCCAGTCTCGCCGCCTTCCTCCTCCTCGTCGGCCTCGCCCCCGCCGTGTTCGCGGCCACCCTGACCATGACCACGCCATATCCATCGGTCGTGGCTGATCCGGGTACGACCGTGAAGTTCCCGGTGACGATCTACACAGACACGGCCACACGTGTGGATCTGTCCGTGACCCAGCAGCCACAGGGCTGGACGACGCGCTTGTCCGGCGGCGGATCCACGATCGCCGCGGTCGATACGGTCCCGTTCGTCAACCCGACATCTGCGAGTGCGACGCCCGAGCCGGTACTGAACGGCGACTACGCGTCGTTCACGGCCGAGATCACCGTTCCTGCTGATGCCACCGCCGCCGACGACCAGATCGTCATCCAGGGCAAGTCCGCGGACGGCACGACGACCAACCTGACCCTCGATGTCAGCGTCGAGACCGCCCAGACGGGCGACGTCACGCTGAGCACGAACTTCGCCAGCCTGACCGGCCCGACGTCGACGAACTTCAAGTTCACCGTAACCCTGGAGAACGACACCAACCAGCAGATCACGTTCAGCCTCGAGACCGACCAGCCTGACGGCTGGACGGTGACGGCCAACCCGGCGTCTGAAACGCAGGCCTCCAACGTCGCCGTCGATGCCGGCTCGAGCACGCCGATCGCCGTTTCGGCCCAGGCGCCGACTGACGCTGCGGCCGGCCCATACACGGTCACGTTGCGCGCGGTCGGTGGACCTCAGCCCGTCGAGCAGGCACTCACGGTCAACCTGACCGGGACGTACTCGATGTCGTTGAGCACTTCGGACCAGCGCCTGAACACCAACGTCACCGCGGGTCAGGTCAGCCCATTGAACTTCGTCATCACGAACGAAGGCACGACGGACCTGACCGGTGTCGTACTCACGTCTACGCCGCCGGCCGACTGGACGGTCACCTTCACGCCCACCTCGGTCGACATCCCGGCAAATTCGACTGGGACCATCCAGGCCAACATCACCCCCGCCAACAACGCTCTCGCCGGCGACTACCAGATGACGTTCAACGCACATAACGCGGACAGCTCCGCAACGGATACGGCGCAGATCCGCGCAACCGTCGAGACATCGCCGATCGGCTATCTCATCGGCATCGCCATCCTGGTCATCGTCGGCATCGGCCTGTTCTTTGTCTTCCAGCGTTATGGCCGTCGCTGAGGCACCCGCCGCTGAGTCAGTCCAACCCGCGCCGCCGCGCACAGGGGTCGCGATCCGCGCCAAAGGGCTGACGAAGAAGTACGGCGAGTTCACGGCGGTCGACAAGCTCGACCTGGCGGTCAACCACGGTGAGATCTACGGCCTGCTCGGGCCCAACGGCGCCGGCAAGACGACGACGATCCTGATGCTGCTCGGACTGTCCGAGCCGACTGCAGGAACGGCGCGCGTGCTCGACGTCGATCCGGCACGCAACCCGACCGGCGTCAAGCGCCAGGTCGGCTACATGCCTGACAACGTTGGCTTCTATTCGGGCCTGACCGGGCGCCAGAACCTGCGCTACACGGCGCGCCTCAACCGCATCCCCAAGGACGTGGCGGAGCCGCGCATCGACGGCCTGCTCGCACGGGTCGGCATTGCCGACGCGGGCGACAAGAAAGTCGACACCTACTCGCGCGGCATGCGCCAGCGGCTCGGCCTGGCCGACGTGCTGGTCAAGGAACCGTCGATCATCATCCTCGACGAACCGACGACCGCGATCGACCCGGCCGGTGTCGACGAAGTCCTGGCCCTCGTGCGCCAGCTGGCCGACGAAGGCGCCGCGATCCTCCTTGCCAGCCACCTGCTGCACCAGGTCCAGCAGGTGTGCGACCGCGTCGGCATCTTCGTCAGCGGCAAGCTCGTCGCCAGTGGCACGACCGACAAGCTGGCCGCCCAGGCTGGCGCGGGGCCGATCCAGATCGAGATCATCGCCGCGCCGCCACTCGATCAGGTCCGCCAGGCCGTGCTCAAAGTGACCGGCGTGACCAATGTCGATATCGATACACGCGACAAGCACATGCTCGTCGTCACTGCCAACCGCGACGTACGCGCCGATCTGGCCCGTGCGCTCGTCGAAGCTGGCCACCCGCCCTACCACCTGCGTCGGCGCGGCGACGAGCTCGACGAGATCTACCGCCGTTACTTCGTCGCGAACGACACGGCAGGAGCGATGTCATGACCGGACAGGCTGACGCTATACCGGCGGCGCGCCGCCGCAAGCGCAAGAACCTGCGCGCGCAGGGCCCCGACGCGCCACGGACTCAGAAGGCGGCCGTCGCTGACGCGACCGACAGCGGACCGCGCTTCCGTGCCGGTTGGCGAATCATCGCGGCCAAGGAGTTCGCCGACCACGTCGGCAGCTGGCGCTTCGCGATCCTGACCATCGTCCTGGCACTTGCTGGTGCCGCCGCCGTGTATACGACGGCCGGGGCGATCAAGGACCTGGCTCCCGCCGCGTCGGGCAACGAGTCGATCTTCCTGCTCCTGTTCGCGCCGGGCCAGTCGATCAACAACGTGCCTCCCTTCACCTCGTTCATCACCTTCCTTGGGCCGCTGCTCGGCATCGCCTTCGGGTTCGACGCCATCAACGGCGAACGCTCCGAGGCAACCCTGCCGCGGCTGCTGGCGCAGCCCATCTATCGCGACGACGTGGTCAACGGCAAGTTCGTTGCCGGACTGTCGGCGATCGCGCTGATCCTGGCGACGGTCATGTTCGTCGTCTCCGCGCTCGGCGTGATCCAGCTGGGTATCTTGCCCGGAGCACAGGACATCCTGCGCCTGCTGGTCTGGTTCATCCTGACCGTCGCTTACATCGGCTTCTGGCTGGCGTTCGCGCTGCTCTGCTCGGTCGCGTTGCGCCGGGCCGCCACGTCGGCCATGCTCGCGCTTGGCGTCTGGCTCGTGCTCAGCGTCTTCTTCGGATTGATCGTCGGCGTCGTGGCCAACTTCGTGTCCCCCGTGGATCCCGACGCGACGGCCCAAAGTACCGACACGATCGCCAACCTCACGCTGCAGGACAACCTCAGCCGGCTGTCGCCCAACGAGCTGTACACCGAAGCGACGTCGATCATGCTCAACCCGCGGCTGCGGACGGTGACCCCTGATCTCGTGACGAGCGACCAGGCGACGGGCACGGTTCCCGGTCTCATGTCGCTCGAGCAGAGCATGCTCGTCATCTGGCCGCAGTTCGTGACCATCATCGCCGGCACGATGATCGCCTTCGGCGTCGCCTACGTCTCGTTCATGAGGCAGGAGGTCCGCGCCTAGCGCGAAGCGCTCTGCTGCGCGTCCTTGCGTGCATAATCCGTCACATGAAGGGTGATCGGGTCGAGGCAGTCGTAGA
>CAYYVV010000003.1:0-18957 GCA_964475245.1 uncultured Anaerolineaceae bacterium | reverse complement strand
TCCTTGCGTGCATAATCCGTCACATGAAGGGTGATCGGGTCGAGGCAGTCGTAGACACGGGCCAGGGCACGCAGACGTTCGAGATCGTTGCCCGGCGGGCGGGGCGCCGGATCGAGATCACGACGGCGCGCGGAATAGTGGAGGTGACCGAGGTCACGCGCTCGGGCACGCCCGTTCGCGCGGGTCGTTTCATGGCCAACCGGCTGATTGCGCTTGTCGAGCACCCCGCTCTCGAGTCGGACAGCAGCGTCGATGTCGAGACACGACGGCGCATGGGCACGGAACCGACCCGTACGCGGAGTCGGCGCGGCCAGGAGCAGGCGCACGACACGCCGCGCCAGCTGACCGTGCTCGGTGACGACGAGAGTCAGCCGGACGAGTAGCAGGCCCCCGGCGTTCGCTGCGGGTCAGTGGACGGCAATCACCCGATAGGTCGTCGTGCCCGTGGGCAGCTCGACAACAACCTCGTCGCCCTCGCGCGCGCCAAGCAGCGCCCGGCCGACGGGTGACTCGTTCGACAGCCGTCCGGAGGCCGGCTTGGCCTCGGTTGATCCGACGATCACGTAGATCGCGTGATCGCCATCGGTCTCGACCTCGACCGTCGAGCCCAGATGGATGACGTCGAGCGATTCGTCGCGCTCGATGACCACGCCGGTGCGCAGCATCTGTTCCACCGCCTGGATCCGACCCTCGATGAACGATTGCTCCTTGCGCGCGTACTCGTAGTCGGCGTTCTCGCGCAGGTCGCCGAGCTCGCGCGCGGCGGCGACGCGAGCGATGATCTGGGGCCGCTGCCTCGTACGCAGGTCCTCGAGCTCCGCGGTCAGCTGGTCCAGCCCTTCGTGCGACAGGTACGTCGGTGCGGCAGTTGGGCGCAGCGGCGCATCTCTTGGCCGCAGTGTCCTGCGCGGCTGACGTTCGCTCGCCGGCTTCCGGCTCGGCTTCGGGACCGTGGCGGTGCTCGCCTCGCTGGCGGCGCGCAGGCTGCTGCCCAGGCCGTGCGCCTTGGATACGCCGTCCGGCGTCATCATGTTCGCAAACGGCAGCAGGCTGCCCGACGCCAGGTCACGGCCGAGCGCGCTATTGCGTTCGGCGATGACCGTCAGCAGGGCGTCCTCGTATTCCTCGTGGGCGTCGGTCTCGGCCCACCAGACGCGCAGCTCGGGCAGCACTGACAGCGTGCGCAGCCAGTGGCCGCCACTGTGCGGCCGGGAGTCGCCGAGTGGAGTGGCATACATCGCGCCCAGACGCGCGCCGACGGACTTGGCGGAGCGGCCCACGTACAGGATCGGCTCGTTGGGCAGCCAGAACTCGTGCAGCCGCTTGGCAATGTCCGGCGGCGCAGGAGTTTCGCCGTCGAGCGTCATGGCCGGCACGCGCTCCAGCCAGCGACGTACGGCCACGATGTCAATGGGCGCGTCGGCGAGGGCGGAGGGCAGCTCGATGACGAATATGCCCGGCGCCCGCGACGGCACTGGCCGCTCCCACTGCGTGGGTCCATCCACGAGCAGTCCCAGCTCTTTGATCAGCTCGCTCGCGCCCGTGCGCCGGGCGCCCATTGGCGACCCAGTCATGGGCGGCGTCGGTTTGCAGCAATCCTCACCCAGCGAATTGTCGCTGACCGGCGCGCCCAGGTTTTACTGTTCTTGACTCTCAACCCAGCGGCCATCGCGGTAGGCATACCAGCGTTCGGTTATGTCCGTCACGCCGGGCACGACGCGCGCGCGCTGATAGCGCTCGCGCAGGAGCCTTTCGAGCTCCTCGGGCGTTTCGACTCGCTCGATCAGCTGTTCAGCGACGCGAGCGAACTCGTCGTCGTTGTGCGGGTTGGTCACCAGTCGCACAGCCACCGACCGAATCGTCCCCCCGCGTCGCCTAAGTGGCCTGCTCTCCGCGATCACCGGGGCCGTTCTTCCTGCTGTTAGCCATTGCGTGCCTCCAATGACCACGACTCTGGCCCTCGAGACGCCCGGATCGCACTACACGCGCACGGCGGCCAGGTGTAGGACTCGTTTCGAAATGAGCGCTTTCACGAGGGCCCTGCGCGACTCGGCCGCAGCTGCCTTGCAACGGCTGACACGCGACGCCACCGATTCACGGCGCGCCCGTCCTCGACAGGGGTGAGCGGGCGATCGACGAAGCTCACGAGCTGGTAGTCGGCGGCGAGGAACGCCATGTCGTGCCCGAACGGCGTGCCATGGATGCGCGCCGCGTGTTCGCGTGGCGTCTCCGATGGGGCACGGCCGGCGTCGCTTGGCGCCAGGGCGGCAAGCGACGCGAGGTACGCCTGTGACGCGTTGCGCGGCGTTGCGCGGCGCGTCCGCCGCAGCCGCAGATGGGGCAGTGCCGGCAGCTCTGGCAGGCTGAATGGCTCGGACGAGCGAACCTCGTCGATGTCGCGGCCGCGTTGGCGCCGTGCCGGTCGCTGGAGCGTTTGGGCGACGAAGCGCAGCAGGATGAGCGCGCCGACGATGGCGAAGACGATGACGAGCCAGGTCAAGTCGGGCGGCGAGCCGGCGGGTGCCTGGGACAGCAGCCCGCCACCCGATGGCACGGGCGGAACGAAGACCGACGGCTGAGGCGCGGGCCGCGCCGGACCGAGCAGGCTGGTGATCAGGCTGAACAGGGCAAACAGGGGCACGGCGAGGAGATAGCCGATGAGCACGATCAGTGGCACAAGCGGTCCCAGGATGCCGACCAGCGCGGAGCTGACGGGCAGCCCAAGCGCTGCCGAGAGCGGTACGCCGACGAGCAGCAGCGCGCCGACGATGGCCACGAGCATGACAATCCAGCGCCCGCGCGCACCGCGGTCGATGGCCTCCACCTCGAGGTCGGCCAGGCGTCCCAGGCCCAGCGCGAGCAGTCCGGCCGCAACAAAGCTGAGCGTGGCTGCGAAGGCGGCCGCGCCAAAGATCGAGTTGTCGCTCAGGCCGCTCAGCCAGACGGCCAGCCAGAAGGCGATGAGTCCGGGAATGCCGAAGTTGAAGACGCGTTCAGTGGCGAGCGTGTCGCCGAGATCCGAGTGGACAGCGCCGCGCAACACCGCCAGTCCGAGCAGCCAGCTGCCTGGATTGGGCAGCGCGAAGCGGATCACGGCGCCCGGATCATCCCAGGGCGCACCGGCGAGGACGGCCGCGATCGCCGCCGCACAGATCGCGGCAGCGATCAGGATGGCCACGTAGCGCGACTGGGGCTGCGTCGCAAACGTCTGTGCCAGGACCATCCCCACAGCCACGGCGAGCGCGAAATGGGCGATGCCCAGCTCGAGCGTGAGGCCGATTCCGAGCCACTGGATGCCGATATAGACGAGCGTGATCCACGCGGCCTCCATGGTCACGACCGCGAGCCACGCTAGCGCGCTCTCAGCCGACCATCTCGAGCGCACGCGCCGTCCTCCAATCTGGCTCGAGGCGACATATGGACGCCGGCAGGCCGAGTGCGCGCGCCCGGGCGGTCGCCTCCGCGGCGTGACGGCCGATCGAAGCGACACGAACCTGGCGACCCGACATGGCCAGCCGGCGCAGCACCGGTGCGTAGTCCTCGCCGTCACGCGCGCTGAGGGCTACCAGACTCGTCGTCGGTGGCATGCGTTGTCCAAGCTGGTGAAGGACCTGCGCAAATGGCACCGAGGCCCAGCGGCTGATGTCAGCCAGCCGGTCCGCGATGCGCTCGATCTGGCCGGTGGTGGCACTCGGTGCCAGGTATACCCAGCGCGCATTCGACTGGCTCGCGTAGGCGTTGACTGCCAGGCCGCACGCGACGCCGTCCGAGATCAGGCTGCGCGCCAGCGACATGGCCGTCACGCACAGGCTTTCGACCAGCTCGGCGTCGTAGTGCATCATCCAGAACTGGCCGGGCAGCGTCTGGGCGTCGAGGGCGATGACCACGTCCTGCTCATGGACCGGGTCGTAACGCCGGCTGACCGTTCGGCCCAGTCGAGCCGTGGCTTTCCAATGGACGCGGCGGAGCGGGTCGCCGGGCTGATACGGGCGCACCCCTGAGAACAGCGCCGGCTCCTCGAACAGCCCGCGCCGCACGCGCGTCGTTCCGGGTAGCTCGCTCAGTGGCGCGCTCGCGCGAACCGGGACGTGGCGCGGCACCACCAGGTAGCGCTGCTTGGCCGAGCGCTCAATGTCGACGCTGTCCGATGCAAACAGGTCAGCGACGCGCAGCCGGTAGGTGTCGAACTCGTAAACGCCGCGCCGCTCGGCCTCGATGTGCAGCCGGCGCGTGACGCGCTGGAACCAACCAAGCGTCCAGGTCGTGCGCAGCAACGCCATCCCGGGCCGGTCGGAAGGCTCCAGCTCGCGACCGGCAAACGCGGCAGAGTCGCTCACGTAATCCTCGACCTCGAGCCATGGCACCGGCAGAAGCTTGCGGTTGCGGACGGTGATCTCGAGGTCGATCTGTTCGCCGCTGATCGCCCTGTGCGAGCCAAGCCGGCGCTCGTAGGTCACGGCGCGCAGCCCGAACGTGCTCCACAGTGAGCGCAGGATCCAGACCAGGTCGACGATGACGCCAACGGCGATCAGCCCCGGGGCGCCGATCACGGCGCCCATGATGATCAGTGTGATGCCGGCGCCAAGGCCGATCATGACGCGCTCTTGGCGGCCTGTTCCTCGTCCACGCCGACTGGCGGCGCGTCGACTGCGCGGAGCACGGCCGTGATGATGTCCGTGGCCGACGTGCCGCGCAGTGAATAGTCCAGGTCGAGCAGCACGCGGTGGGTGAGCACGGCCGGCGCCATGGTCTTGACGTCGTCGGGCAGCACGAAGCTGCGGCCATCGAGGAAGGCCAGGGCCTGCGCCGACCGATACAGCGCGACCGTCGCGCGTGGGCTGCCGCCCAGGCGGATCTCGCGCCGGTCGCGCGTGGCACGCACGAGGCGCACGACGTAATCCTCGACCTCGTCCGCGACCAGGATCGTGCGCACGGTCTCGCGCATCGCGAGCAGCGCCTTTCCGTCGACGATCGGCGAGACGGCGTCGAGTGGCTCGGCGGCGGTCCGGTAGCGGCTCGCGATGCGTCGCTCGTCGGTCGCGCTCGGATAACCCAGCGACAGGCGGACGATGAATCGGTCGAGCTGCGCCTCGGGCAGCGCGAAGGTACCTTCGAGCTCGATCGGGTTCTGCGTCGCGAGGACCAGGAAGGGATCGGGCAGCGGCCGCGTCTCGCCCTCGATCGAGACCTGGCTTTCCTGCATCGCCTCGAGCAGGGCCGACTGCGTCCGTGGCGTGGCGCGGTTGATCTCGTCCACGAGCAGGACGTTGGTGAACACGGGACCGGGCACGAAGCGGAAGTGATCGCCCTCGAGCAGGCTGGCGCCGAGGACGTCAGAGGGCAGCAGATCGGGCGTGCCCTGGATGCGACCGAAGGTCAGGCCGAGCGAGCGCGCGAAGGCGCGCGTGAGCAGCGTCTTGCCCACGCCGGGCACGTCCTCGACCAGCGCATGGCCGCCGGCAAGCAACGCGACGGCGAGAAGCCGTAGCGCCCCATCGTCGACCACGACCGCGCTGTCCACGGCTGAGCGCAGGTCCGACCAGAAGCGCCTGCCCTCCTCGTGGTGCATTCGCGCAGTGTCGCCGATCCATATCCTTCGAGCCCGTGACCACTCAGTCGCTCTGGCACCACGCCGACTTCATGAAGCTCTGGACCGGACAGACCGTGTCATCGCTCGGTTCCGTCGTGACGCGCACGGCGGTGCCCCTCGTCGCGCTGCTCGTGCTTCACGCCGGCCCGGTCGAGATGGCGCTGATCATCGTCTCGGGCAGCTTGGCCGTGCTTCTCGTCGGGCTCTTCGCCGGCGCGTGGGTCGACCGCCTTCGTCGCCGGCCGCTGCTGATCGCGGCCGACTCCATCCGCGCGGTGCTTCTGTTCTCGATCCCGGCGGCCTTTCTCGCCGACGTGCTGAGCCTCGACCAGCTCTACGTGGTGGTCTTCCTCGAGGGCTGCCTCGGCGTCCTCTTCGACTCGGCGTATCCGGCTTACGTCCCGTCTTTGATCGGGGTCGAGCGGGTTGTCGAGGGCAACAGCAAGCTCGCCGCGAGCTCGTCGCTGGCCGAGATAGGCGGCCCGGGCCTAGCCGGCGGGCTCGTCCAGCTGATTGGCGCGCCGTTCACGATGCTCGTCGACGCCGTCTCGTACGTGTTCTCGGCGGTCTCACTGCTGCTCATCCGCTCGCCTGAGCCGCCCCGGCCGCCGCGCGTCGTCACGACCCATATCCGCCACGAGATCGCTGAAGGCCTGCGCCTGGTCAGCCGCCATCCGGTGCTCGTGCCACTGACCCTGCGCTCGGTCATCGCCCACGTCGCCGGATCGTTCTATGGCGTGCTGTACACGCTCTACCTGATCAACGAGCTCCATCTCGATCCCCTGCTGCTGGGCATCGTCGTCTCCGCCGGCGGCGTCGGATCGCTGGTCGGATCCTTCTTCGCGCAGCGCGTGATAAGCCGGCTGGGGATCGGCCCGGCGCTGATCTGGATGGCGGCCGGCGGGTCGTTGCTCGGCGTGCTCACCCCGCTCGCCGGCGGTGCCATCTGGCTCGCGACGCTGATGGTCTTCATCCCGCAGCTGCTCGGTGACGGGCTCGGGACGATCGAAGAGGTCGCCGAGATCTCGCTCATCCAGGGTGTCATTCCGGACCGCATCCTGGGCCGCGTCAACGCCACGCTCGAGTTCTTCTCGCACGGCATCGCCTACCCGCTCGGCGCGCTGTTGGCGGCCGGCCTGGCCGGTGTCATCGGAGTTCGCGGCGGAATTGCCGTGGGCTGGGCGGGCATGGCAGTGTCGATCCTGCTGCTCGTCTTCTCACCGCTCCCGCGCATCAGACAGCCATCGGACGTGTCGGCCGTCGACGAAGGATCATGAGCCGCAGCCGCAGGCTAGACTCGACTGGATGTCGATCGTCGCCAGCATTCTTGTGGCGGTCGTGGCGCTGCTCCACGTTTGGTTCCTGATCCTGGAGATGGTGCTGTGGCGGAGGCCGCTCGGTCTGCGAACGTTCGGGATGACGGTGGAGCAGGCCGAGGCGACCGCCGTTCTGGCAAGCAACCAGGGCCTGTACAACGGTTTCCTGGCCGCCGGACTCGTCGTCGGTCTCCTCACCGCCGGACCGACCAGCTTCTACTTCAGGGTTTTCTTCCTGTCATGCGTCATAGTTGCCGGTGTGTTCGGCGCTGCGACGGTCTCGAGACGGATCCTGTTTGTACAGGCAGTACCTGCTGCGGTAGCGCTCGCGGCCGTCCTGGTGGTCGGCGCCTGACATGGCGCGGGTGACTGGTCTGCGAGCAGGTGTCTTCGTTCTCGTCGCCGTGCTCGCGAGTGCATGCGCCAGCTCTCCGACTCCTACGGCAAGCGCAGTGGCGACGGCTACGGCCGCGTCTCAGGCAGGCCCGACTCAAACCGTGGCGCCCTCAACAGCGCTCTCCGTGACGACTGCGCCACCAGCTACTGCGACAAGCGCTGCCAGCCCAACGGCAGCCCCAAGCCCAACTGCTGCGGCCAGCCCGGTGTCGACTGCCAGCCCGACCTTTGGCCCGACACCAGCCCCTACCGCCGAGGTGACCCCGACCGAATCTCTTGCTCCCAGCCCGACTATTCCGGCGAGCACGAATCTCATCGAGGTTGCCGCCGGCGGTGGAACGATCGATCCGGCCACGGGTGGCAGCGCCACGGACGCCCGCATTCAGCGACCAACCGGTTTGGCCGTTGCGGCCGACGGCACGATCTGGATCGTCGACAGCAATGCCGCGACACTGCTGACGGTCACGCCCGACGGCATGATTCATACCGCGGCCGCTGGCATGACCGGGCCGCAGGGCATGTGTCTCACATCTGACGGTAAGCCATTTGTGGCGGATCGGGGCGCCAACAGCATTGTCACCACCAACGGCAAAGGCGGCGTCAAGGCTGTCGTCGGCAACGAGTTCCACGCGGACTTCCACGGCGACGGCGGGCCGGCCAAGAACGCGTACCTGTCACAGCCCTATGACGTCGCGTGCGACGCCGCGGGCAACCTCTACATCGCCGACACGACGAACGCGCGAGTGCGCTTCGTCGACGCCCAGACGGGCAAGATCAGCACCATCGCTGGCAACGGCACGCAGGGATTCGCGGGCGACGGCGGGCCGGCCATGGACGCCGAGCTGTCCAACCCACAGGCAGTCGCGGTTGATCCGGCCGGAACGGTTCTGTACATCGCCGACTACGGCGACTCGCACCTGCGCCGAGTCGATCTGACCACGGGCATCATCACCACCGCCCTGGGCAGCGGCGCAGGTTCCGCGGCGTACGACCCGAAACTGACGGCGCTCCAGGTCGCGCCAACGCGCCTCATTGCGGTTGCCCTCGACGCGCAGGGAAATGTCTACGTGCCGGTGTTCTTCACCGACCTGGGCCAGGTCGTGATGCGCGTAGATCCGACTGGGCACCTTTCGATCGCAGCGGGTGGCGGCACGAGCACGGATGCGGGTGTCTCAGCGACGGACTTTCGCTTGCCATCAATCGAGGCGCTCCAGATCGACCCGACGACGGGCGCTCTGCTGATCGCCTCGAACGACGGCCGGGTCTATCGAATCCCCGGAGTGGCCACACCACTCGCGCCATAGCGCGGGATCACGAGAGGCTGTCGACCGCGACCCGCTGAGTCGCCGCGACCCGGCTGGTCCGCTTCCTTCTCGCGCGGCTCGGCATCTGGCCCGCGCTGCTCTGCAGGCGTGGCCTTACTGACGCACGTCGACGCGCCGGAAAGACGTCTGCCCGCCCACAATCCGCTCGGACGGCAGATCCCGGACTGGCATGGCCTGCCCGAAGAGGTAGCCCTGTCCGAATTCGACGCCGAGGCCCTTGAGCGTGTTCGCCTCATCGTGGGTTTCGATGCCCTCGGCAACCAGCCGACAGCCGGCGGTGCGCGAGAAGTGGCGCATGCCGACGACCATTGCCTGGCGCCCGAGGTTTCGGTTGACTCGTCGGACGAGGCTCATGTCGAGCTTCACGAAGTCGGGGCGCATGTCGATGATGTGGCCGAAGTTGGCTATCCCGGCGCCAGCGTCGTCGACGGCGACGCGGATGTCCTTCCCCAGCCTGCGAATCGCCTCGCGCATCACGTCGTAGTCGTCGATCAAATCGTGCTCCGTGATCTCGAGCACGATCGGGCGGTCAGCCGAACGCAGCATGCTCTTGAGTCTGCCGGCCCTCTCCAGCAGGCGGGGCGACACGTTGAGATCGAGCCACACGCCCGGGGCCAGTGCCTTGGCATCCGTCAGTGCGGCCTTGAGCGTGGCGAGCTCGAGCTCCGCCCCCAGTCCGACGTTCCACGCTTCAGCGATACACAGGTCGGGGCTCTGGCCGCTGTCGAAGCGGGTGAGCGCCTCGTAGCCGACGATCTCATTCGAATCGAGGTCGACGATCGGCTGGAAGACTGCATGGAAAGCTCGGCTGGCAAGTACCGCCGAGAGCTTGTTGCGCAGGTCCTCCTCGCGGCTCCTCTCGTGCAGGCGCTCCGCGAGCATCGCGCTCGAAGCGGTGCTGAACAGGACGATGCCGGGCATCCGCTCAACGAGGGTCGGCGCAAAACGCTCGTCGAAGGTCCCGATCACCAGGACCCCCGCGACATAGTCGCCGTGGGTGATCGGTCCATGGGCGGTGGCCTTCAGCCCGCTTGGTGAGGGGCCGAGCCAGTAGGTGGCTGGGTCGGCTTCCTCGAACTCTGCCCACGCGCCCTGGGCAGCGCGCTCGCGCACGAAGGCTGCTCGATCGGGTGGCAGGTGCGAGCTCGCCAGCGCCGGAAACTCGGGCGGCGCGCTCCGGGCGATGATCTGCACGTCGTCCGGGCCCAGGAACGCCTCGACCGCTGCCGCCCCAACGAAGGGCAGCTTGATCAGGTCATCGCAGATTGCCTGGGCTGCCTGCTCGACCGACGCCTGGATGGAGATTCGGTGGACGCTCTCGGCCAGCGCCGTCCGCGTGCCGACCTCCAGCGCCAGATCGTCAACAGCGGCACGCAACTGGGTCACGTCGCGGGTCAGCACGACGTAGCTTGAGACGTTTCCATCACCGTCGCGCACCGGCGTCATGCTCGCTTCGAGATGGTGGACAGTGCCGTCCGCGTCGATCCGATCGATTGCTTCGAGGCGTGGCTCTGCCTCGAGCGCCGACTGCTCGAATGGATCGAAGCCGAGCGGTCCGAACAGCTCGCGCGCGACATCGGCTGCCGGATGACCGACGATGTCGGCGACCGCCAGGCCGGCCACACTTCGGAACGCGGGATTGGCGTAGGTCACGACGCCGGCGGGGTCAATGATCACCACGCCATCGACCACCTGCTCCAGCACTGCCGCCAGGAACTCGCGCTCGCGGCGGACCAGCTCGCGCTCGGTCACGTCCCGCCAGGTGGCGAAGAAGCCGTCGTTGAACCGAAGGACCTGGATGCTGAGCGTCCCGTTCGTGGTCGAGCCATCTGGGCGCGGGATCTCGAAGGGCACGCTGTCGGCGATGCACGGCTCGCCGGTCTCGACCACCTCGCGGCACGCATCAACGAACGAGACGCCGAGCAGGTCGGGTGCCCAGTCGGGCACCGGAGTGCCGATCAGCGCGTCGGGTGCCTGGCCCAGGAACTTGGCCGCCACGCTGTTTGCGAAGTCCACGTTGAAGCCGGCGATCGCGCCTTCTTCGTCACGCACGGCCAAGCACAGCAGAAAGGCGTCGAGCATTGCGTCGAGCGAGCCATGCAGGAGTGCCACGAGGCGCCTGACCGTCTCCTCGGCGCCCTTCTTCTCGGTGATGTCGCGCATGAACACGGCCGTCCCGGCCCGCGTAGGACAGGCCAGGACTCCGACCCACCGTTCTTCCGGACCGATCCGTGCTTCGTATTCGATGGCGACCGGAGCGGTGGCCCTGACCGTCCGGTGGTGCGTCCCCACCACCTGTGGGAAGAGGTCCCACGGGCGTCGACCGACGAGCTCAGCCAGGCTCCTGCCGGCGAGGCCCAGGGCTATCGGGTTGGCATACGAGACCCGTAGCTCGGCGTCCAGCGCCAGGAAGCCCAGCGGCATCTGCTCGACTGTTTCGGCGCTCATGTCGCGGAACAACTGCAGCTCGGCGATCAGAGCTGCGCGCGCTCGCCGGTCAGCCAAATCGTCGGTGGCCAGGGGCATTTCAGGGGCGCCCGTTGGATCAGCTGCCGCTGACCCCGACGGCCGTTGAGCGACAGGTCGACCTACTGAGCCGCTATCCATCCGTTCCACTTCTTCCTGGCGCGACGAGCTTCGTGGCTAAGCTCGTCGACCGGCACCGGCCGCGCGAACAGGTAACCCTGTCCGAATTCGACGCCGAGGTCCTTGAGCGTGTTCGCCTCTTCGCGGGTCTCGATGCCCTCGGCAACCAGCCGACAGCCGGCGGTGCGCGAGAAGTGGCGCATGCCGACGACCATTGCCTGGCGCCCCAGGTGCCCGTTCACCCGCCGAACAAGACCAATGTCCAGCTTCACGAAGTCCGGGCGCATGTCGATGATGTGGCCGAAGTTGGCTATGCCAGCCCCTGCGTCATCGACGGCGACGCGAATGTCCTTCCCCAGCCTGCGAATCGCCTCGCGCACCATGTCGTAGTCATCGATCACCTCGTGCTCGGTGATCTCGATCACCACTGGCCGCCGGGCCGAGCGCAACACTTTGTCGAGCCGCCCGGCATCGCCCAGAAGGCTGGGTGAGATGTTGACGTCGAGCCACGCGCCCGAGGACAGGCTTCTCGAAGCGGCCACAGCCGCTTCGAGCGTCGCAAGCTCGAGCTCGCGCCCAAGGCCGACCGACCATGCGTCGGCGAAACACAGGTCCGGGCGCTGACCGGAGTCGAAGCGGGTGAGCGCTTCGTAACCGACGACTTCGTTCGTCACGAGGTCGACGATCGGCTGGAATACCGGGTGGAACGCATGCGCTGCGAGCAGCGACGAGAGTGCCACGCGAAGCTCGGCCTGCTCACGCCTCAGGTGCAGTCGATCCGCGAGCAGCGCGGTCGACGCAGCGCTGAACAGCTCGATGCCCGGCATCTTCTCCACCATGGTGCGCGCGAACCCTGCGTCGAAGGTCCCGATGACCAGGACGCCGCCTACGTGGTTGCCGTGGACGATGGGTCCGTGCGCGGTGGCCTTCAGGCCGCTCGGCGATCGGCCGATCCAGTTGGCGGCGGAGTCGCCATCCTCGTACTCTGCCCAGGGCCCATGCGCCGCTCGCTCTCGCACCTCCTGCGCGCGGGCGGGCGGCAGCCGCAGGCTGGACAACGCTGGGTAATCGGCAGGCGCGCTCCGGGCGATGATCTCCACGTCGACGGGCCCCAGGAACGCCTCGACCGCAGCAGCACCCACAAAGGGCAGCTTCACCAGCTCATCGCAGATTGCCTGGGCGGCCTCCTCGAGCGACGCGTCGGCCGCGACCCTGTGGACGCTCTCGGCCAGGGCAATTCGCACGCGGAGATCGCGGGCCACCTCGTTCTCTGCCTCGCGCAGCTCCGTGACGTCGCGAGCCAGGACGACGTAGCTGACGACCTTGGCATCCGCATCGCGTACGGGCGTCATGCCGATCTCGTATTGGCGGGCGCCGTCCGCGCCCACGCGATCTATGGAATGGAGCCACGGCCGGCCGGCACGCGCCGCGTCTTCGATGTGGGCGAAGCCACCGAGCCCGAACAGATCTCCAGCGATTGTCGCCGCGGGCTGGCCGACGATTTCGTCGGTGGTCAGGTTGTTCGCGGCTCGGAAGGCCGGATTCGCGTAGGTAACGATGCCCCGCGGATCGACGATGACCACCCCGTCCACCATTTGCTCGAGCACGCCTGCGAGCAGCTCGCGCTCGCGGCGGATGCTGTCGCTCTCGGTCACGTCGCGCCAGGTGGCGAAGAACCCATCGTTGAAGCGCAGGATCTGGATGCTGAGCGTTCCGACGCTGCCCGTGCCCCCGGGATGCGGGATCGCGTACGTCACGCTGTCCTCGACGTACGGCTCGCCCGTATCGACGACCGCCCGGCATGTCTCGACAAACGACTTGCCCCGCAGTGAAGGCGCCCAGTCGGGCATGAGCGCCCCGATCAACGCGTCGGGCTGGTGGCCGAGGAACTCGCCGGCGACGGAGTTCGCGAAATCGACCCTGAAATCGACGATCGCATCACTGTCGACGCGCACGGCGGAGCACAGCAGAACAGCGTCGAGAACCGCGTCGAGTGAGCCGTGCAGGAGAGCCACAAGCCGCCTGACTGTCTCCTCGGCGCGCTTCTTCTCGGTTACGTCGCGCAGGAACACGGCGGTGCCCGTCTGTGTCGGGCAGGCGAAGACACCGATCCACTGGTCGCGCAGGCCGATCTGCTGCTCATACTCGATGGCGACCGGGGCCGACACTCTGACCGTCTGGTAGCGCGTGCCCACGATCTCCGGGAACAGGTTCCATGGCCGTCGACCCACGAGGTCGGCCATGCCGGTATCCAGCAGCCCCAGGGCTACCGGGTTGGCATAGGTGACGTGCAGGTCTCCATCGAGGGCAACGAAGCCCAGGGGCATGTGTTCAACGGTTTCGGAGCTCAAATCCGTGAACAACTGCAGCTTGGCGACGAGTTCCGCAGGCAGGGTGTCGTCAGGAATGGGGGTCGTGTCGTCAGGAATGGGGGTCGTGTCGAGAGCGACGGCTGGGAAAGCTGACCCTGGCGACCTTGAGACGGCCTCCGGCGCGCTTGCCCGGGCGTAACGCTTGCTCATGGAACATTCCCGAGGTCGGTGCCCTTGGCGCCGAGTCCCGTCCCGTCGGCCGAATCAGGGTTGGTGTTGATGGACCCCGTACTCGTCGAAGCGATCCTCTCCGGGATCGGTATACATCAAATGTCAACCGGACGTTGACGGGACGCGCCAACGCGAGCAGCGAGCCGAAGCCCTAGTTGGTCGTGACCAGCATCTTGCCGATCCAACCTTGGCGCGACGCGAGCAGCGCGAGCTCGGTCCTCGTCCCGACGCCATAGCGTGCGAACAGACGGGTCAGATGGCTTTCGACCGTCTTTTCCTTGATCCCCAGCCGGCCGCCGATCTCTCCGTTGCTCAGGCCGTCGGCGACCAGGCGCATCACCTCGCGCTCTCGCGTCGACGGTTGGCGCTCGCCCAGCGGATCGCGAATGGCAGCAGCGGGAAATACGGCAGTGCCCGCGACGACGCTGCGGATCGCTGAAACAACCTCCGCCAGGCCGGCTCCCTTGAGGACATAGCCAAGTGCCCCCGCGCGCAGCGCCGCGCTGTACATCCAGGGCTCACCGAAGGAGCTCAGCAGGAGAACCGGTGGCGACGGGTGGCGTGCGCCAAGCGCGCCAGCGAGATCGAGCCCCTCTGGCTGGTCGCCGATCATCACGTCGCTGACGACGATGTCGACGGACATCCCGGACGCGATCGAGTCAAGGGCGCCCTGAGCGCCACCGACGGCGGCGACGACGGACATCCCTTCCTGTCGTGACAGCAGCTCCTCGAGACCCTGGCGTATGACGCGCTCGTCCTCCACGAGCAGGATCCGGATCATCGCCGACACCAGAGGCTGACCGTCGTCCCTTCGTCGGCAACGCCTGTGATGGTCAACTGGGCTCCGACAGCGCTGGCGGCCCTGCGCATGTCGGCCAGGCCGAGGTGTCCGCGGGCCAGCGCCTCTTCCTCGGCTTCATCGCCGATCCCGACCCCATCATCCGACACCGTCATGCGCAGCTCGCCTCGGGATTCGTCTATCTGGATACGAATACTGTCTCCACCCGAGTGTTCGACAGCATTGACAAGTGCGAGCTGCGCAATCCGGTAGGCGGCAAATTCGACCTCGCGCCGGCATCGCCCGTCTTCAGTTCCAGTGACGGCGACGTCCACGTGCGCCCGGAGCGAGGCGGCGTAGCCACGCACGGCTGCCAGGAGCCCTGCGCGATCGAGCACTGCCGTCTGGCGTTCGCTCAACGAACGCCGCAGTTCATTGACGACCTCAGTCAAGCGTTCACGACCAGCGGGGTCCTGGGCGTCGACTTCGAGAATCGCCTGGCCCAGTGAGGGCAGAACGACATTGTGGATTTCAGTCGCAATTCTGCCCCGCTCGTCGGCGGAGGCGGTCAGTCGTGAGGCTCGCGCGATAGGAAACAACGCGTCGATGAACGAGTGTGTTCGTTCGTTGCTGCTGCCGGGGCCGTGCGCCAGATCGACGAGATGCGGCCAGACGCTCGCGAAAGCGATGAGCAGCACCGCGAGTCCCGGCAGCTCGTAGAGCAGATCCCACGGCCAGCCGAAACCGGCGTTCAACATCGCCACCACGAGAATCACAAAGACCGCAACCGTCACGGCCAACCCGAACCAGATCAGCGTCCGGCGATTCCGATCCACCACGGCCACGGCCAGATACGCGGTAATGGTGAGCGGTGGCAGCACAGCGAGCGCAAGGTTCACCGGGTAGCCGAGCGCCGGCGCGAGGGGACCGAGAGCAGCCGCGGTCGACAGGCCCAGGATGACGCTTGCGCCAGGGAGGCCAACGCGGACGACGACGAAGGCAAGCAGCAGCAGGCCTGCGGCCATGCCGAGCGTGTCGAGGCTCGCGATGTCGTACCGCTCGCCGATGCTGATGGTGCTTCCGTCGCCGCGGTCCACCGTGTACCCGACGTCCGGCTGGTCGGACGGCCACGGCTGGACAGCATCGCCGGCGCGGACGTGGAGGGCCCACACGTACGAACCCGGTGTGACGCTGCTGACGGCTGATCGCTCAGAGTTGACGGAGAACGGCGCCGGCAGGTGCACGAGAACTGACGCCACGCCAACGGCATAGGACACGACGAGCAGGAGGGCCACCGTGCCGAGGCCCCTGAGCGCTGAATACCGCGCGCGTCTGATCACAGTCGAGAGATGACGCGGACCGAGGGTCCGCTCCGCCAGGCTCATCGCCGCCCCTCGTCTCTGTGCCCGGCTTGCGGGTGCTGCCCGTCAAGGGTTCTCCCATGCTATCGGATCGGGTTCATCCGGATACTGGTCGCCTCATGACGACGAGACGGTACGCGCATGACTCGTCATACCCGCGCCGCCCTGATTCTTTCAATTCTCGTTGCTGCATTCAGCGCGAACAACGCTGCGGCGAGTAACTCGCCGCGACAAATCGCGTTCTTTCATGGAAAGGAAATACCGCTATCGAGAGTGGCCCAGCATCACTGTCACAATGCGCTCGGGTCCACGATCCTCTGTTTCGATAGTCAGGCCGAGCGCGATGCCAGCCTGCGCCGCACGATCGACGCGCAGCGGGAGATGTCACCTGCCTCTGACTTGAGCGTGAACTACGTAACCTTCTTCGCAGACATCAACTTCGGGGGAGCGTCGTTCACAACGGCAGATCCAATATCAGATCTGGGTTCAATTGGATGGAATGACAGGATAAGTTCATTCAAGAGTCTCAATAGCGGGCACCCAAAGTGGTGGAAGGACATCAGTTACTCGGGACCGGCGTGGCAGTGGGTCGCCGGGTCCTGGGTCGCTAACGTCGGAAGCGATGCCAACGATCAGTTCTCATCGGTCCAGAACGTGCCGTAGAAAGTCGTTCGGGACGTTCGCGAAGGTCGGTCGGCGACCGAGCCGCAATGAGGCATCCACGCCCGAAGGATGACGCGTGTCGGCAGGGTGCGGAAGGCAGGAGACCAGCTGGAAGCGCACCGCCGGCGCGAGAGCAATCGGGGCGCCGCGCCGGCCGGGCAGGTGCGCTTGCCCTTGTGATACGCCGGCCTTCGCCTCAAGCGCAATCGGGGAGAACCCCACGTCCGCCGGAAGGTCTACGGCGCCAGGGCCGCGACACCAGAAGATGTCGTGCTGGGCTGCCTCGTAGCACCTTCGGCTACACGAGAAAACGATGCGGCCTACCGGGGCGGTCTGGAGTGGCTGGCGAGGAAGGATTCGAACCTTCAATCCCCTGATCCAGAGTCAGGGTAGCCACACGCCACAAGCGTCCAGCTGCGTCCCTACGGCGCCGATCCACGCTCCCAATGGACAGCCTTCTCGCCGCCCGCTAGGCCGTGTTTCGGCCTGCATTCTGCGCGATGGCTACAGAAGTGGCTACACGGACGCGTCGCAGTCACCGTGTTGTCGGACCACAAAGGCCCGTTCCACGCGTGGAAAGTTGGCTGGCGAAAAAGGATTCGAACCTTTGGGGTTTTGTCTACGTCCCCGGTGTCCTTACGGTTCGCAAGTGCGTGTGCCGGACACCGGACATTGATTGGATCGCCCTTTTATCCCTCCGTCGGTGATCGTTTTGTCGCTTGGTGGGACGGTCGTGCCCAGCTATATGTCTACGATCTGATGCCCGGCGCCGTCAGGCAAATCGTCGGATATGATCCGACCGGCACCGCCGTATCAGCGTCGATCGCGGGCAGTCTGCTGGCCTTCACGACTGGCTCCATCGGCCACGGGCGACAAGTCAATGGACGATCTTGCCGAACTAGTTCCAGCCCGATTAGCTTGCCTACCGTTATGGACATGGTGTTCGACTTTGACAGCGGCTGGAAGGGGTACATTGAGTTGCAGCCGTCCAAGGGAACCGACCCACTTCTTCGTTTCAGCTTCGTATTGCTCGCGGAGTCGGCGTACTGGGCGCCTAGCGTCAAAGGCCTGTGGTTCTCAGTGCACGGTCAGTTGTTTGGTCGTGCAGATCAACGGGCGAGTTGAGCGGGACGCGAGCACACGACATCGCGTTAGCAGTCGCAGCTTCGGTGGTGCCGCATCTGTTAGCACGCGTTATCGAATATCGCGAGTTGCAGCTCACGCCATTTCCGCAGCGTGCACCTGCGAGCATCCGCCGCCGATGCACGCTGCGGTTGTGTGCCACTTCGAACAGCGGCTAGCTTCGCGCCCTCGTGCGGCTACCCGCAGGGAACCGATGGCAGGGCGCCAGGTTCGACCTCTACAACCTCGCCGTTGCCAGAGATGAGCACCGCCTTGGCGACTGGGTTCTCGTCGCTGCCTTCCATGACTACCGTCAGAGATCTCCCGTTCTCTGAGATCGCGACGGACGTGCGTCCTGGCCCGAAACTCCTGCCATAGCTACCACATCCAGCGATCGGATCAGTCCCGCTAGACCCGAAAAACGGGAGGCCCAGCGGCCCGTCTGATTGCCAGGCAATCGTGGCGTCGGAATGCGTGCCGTTGACTACGTTGATCATGGCGGCGCGCGGAGACCCGCCGCCGTCGCATCCAGCCGCCGCGAGCGTGGCACCGATCGCGAATGCGAGAGCGATCCCGGCCTTAACAGTCGCCATGCGAGTTGTTCGTCCAGACGTCATAGTCAGCATAACTGAGCTGTGTCCAATTCACCCACGGATAGCAGTGGCCCGACTTAAAGACATTGCCGTAATCACTGTACAGAGTGCCACTGGATCCGATCTTGTACACCGCCCCTCGAAATGTTTGCTTGTTCGAAGATGTTCCTCCGAGCTGATCGCCCTCATTGTGGATCTCGACTGCCTCCTCCGATCGCACGGCATGCCAGCTGCGCCATGAATCGCTCAGAGTCTTCTTCGTGGTCCCATCGATGCTAAATATCCAACTGCCGCTGGACAGATAAACGGTGTAACGGTGCGTGTAGCCATCGGCCAAACCAATGCGGTTGGCCCATGGCTGCTTGAATGGGTCGCCGTCCACGCCCCACGCATAGAACCAGTCGACCTGGTCTTCATCCATGTTGTTTCCGCATACCGAGGCAATCGAGTTGCACTTGATCACACCAATTTGTACGATGTCCGATGATCCTGGCCCCTCCACGCTGATCCACGCACTTGATGAACTCTGGATGGGATCAGAGAGCCCGTTGCCGTGGCACAGCGTGTAGTTGATGTAGTTGATCGTCGCGCCGGCATATGTCACATACGGCGAAGGAACGCCACTTTTCAGACGTGTTGTCCATGTGTTGTTTGTTTGGAGCCCATCGCACTCGGCATTCGTAG
>CAYYVV010000002.1:106127-109053 GCA_964475245.1 uncultured Anaerolineaceae bacterium | reverse complement strand
GGCGACTCGGTCACGACCGACCACATCTCGCCGGCCGGATCCATTCCGGCCTGGAGCCCGGCCGGGCAGTGGCTGCAGGAGCACGGCGTCGCGCCGCTCGAGTTCAACTCGTACGGCGCGCGGCGCGGCCAGCACGAGGTCATGATGCGCGGCACGTTCGGCAACATCCGGCTGCGCAACGGCCTGACCGAGCGTGAAGGGCCGTACACGACGCACCAGCCGAGCGGCGACGAGATGTTCATCTACGACGCCGCGATGCGCTATCAGCGCGAGGGCACTCCCCTGCTCGTCATCTGCGGCCGCGAATACGGCAGTGGCTCGTCGCGCGACTGGGCGGCCAAGGGCACGACCCTCCTCGGCGTGCGGGCAGTCCTGGCCGAGAGCTACGAGCGCATCCATCGCTCGAACCTGGTCGGCATGGGCGTCCTGCCGCTCCAGTTCCTGCCCGGCCAGAATGCCCAGTCGCTTGGGTTGACCGGACGCGAGGAGTTCGACGTGCTTGGTCTGGCGCAGGGCCTGTCGCAGCGCCAGACCGTAACGCTGCGCGTCCGCGACGATCGCGGCGAGCGCCAGATCCAGGTCATTGCCCGCCTCGACGGCCCGGTCGAGCTCGACTACTACCGCCAGGGCGGCATCCTGCCGGCGGTGCTGCGCAAGCTGGCGGGCGTGGAAGGAGCTGCGGTCGAGTCCTAGATCGGAGGCAACGCTCCGAACGGGAGATCGGGGATCGGCAGCGCGTAGAGCCGCGGAAACTGGCTGTGAACCTGGCTCTTGCCTGACGCGGCGTCGAGCGCGTCGAGCAGCTGCCGCGTCCCGCCGATGCCGAACTTGTACTGGGCGTAGTAGTTCGCGACGCCGTTCCAGAACTTCGACGAGCCGACGGCGTCGCGATACGCCCGCAGCCACAGGTTGCCCTGCACGTAGACGACCCACGGGTAGCAGGCACCGATGTTGTAGATCGTCTTGTCCAGGTAGTCGGGCGCGCATTGCGACGGCACGAAGTCGTCGAGCAGGTTGCGCGCCATGAAGTCGACCAGCGCCTCGTCGGCGAAGGGCTCGAGCGTCTGGTCGTTGCCCACCGCCGAGTAGAACCACTGGTGCGCCGTCTCGTGGGCGGTCGTCCATGCCAGGAGGTGGCCCGGCACGTTGTCCGCAATCCAGAACAGGCCGGGCGATTCGACCGAGGCCCACGGGCCGACCTCGGCAATGTTCAAGGCCGGATAGGGATACGGGCCGACCTTGCTGGTGTAGTCGTTGATCGCCCGTGCCGTGACGTCGAGCATGGTGCTGGCACTGAGCGTGTTGTAGTAGGCCGTGACCGAGATCCCGCGCACATTGCGCGTCGCGGTTCGATACGACGGGCTGGCGGAAAAGTTGAAGTCGCGCACGTTGTCGGCGTCGAAGACGCGCGTCGCGCCAGTGGCCGACACCTGCTCACCGGTCGTGGCGAAGATCAGCGCCGGATCGGCGGTGATCGCGACGTGGACGTGGCTGGCCGTAGAGGTCTCGGAGGGATCGCCGTCGGCGGAGTTGTTGAAGGGCGTCGTCCGGCTGAGCCACGGGATCCAGCGGTAGCCAGTCAGGTAGCTGTTGGTGGCGGCAAAACCCCAGTCATAGCCGTTCGGGTTGGGATTGGCCGACATGTGACCCGTGTAGTCGATCTCGACCACGGCGGTGGCGCCAGGTGCAAGCGGCGGGTCGATAGGCACGATCACGGTCTGATCGTCGACCGTGGGCGTGACATCCTGGCCATCGACGGTGGTGGTCGTGAGGCTGGCGTGGCCGATGCGCAGCGTCTGGAGGTTGAACGCGAGAGCAGAGCTGGTCCAGGGCTTCGAGCCGCGGACGTTGATAGTGGTCCGGACGTCGGCCGTGCGCGCGTGCCAGTCGAACGTGGCGTTGACCGAGTAGCTCGCGTCGAGGCCGAGCGAGTTGACCTCGTCGCTGCTCGCCGCGCGCGCCGGCGTGACGCCGATTAGGGCGAGAGTGCCCAGGACGAGGACCGCTGGGGCGATGCGACGCATCCTGCGATGATCGTTCACGCGTCTATCGGCCGCTCGTGTGCGCGACCAACCTCGCCTGCTGCGGAGCCTTCGAGCCAACGCGCTGACCGTGGCCGCGGATCAATCCGCCAGGTCCGACTCCCTTGACGCCATTGGTACCAGGACTACCCTGAGTGGGCGGTGCGCGGTCGTCACTTGACCGATGCCCATTGGTCAGATCGCCCGCCGGACGAGAGGGTTCCAGTGCCCGTTACTCATAGCCATATCTGGCCGCGCCGCGGCCGTGCATCCGGAGCCAGGAGCAAGGCCTTCGTCGGACCTTTCATTCGAGCGATCGGCTCGGCGCTGGCTCTCGGCGCTCTGCTCTTGGCGCTGCTCCCAACCGCCGCCAGCGCCTCGTCCTTCAATCCCCAGGTAGGCGCAAACATCGGGAACTGCTCTGTATACGGGTGGAATGCCGGTTCAAAGAAGTCGGTCGTTCTCACCTGGAAGGACAGCGACGGCAATCTCAAGAACAAGCAGACCGTCAAGTCGGACAGCAGTGGCAACTTCGATGGCAACTGCGATTACAGCGAGAGAATCGAGTTCGGTGACACGATCCAGGTGACCATCGGAAGCGGAACCCGAACTCTGACGATTCCCAAGTTGACCATCGCGGTCGATCGCGTCTCGAACACCGTCAGTGGCAAAGGACCAGCGGGCGACTCGGTCGACGTTACCGGCTGCGAGCGCGATATGGGTTGCAACGACTACACCGCGCTCACGGACGGAACAACTGGCGCATATTCCCACGACTTCTCAAGTGACGTTGACATCACTGGAGCCGGATACGGTTACGTGGATTGGCTCAGTCCCCAGGGTGATGACGTCGAGAACAGTGCGGACGCGCAGTCGATCCAGATCTGGGAGGGAAGGCCCGGATC
>CAYYVV010000002.1:37890-106027 GCA_964475245.1 uncultured Anaerolineaceae bacterium | reverse complement strand
CCGTGTCCTTTGATCAATGGGGTTCGTACCAGAACGACATCGTGGACGCAGATGGTGTTCGCGTTCGCGCCCACGCTGGCGATACGGTCGATGCGAGCGGTCTGGCGTCGGACGCCTACTTTGTTCTTCCTGCCATCTCGGTGTCGGGTAACGTCAAGACGGACAAGGTCAGCGGCACCTGCCTGCCGAACCTACCTTTCTCGTTCGAGGCGTACGCGTTCGACTATTCGCGCGAAACCAGTTTCGACGGCACCACCAACGGCAGCGGTTCCTTCTCAATGAAGATCGCGCCGCAGATGAAGCTGAAGCACGGCGACCATATCGACATCTATTGCACTCTGAGCACCGGTGATCAGGTGGCCAAGCACATCACCGTGCCGTGATTTGTAAACGTTTGGCCACGACGAAAATGATCGGCAGCCAAACGAACGGAAGGGCCCGCTGCGACAAGCAGCGGGCCCTTTGATTCAGAACCTAACCCGACTCAGCAAGCCAAGAGCGGAGCCCCCGATCCGTACGAGGAGCTCCGCTCTCGCGTGAGGTCGCTTTGGTGGGCGATACTGGATTCGAACCAGTGACCCCTCGGATGTGAACCGAGTGCTCTAACCGCTGAGCCAATCGCCCGGGATGATGCCCCGTCGCGGGGCTGGGCCATTATCAGCCGTCACCCTGTCCTTGTCAGCAGGCCGGGCCAGCGCGCTTCGAGCGTCTGTGCATCGCAATCATCGATCGCGATGCGCTTCGTGCGGCTGGCCGCGCCGGCGGCGATGACGACGCGTGACGGAGCGATGTGGAGTGCAGCAGCGATCGTGCGCCGTGCAGCTTCATTGGCAGCGCCGTCCGCCGGCGCGGCCCTCACGCGCAGCCGTAGCTCGCCACTCTCCCCTACCCCATCGATCGTGTCGGCACCGGCACGCGGCGTGACACGGGCCGTGAAGACGATGCGTGTCGTCAGCGGAACAGGACGAGCTGCACGACGACGCCCAGCAGCAGCATCAGGACCAGCGGCGACCAATCGACGGCGCCCGTGGCGGGCATGAAGCGCCTGATCGGTGCCAGCAGCGGCTCGGTCGTCTCGAAAAGGAAACGCCCGACGGGGCCACTGAATGTCGGGTTGACCCAGCTCAACAGGACGCGGCCGACGACGACGAGCCACAGCGCCGTGATGAGCAGCTGGAAGAAGACGACGAGGAACTGGCCCACTTGCGTCCCGAGTATAAGTACGCTTCAGGGCAGCCGACGCTCGCCGAAAAGGACGCGACCCAGGCGGACCACCGTTGCTCCTTCCTCGACGGCGATCTCGAAATCGTCGCTCATGCCCATCGACAGACCCGCTCCGACGCGCGTGTCGTTGGCGCGCACTTGATCGCCCAGCTCGCGCAGTGCTCGGAACGTCGGGCGTGCCTCTTCGGGCGTGGCGACCAACCGGCCAACGGTCATGAGCCCGCGCATTTCGAGCCCGTCCAACGACGCAAGCCGGGCGACGCTCTCCGACAGCTCTTGCGGCGCAAAGCCGGTCTTGGCCGGATCCGCGTCGACGTTGACCTGGAGGAAGACGGGATACGGCGCGCGGCCGGCTTCGATCGCGTGGCGGGCCAAGCGCTCCGCGAGCGCGAACGAATCAACCGATTGAACCGCCTCGAACAGATCGATCGCGCGAGCCGCCTTGTTCGACTGGAGACGACCGACCAACTGCCAGCTGGCTCCGGGCAGCGCGCCTGACTTGGCCTCGGCCTCCTGGACGCGGTTCTCCCCGAACCGGGTCAGGCCAAGCGCAAGCCCGGCGCGCAGCCGCTCGACAGACACGGTCTTGCTAATCGGCAGGATCTCGACACCGGCCGGATCGCGGCCGGCGCGCAGGCAGGCGCGCTCGATGCGCGACCGAGCGTCCGCCAGCGCGGCGCGAAGGTCGTCCGCGTCCACGCCGCCGCTGCCGTCAGCGGCGGCGCGTGTGCCGGTCAGCGATGGCGGCGCAGGAACGCCGGGATGTCGAGGTCCTCGACCTCCTGCTGCGGTCCGCGCCTGATCTCCTGGCCGCTGCGTGGCTGAACGGTCGCTGCCGGCTGGAGCTCCTCGCCGGCCTGCGAGCCGTTCATCGACGGCATCGGGTTGACCGGGATCGCCGTCGGCGTGCGATCGCTCCCGAACTGCTCTCGATCGCGGGCCATGCGCAGCGCGCTCGCCACCTCGACCGGTGCCGAGGTCTGGCTGCGTGCAATCTCGCGCTTGCGCGACGCATCGAAGCCGGTGGCGATGACCGTGATCGCGACCTCGTCGCCCATGCGCTCGTCGATGACCGTGCCGAAGATGATGTTCGCCTCCGGGTCGGCGGTCTGCTTGATTATCTCGGCCGCCTCGTCGACCTCGTACAGGCCGAGTGACGGGCCGCCGGTGATGTTGAACAGCACGCCCTGGGCGCCGGCGATGTTGAGCTCGAGCAGCGGGCTCGCCGTGGCCTCCCTGGCCGCGGCCGCGGCACGGCCCTCGCCACTGGCGCGGCCGATGCCCATCAATGCCGAACCGGCGTCCTTCATCACGGTGCGCACGTCGGCGAAGTCGAGGTTGATCAGGCCGGGCACCGTGATCAGGTCACTGATGCCCTGGACGCCCTGGCGGAGCACGTCATCGACGACGCGGAAAGCATCGAGGATCGAGGTCTCCTTGTTGACGACGTCCTTGAGCCGGTCGTTGGGGATGGTGATGAGCGTGTCGACCTTGTCGCGCAGCGCCTCTGTCGCCTTCTCGGCATTCAAACGACGCCGAGCACCCTCGAACGAAAACGGCTTGGTCACGACGCCGATCGTCAGCGCACCCAGGTCGCGAGCAACTTCGGCGATGACCGGCGCAGCGCCCGATCCGGTGCCGCCGCCCATGCCGGCGGTGATGAAGACCATGTCCGAGTCCTTGAGCGCCTCGTAGATCTTCTCGGCGTCCTCTTCGGCAGCGCGCTGGCCGATGCCGGGATCACCGCCCGCGCCGAGACCACGGGTGATCTTGTCGCCGATGCGGATCTTGTGTGGGGCGTCCGACTGGAGCAGCGCCTGTGCGTCGGTGTTGACGGCGATGAACTCCACGCCCATCAGCTCGGCGCGAATCATGCGGTTGACCGCGTTGCTGCCTCCGCCGCCGACTCCGATGACTCGGATAAGGGCGAAGTTCTCCGAGTCGGACCTCAGCGGCATTTCAAAAACCCCTCCCAACAGGAAGAAAGATCAGGCTTGGACAGCTCTCCCGACCCGGCGCGGGCGCTCACGCGGGGCCCTCTCGATTGCCGCCGAGTATAGCCCGCGACCCTCCTTTCCAGCCGGCCGACTTGCTGCCGCGAGGGGGTCAATTTCGAGTTGATCGCACCGGTGTGTGGACGAAATGTGGATAGGTTGGTCAACCCGCGATGAAGCTCAGCCGGACATGTCGCGTGGCGTTGTCTGCGTTCGGGTCCAGCACGGCGATCGACTGCCAGGTGCCCAGCTGAAGCTCGCCGCCTATGACAGGCACGGTCAGCGATGGCGCCACGAGAAGGGGCACGACGTGGTCGGCGCCGTGACCGGCAGAGCCATGGCGGTGGCGCCAGCGATCGTCGCGCGGCAGGAGCCTGTCGAGTGTCGCCATGAGATCCGTGTCGGAGCCTGCGCCCAGCTCCATGATCACGACGCCGGCCGTGGCGTGGGGCACGAAAACGCTCAGCAGGCCGTCGCCTTCGCCGGCGACGAACGCGGCGCATTCGCGGGTGATGTCGAACAGTCCGCGCCGGTCGCCGGTGTGGACAGTGATCTCGGCGTGCTTCATGGTCCGAGGCTAAGCCAAACCCACTGCCTGCCGGATTTCAGCCACGCCGCGTTTAAGCATCGCTTAGCCGGCAGCCTGCGACAGCCCACGCTCAGGCGTATTGCCTAACGAGGGCGACGCTGAACATCGGCAAGAAATCGGATCGATGGGTGGATAAGACCGCCGTGGTTGAAGTTCGGCGAAACCGCCGTGCCGAACCGGCAGCGCGCGCCGCCTAGGGCAGCAGGCCGCGCGCCCAGTCGCGCATCCGGTTGAGGACACCGGGCGCCGGCGCCGACTCGTAGCGCAGCGGCTCGTAGCCGTGGACTGCCTGGGCGCCCCAGATGAGCAGGCCGAGCGAGGTCGAATAGGCCGGCGTCAAGAGATGGTCGGTCAGCCCGCTGACGCCGGACGGCCCGGCTACGCGGACGGGCATCTGGAGCACTTCCCTGCCGAGCCGGGCCGCGCCGGTCAGCTGGGATGCGCCGCCGGTCAGCACCAGGCCCGCGGGCAGCATGCCCTTGTACCCGGCGCGCTCGATCTCGTCGCCGATCTTCTCGAACACCTCGCGCATGCGCGCCTCGATGATCTCGGCCAGCTCCTTGCGCGAGGCGGTCGTGGCGTCGCCTTCGCCGATGCCCTGGACGTCGACCATCTCGTCGTCGGCGACGTCGATCGGATTGGCCGTGCCGTGCTTGATCTTGAGGTCCTCGGCGGCGATCAGCGAAGTCTTCAGCCCGATCGCAACGTCGTTGGTCACGTTGTTGCCGCCCAGCGGCAGAACGCCGGTGAAGAACGGTGAGCCGTCCATGAACAGCGCGAGGTCGATCGTGCCCGCACCGAAGTCGGCCATCGCAACGCCGAGCTCCTTCTCGGTCTCGGTCAGCACCGCGTCCGCAGACGCCAGTGACGCCGCGACGAGCTCGTCGATGCGGATGTCGGCACGCTGGACGCACTTGGACAGGTTCTGCACGGCCGTGGCCGAGCCGTGGACGATGTGCGTCTCGACCTCGAGCCTGACCGCGCTCATGCCCAGCGGATCCTTGACGCCCTCCTGGCCGTCGACGACGAAGCCGCGCGGCAAGACGTGCAGCACTTCCCGGTTCGACGGGATGTTGACCGCCCGGGCGACCTCAGTCGCGCGCTCGATGTCCTCGCGCGTGACCTCGCGCCGCGCGCCACTGACCGCGACCGCGCCACGCGAGTTCTGCGATTCGACGTGGCTGCCGCCGACCCCGACGATGGCCGACTCGATGCGGTAGCCCGACAGCCGCTCGGCGGCCTCGCGCGCCTGCTTGATCGAGTTGACCGTCTGGTCGATGTTGATGACGACGCCCTTCTTGAGCCCCGACGACGCCTGCGCGCCCTTGCCGATGACCGTCACCGCGCCGTCGCGCGATACCTCGCCGATGAGCGCCACGACCTTGTTGGTGCCCACGTCAAGGGCAACCAGTACTGCCTCCCGTTCCACGCCTACATTCTGGCCTAACGCGACCGGGAGGGAGCGGGGCTCACGACCGGCACGGCCGTCGCGACCGGCAGGTACGTGCCGCAGCGTTCGTCGAGCGGCGCGAGGTAGATCGTGCGCAGATCGCTTTCTGACGCGCCGACGAGCGAGCGCAGGCACTGCACCTGGCGCGGGATCAAATCCTGTGGCCGGAGCGTTGGCGTGTACTCGCCAAAGATCGCCTGCCATCCTCCGGGCTGAGCGTCCACGACGAAGCCGTTGTCGTCGCTGACCGAAAGCGCGAGCGAGCTGGCGCTCGAATCGACCAGCGCGGGCGTGAGCGCGCCGAGCTCGAGCATCACCGCAAGGTCGATCGCGTCGAGCTGGCCACCGACCTTGACGTCGGGAGCGAACTGCGTGCGGTCGTCCTCGATCGATGGCAGGCCGAGCTCCGCCGGCCGGGCGGCATCGACGACCGCGAGCACGAGTCCATCTTCACTGACGAGGTACGTGGCATCCGGCCTGCGGAGCGCGAAGACTGGCTGGCGCTCCTGGAGCGAGACGATCACCCGATCGGGCAGAACGACCTGGACACTGGCGTCAGCGATCGCCGGGAACGACATCATCTGGAGGCGCATCTGGTCCGTCCGCAGCAGCACGACGTTGGGATGCGCGCCCGGTACCAGGCCCGCGGCGGCAAGGACCTGGTCCACGTCCGCATAGCTGACGCTGAACTCGCCTTCTGGTCCGGCGTCCATTCGGAATGCGTTGCTCGTCGTCATGAAGAGCATGCCTGCGGCCGTGGCGACCATCAGCAGCGCGCCCAGGATGCGCGTCGGTGTGATGTAGCGCACGACGCTGCCGCGCTTGCCCGAGCTCGTGCCGTATGCCCGCGCCGACGAGCGCGGCCGGGCGCTCAGGGCAGGTCGGCGCGGGTCAGCACGCGCCTCGGCCGTGCCGCGGCCCGCGCCAGCGCGAGCTCGACGATGTGCTCGGCGATGTCGCCGAACTCGTAGCCACCGGCGCGGCACAGGACCGGGAAGAGGCTGATCGGGGTGAAGCCCGGGATGGTGTTTATCTCGTTCAGGTAGACATCACCCGACGCCTTGTCGAGCAGGAAGTCGACGCGCGCGAAGCCCTGGCCACCGATGGCCAGGAACGCCTGGCGCGCGATGGCGTGCAGGCCTTCACGCAGCGCAGGCGGAAGGTCGGGCGAGTCGGTCGTGCGCGAGACGCCGTCGGCGTACTTGGCGACGTAGTCGTAGAACTCGCGACCGGGAAATATCTCGCCTGGCCCGAACGACTCGAGGTCGTCAGCAGAGTTGCCGACGACGCTCATCTCGAGCTCGCGCGGATGGTCGAGATAGGCCTCGACGAGAACGTTGTCGTCGTAGGCCAGCGCCTTGACGATGGCGCCGCCGGCGTACTCGGGATCGTCGGGGTGGTGGACGATGGCAATGCCGACAGACGAGCCGAGGCGCGTCGGCTTGACGATCACGCGCGGGTCACCCAGGCCGGCGGCGAACTGCTCGATGCGCCGCTGCGTAGCGGGCGGATCGGCCGCCCATTCGGCCGCGCTGACCTCGATCCAGGGCACGACGGGCATGCCCAGGCCGATCGCGAGACGCTTGAAGAGCGCCTTGTCCATGCCCACCGCGGACGCGGCGACACCGGCGCCCGTGTACACGAGACCCTCCGACTCGAGCAGTGCCTGGACCGTGCCGTCCTCTCCGAAAGGGCCGTGCAGGGCAATCCACACGATCGGCCGCGGATCCGGCGCGGCCAGCTCCTCAACTGCGTGTGCCGCAGTCAGCGGCCCGGTCGCGCCCAGCGCCCGAGGGTCGTCATAGGCCGTGGCCGGATGCGATCGGTCCATCGCCTCGTCAGGCAGGCGCCACCAGGCGCCGTCAAGATCGATCAGCCAGCCGCTGATCTCGTGACCCCGCTCCGCGAGGCTGGCCCCGATGGCACGGCCGGAGACGAGCGACACGTCGTGCTCGGCCGACGTTCCGCCGAGCAGGACTGCGATGGACGTTGGCGGCAGGCGGTTCTTCAACTTGGGCTCTGGGCCTCCGTGTCCGTGTCCGCGGCCTCGCCCCAGCCGGACCAGTCGCCGGCGAACACGATCTCGAAGACGAGCTCGATGCCCTTTTCGCTGCGCACGCGCTCGCGAACCATCTCACCCAGGCGGCGCACGTCGCTCGCCGTCCCGTTGCGGTCGTTGACGATGAAGTTGGCGTGCTTCTCGCTGACGGTCGCGCCGCCGACGCGCAGGCCCTTCATGCCCAGGCCGTCGATCAGGGCACCGGCCGAATGGCCAGGCGGGTTGCGGAAGCAGCTGCCGGCCGAGGGCAGGCCGAGCGGCTGGTGCTGCTGCCGCCAGCGGCGGATCTCGTCGAGCCGCTCGCCGATGACGTCCGGATCTGCGCGGCCCAGGTCGAACGAGGCCCAGGTGACCACCTCTGGCCTCCCTGGCAGCGCGTGCTTGAGCGCGCTCTCGCGGTAGGTCAGCTCCAGGCCGTCGGCGTCGAGCGACTCTTCGCTGCCGTCGGCGCGCATGACGCTCGCCTGCTGCAGCACGGCCCGGATGTCCGACTCGTGCGCACCGGCGTTGGCCCACACCGCACCACCGATCGTGCCCGGGATGGCGAGGCCGAACTCCAATCCTGTCAGGCCCTCGGCGCGGCACAGCGTTGCCGCGCGGGCCATTGGCAGGCCCGAGTCGCAGGTCAGGATGTTGCCCTCGAAGCGGTGCTGTTGAGCACGGTTGTAGATGACCAGGCCGCGCATGCCCTTGTCGCTGATGACGAGGTCCGAGCCGCGGCCGAGGATGTAATGGGGCAGCTCGCGCGAGCGCGCGAAGCGGACGATGGCGCGCAGCTCGAACAGGTTGTGGACCTCGGCGAAGAGGTCGGCCGGGCCGCCGACGCGCATCGTCGTGAAGCGCGCGAGTGGCTCGTGACGCGAGGTCTTGACGCCGATACGGCGCTGGATGTCCGTGCCGAGACGGGTAAGGTCCTCCTCGCTCAGCACGGCCGCGGCGGGTGTGGCGGCCGTCACGCGGCCGCCCGCGAGAGGCGGTCGATCGCGGCCTGCGCCGGCAGCTTGGCCTTCTCGGCGAGGGCAATGACGAGCTCTGCGACCGCGGCCGCGGCTCCCGGGCGGCCGAAGCCGCGTGCCGCGGCGCGCATCGTCGCCAGCGCCTGCTCGTCGTTGAGCAGCCGCGCTGCGTCGCGCAGCGATTCGGCGTCGAAGTCCGCGTCGGCGACGATGCGCGCCGCTCCCGCCTCGGCCAGCGCGCGCGCATTGGCAACCTGGTGCGCACTGGCATGCGGGTACGGGACGACGACCATCGGCAGCCCGAGCGCGCTGGCCTCGGCGAGCGTCGACGACCCGGCGCGGCCGACGAGCAGGTCCGAGGCGACCAGCGCATCGGTCATCTCGGCGCGCAGGAACGGAAACGGGCGGTACCTGGCGCGCTTGTCGGCCGGCAGCGCGCTGCGCCGCTTGAGGGCCTCGCCGTAGCCAGCTTCGCCGGTCATGTGGATGACGGAGATCGTCTCGACCAGTGTGGGCAGTGCCTCGGCGACGGCCGTGTTCAGGCGCCGGACGGCCTGCGAGCCACCGAAGACGAAGAGCACCGGCGTGTCCGGCTCGAGCTTGAGCGCGACGCGCGCAGCGGCGCGGTCGTGGCCCGCGAACGAGCGGATCGGCGTGCCGGTCACGTAGCACTGCCCGGGCAGCCGCTTGGCGGTCTCGGCGAAGCTGACCGCAAGCACGGTCGCCAGGCGCGCCGTGGCACGCACGCTCCGACCGGCGACGAGGTTGCCCTCCCACATCACGCTCGGAATGCGCAGCGTCGCGGCCGCGCTGACGACAGGAATCGCGATGTAGCCGCCGGTCGTGAAGACGGCGTTCGGTCGCCAGCGTGCGAGCGTCGCCAGCGCGGCAGGGTACGAGGCTCCGAGTCGGAGCGGATCGAGCACGACGTGCTGGTTCATGTCGACCGTGCGCAGCGAGCGCGCCGGGAGCAGGTCGAGCTGGAAGCCCTCGGCCGGAACGATGTTCGATTCGAGCCCACGATGGCCACCGAGCCAGCGGAACTCGACGTCAGGCACTCGCTCGCGCAGGGACCTCGCGACGGCCAACGCCGGGTAGACGTGGCCGCCGGTGCCACCGGCCGCGATGAGAATCCGCATCGTTCCACGCTCCTCGGGAAATGGTCTCGCGCGAGATCGAAAGGAGGATACCGATCGCCGCGAAGCTGACGGCGAGCGACGAGCCTCCCGCCGACACGAACGGCAGGGTGATGCCGGTGACGGGCAGCAGGACGACGACGACGGCGATGTTGATGAACGCCTGGAACACCAGCCAGGCCGTGATGCCTGTCGCCAGCAGCGCGCCGAAGGTGTCCGGCGCGCCGAGCGCGATGCGCAGCCCGCGGTAGGCGAGGAGCAGGTAGAGCCCGATCACGACCATGGCGCCGATGAAGCCGAGCTCCTGCCCAACCAGCGCGAAGACGAAGTCGTTCTGCGACTGGGGCAGTGACAGCGCCCCCGGCTGGCGGCCCTGTCCCAGGCCGATGCCGGTCGTGCCGCCCGCGCCCAGCGCAAGCAGGCCCATGATCGTCTGGTGGCCGACGCCCTGGGCGTTCGCCCATGGGTCGAGGAAAGCCGTGACCCGGTCCATCTGGTACTTGCTCAGGCTGACGGCCACGGCGACGCCGGCGATGCCAGCCGGCACGAGCAGCGCGAAATGGCTCAGCCGGCCGCCGGCGACGAAGAACATGGCCAGGCCGGTGAGCGCCAGCACGCCGGTCGTGCCCAGGTCCGGCTCAGGCAGGACGAGGGCAACGATGAGGCCGAGGATGACCATGAACGGCACGATCCCATCACGGAACGAGGCAACCCGGCCGCCGCGGCGCGCCAGCCAGTGGGCCAGGTAGATGACCATCGCGAGCTTGGCGAACTCGGCCGGGTGCATCTGTGGAAGCGGGCCGATCTGGAGCCAGCGCTGCGATCCACCGGCCGTGATCGGCCGGATCGGTCCGATGCCGTTGGTCAGCACGACCGCGAGCAGGACCAGCGCAAGAATGAAGAGCGGCACGGAGATGACGCGCAGATACCGGTAGTCCGTACGCATGATCAGGAGCATCAGCACGACACCGAGCGCGCCCCAGAAGGCCTGCGGACCGACGACCGCGAACGGCTGGTCATCGATGAGCGACGAGACACCGGTGCTCGAGTAGACCATCAGGATGCCCAGCGCGGCCAGGGCAACGACTGTGAACAGGAGCACCCAATCCGGGTCGTGGCGCTCGCGCTGCGGCCCGCGCAGGACTGGCGCCGCGCCCGGGCCGCGCTGCGCGGACAGCGGCGTCGCACCGTCGCGCAGCCGGCTTGTGGCGACCTTCCTGCCCAGTCGCGCCATCAGCGCCTACCCTTTTCCGCCGCGAGCCGGCCGACGATCCCCTTGAACGCGGCGCCGCGCGCGGCGTAGTCGACGAACATGTCGAAGCTGGTCGCGGCCGGGCTGAGCAGGACGGTGCCGCCGCCCAGCTCGTGCGCGATGGCATCGGCCGTTCTGACGGC
This sequence comes from uncultured Anaerolineaceae bacterium, assembly GCA_964475245.1. Classification (GTDB taxonomy): domain Bacteria; phylum Chloroflexota; class Limnocylindria; order Limnocylindrales; family CSP1-4; genus JALYGJ01. Next base: position 95,224 of record CAYYVV010000002.1, on the reverse strand, counting down.
CTCGTCGAGCGTGGCCGCGCGCTCGATGCGCTGCGCACCGGCGGCGGAGAAGGCGGCGGCGAACTCGGCCGCGGTCTCACCCAGGACGACGACCGCCGCCGCGCGCCGCGCGACCTCAGCGCTGAGCGCGTCGATCGGCACGTTCTTCGTGCGCCCGCCAGCGATGAGCACGATCGGCGGGTCGAAGCTGCGCAGCGCGGCAATGACCGCGTCGGGCTGGGTGCCCTGCGAGTCGTTGACGAAGAGCACGCCGTCGATGAGCGCGACACGCTCGAGGCGGTGCTCAACGCCCGTGAACTCCGCCGTTGCCTCGCGAATGGCGTCGGGCGAGAGCCCGAAAAGCAGCCCGACCGAGACCGCCGCCAGGACGTTGCTGACGTTGTGCCAGCCCGGCAGCTGGATCTCGCCGGTGGGCATGATCCGTCCGCCGGGACCGGTCATCGCCGTCCCGCCGTCGAGCCGTTCGACATCACGCGCGACTATCCAGTCGTCGACGACACCCACGCCGCCATCGATCGGCTGCGCGCGCTGATAGCGCACGACCTGCGCGTCGGTTGCCCGCGCGAACTCGGCCGTCACCTGGTCCTCGGCGTTGAGCACCAGCCGTCCGTCGGCGGGCAGCAGCTCAGCGAGACGGCGCTTTACCTCCCGGTATGCCTCGACGCTGCCGTGGCGGTCGAGATGGTCGCTCGTGACGTGCGTGTAGACAGCCACGTCCGTGCCGCGCGACAGCGTCGGCAGCTGCAGCTCCGACAGCTCGACGACAACGCGATGGGCGGCGGTCAGCTCGGGCAGCCGCTCGACGAGCGGGATGCCGATGTTGCCGCCCAGCACGGCCGGCGCGGGGCCGGCGGCAAGAATCGCGGCAGTCAGCGCGGACGTGGTCGTCTTGCCCTTCGTGCCCGTCACGCCGACGGTCGTCGCCGGGCACAGGCGCAGGAAGAGGTCGATCTCGCTGACGACGGGCACCACGCCGGCTTGCTCGATGGCCGCAAGAGCGGCGCGCAGGCGCGGCTCGGTCGTCGGGTAGCGGCTGCTGACCGATGGCGAGGTGCAGATCAGTGCCTGGCCGACGAGCGCTGAACCGGGATCGACCTCGGGCCCGAGCATCAGTCGGGCGCCCGTGCCCTCGATCTGCGCCAGCTCGCGGCCAAGCTGATCGCGGCCCCGCCCGTCGTAGACGGTGACCTGCGCGCCGACGCGGGCCAGGAAGCGAGCCAGGGCGATGCCGCTGCGCGCGAGGCCGAGCACGGCCACTGGCCGGCCGTTGAACGAGTTGAGCGTCAGCTGCTCCAGATCGATCGGCGCCACCGCGGCGCCCAGCGCGCTCACGAAGTCGCCACCAGGGTCGAGAAGTAGAACGTCACGCCGAGCATCGCGGCCAGCACGCCGACGATCCAGAAGCGCATGGTGATCTTCTCTTCGTCCCAGCCCGAGAGCTCGAAATGGTTGTGCAGCGGCGCCATCTTGAACACGCGCTTGTGGGTCATCTTGTAGTAGCCGATCTGGATGACGTCAGACACGACCTCGACGACGAAGATGATGCCGATGAGCGGCAGCAGCAGGATCTGCCCGGTTATGAGCGACACCACGGCTAATGTCGCGCCCATGGCCAACGCGCCGGCGTCACCCATGAACACCTGCGCCGGATGCACGTTGAACCACAGGAAGCCGAGCAGGGCACCGATGATCAGCGCGCACAGGATCGCCAGGTTGGTCTGCCCGCTGAGCAGCGCGATGATCATGTAGGCGACGAACGAGAAGATCAGCGTGCCGCCGGCAAGGCCGTCGAGCCCGTCGGTGAAGTTCACGCCGTTGGTCGTGGCCACGATCGTGAATGCCGCGAACAGGATCCAGGCCCAAGGCTCGATGCCGACATCGCCCAGGAACGGCACGGTCAGCGTCCGGATGTTGTACGTCGTCTGAACCTGGTAGGCGATGAACAGGCTGGCCGCGACCTGCCACAGCAGCTTCTGGCGGATGCGGATGCCCTCGCCGGTCGTCGCGTTGAGGTAGTCGTCAAAGGCGCCCAGGCCGCCGATGAACAGCAGCGTCAGGATCGGCGCGATCGTCTGCGGCCCCAGGAAGTCGTTGCGGCCGCCGACAAAATGGAACACGACGGCCGAGATCGAGACCACGGCGATCATCAGCACCCCGCCCATCGTCGGCGTGCCTTCCTTGATGTAATGCGTCTGGGGCCCCTCGACGCGGATGCGCTTGCCGAAGCCGAGCCGGCGCAAGAGCGCGATGAATGGCGTCATGAGGATCACGACCAGGGCAAAGGTGAGCAGGATGCCCTGCACGATTGCGGCGGCGTTGGTCATGCGACGGGCTGTCCGCTGGCGAGCGCGCGAAGGTCGTCGACGAGATCGAAGAAGCGCTCGCCGTTCGAGGCCTTGAAGAGAACCACATCACCCGGTTCTAGGATTCTCTGGAGCGCGGCCAGGGCCTCGTCCCGGTCGCCGACGATGTGAACCGCGCGAGCATCCATGCCCGCAGCCTCAGCCGCATCGGCGTAGATCTGTCCCGGCCGGCCGACCGCGACGAGCACGTCCGCGGTACGCGCCGCGCGGGTCCCAACGCGTCGGTGAGCCGCGTCGCTCTCCGCGCCCAGCTCGAGCATCTCACCCAGCACCGCCACGTGACGGCCGGACAGGCCGCTGAGCAGGTCGAGCGCGGCGGCCATCGAGTCCGGCGCGGCGTTGTACGTGTCGTCGAGGATGCGCCATTCGCCGGCCTCGATGAGCGTGCTGCGGTGCGGTGCGCTGAACGGCCGCACCAGCGCCGCCGCGACCTCGTCGAGCGTCATGCCCGCGGCCAGTGCCGCCGCGCCGGCGCCGAGCGCGTTGTGGGCCGAGTGGCGACCCAGGGCGGGGATGGCGACGTCGCGCGAGCCGCGGTGAGTGACGAGGCGGAAGCGCATGCCCCTGTCGCCGAGCGATTCGACGTCCGCGCCACGGACGTCGGCACCGCTGTCGAAGCCGTAGGTAAGCACTTCCACGCCGGGTGGCGCGGTGTCGGCCATGCGCGACACGCGGACATCGTCCGCGTTGAGGATTGCCGTCCCGCCGGCCGGCAGTGTCTCGACCAGCTCGCGCTTGCCGCGCTCGATGGCCTCGATCGAACCTGCGCGCGCGAGGTGCGTGCCGCGTACCGCGGTGACGATGCCGATCTGTGGCCGTGCCACTTCGCTCAGGATGGCGATGTCGCCCGGCTGGTACATGCCCATCTCGAGCACGGCCACCTCATCCTCCGGCATCAGGCGCAGCACGGTCAGTGGCAGCCCGATCTCGTTGTTCTCGTTGGCCCTGTTGCGCAGCACCCGCCAGCGCGCGGCGAGCAGCTCGGCGGTCTGCTCCTTCGTGGAAGTCTTGGCCAGCGAGCCGGTGATGCCGACGACGAGTGGCGTGAACCGGCTGCGCCACGCGGCGGCAGCGCGACGCAGGGCCAGGAGGCCGTCGCCGACGAGCACGACGGCCACGTCGCCCGCACTCTTGAGATCGTCCATCTCCGCGCTGTCCGGGCGCTTGCTGACGACAACCGCGGCCGCGCCGCGGCGCGCAGCGTCGAGCACGAAATGGTGGCCATCGGTGCGCTCGCCAGGCAGGGCGAAGAACGCGTTGCCGGGCTCGACGAGTCGCGAATCGACGGCGCCGCCGCGGATCGGACGGGCTGCAGGGCGCACCAAGGCACCCCCGACGGCCGCTGCGAGCGACTCCGAATCGAAGGATGGGGAACCGGCCGGGAGCGCGCGGTGAGCCACGGCCGGCCATTCTCGCACGCGATCGCCTAGGGCCTGCCCGAGGCAGTGGCGGCAGACGTCTGGCTGTGCGGTTCGGGGCTCGCGGGCGGTTCGCTTGGACTCGCCGAATCGGTCGTCGGGTAGGGCGGCTCGGACGGGTCGATCGAGGTGTTGTCGTAGCCGGGCAGCGGCGGCAGGTCGAGCGCCGAGATCGCGTCGAGCGCAACGCGGCGGAACAGCTCGTTCGAGGTCAGCTCGAGCGTGTATCCCCAGCTCACTTTCACGCGCGGGATCGTGTCGTGGATGCGCACGAGGACGATCAGCTGCGGATCTGGGTTGCCCACGAAGCCGACGAACGTGTGGTTGTACGTGTCGGGCAGCCAGGCTCCGGACTGAGCATCCCAGATCTGGGCGGTGCCGGTCTTTCCGCCGACGACGTAGCCCGGGATCTTGGTCTGAACGGCATAGCTCGGGCCGGCGTCGACGACATGGATCATCAGCTGGCGGAGCGTGTCGGACAAGGTTGGCGAAATGACCTGCTGGATGTTCGCCTGAGCGGCGGCATCGTCAGCCGTGTATACGTGCGGCTGCACGAGCAGTCCGCCGTTGGCCATCGCCGCGAAGGAGCGCACGAGCTGGAGCGCAGTGACGGCCACGCCCTGGCCGAACGAATGGTTGACGAGGTCGATCGGTTGCCACGGCTGCGTCGCGGGATCGGTCACCAGGCCGGCCGACTCGTTGCCGACCTCGACGCCCGTCTTCTCGCCGATGCCCAGGCGCTGCCACATGTCATATAGGACGCTCGAGGCATCGTCCGGGGTCTTGCCGAGCTCGAGGGCAACCTTGCCGGCGACGACGTTGCGCGAGTTGGCGATCGCGTCCTCGAAAGACAGCGTGCCCATGCTCTTCTTGTCGAAGTTCTGGACGATGTCGGTGCCGAAGACGAGCGCCTTCTGGTCATGCACAGGCGTGGTCAACGACACGACGCCCTCATCGATCGCGGCCGCGGCGGTGAACATCTTCATCACCGAGCCAGGTTCGTAGACCTCGCTCGCGATCGGATCGTTGAACAGGTCCGGGTCGCTCTCGGCGACGTCCGCGTAGTCGTTCTCGTCGTAGCCGGGGACGGAGCCCCAGGCCAGGATCGCACCCGTCTTGGCGTCCATGACGACGCCGGAGACGCGCGGCGCTCGGTCGGCGACCCACGCCGCGTAGAGCTCCTTCTCGAGCCGCAGCTGGAGACTGGAGTCGATCGTGAGCTGGACCGTACCGCCTGTCTGCGGCAGTGGCGCGCTCCCGCCCGCATCCGCCGTCGCGCTGCCCGTGCCCTCGAGAGTCGTCTGGCTGGCCTGCTCGATGCCGTAACGGCCCTGGCCGTCGGCCGTCACGAAGCCCAGCAGCTGGCTGGCGAGGGTGGTGTCAGGCGACCCTCCCTGGGTCGGGTAGACGCGCACGGCGTGCGGTTCGAGATCGAGCACGGCCAGGGTGCCAGCGCTCAAGCCACGCACCTCATCCGACTGCGTCTCGGTCAGCTCGCGGTCGACGACGACGTAGGAGACAGGATTGCCGTCCGAGTCGGTGAATGACGAGAGCAGGCTGGCCTGCTGCTGGCTGTCCATGCCCAGGATCTGGGCGAGGTTCGCCGCGACCTGCTGTCTCTGGACATCTGCCGTTATCTGGCCGTTGCCCGTCATCAGGTTCGGATAGGCCGCGAGCAGGTCGCGGTAGGCACTCGTGGCAAGGACAGTGCCGTTGCGGTCGGTGATGTCACCGCGGCGGACCTCGGCCAGATCGGGCGCCGACTGGACCTGCGCCGCGGCGACGCGGCGCAGGTCGGGCCCCTGGCCGAGCTGCCAGTAGGCGAGACGAACACCGAGCAGGCCGGCGACGACAGCGAAGGATGCCAGCAGCGCGAATAGCCGCATGCGGCTGTCGGTTCTGCCGAGCATCGCTCAGCGGGCTGCGATGCGGGTCCTGGTCGGCAGCTGGTCAAGGCCCAGCTGCTGGGCTCGACCGATGACGGTTGGTTCCGTGCCGTACCCGAGCACGGTCGTCTCGATCGTCTGTGCCTGGCGATACAGGTCGTCGCGCTGCGCGACGAGCTGGTCGGCGTTGTAATTCGTCGCCTGCAGGTTGACCGTCTGGGCGAGGTAGATCAGCCCGATCAGGAAGACGACGAGGACCGCCCCGGTCAGGGCGCGAACAGTGGTCGAACGGACGAACGTCCGCTCCGCGCGTGACAACCGGCGCCGCGGCACGGCAGCCACCGGCCGCGCGGTCGTCCGCGGTAGAGCTGGGTTACGTGGTAGCGCCGCCGCACGCGGCGAGATTGCGCCACGGGGCATTGCCACGGCGACGGCATTCGAGCGCGGGCGTGGCGCGGATGCGCGTCGGCCGGCCGCAGGCCGGCCGGTGCCAATGCCGGGCAGGAGCCTGATTCCGCCAAGGACGGTCACTGCGCGAACCCGCCATAACGATCGCCGAACACCGCGCGCTCCTCAGTCGTGTCCGATGAGTGCCACTCGCTGTCCGCGTCGAGCTCGGGATCAGTCAGCCAGCCCTCGGCCGGGCGCGAGTCCGCCTGCCGCTCGCGCACCTCGTGCTGACGGCGGCCATAGGTTCGACGCCGGTGCGACTGGTTGCGCCGGCTCATGCTGCGGCCAGGCGGCGCGCGGAACGCAGCATGGCGCTCCGGGCACGTGGGTTGGTGGCGATCTCCTGTGCGCTCGGCCGCCGCGGCTGGGGACCCAGCGGCGCGAGCCGCGGCGAGCGGCCGCAGATGCATACCGGCACTTCGGGGGGGCAGACGCAGCCGCGCCGCTCTGCCTGGATGAAGCGCTTGACTATCCGGTCTTCGAGCGAGTGGTACGAGATGACCGCCAGCCGGCCACCCTCGCGCAGCGTCTCGACCGCGCCCTCGAGCGCCACGGGCAGCGTCTCCAGCTCCCGGTTGACTGCGATCCGGAGTGCTTGGAAGACGCGCGTGGCGGGGTGGACGCGGCGGCGCCCGTGAGGAGGAACGGGCGCCGCCCGAGCCACGATTTCGGCGAGTTGAGCGCCGGTCGTGATCGGCTCACGCTGGCGCTGCTGGACGATTGCGCGGGCGATCCGGCGAGCCTGCGGTTCCTCACCGAAACGACGGAAAAGGTCACCCAGCTCCCTTTCATCGAGTTCGGCAATGAGGCTGCTCGCCGGAACGCCGCGCGAGGTGTCGAAGCGCATGTCGAGCGGCCCTTCGGCGCGAAAGCTGAAGGCGCGCTCGGAATCGGCGAGCTGGTACGAGCTCAAGCCGAGGTCGAAGAGGATGCCGTCGGCGGGCACGAAGCCCGCCTCGCCGGCGACGGTGGAGATCTGCTCGAAGTTCGCCTGTCGCAGCGTCACCCGCCCGCCGAAAGTGGCCAGGCGTTCGCGCGTTCTGGCGATGGCCGCCCGATCGGCATCAAGGCCGAGCAGGCGGCCATCAGGAGAAGTGGCCTCCAGGATGCGTCGGGAGTGCCCTCCGCCGCCAACGGTTGCATCTATCTGAAGGCTCCCCGGAGCGGGTGAAAGGGAGTCCAACACCTCTTCCACCATCACGGGCAGGTGCCCATCCTTCATCTCTAATGCCGTTGGCTGCGGTCCCGACGAACCCTGGAGGCTCATTTGGTGCGCTAGATGCCCAGGTTCGAGATGCGCTCGGCGAACACATCGGAGCTCATGTCCTCGCTCTGGGCGGCCCAGCGGCCCGACTCCCAGATCTCGATGTGATCGAGCGCGCCGACTACCACCGCGTCGCCCTTGAGGCCAGCGAAGTCGCGCAGACTGGGCGGCAGGACCACGCGGCCCTGGCCGTCGAGTTCCACGTCGAACGCGCCGGAGAAGACGAATCGAGCAAACGCGCGGGCTCCAGCGTCGGCATAGCGCTGCCCACCGACCCGATCGGCCAGTTGCTGCCATGCCTGGTTTGGGAAGATCGCCAGGCAGTTGTCCAGCCAGCGTGAGACGTGTGCGCCGGGGGCGAGCTCGGCTCTGAAGCGCGCTGGTACTGCGACGCGCCCCTTGGCGTCGATCGAGTGCCGGTACTCGCCGGTGAACACACCGCTACCTCTGGATCCGCCTGGCGTTCATGGACGCGTTCACCACCCGGGAGTGCTCTCGCTTCCCCGATGCGGCCCTCGTCCACTCTCGCTCCCCACTTGGCCCCACTTTGGACCACTTCCCGGCATCATATGCCACGCAGGCGCCACGTCAAGCCCTTTTTTGGAGGGTCAGTGGGCAGCAGCCGCATGTGACCGTCGCCACGCGGACGACTGCAGGGAGCAGGCGGCCGCGGCGGCCGTCAGAAGGTGGGCGTCTCGGTTCGCCCTACGCGATCAGAACGCGTTGAACAGCACGAAGCCGAGGACCACGCCGATCACCATCGCGAGGATCACGAGCACGGCCAGCCATCTGCCGGGAGACGCGGCGCCGCCGTTCATGCCGGGCCGCCGCCATTGATCAGCTCCTGCTTCGCTTTCTGGAACTCGTCGTAGGTCAGCGAGCCCGAGCGGTGCAGGGCGTCGAGCCGTTCGAGCTTCGAGACGAGGTCGTCGTCGGCCGCGTTCTTCTGCGCCGCATGCGTCGCATTCGGTTGAACGTCGGCGTGGTCGACGAGATCGTTCAGCAGTCGCGTGCGGCGCTCGGCGAGATCGACGTTCTTGTCCTCCTGGTCAGCGAAGGCGAACGTGGCCGAAGATCCGTTGCTCTGCCAGCTCTTGCCACCGGGCAGGAAGCCGATGAGCGGGAAGGCGCCCATGATCACGAACAGGATGCCCGGGATGAGCCAGCCGAGCTGGATGCCGTCCATTCCCTCCGGTGGGAAGAACGCGAACTCGAGGAAGTTCCAGCCCAGGCTGATGAACAGCCCCGGCCACGCAAGGCCGACGATGCCGCCCCACGGTGCGCCCAGCTTCGAGCCCTCCCAGCCGGTCAGGCCGGCGCTGCCCAGGCCGGCGAAAACGGCGAGCGGAATAAGCCATGCCGTTCCCTCCGGGCAGTGCTGGGTGATGACGTACGGCCCGCCCTCGGCACAGAAGCCACCGACTCCGAGCACGGCACGCATGCCCAGCCACAGGATCGTCAGCGACGCCGCGAGGCCGGCGATGCCGACGAGGAAGAGAGCGACATCGAGATAACTCCAGCCCTGGCGCTGACCCTGTTCGCTCACGGCGCGATGGTAACGATCGCCGCGTCCCCTTTGCGTCTAGTACTGCTGGATGAATTGTTGATGCGCAGGACGCCCGGTAGTGTCAGGGCATGGCGCTCGTCCCGCGTCCGTTTGGCGCGTCTCCAAAACAACTGCCCGTCGTAAGCGGCACGCCCCTGCGGCGGTGCACCTACCGGCGTGTCACGGCCGTGGCCGCGAGTGGCAGCGAGCCTGCCGGCTACGAGGTCGCGTGCATGTTCCCCGATCGGCGCCGCGCAATTCCATTGGGCGACGTCGAGCGCGCGCGGCCGATCTGCGCCTCGTGCACCTACCAGGGCATCTTCCGCGCCGATTCGGACTAGCCGAGCCGGGCGTTAAGTGCCAGCGAGATGGTCTGTAAGCCGAGTTCTGTCCCGACCATGAAGGTCGGGGACGGTCATCCATCTACGGCGGCGGTTGCCCGACGCCTCTAGCGGCCGACCCGAGAGCGAAGCGACGCCGCTCCCGCCGGACTTGCGCCCGGCTGCTCTCCTATTTGGCCTTGCTCCGGGTAGAGCTTGCCCGTTTCACCCGGCCCAGTCGGTTGCCCGACCTGCCGGCTCGTCTCTGTGGCGCTGGTCCTCGCCTCTCGGCGGACGGGAGTTACCCGCTACCCTGCGTCGCGGAGCTCGGACTTTCCTCGTATCAGTTACGGCTTGCGCCGACGGGATACGCGACCGTCCGACCATCTCGCTGGCTCTCCGATTCTACGCGGAGGCCCCGCCTCGCTCCGCCGCGGCCGCCGAGCGCGGATCGTCGAGAGCGAGATTGGCCATCGCATCGGCCTGCTTGTTGTTCTCGCGTCGTTCGTGGCGGATCGACCAGTGATCGAATCCGGCGAGCAGGGCATGGGCGCGCGCGGCGAGCGGCTTGATCGCCGGGTGCTTGACCTTCCAGCGACCCGAAAGCTGCTCGACGATGAGCATCGAGTCGAGCACGAGGTCAACCTCGCGCGCGCCAAGCGCAGCAGCCTTCTCGAGCGCCAGGATCACGCCGTGGTACTCGGCATAGTTGTTCGTCTGGATGCCGAGTGGCCGCGCGATCGCGGCGACTGACGGAGCGTCGGGACTGTACGCGTCGGGCCGCGACGCGTCGATGATCACCGCGCCGGCCGCGGCCGGCCCGGGATTGCCGCGTGCCGCCCCGTCGGCGCGAATGACCACGCGCCGCAGCGGCGTCGGCCCCGGCTGAGTCAGCCGCCTGTCTCCACGGCCGCGCTGCTGACCTCGAGGATCGCCCTGGTGATGTTGATCCCGCGCGGGCAGGCGTCGACGCAGTTGAAGATCGTCCGGCAGCGCCACACGCCGTCCTGGTCGGCAAGGATCTCGAGCCGCTCGTCGCCAGCGTCGTCGCGCGAATCGAAGATGAAGCGGTGGGCGTTGACGATCGCGGCCGGGCCGACGTACGACTTCTGGGCCCAGAACGACGGGCACGAGCTCGTGCACGCGGCGCACAGGATGCATTTGGTCGTGTCGTCGTAGCGATCTCGGTCGGCCTGCGTCTGGAGCCGTTCCGCGTCGGCCGGCGGCTCGTCCGAAGCGATCAGGTAGGGCATCACGCTGCGGTACTTGGCAAAGAAGTCGTCCATGCTGACGACCAGATCCTTGATCACCGGGAAGCCGGGGAGCGGCGCGACCGTGATGTGGCGCCCGAGCTGGTCGACGCGGATCTTGCACGCCAGGCGATTACGGCCGTTGATCATCATTGCGTCGGACCCGCAGACACCGTGCGCGCACGATCGGCGAAAGGTCAACGAACCATCAGTCTCCCACTTCACCGTGTGGAGCAGGTCGAGGACGCGGTCCATGGGGTCGGCTTCGACTGAGTAGCGTTCCCAGTGGGGCGCGTCGTCACGCTCGGGGTCGAACCGCAGTACGCGCATGTCGATCTGCAAGAGCGTGGGTCCTCTTCAGTACGTCCGCGGCTTGGGCTGGAACTTGGTGATTGTGACCGGCTTGAAGCGGATGTCCGGACCGCCCTCGGCCCGATACGCGAGCGTGTGCTTGAGCCAGTCAGTGTCGTTGCGCTCTGGGAAGTCCTCGCGCGAGTGAGCTCCGCGGCTCTCCTCGCGCACCAGCGCACCGGCGACCGACGCCTCCGCGCAGTCGAGCAGGTAGCCGACCTCGCGCGCCTCGAGCAGGTCCGTGTTGAAGACGCGGCCCTTGTCGTCGACGGCGACGTTCGCGTAACGCTCGCGCAGCTCGCGCAGGCAGTGCGTCATCGACTCGAGTGTCTGGCGCGTTCGGAACACGCCGCAGTCGTCCATCATGTGCGCCCCGAGCTCGATGCGGATGTGCTGCGCGCTCTCACCGCGCTTGCGCGTGCGCATGGTCTCGAGCTCGGCCCGGACGGGTTCCGCCGCGCCGGCAGGCATCTTGGGAATCTCGCCCGCAGCGCGCACATCTGAGGTCATCGACCGTCCGGCGCGGCGCCCGAAGACCAGGATGTCGATGAGCGAGTTGGTGCCCAGCCGATTCGCCCCGTGGACCGATACGCACGCGCACTCGCCTGCGGCATACATGCCCGGCAGGACATTGTTGTGCTCATCGATGACGACGCGCGACTCGAGATCGGTCGGAATGCCGCCCATCGCGTAGTGCGCGGTGGGCCTGACCGGCACGAGCTGGGTGATCGGCTCGATGCCCTGGTAGACGCGCGAGAACTCGGTGATGTCGGGCAGCTTCTCGTCGATCACCTTCTTGCCGAGGTGCCTCAGGTCCATGTGGACGAAGTCCTTGCCGCCGATGCCGCGCCCCGCCCGGATCTCGCGCTCCATCGCGCGGCTGACCATGTCGCGCGGCGCAAGCTCCATGAGCGTCGGCGCGTAGCGCTCCATGAACCGCTCACCCGAATCGTTGACGAGGTACGCGCCCTCGCCGCGCGCGGCCTCGCTCAGCAGAATGCCCAGCTCCGGGATGCCCGTCGGGTGGAACTGGAAGAACTCCATGTCCTCGAGCGGTACGCCACGCCGGTAGGCAAGCGCGACGCCGTCGCCAGTAAGCGAGTAGGCGTTCGAGGTGACCCGGAACATGCGCCCGAAACCGCCCGTGGCGAACATGACGGCCGCGGCGCGAAAGAGGTGCAGCTCACCGTCCGCGATGCGGTAGCCGACCACGCCACGCGTGATGCCGTCCTCGACGACGACGTCGACGACGTGGTACTCGTCATAGAACTCGACGCCGTGCTTGATGCACTGCTGGTAGAGCGTCTGCAGGATCATGTGCCCGGTTCGGTCGGCCGCGAAGCACGCGCGCCTGACCGGGGCCTCGCCGTAATTGCGCGTGTGACCACCGAAGCGACGCTGGTCGATCTTGCCGTCAGCCGTCCTGTTGAACGGCAGACCCATGTGCTCGAGCTCGATGACCGTCTCGATCGCCTCGCGCGCCAGGATCTCAGCCGCGTCCTGGTCGACCAGGTAGTCGCCACCTTTGACGGTGTCGAACATGTGCCATTCCCAGTGGTCTTCTTCCTGGTTGCCGAGCGCCGCGCAGATGCCGCCCTGGGCGGCGCCAGTGTGAGAACGGGTGGGATACAGCTTGGTCAGCACCGCGCTCTTGATGCCGTTGCGGGCCAGCTCGAGCGCCGCCCACAGACCGGCGCCGCCGGCACCGACGATGACCGCCTGGTAGTCGTGCACCGGCGTGGTCTGTTGTCCAGTCATCAGGTCCTACATTCCCGTCGTCAATGCCTGGCTGGGAAGAGTCAGGATCACCTGTGTGCCCAGGACAAAGAGCACGATCCCGGTGACATAGAGCACCCACAGCGTGCCGTTTCGCCACGCCCGCGGATGGATGTAATCGAGGATGACCGTGCGCACGCCAAGGAACGCGTGGACGATGACGGTCGTCAGCAGCAGCCAGTCAAAGCCGCGCCAGAAGACCTGGTTCCAGCGATCGTCGGCGATGAATGCCGCGTTCTGCGTTGCCGGATCCCAGATGAAATGGACGATGCTGAAGTGCGCCAGCGCGAGCACGAAGAGTGCTACGGCCGTGACGCGCATCACGTACCAGACGACGAGCTCCTTGCGCGAGCCGCGCGGGCGGACGCGTGCCCGGCTGAGGCGTGAGACGGTGACCGGACCTGCCTGGATGTCTGTCGTCGGCGGCGTGGGCTGTGCGCCCTGGGTCGGAGCCGGCTGCGAGTCGGCGGTCACGCGAGGCCCAGCTGCTGGAGGAGCGGCAGCCATACCGGCCGCATGATGATCAGCGCGCCGGGCACCCCGACCCCGATGAAGATGATCCACGTCCCGTACCACAGCTGGAGGTGGTAGACGGTCATCGCGGGCCAGAAGTCGATGATCACGATGCGCAGCCCGTTCAGCGCGTGGTAGAGCAACGCGGCGCCGAGCACGACCTCGAGGATCCGGCCGGGAAAGCTCGCATAGAACGCGAGTACGTCGTTGTACAAGTTTGGGTTTGCGCCGACGAGGTAGATATCGAGGATGTGGAGCAGGATGAAGGCGAAGATGCCGACGCCGCTGATGCGGTGGAAGGCCCAGGCGACCATGCCCGCGCGCGGGCGGTAACGCAGGGTCAGCGGCACGCGCATCACTGCACGCGCGCCCCGATCTGCGCGACGCGTTCGGCCACGGCCGCGGCAAAGGCCTGCGTCCCGGTCTCTCCGCCAAGGTCGCGCGGCACGGTCTGGCCCTCGGCGATGATCTCGCGCACGGCCGTCTCGACCCGGTCGGCCGCGACCGGCTCGCCCAGGTGGCGGAGCATGAGCGCACCTGACAGGATCAGTGCCGTCGGGTTCGCGATGTCCTTGCCCGCGTACTTGGGCGCCGAGCCGTGGACTGGCTCGAACACCGCCGCCTTGATGCCGATGTTGGCGCCGGGCGCGACGCCCAAGCCGCCGACGAGGCCCGCACAGAGGTCGCTGACGATGTCGCCGTACAGGTTTGGCAGCACGAGCACGTCGTACAGCTCCGGCTTCTGGACGAGCTGCATGCACATGTTGTCGACGATGCGGTCTTCGAACTCGATCCGGCCGGCGAAGTCCTGGGCAACCGTCCGGCACGACTCCAGGAACAGCCCGTCGGACAGCTTCATGATGTTCGCCTTGTGCACGGCCGTGACCTTGTGGCGGCCGTTGGCGACGGCGTAGTCGAAGGCGAAGCGCGCGATCCGCTCCGACGCGGCGCGGGTGATGATCTTGATGCTCTCGGCGGCGTCCGGGCCGACCATGTGCTCGATACCCGCGTACAGGTCCTCGGTGTTCTCACGGACGATGATCAGGTCGACGCCCTCGTAGCGCGTCTCCACACCCTTCATCGAGCGCGCCGGGCGCAGGTTCGCGTACAGGTCGAGCGCCTGGCGCAGGCTGACGTTGACCGAGCGGAAGCCAACGCCGACCGGCGTCGTGATCGGGCCTTTGAGCGCGACGCGCGTCTCACGGATTGACTCGAGGACGTTCTCAGGCAGCGGCGTTCCCTGGATCGCGATCTGCGACTCGCCGGCTTCGACCTGGCGCCACTCGAAAGACAGTCCGGTCGCCTCGAGCACGGTCACAGCAGCCCGCGCCAGCTCCGGCCCGATGCCATCGCCGGGGATCAGGGTGATGGTGTAGGTCACGAACTCCCATCCTCCTCGCCGCAGGTCACAGTGCCTGCCGTGCGGGACCATGAGTGTACGTTTTTCGGACCGCGGCGCAGACAAGGTCACCGCGCGGGCGCGCCGCACTCCGTGGCTACAATCGGAGCCAATGAAGCTGCAGGAGTACCACGCCAAGCGCCTCCTGCAAGCGCAGGGACTGCCCGTCTCCGAATTCGCAGTTGCGGCCAACCCGACCGAGGTGCGCAGCGCCGCAGCCCGTTTCCTTGACTCGGGCGCGACGCGGGTCGTCGTCAAGGCGCAGGTGCTCGTCGGCGGCCGGGGCAAGGCCGGCGGCGTGAAGCTGGCATCCACTGCCGACGAGGCCGCCGCGTGCGCGGCCCAGATCCTGGGCATGGACATCAAGGGCACGACCGTCCGGCGCGTGCTCGTCGCGCCCGGCGCTGACATCGTCGCGGAGTACTACCTGGCCTGCGTCCTCGACCGCAGCTCGCGGCGCGTGCTGTTCATGGCCTCGTCAGAGGGCGGTGTCGAGATCGAGGTCGTAGCCGCCGAACGGCCCGCCGCGATCGAGTACATGCACGCCCATCCGCTGCTCGGACTGCTCGATTACCAGGCCCGCGAGCTGGCGTTCCGGATCGGCCTCGGCGGCCACCTGCGCGAATTCGTGGTCATCGCCAAGGGCCTGTACGCGACGATGATGGCCAATGACGCCGACCTGGTCGAGATCAATCCGCTCGGCATCGTCCGGACCACGGCGCCCGATGGCTCGACGACCGACAAGCTCGACTGCATCGACGCCAAGGTGACGATCGACGACTCAGCGCTCCCACGCCATCCGGAGCTCGAGCAGATGCGCGACCTCGACGAGGAAGATCCCGTCGATGTCGCCGCGCGCGAGCAGGGCCTGTCCTTCATCAAGCTCGACGGCACGATCGGCTGCATGGTCAACGGCGCCGGCCTGGCCATGACGACGATGGACCTGATCAAGCGTGCCGGCGGCGCGCCAGCCAACTTCCTCGACGTCGGCGGCGGTGCCAAGGCCGACAAGGTCGCCGCGGCGATGCGCCTCATCCTCGCCGACCCCAATGTGCGCTCGATCCTGGTCAACATCTTCGGCGGCATCGCCCGCGGCGACGAGATAGCACGCGGCCTGGTCGAGGCGCGCTCGATGCAGGAGCGCCACGTGCCCATGGTCGTGCGCATCGTCGGCACCAACGCCGATCTCGCGGCCCAGATCCTGGCCACTGCCGGTGATCCGGACGTGCAGACCGCGGCGACCCTCGACGAGGCCGTCGAGAAGGCCGTCGCGGTTGCCCACCAGGTGCAAGCGGCCGGAGCGTCAGCGTGAGCATCCTTATCAACCGCGACACGCGCCTGCTCGTGCAGGGCATCACCGGTCGCGAGGGCATGTTCCACGCGCAGCAGATGCAGGACTACGGCACGAACGTCGTCGGCGGCATGACGCCCGGCAAGGGCGGCCAAAGCGTTCTGGCGACGCCAGTGCCGGTCTTCGACACGTGCGCCGATGCGGTCGCCCAGACCGGCGCCAACACGAGCGTCATCTATGTCCCTGCCGCTGGCGCGCCGGACGCGATTCTCGAAGCGGTTGGCGCCGGCATCAAGACCGTCTTCTGCATCACCGAGCACATCCCGGCGCTCGACATGCTTCGCGTCGTGCACGTCGTCGACCAGGCCGGCGCGCGCCTCGTGGGTCCGAACTGCCCCGGTGCAACGAGCGTTGGCCAGGCGAAGGTGGGCATCATCCCGGGCAACATCCACCGACCGGGTAACGTCGGCGTCGTGTCGCGTTCCGGCACGCTGACCTACGAGGTCGTCGAGGCACTGACGGAGGCGGGCATCGGCCAGTCGACGTGCGTCGGCATCGGCGGCGACCCGATCAATGGCTCGAACTTCATCGACATCCTGACCCTGTTCCGCGACGACCCGGACACGCACGCGGTCGTGCTCATCGGCGAGATTGGCGGCGATGCCGAGGAGCGCGCCGCGGACTGGATCGCGGCGAACCTGCGCGACGTCCCGATGGCCTCGTTCATTGCCGGCCGAACCGCACCTCCCGGACGGCGCATGGGTCACGCTGGAGCGATCATCTCTGGCGGCCGTGGCACGGCCCAGAGCAAGGTCGACGCGCTCCAGGCTGCTGGCGTCAGGGTCGCCGAGGCGCCCAGCCAGATACCGCACCTGCTCATCGAGGCCGGCGTCCGGCCCAACTAGGCGCCACGCGGGTCGCGCTCGCAAATATCCATGTTGTCGGCCACGGAACCGGCTCTATCCTGCGCACGTCATAACGCGATTCGCCATCCGTGTCAGACCACAGCAGAGGGATAGATGTCGCAGTTCAGCGGGTCAACGTTCGGTAGCTACTCCCGCGCCTACCTGATCATCCTCGGCGCGATCTTCCTCGTCGTCGGTATCGGCGTCGCGATTGCGCTCGGAAGCGTGCCCTTCGCGGGCGGCGGAATGCTGCTCATGGGCGGCATCTTTGCCATAGTCGGCGCAATCCTGATCGTCGTCGGCGTCATCGTCGGCCGCGGCGCAAGCGCCACCAACCAGGTACTCCAGACCGGCATCGCGGGTACGGCCACGATCACCGGCCTGACTCAGACCGGCGTCTTCTTCAATGACAACCCCCAGATCGCGATGAACCTGCTCGTGCAACTGCCGGGCGAGGTCCCATATGCCGCCTCACACCGCGAGGTCGTGCCGCTGATGCTCCTCGGCCGCCTGTCGTCCGGCTCGCCACTCGCAGTCCGTGTCGACCAGATGGACCGCTCGAAGATCGTCATCGATTGGAACAACACCGGCGCGATCGCGCCGTCGCCGGCTGCCACGATGGCCGGTGTCCAACAGATGATGGCCGCGGCCGCCGCCCAGGGGTCCGCGGGCATGCCGGCCGCCACAGGCTCACAGATGGACGAGAGCCTGGCCCAGGTGCAGGCATCGCTGGCTGGTACCGGCGGCATGCAGGTCGCCCAGCCGTTCTCGACGCCCGACCAGGCGAGCTTCACCGTCGAGCAGCTCCGCGCATGGCTGCGCCAGAACGGGCTCGAGGCCAAGGCGCATGTCGACCAGCTCGAGGACACGGGCAAGACCGTTGGGGACGAGAAGGAGTTCAAGGTCCAGGTCACGCTCAACATCCCCGGCCAGGCCCCGCAACAGCTGCCGGCGTCAGTGGCGATGGTCCCCGTCGCCGTTGCGCACAAGCTCTTCCAGGGCATGGACGTGCCCGTGCGTTACGCGGCCCAGAACCACAGCCTGCTCATGGTCGAGTGGGACAAGGTCTGACCGACCTTCGCTGCTCGTCAAACCGGAAGCCTCCCGAGCGATCGGGAGGCTTTCAACGTTTCAGAACTCGTCCGCCTCCCAACTCCACGCAAGCTGGGGAATTGCACTGCTCGCGCCGGGATCGAAGCCGTGAATGCGCTGGACCCGACGACGCCACCAGTCGTCGTATACGTCGCCGCCGCTGAATCCGCGCGCGACCGCAGACGGGTCGTCGGCCTCGAAGACGACCACGAGCAGGTCGCCGGACGGCACCGACTCGACCCACTCGTAATGGCGGCCAACCCTGGCCAACCGGTTGAGCTCCTCGTAGTGCTCGCGCAGGCCGGCGGCATCGAGATCGGCGCCGAAGCTCCGCGCTTCCTCCGTCTTGCCCTGCAGAATCGGAAGTGCGAAGGCGATGATGGCCATTGATTCCTCCTCCGTGTTAGTTGGGGCCGCGTCCCTCTTCCGTCAGCGACGCGATCGCCTTCTCGATCGACATGGCCCGGCCCTCGTTGAACGCGGACTCGAACTCTTCCGCTGGAAGCGCCGCCCGCGCCCCGTCCTCAGGGTTGGGTAGCCCGATCAGCTCGATCGGGGTCAGCAGGTGCTCAGCCGTGTCGCGGATCGCCTGCACGGTCCCAGTCAGGCGTGCCGCGTTAACCGGGCGCCCCTCGAGAAGCAGCAGCCCGGCGCTGAATTGGAGCACGCCGATGTTGGCTGACAGATCACCGATTACGCGGTAGATAGGGATCGCCTGCAGCAGCCAATCGCGCGCCGCCGGAGCGTCGCCGAGCTGGATCTCGATCGTTGTCAGCAACAAGAGAGTGTCGGCCAGCCGGAACGTTCGACCAACGCGGCGCAGATCGGGCACCAGATCGCGGGCGATGTCGCGCGCCCGGATGAGGTCGCGCTCCATCAGCGCTGTGACCGACATGCCCTGGCGCACCTCGATCCAACCCGCCTCGTCGCCAAGCTCGTGGTAGATACTGGAACTCTCGTCCAGCAGCCGGCGCGCTTCGCCCGCCTCGCCATCTATCGCTACCGTGAACGCAAGGTCGAAGAGGCCATTGGCCTCGCCGGGCCGGTCGCCGGCCACACGGTACAGGGGCAGGGCCTGCTCGTAGAACCGGCGTGCCAACTGCGGCAGGCCCTGCCAGTAGACGACTCCGCCGAGTGCGGTCAGTGCGCGGGCGTGTGAGTCGGCTTCCGTGTCCGGTGTGACTGCAGCCATGAGTCGTTCGAGAAGGGCGCGGCCCTCCCCCAGCCAGCCGCGTTGCTGCCAGAAGCGCCACAGTGCGCCGCCGATGCGCAACCCCGCCTCCAGCTGGTCGCTGCTGAGAGACCACTCGATCGCCGCGCGGAAGTTGCCATGTTCGGCGCCGGCACGTTCGAACGCGGCGAGTGCCCGAGCAGTGGCGAAGTCGTGCTGGAGCGCCTCGGCGAGATCGCGATAGTGGATGAGGTGGCTATCCCTGACCGCTCGTTCGGCGGCCGTGCCGGCCAGTCTTTCCGCTGCGTAAGCGCGGATCGTCTCGAGCATCACGAACCGCGGCTCGCCAGAGGCCCCGTCGTCAGTACGCACAAGGCTCTTGTCGAGCAGCGACGCGACTATGGCCAGGACATCCGGGGCGACCTCTCCGCCTGGATCGACGATCGCCTCTATCGCGGACAGCTCGGCGCCGCCGACGAAGATGCCCAGCCGGGCAAAGATCTCTCGCTCAGGAGCGTCGAGCAGGTCATAGCTCCAGTCGATCGCGCCGCGCAGCGTCCGCTGGCGCTCAGGAGCGTCACGGGCACCTGATTGGAGCGTGCCAAGGGCGTCGCTGAGCCGGTGAAGCAGCATCGGCAGCGGGAAGAGGCGCATGCGCGCCGCGGCGAGCTCGATGGCCAGGGGAAGGTCGTCGAGCGCGCGGCAGATGTCCGCGATGTTCTGGCGCTCCGCGCTGGTCGGATCGAAGGCCGGGCGAACCTGGCGCGCGCGCTCGACGAACAGCTCCACCGCGGGATCGGGCGCGAGCGGTGGCACCGGGTACTCCTGTTCGCCACTGACGCGCAATGCCTCCCGGCTGCTGCACAGCACGCGCGGCGCCGGCGCCGCCTGCAAGAGCGAGCCGATCTGCGGCGCCGCGGCGACAACCTGCTCGAGATTGTCGAGGACGAGAAGCAGGCTGCGCGATTTGAGCGCATCGGACAGCGCCTCGAGCACCGGCCGTGACGCGTCCTCCTTGATGCCCAGCCCGCGGCCGATGGCAGGCAGCACCAGATCGGGGTCGGTGATCGTCTCGAGCGGGATGAACCAGGCTCCACCTGGGAAATCGTCCTCGGCCTTGCGCGCGACCTCAATCGAGAGTCTCGTCTTGCCCGTGCCGCCGGGGCCAGTCAAGGTCACCAGGCGCGCGCTACTGAGCAGCGCCTCCAGGTCGGCGATCTCGCGCTTGCGGCCGACGAAGCTGGTCAGCGTCGCGGGCAGGTTGCCGCGCCCGAGCGAGCGAAGTGGCGGGAAGTCGGAGTCCAGGCCGTCGAGCACGAGCTGGTAGAGGTGTACCGGTGCCGGAAGGTCCTTCAGCCTGTGCTCGCCCAGGTCGCGCAGCGCCGCACTCGCGGGCATCGAGTCGCCCGCGAGCGCGCGCGCGGCATCCGATACCAGAACCTGCCCGCCGTGGCCGGCGGCCGCGATGCGCGCTGCGCGGTGGACGTCGAGCCCGACATAGTCGGCGTCAGACAGTGCGCCCTCACCCGTGTGGATGCCCATGCGCACCATGACCTTCGCCCCCGTCGGGAATTCGGTCGCGTGCAGCTCGCGCTGGGCCTCAGCGGCGAAGGCCAGCGCATCGGCCGCCTTGATGAAGACGGCGAAGAACGCGTCGCCCTCGGTCTTGACCTCAGTGCCGGCATGGTTGGCAAGCGCGCGGCGGATGACGGCGTGATGCCTGGCGAGGAGCTCCGGATATGCCTCGCGCAACTCCGTCAGAAGGCGCGTCGAACCTTCGATGTCGGTGAAAACGAAGGTGACCGTGCCCTCAGGCAGGCTCACTGGCGCGCTCACTTGGCTGGCGATTGTCCCCCGTCCGAGTCGTAGCCGAGGCTCTTCCAAGCCGGCCCGCCGGGCGCTTCGATCAGCTCGACGAGCACCCCGTGGCACGAGCGCGGATGGATGAACGCCACTGGTCCTTCAGCGCCGCGGCGCGGCCGCTTGTCGATCAACTCCATGCCGGCGGCCGCTAGCCGGTCGAGCTCGGCGGCGACATCGTCGATCTCCAGGCAGACGTGGTGGAAGCCCTCCCCGCGCGTGGCCAGGAAGCGCGCGACGCCGGTCGACTCATCGGTCGGCTCGACGAGCTCGATGCTCGACTCGCCCACGGGCAGGAACGCGATGCGCACGCCATCACTCTCGATCGGCAGCAACACATCGAGCGGCAGGTGCAGCTGATCGCGGTACGTGGCCAGGGCCGCGTCCATGTCGCGCACGACGACTGCCACGTGATGCACGCGTGTCGGCTGCGCGAACATATCGAACGTACGTTCTGTTGTCATCAGACCGTGATCAGCTCCCGATGCTCACCGAAGACCACGCGCAGTGCGTCACTGATCTCACCCAGTGTGGCCTGCGCCTTGACGGCGTCGATGATCGCCGGCAGCAGGTTCTCGCTGCCCGCCGCGCGCTCGTGCAGCGCGTCCATGACCTTCTTCCAGCGCTCTGCGTCGCGCTCGCGCCGGACCTGGCGGATGCGCTCGACCTGCTCCCTCTCGCCGGCCGGATCGATGCGCTGCAGCTCGGGCGTGTGGAGCTCGTCGTCGCGGAAGCGATTGACGCCGACGACGACCTGGTCGCCCGACTCGACCTCGCGCTGGTAGCGATAGGCGGCCTCCTGTATCTCGCGCTGCTGGAAGCCTGCATCGATCGCCTTGATCGCGCCGCCCATGGCGTCGATCTGATCGAGGTAGTCGTTCGCCGCGGCCTCGAGCTGATCCGTCAATCGCTCGACGAAATAGCTGCCCGCGAGCGGGTCGGGTGTGGCGACGACCCCGGATTCGTAGGCGATGATCTGCTGCGTGCGCAGCGCCAGGCGCGCCGCACCCTCGGTCGGCAGCGCCAGGGCCTCGTCGCGCGCATTGGTATGCAGGCTCTGCGCGCCGCCGAGCACGGCTGACAGCGCCTGGACGGTCGTCCGTACCACGTTGTTGTCGACCGATTGCGCAGTCAGGCTGGAGCCGGCCGTCTGGACGTGGAAGCGGCAGGTCATGCTGCGCGCCTCCTTGGCGCCGAATCGGTCGCGCATGATGCGCGCCCACATGCGCCGCGCCGCGCGGAACTTGGCCACTTCCTCGAACAGATCGCTCCAGGCGGCGAAGAAGAAGCTCAAACGGCCGGCGAACGCGTCGACGTCCAGGCCGCGCTCACGCGCGGCGTCCACGTAGGCGATGCCATCAGCAAGGGTGAACGCGAGCTCCTGGGCCGCTGTCGCCCCTGCTTCGCGCATGTGGTAGCCACTGATCGAGATCGTGTTCCAGCGCGGCAGCTCCTTTGCGCAGAATTCAAAGATGTCCGTCACGAGACGCATCGACGCCGTGGTCGGGTAGATGTACGTCCCGCGCGCGATGTACTCCTTGAGAATGTCGTTCTGGACCGTGCCACCTAGCTTGTCACGATCAATTCCGCGCGCATCGGCGACCGCGACGTAGAACGCGAGCAGGATGGCGGCCGTGGCGTTGATCGTCATCGACGTGGTGACGTCGCCCAGCGGCAGGCCACCGAGGAGCGTGTTCATGTCCTCGATCGAGCTGATCGGCACGCCGACACGGCCGACCTCGCCCAGCGCGGCCGCGGAATCGGCGTCGTAGCCCATCTGCGTGGGCAGGTCGAAAGCCACCGACAGCCCCGTTTGGCCCTGTTCGAGCAGGAACTTGAAGCGCCTGTTGGTCTCCGCGGCGCTGGCAAAGCCGGCGTACTGGCGCATCGTCCACAGCCGGCCGCGATACATCGTCGGCTGCACGCCACGCGTGAACGGAAACTCGCCCGGCCGGCCGAGCTGGACGCGCGGATCCCAGTCGGCGAGGTTCTCCGGGCCGTACAGCGGCTCGATCTCGATGTCGCTAGTTGTCTGGTAGCGCTTCGGGCCGCGCGTGCCGTCGTCAGCCATCGCAACGGAGTCTATTTGACGGTCGACCGATGATGCGCGACACATCGCAGGCACGCGCGGCCTAGCCGACGGTAAGGAGCTCGTCCTCGCGATCGACGCGCGCGCCGGGCGCAACGCGCAGATTGCGCACGACACCCGCGACCGGCGCGCGGAGCTCGTTCTCCATCTTCATTGCCTCGATCGCCAGCAACCGTTGGCCCTGCTCAACCTGCTCGCCGTCGCTGACCCAGACACGCACGACACGGCCGGGGATCTGCGCGCGAAGGGTTATCTCCGCGGCGACGTGGTGCTCCGACGCGGCCCGCCGAGCACGATCACGCAGCTCCGCGCGGTCGGCCGACTCCGTGCTGACCTCGAAGCGCCAGCCCTCGACCACCACTTCGTAGCGTCGCCGGCCGGCTGCCAGGTCAATCGTGGTGGGTCGCAGCTCGGCGACGAGCTCACCCAGCCGCGGCGGTGCGAAGTCGTCGACCTCGTCTGGCGCCGGTTGCACAACGAGCTGTGCTCCCGGCACGCTTATCCGCTCGCGCCTTCGGCCGGTCACCGCCGCTCGTCCAGCTGCTCGCGGACGCCGGCCTGCCACCAGGCGTCGTCGGCTTTCGGTTGCGTCGCTCGCCCGGCGCGCGGCTCGGACGGCGTCAGGGCCGCCGACGTCCGCGCCGCGAGGGCCGTCAGCTCGGCCGCGCGCAGCGCGGCCGCGGCCACCAACGGCGCCGGCTCCCACGTCCGTGCTACCAGATCGGTCGACAGGCCGGCGCCGCTCTCGTCCGTGAAGTCGGGCTGCTCAATGATCCAGCGGTGGAAAGGCAGTGTCGACTGGACGCCGGCGATCTCGGTCTCGTCGAGGGCTCGGCGCATCCGGCTCAGCGCGGCGGTCCGATCCGGAGCGACGACCATCAGCTTGGCGAACATCGAGTCGTAGTCGCCCGGGATGTCGCTCCCCTCCTCTACCCCTGAGTCGACCCTGACGCCGGGACCCGACGGCGGCCGCCAGCGCGTCAGCCGGCCCGGGCCGGGGGCGAACGAATTGGCGGGATCCTCGGCAGAGAGGCGAACCTCGATCGCGTGCCGGACGGGTTCCGCGGCGCGCGCCGCGGCGCTCAGCGCGCGCGCCGACAGCGGCCGCCCGGCGGCAATCGCGATCTGTTCGTGCACGATGTCGAGCTCGCTCACCAGCTCCGTGACCCCGTGTTCGACCTGCAGGCGGGCGTTGACCTCGAGGAACCAGAACTCACCGCCAGGCGTGAGCAGAAACTCCGCGGTCGCCGCGTTGCGCAGCCCGACCGTGCGCACGACCCTGACCCCGAGCTCATGCAGCTCGCGGCGCTGCTCGGTCGTGAGCCCGGGCGCCGGCGCCTCCTCGACGAGCTTCTGATGGCGGCGCTGGATGGAGCAGTCTCGTTCGCCCAGGGCAATCACCCGGCCTTCGCCGTCGCCCAGCAGCTGGACCTCGACGTGGCGCGCGCTTTCGACGTAGCGCTCGAGGTAGACGGATCCGTCGCCGAAGGCGGCGGCGGCCTCGCGCGCGGCTCCATGGACTGCCTCGATCAGCTCATCTCGCGCGTTGACGCGGCGCATGCCCCGGCCGCCGCCGCCTGCCGCGGCCTTGATCAGGACCGGGTAGCCAATCCTGTCGGCCTGCTCGCGCAGCTCGGCCTCATCGCGCTCGCCCGAAAGGACGATCGGCCAGAAGATGCCCGGCACGACCGGCACGCCGGCATCGACGGCGCGCTTGCGGGCCGCAAGCTTGTCGCCCAGCTCGGCCAGGGCTTCGCGCGACGGGCCGATGAAGGTGATCCCGGCCGCCTCGCACGCCTCGGCGATATCAGGCTGCTCGGACAGGAAGCCGTAACCCGGGTGGAGCGCGTCGCAGTCCATCCGCTCGGCGGCATCGAGGATCCGGTCGATGCGCAGGTAGCTGTCGACCGCGGGCGCCGGCCCGATGTGCACGGCCCTGTCCGCCAGTCGGACATGCAACGCGCCGGCATCGGCATCGGAGTAGACCGCCACCGACTCGATGCCCAGCTCGCGGCAGGCGCGGATGACGCGCAGCGCTATCTCGCCGCGGTTGGCGACCAGGACTCGACTGAACAGAGCTCGCGAGACGTCCTCTCGCGGGCTGTCTTTGCGCAAAGACACTTCAGAGAGGAATGTTGCCGTGCTTGCGCGGCAGGTTCGTCTGACGCTTGCCCTCGAGCATCTCCAGGGCGGCGATGACCCGCGGCCGCGTCTCAGAGGGCATGATGACATCGTCGACATAGCCGCGGCTGGCAGCGATGTACGGGTTCGCAAACCGCTGCTCGTACTCGTGTGCCAGACGCGCTCGTTCGGCATCGACATCAGCGGCGTGTGCCAGCTCGTCGCGGAAGATGATGTTGACTGCACCCTCCACACCCATGACCGCGATCCGCGCGGTCGGCCAGGCGAGGTTGACGTCGCCGCGGATGTGCTTGCTGCTCATCACGTCGTAGGCGCCGCCGTACGCCTTGCGCGTAATGACCGTCACCTTTGGCACGGTCGCCTCAGCGTACGCGTAGAGCAGCTTCGCGCCGTGGCGGATGATGCCGCCGTGCTCCTGGCCGACACCGGGCAGGAAACCCGGCACGTCGACGAAAGTCAGCAACGGGACGTTGAACGCATCGCAGGTTCGAACGAAGCGCGCCGCCTTGTCCGACGCGTCGATGTCGAGCGCGCCGGCGAGCACGGCCGGCTGGTGAGCGACGATGCCGACGCTCTGGCCGCCCATGCGCGCAAACCCGACGATGATGTTCGCTGCCCAGCCGGGTTGGATCTCGAGGAAGTCGCCGTCGTCGACAACGTGCCTGATGACCTCGTGCATGTCGTACGGCTGCGTTGGCTCCGCGGGGATAACTTCATTGAGCGACTCGTCACGCCGGTCGGCCGGGTCATTGGATGTCCGTCGGGCCGGCTTGCTCAGGTTGTTCTGCGGCAGGTGAGCGAGTACTCGACGGCACAGCGCCATGGCCTCGGCCTCGTCGTGCGCGGCAAGGTGCGCGACGCCGCTGATCGTGGTGTGCACCGACGCGCCGCCCAGGCGCTCGCGATCAACGTCCTCGTGAGTCACGGTCTTCACCACGTCCGGCCCGGTGACGAACATGTAGCTCGTGCCCTCGACCATGATCGTGAAATCTGTGATTGCCGGCGAGTAGACGGCGCCCCCTGCGCACGGACCAAGGACGAGCGAGATCTGGGGCACGACGCCGGAAGCCAGCGTGTTGCGCAGGAATATGTCGGCATAGCCGCCGAGTGAGACGACACCCTCCTGGATGCGCGCACCACCCGAATCGTTGAGCCCGACGATCGGCGCGCCGACGCGAACCGCGAGGTCCATGATCTTGCAGATCTTTTCGGCGTGCGCCTCGGACAGCGAGCCGCCGAAGACCGTGAAGTCCTGGCTGAA
This sequence comes from uncultured Anaerolineaceae bacterium, assembly GCA_964475245.1. Lineage (GTDB taxonomy): Bacteria > Chloroflexota > Limnocylindria > Limnocylindrales > CSP1-4 > JALYGJ01. The sequence continues at coordinate 68,877 of CAYYVV010000002.1, read as the reverse complement.
CACGAACACGAGTCGACCGTCGATCGTCCCGTGGCCGGTGACGACGCCATCGCCCAGGTAGCGCTCGCGCTCGAGACCGAAGTCCGATGCGCGATGCGTGACGAACGCGTCGAACTCGACGAACGAATCGGGATCCAGCAACAGCTCGAGGCGTTCGCGCGCGGTGAGCTTGCCGCGTTCATGCTGCTGCGCGATTCGTTGCTCGCCACCGCCCAACATCGATTGGGCGCGCAGCTCGGCGAGACGGTCGAACTCGGATTCGGTGGCCATGGCGCCATCGTAGCAATCAGGACTGTCCACAGAATCGGTGAACAACTTCGACCTTCTGTGGATAACCAGACTGTGGCTCGACGCCCGTTCTTGCTAGATTGGCAGCGGCGACCGGGGGCTTGTGGTCGCTCACGGTTATTCGAGGAGGCGGCCATTGGCAAGGATCATCGCCATCGCCAACCAGAAAGGTGGCGTGGGCAAGACGACCACGGCGATCAATCTTGCTGGGTCGCTGGCCGAGCAGGGCTATCGCGTGCTGTGCGTTGACATGGATCCGCAGGCCAACCTGACCGTGGGCCTGGGCATCAACCTGCGCAACGTCGAGCACTCCATTGCCGACGCGCTCGTCGATTCGAGCGTCACGCTCGACGACATCATCGTGCCAACGCAGACGCCCAGTGTCGACGTGGCGCCGTCGACGATCGATCTCTCCGCAACGGAGAACGTGCTCTTCAGCGCAATCGGCCGTGAGCAGGCGCTGCGCGATGTTCTCCAGTCGCCCGCGGCGACGCGCTACGACTACGTGCTGATTGATTGCCCGCCAACCCTCGGCCTGCTGACCCTCAACGCGCTCGTCGCCGCCGACGGCGTCATCATCCCGGTCCAGACCCAGTACTACGCGCTCAAGGGCTTCACGGCGCTGATGAACGTCATCACCCAGATCCGAACAAAGGGACTCAACCCGCGCCTGCGCGTTCTCGGTCTGCTGGCCACCTTCTTCGACGGTCGCACGGTGCTGGGCCGCGACATGCTCCAGGAGATGCGCGACCTGAGTGACCATCACATCTTCGAGAACATGATCCGGCCGACCGTCCGGCTGGCCGAAGCCCCGCTGGTCGGAAGACCGGTGACTTCGTATGCGAGCAATACCGAGGCAGCGCGCGCATATCGCGGGCTGGCACGGGAGGTTATCGAGCTTGGCTAGACCAGATTTCCGCAGCACCGCCGCCCGCCGGCTAGCAGAGGAACGCGACCTCTCGCCGGCGATCCTGAGCCTGATCACGCCCGATGCGACCGATGTTCCAACGGGTATCCGGAATATCCCGCTCGATCGAATCTCGCCCAACCCCGAACAACCGCGCATGAACTTCGAGGAACAGCCACTCGCCGACCTCGCCGCGTCGATTCGCGAGCATGGCGTCCTCCAGCCGATCCTCGTCCGACCCACCGCCGAGCTGCACCGCTTCCAGCTTGTCGCGGGCGAGCGGCGCTGGCGCGCGGCGCGTGCCGCGGGACTCAAGGAGATCCCGGCGCTGATCGAGCAGCTTGACGACGAGACGGCGCTCGAAATCGGGATCATCGAAAACCTGCAGCGCGAGGACCTGTCGCCGCTCGAGGAGGCGATGATCTACGAGCGCATGACGCAGGACCACGGCTACAGCGTGCGCAAGCTCGCCCAGAAGCTGGGCAAGGACAAGGGCTACATCGAGAACCGCTTGCGACTCGCCGGCGCCCCGACGGAGATCAAGCAGCTCGTGTCTTTGCGCAAAGACACCTTGTCCCACGCCTATGAGCTGCTCAAGGTCGACGATCCTAAGAAGCGCCGCCGGCTGGCGGAGCAGGTCGCCAACGGAAGTCTGAGCCTGGTCAAGCTGCGCGAGAGGATAGAGGGCCGCGTCGCACCTGCTTCGGCCGCCCATGCGACCGACGATCCGTCTGGCGCCGATGTCGAGGCGGACGCCGAAATCACCGCCCCTCGCCTGCCGCGCTCGCTGCCGACGGGCGACAACGCGCTGGTGGTGGCCAAGCAGATCCTGACCGAGGCGGTTGAGCAACTGGCGGAGATTCTCGGGTCGCCTGTGCTCGGTGAGATCGGCGACATCGATCGCGCCAATCTTGCGAAGTACCTTACGATCCAAAAGCTCAGGCTGGAGAACGCGATCACTGTCGTCCGGAGCGGCAAGCCGCTCGAGCACTGACTACGCGACGGACGACAGCCAGCCCAGCGCAACGAGGCAGATCGAGACGGCCTGGAGCGACCAGCCGACCTGACGATCGCGCACTAGCGACCGCGCCGACAAGGTGAGCCCGGCAATGGCGGCTAATGACCCGCCTACAAGGAGCAGGCTGACCTGCGCCGAGAATGCGGCCAGCGTCAGCCAGGCAAGGCCATGGATCACGGCCAGCAGCAACCCGATGACAGCCAGCGCCCGCTGCCGGCCCAGGCGGATGGCGAGGCTCGACGTTCCCGCACCCTGGTCCGACTCGATGTCGGTCAGGCCATTGGACAGCTGAAGCGCAGGTCCGGCCAAAACAGCGAGCGGAACGACCAGCTGGACCTGCGGCGGAAGTGTTCCGGCGGCACCGAACCAGGCATAGAGCGGCAATGCCGCGAAGGCGACCGAATAACACGCCCAGCTGAATAGGGTTGGCTTCAGGCGCAGGTCATAGAGCAAGCCAGCCGCGAGCATGACGCACCAGAGCACGGCGGGGACGATGCCGGTTGTGGCCGCGGCCACCAGACCGATCACTGCCGCCGATGCCGCGATATAGCGCGTGTTCTGGGCGCTGATCAGGCCGGCTGGGATCGGCTTCCAGGGCTTAGTCCGCGCGTCGAGCGGCTGGTCCACGAGATCGTTCGTAGCGCCGATGCACAGTTGCAGGCCGAGCATGCCCACGGCCAGCAGTGCCCCTGCCGTAACCGTTGCGTGGGCAATCTCGGCCAGCCCGAAGACCAGCGCTGTATTGAGCAACGAGGGGAAGGGATGGACGACGCGCAGGGCGCGCAGCCGGCTGCTCACCCGGAGACGAGCATCCGTGCCTAGATGTAGACGATCTCTTTGAAATTCGACACCAGGTAGTCGATCAGCCGGCTGCGCGCGTCGCCCAGAACGACACGGGCGCCGCTGACGAAGTAGTAGAGCGAGATCGCCGGGACCATCAGCTCGCCTTTGTCGGTCGCGCCGATAGCGGCAGCCGGCCCTCCCCCGGCCGTGTAGATCCGGCGCAACCCGGCATCGTCCGTGGCGAAGGAGTGGCGCAGCTCAGAGACCACCTGGCGCACGCCGATGCGGATCGACGTGTCGCGCATGAGTTCGGCTGCCCAGCTGTCGACCCGTTCATCGGGCTGCTCATCGAGCCGTTCGCGATATTCCTGCGGGGTCGCCGAGAGGCCCGTCGCGGTCAATTCAGCCCTCCATCATCGTCGGAAGGCCGATTATCGCATCAGTCGTCAGGCGGTCGCCGCCGGACGAAACAGACACACGAGCCCGAGCACGACCAGCTCGATCACGATCACGGCGTCCCGCGATGTTTCAGTTACGTGGTTGGCAACAGTACGTGATTGGCAACAGCACCCCTGGCAGTGGTGTCATAGTCCAACGGTGCTTGTTGCAGCGGGTTCGAAGTCGGCAGCTATTCCGTCGGTGCCAGCTTCAGGGCGAGTACCGGGCACGCGGCTACCGCCCGACGCGCGTAGGCCGCGAGCTCGCGTGGCACCGCGGCCGAGCGCAGGATCGGATAGCCCCAGTCGTCGATCTCGATCAGCTCAGGCAGCAGCTCGGCGCACAGGCCGTGGCCGTCGCACACGATCGGATCGACCACGAGCAGCCCAACGGTCCGCTCCACTGTCCGTTTCATGCCGCCGGCCTGAGTGCGGCGGCGACCTCGCAGCCGCGGCCTCGCGCATGGCTGGCGAAGTCGGGCCCGAACGCGGCCATGGCCGACATGAGCATGGCCACGGCGCCGTCCGGATGGCGGCATGCGCCACGGCCGTTGATCTGGCCCGTCCAGCGCTCGAGCCGATCCAGGTCATGGACGACCGCGCTGTTGGTCGCCAGGGCCATCGTCGTGTCGGCGATTGAGCGCAGGCCGAAGACGCACGGTCCGCATTGCGCGGCGCTCTGCGCGGCCATGTACTCGAGCACGGTCGCCGTGGCCGCCACTCCGCATTGGTCAGCAGGCAGGAAGCTGATCACACCGGCGCCGAAGGTCGCGCCCGCCGCACGCAGGGCCTGCGGGTCGAGCGGCACGGCCCAGGCCTGCTCGCGGGTCAGCCAGCGGCCGAAGTAGCCGCCCAACAGCACCGCGTGCGCACTGCCCGGCGCGACACCACTCACGGCCGCGACCTCGCCCACGCGCGTGCCGAGCTCGATCTCGCGCACGCCGCCGTACGGGGCGCCACTGACGGTCACGAGGGCCGTGCCGCGGGTCTCTCCGCGCCCCAGCGAGCGATACCACGCGTCGCCGCCGCGCGCGATCAGCGCGACATGGACGAGCGACTCCACGTTCTGGACGAGGGTCGGCGAGCCGTCGATGCCACTCTCGAACGGCCGTGGCGGAGTGACCGTGGGCCGCGCGTCGCCAGCGTTGACGAAGTGAACTGCCGCCGACTCCTCCCCCGCCACGTATGCGTCGGGCGCGAGCACGATGCGCACAGGCACGCGCAGTCGACCGCGCTCCGCGATCGCGCGCTGGAGCGAGCGCCGCGCGTCGATGTGCCTCGCGCCGACGTACAGGACTATCTCGCGCGCGCCGAGGACGCCAGCGGCCAGCAGCGCACCATCGAGCACGAGATGGGGCCGCGAGTGCATCAGCGCTCGGTCCTTGGCGCTCAGCGGCTCTGCCTCGGCGCCGTTGACGAGGATCCGCGCATCTGCCTGCGAGCGCGACTCGACCGCCTGCCATTTGCGCCCGACCGGGAAGCCCGCGCCGCCGCGACCGAGAAGGCCGCTCGCCACGAGCGTGTCGATGAGCTCGGGCCGTGGCGGCGGTAGCTGCCCGAGGCGCGCCCGATGTGCAGCGTAGGGCTCCATGCCCGCGCCAAAGGCAGGGCCTGCGAGCAGGCGGGCTTCAAAGGTCACCGGTGATCACCATCGGCATATGGCGCGTGGACCCGGCGCGATGCGCCGACGACGGCGGGCAGCTGCTCCCGGTTCGTCCGTCCCGCAGCGACGCGCCAGATCAGCGCGAGCGCGACGACGCCGATGCACAGCGCCTCGATGCCCATCATCCACGGCGCGAACGCATCGCTGCCCGAGCCCATGCTGTGCACGACCGCGAGCGGCCAGCCGGCGTACGCGACCCAGTGGACGAGGCGCCACGCGCGCTGGCCGAGGCGCTCGCGCACGAGGCTGGTGATGATCAGGGCAACGAACAGATAGACGGAGATGACGCCGAGCCCGACCCACAGCGGGCGGTAGCTCGACGCAAACGGGATCGTCGCCGCGTAGATGCCGAGATTGGTGAACGGATCGAGGATCGCGCTCGTGACGTGCACGCCAACGAAGACGACCGAGAGCAGGGCAAGGTTGGCGTGCAGATCGTTGGTCAGAAAGCGCGGCCAGGTGGGCCGTTGCCAGCGGACCATGCTGGTCAGGCCGAGCACGGTGACGGTCGTGAGCAGGAGCAGCGAAACGATCCCCGAGCCGCGGCTCGCGAACCACAGGAGCTGGTCGCTCATGCTGCGGACGCGGTTACTGCACGTGCATCCGCAGGCCAGCCACCGACGTAGCTGACAGAGCCGTCGTGGGCGACGAGTCGAGATGGCAGAGAACGCTGCTCAAGCCAGGCGGCGGCAGCGTCACCCAGGATGATCGCGGCCGTGGCCGCCGTGTTGGCCGTGACACAGTCCGCGGCCACTACCGTCGCCGTGCGCCACGGCCCTTCGGCCGGCCGTCCTGTGCGCGGGTCGATCAGGTGGTGGACGAGCTCGCCGCGCGCGAGCCAGCGGCGGACGGTCGTGCTCGAAGTGGCGAGCGCACCGTCATGGACTGCGACGACGGGCGTCGCTGGATCGAGCGGCGCGCTGCTGTCCTCGGCCAGCTGGACGATCCAGCCGCCGCGCGGCGGCCGGCCCGCGGTCATCATGTCGCCGCCGATCGATACGAGCACGCCCCCGCCGACGGTCAGCGTCTCGGCCGCCGCGCGCGTCGCGAGGTCGACGATGAGCGCCTTGCCCGTCGATCCGAGATCGAGCTCGACGCCGGCCGGGACGCGCAGCGTGCCACGCGCGCGGTCGAGCTCGACCGCGCGCCATCCTTCGACGGCGACGAACCGCCAGGCGCCGGGCGCCATGTCGACCGTGGCGATGTCGCGCCCGCGCAGCTCGTCGAAGTCGCGGTCGTAGCCGATGAGCTTGATCGCCGAGCCGAGCGCCGGATCGACCAGGCCGCTCGTCGTTGCTGCGGCGCTGAGAGCTACCTCGACCGCCTGCACGAGCAACGGGCTGACGCGCAGCCGCCGGCCGGGCGAACGATTGACGAGGCTCAGCTCGCTGTCGTCGCGAAACCGGCTGAATGCGCGATCGGCTGCGTCGATCGTCGATCGGACAACCTCAACCGCCTTCTCCAGCGTGCCGTTGCTGACGACCACGTCGACGCTCGTGCCGATCTGGCGCCAGCGCTCGACGCGCATTGCCATCAGGATCCGCCCGAAGAGACGTGAGTTCGGCGGCGCGTCGTGACGGTCGGTGGCTGGGCGGGAACGAATTGGTGCGTGCTGGGCTGCTGCGTCGCCAGTGAGCCCGTGGTGTTCGAGGGATCCGTGGTGTTGGCTTGCGGTGCCGTGGTCTGGTCGTCGACCGTCACCGGATCGCTACCTACCGGCGTACCCGAGTAGGTGATCGCCGCCAGGCCGCCGAAACCAACGGTTGCGAAGGTTCCGGCGATCGCGGTCGCGGTGGTCAGGCGAGAAAGTCGATCGAGCGCCCGCTCGCGCAGGTCAGCACGCAGGCGCATTGGATCGGTCGACCGGCGTCCGTCGCGTGGCATGCTGCGAATAATCGGCACAGCGGCTGGGAAGTCCCTGTGTGCATGCTGGGCGAGGCGGACGAATTGGCTCCGGCGGTAGGATTCGAACCTACGACCAAGCGGTTAACAGCCGCCCGCTCTACCACTGAGCTACGCCGGAGCGCACGTCCTCGCTGATCCAATGATCAGGGGAGCGGCTGGATTATAAGTGCCACCGAGCCGGCAGTGACCAACGGCACTTGAACCGGTTCACGCCTCCGATCAAAGTGGCGCACAAGGCATCACACCGGGAGGCAAGCCACGGCGCGCGCCCTTGGGTCGCCCGCAACGCCGCGGTGGCGACGATGCTCCACGGGCAGCCCTCGAAGGAGGCACTTCGATGGCTATGGTCCAGCACTCGATCGAGCGCTCGCGCGAGGTCTGGTTGGAACTGTTCGTGCTCGCGCTGGTGGTCGTCGTCGTCGCGCTGGCCCTGACGTTGATCTTCAACGGACCGGGCGCGCCGAATACGTACAACCTCACCAGCGATCCGGGAGCCGGCCTCTATCCGTGGTAGGCACGGGGCCGACGTGATCAGCTAGGACGCCCAACGCGTCCACTGCGCTCGAATGGCGCGAGCGTGGATACTGTCGGTCAATGGACGACGACAACGCCCCGGAGCCAGCCGGCCCTACAGCTACGCCGCTACTGCGCGGCGACCGCGTCTTCCTGCGCCCGGCGGAGCGGAGCGACCTGCCCACGTTCGTGCGCTGGTTCGCAGATGCCGACATGTCCTCGCTGCTCGGCAACCGCGCGCCGTTCAGCGAGGCCAGCGAGGAGCTCTGGTTCACGCGCATGCTCGAGGCGCAGGGCAAGGACGCCTACGGCTTCGTGATGTGCCGCCTGGATGACGGGGCACCCTTTGGAACGATCACGCTGATGCGCATCGATCGTGACAACGGATCGGCCGGGGTGGGCATCGCCATCGGCGAGAAATCGATGTGGGGCAAGGGCTACGGCACGGACGGGATGCGCGCGCTGCTCGACTTCGGCTTTGGCGAGCTTCGCCTCGAGCGCATCTGGCTCGATGTCTACGACTTCAACAAGCGTGCCCGTCGCTCGTACGAGAAGGCCGGCTTCACGGCTGAAGGCACCCAGCGCCACGCGCACTACAGCGAGGGTAAATACCAGGACGTCGTGCTCATGTCGATCCTGCGCGAGGACTGGCAGGCGCAGGATCGCAAGCGGACCTGGGACTACCGCTCACACTGAGCCGATCCGCAGTGCCACGACCGCTGATCAGCGCTGAAGAACTTCATGCTCGGCTCAGCGACGCGCACCTGCGCGCCGCTGACGTGCGCTGGTACCTCAACAGACCTGGCGCCGGCCGGGGCGCGTTCGACGAAGGCCACATACCGGGGGCGACCTTCGTTGACCTGGACACGGACATGTCCGATCACGCTGGCTTCGGCGCGCCGGGCAGACATCCCCTCCCCTCGCCGGCGGAGTTCGCGCATCGGATGGGCGCTCTGGGCTTCGCCTCCGACGATTTCATCGTCGCCTACGACGACGCCGGCGGGATGATCGCCGCGCGCCTGTGGTGGATGCTCGACAACCTCGGCCATAGCGGGGGATGCGTTGTGCTCGACGGCGGCATACAGGCGTGGACGGCCGCCGGCTACGAGCTGACGACGAGCCAACGGCCGCTGGCGGCGGCCGAAATCCGGCTCGCCGACCAGTGGCAGCACGTGATCGCGCGCGAGCAGGTCGCTGACGGAGGCGCGAAGCTCGTGCTGCTCGATGCTCGCGCGCCGGAACGCTACCGGGGCGAGATCGAGCCGATCGACCCGCTCGCCGGGCACATCCCGGGTGCGCTCAACGTGCCCGCCACTGCGAACCTCGGCCCGGACGGCTCGCTGCGCGACGCCGCGTCGCTCGAGGCGCTCTACGCGCCGCTGCTGGCTGTCGGCAAAGACACGGTCGTCTCGTGCGGCAGCGGCACGACGGCGTGCCACAGCGCCCTGGCGATGCGCGTTGCCGGCATGCAGGACCCCTTGCTCTACGTCGGCTCGTTCAGCGACTGGAGCCGCTCTGGGATGCCCGTCGTCAGTGGAGAGAACCCGTGACGGACAAGGCCGACACAGCTGAATACCGCCGGCCGCGTTCGTGGCAGGAGATGCGCGAGCAGGAGATCCGCTGGCTCGTCGAGCGCACCGGCGAGGGCCTCGAGGCGTGGAACGCGCGCATCCTCGGGCAGGAATTCGGCGACGAAACGAGCCTGCGCGCGTGGCTCAACCAGCAGGGCGTGAGCGGCTATCCGCAGATGCTGCTGGTCATGGAGCGCTTCGGCTACCCGGACTACCTGAACGCGACGGCCGACGAGCTGATCGATGGCCAGTACGCGGATCGACCCGGCCTGCGGCCCATCCTCGACGCGCTGCTTGCTGTGCTGCCTGAGCTGGGCGAGGTCGAGGTGCAGGCGCGCAAGACCTACGTCGCCTTTCTGACGCCGCGGCGAACCTTTGGCGCGCTGCAGCCGACCACCAGGAAGCGCGCCGATCTGGGCCTCCGACTGGCCGCCAACCAGCAGCCCGAGGGCAAGCTCGAGCGCGCGGTCAGCTTCGGCCAGAGCTCCGTCACGCACAAGATCGGCCTGGTATCAGTTGCGGACATCGATGACACCGTCGTTGGCTGGCTGAAGCGCGCCTACGACCTGAGCAGCTAGCGGCTCATTTCGGGGGCTCAGGAGAGTGCGTCGAACTCCGCGTCGCTGAGCTCAATGTCGATCGCGGCGACATTCTCACGAAGATGCTCGATCGACAGCGTGCCGGGAATCGGCAGCATCTGCGGTGAGCGGCGCAGCAACCAGGCGAGGGTGATCTGGCTCGGGCTCGTGCCATGGCGGCGGGCGATTTCGGCCAGGCCAGGGTGCGCGGCACGAAGCGGAAAGAAGGGCACGAACGCGATGCCCTGTGAGGTGCAGTAGTCGACGACCTCGTCCCAGCCGCGCTCGGCAAGGTTGAACTGGTTCTGGACCGCGCTGATGGGCACGATGCGCTGTGCGCTCTCGATCTCGGCCACGCCAACCTGGGACAGGCCGACGTTGTCGATCTTGCCCGCGGCGCGGTATTCCGCGATCAGCCCGACGCTCTCCTCGAGCGGGGTGTCAGGGTCGACCCGATGCAGGTAGTAGAGGTCGATCCGATCGACACGCAGGGCGCGCAGGCTCTGCTCGATCTGCTCCGCAAGGAGGGCGCGCTTGCCTTCACCGCGGGCAAAGCCGCCCTTGGTGGCGACGATCGGCCTGCGCGGCGTAGCCGCGAGGGCGGCGCCAATCGTCCGTTCGCTCGCGCCGCCCGTGTACAGGTGCGCGCTGTCGATCATGTCGATGCCCGCCTCGACAGCGGCGCGGATGAAGCCGATGTTGGCCGGCGTCTCCGTGAGGCGGTTCGTGCCGAGGCCGATGCGGGAGATCTCGCGGTCGCCGATCCGGATGGTTCTGTTCATGTCGCGGCGGAGCGCGCCCTGGTCTCGCCAGCGATGACGGTCATCGCGGCCGCGCCGAGGGCGATCGCGGCGGATACGACCAGGGCATGGGCCATGCCGATGCTGAAGCTGGCCATGCCGGGTCCGCCGAGAGCGCCCGAGGTGCCCAGGAAGATGCCGCCAGCCACGTTCGCCGGCAACGCCGCGGCGGCCACGGCGAGAGCGAGCGCGAAGCTCGTGACCATGCCCGTCTGCCGGAAGGTGGCAAGCGTGGCGCTCGCGACGCCAAGGCGCTGCGGCGGTGCGGCGCTCATCGCGGCGCTCGTGTTCGGCGCCCAGAAGAGGCCGCCGCCGATGCCCAGGACGATGAGCCCGGGCAGGAGGTCGACGTACGTGGACGTCGGTCCGAGGCGGGCCAGGAGAACGCAGCCGAGAGCCTGCAGAACCAGCCCGATCGACGCCGGCGGGCGCGAGCCGAAGCGGTCAGAAAGCAGGCCGCTGATCGGTCCGACGATCGACTGGACGATCGGCAGCGGCAGGATCATGAGTGCCGCGGACAGCGGCGCCTGGCCGAGCACCGCCTGGAGATAGAACACCACCAGGAAGTTGACGGCGAACAGGCTCAGGCTCTGGAGCGTGCCGGCGGCCGTGCTGAAAGCGAAGATGCGCGAGCGGAACAGCGCGGGATCGATGAAATGGGAGCCGCGCCTGCGCTGAGTGACCACGAACAGCGCCGCGAGCGCGACCGCGGAGCCGAACAGCGTCAGCGTCGGGACCGAGAACCAGCCCCACGCGATGGTCTGCGACAAGCCGAACAGCAGGCACGAGATCGCGCCGCTGAAGAGCACCAGGCCCAGGATGTCGAAGCGCTCTCCGCGGCGCGGCTGGGACAGCTCCCGCAGCGCGAAATAGCCCCACAGCGTGCCGATGACGCCGATCGGCAGGTTGACCAGGAAGATCCAGCGCCACGAGGCCGCGGCCAGGATGAGGCCGCCGGCGACCGGACCGAGGATGCCGCCGACCGCCCACGTGACGGAGTTGATGCCCATCGCCCGGCCGCGCTCACCACGCGGAAACGCCTCGGTAATGATGGCCATGCTGTTGGCCATCAACATCGCGCCGCCGACGCCCTGGACGAGCCGGAAGGCGACGAGCTGCTCGCCACTGCCCGCCAGCGCGCACAGCAGCGATCCGAACGTGAACACGCCGAAGCCCAGGTTGTAGAGGCGGACACGGCCGAACATGTCGGCCAGCCGCCCGAACAGCAGCAGGGTGACAGTGCTGACCAGGATGTAGCCCATCAGCACCCAGACCATGGTCACCAGGTCCGAGTGCAGGTCGGCCATCATCGTCGGGATGCCGAGGACGACGATCGACGAGTCGATGGCGGCCATCGCCGCGCCGAGCGTGGTGACCGACAGCGCCAGCCACTTGTAGTTGGCGCCTACGTGGGGCCCGGCCTGGTTGAGGGTTTCGGTTCGACTAGCCACGCTGCTCTGGCGATTGTGCGCGCCCGAAGCTCATCCGGGGGTCCGGGCGCCTTTCACGTCTGCCGCCGTTGCCACGGCAGCGACCGGCGCGCCATCGTCTGACGGTGTCTCGGACGGCCTGATGTGGGCGAGCGACTCGCCCATCGAAGGCCGGCTGACCCACACCGGTGCGGGTGTCGCCCAGTAGTCGGCGAGAGCGAGGAGCTTGCCGGCATACGAAGCTCGCTCACGCTCGAACGCGCGCCACGCGTCGTCCTCGGGCTCGAGCTCGTAACCAACCTTGCCGAGCTTGGTGTAGACAACGGCGAACTCGGCACGGTCGACCGCCGACCCCTCACCTTTCAAGCCGACGATGTTCGTGATGTCCTCGACCAGGTGCGTGCCGACACGGTGGGTGATCTTGGCATGGCCGGTCGGCACACCTTTGATGGTCGTCATGACCAGCGACGCAGCGTCGAGCACCGCGCCCAGGGAGCTGATCCACGAAACGTTGTCGTGGCTCGATCGGAAGTAGCCCAGCAGCGGGTAGGACACGTGCGTGTCGAGGACCTCAGCCGTCCAGACCTCCCACTCGCGGAACAACTCCGGCAGCTCATCGACGAGCCCGAGGCGGGCGTAGGTGATGAGCAGCATCATGGCCGACGGCGGTGCCTTGGCTCGCGCCGCGAGAGTGACGACCGCGACCTCGCGACGCTGATACGACCCGAACAGCGAGAACAGGAAGGTGATCACCAGGGCGACGATGCCCAGGCCGGTCGCTGCGCCGATGACCACCACGAGCCGGGCAATGCCGGTCGTGGCCACGATGTCCCCGAAGCCGATGGTCAGGATCGAGGAAGCCCCGAAATACATCGCGTCGCCGATCGTCTGCGGCACGGGGCTCAGATCTGCGCGCAGTGCGAACAGGATCAGGCCGTAGCCGGCGATGATGAACACGAGCCAGACGACCAGCAGCAGGATCGCCATACCGGGCGCGTACAGGCCGAGCAGGCTGTCCCGCGCGAGCCCGGTCTTGAAGCGGAGGACGACGTTGCGGTAGGGCCGCCACGTGCCGCGAATCACGTAACGGCCGATGCGCAGCCAGCCTGGCGTTGGCCGCGGAACGACGATCGTCTGGAAGACGTCCCACAGGGCCAGGCCGAGGAGCACCAGGCCAGCGACTCCGATCAGCGCGTCAGCCACGGCGCGTTGCCTTGCTTCCGGATCGCGTGCGAAGGCCGCTTATTCGAGATAGTCCTTGAGCTTGCGCGAGCGAGACGGGTGGCGCAGCTTGCGCAGCGCCTTGGCCTCGATCTGGCGGATCCTCTCGCGGGTCACGTTGAACTCCTTGCCGACTTCCTCGAGCGTCCGCGCGCGGCCGTCCTCGAGTCCGAATCGGAGCTGGAGAACGCGGCGCTCGCGTCCGCTGAGCGAGTCGAGCACCGCCTCGACCTGCTCCTTGAGCAGTTGGTGGGATGCCGCTTCCGCGGGGGCGAGGGCGGCTCGGTCCTCGATGAAGTCGCCGAGGTGACTGTCCTCCTCCTCGCCGATCGGCGTCTCGAGCGACACCGGCTCCTGCGAGACCTTGATGATCTCGCGCACCTTGTCCGGGGTGACGACGACCTCCTGGCCCCGCGACATCGCCTCGGCGATCTCCTCGACCGTGGGCTCGCGGCCAAGGTCCTGGAGCAGGCCGCGCGAGACGCGGATCAGGCGGTTGATCGTCTCGACCATGTGGACCGGGATGCGGATCGTGCGCGCCTGGTCCGCGATGGCGCGCGTGATCGCCTGGCGGATCCACCACGTGGCGTAGGTCGAGAACTTGAAGCCCTTCTCGTAGTCGAACTTCTCGACCGCGCGGATGAGGCCGATGTTGCCCTCCTGGATCAGGTCCAGGAACGACATGCCACGGCCGATGTACTTCTTGGCGATCGAGACGACGAGGCGCAGGTTGGCGCTCGTCAGCTGCTCGCGGCCCTCGCGGCCGATGCGCACCAGCACGCCGCGCCGGTCACGTGGCTTGAGCGACGTGTCCTGCTCCGGCGTCCAGCCCATCTCGGCCAGCAGCTCCGCATCGTGGCTGCCCACGATCCAGCGTCGGAGTGCCTCGTGGGCCACGCCGAGCGTCCAGTCGTAGACGGCACGCACAGCGGGGTTGTCGTGCGTCTCCGCGTCCGACGAATGTGCGAGGCGGAAGGCGAGGTCGACGAGCTCGACGAAGCTGTCCGCGTTGGGGACCTCGTTGTACTCCGCGACGCGTCCCTTCAGCCCCTTGAGCGCATCTTTGGCCGTGTCACCTTCGACCGTCTTGCCGGCCTTGATGAAGTGGAAGTCGGTCGTGGGCTGGAGCAGGCCGTCCGCCTCTGCCGCGGCGAATGCGCCGCGCACGATGCGATCGGTCTCGTCCTTGTACGGCAGGCGATGCTGCGGGAACTTGGCCCGCGTCTTTGGCTCGGTCTCGTTCCGGGTCCACTCCCAGAGCGAGAGGATCGCCTTCTGCGGCTCGTCGATGATCTGCTCGCCGAGCTCGATCGCCTTGGCCAGGACGACCTCTTCCTCGGCGTTGAGCAGCGGCACCTTGCCGATCTCCTTGAGGTACATCCGGACCGGGTCGTCGATGCCGATCATGTCGGCAGCGATCGCGTCCAGCTCCTCGGCCGTTGGCTCGTCCGCGACCTCCGGGTCCAGCTTTGCCGGCGGCTCTTCCCAGGGCGTCTTGTCCGAGTCGTCGAGGGCTACCTCGACGCCCAGCTCACCGGCCACGGCTATCCCGTCGTCTGCCGGCTCGTCGAGCTCGTCTTTCGTTTCGAGCAGATCGTCGTCGTCGCGCCTGCGCTTGCCGCGCTCGAGCACGCTGGCCACAAGCTGCTTGTCACCTACATCCATTTAGGCAGTGCCTCCTGTTGCGCCGGCCACGGCCGGAGTCGGGTTGGGTCGTTTCTGGCTTAGAACTGTTGTCTGGTCGCGGCGCCGGTCGAGCTCCAGTCGGCGCTGCTTGAGATCGATGACTTCATGGAGCAGGCTGTCCGCCGTTGGCTTGTCGCCCGCGGCTTCCGCCTCGCGGATGTCGAACTCCTTGGCTCCGATTTCCTCGTCGAGCCGAGCGCGACGCAGGGTGAGCAGGCTCTGGTCGAGTGCCTGGCGGAGATCTGCTTCGTCGTCCGACAGCGGTTCGATGTCGGCATACATCGTGCGCACCACGCCGGCCAGCGTCGCGTCGAGCGACTCGACGAACGCCGCACGGTCGAAACCGCCGATCGGCTGCGGTTGCAGGCGCGCCCAGATCTCGCGTGCCGGGGTGCTCACGAAGTCGACCTCGACGCCGTCCGGGAGTGACGTGCGCAGGTACGGACGCAGGAGCACGAGGCGGAGCAGGCTGAACTCGGCCTTGTGCAGCAGCCGCGCCACGGATTCGGGATCGAGCGCGTCCGGGCTGGACAGGACGGCCTCGAGATTGATCTTCGCTCCGACATGAGCCTCCGGCGGCCGACCGATCACCTTGGTGACCTCCTCCGGACGCTTGAGCTCCTCGAGCAGCACGCGTTCGTCGACCCCGGAGCGACGCGCCAGCAGCTGCAGGTATCCGTCTCTCTGCGTTGGGTTGGTGACGCGCCTGATCGTCGGCATCACCGCCGCGACCAGCTTGTCTTTGCCTGCGAGAGTGCGCGGGTCGTGGCGCTTGGCGAAGTTGTCGATCAGGTACTCGACGATCGGCTGCGGGTTGCCGGCGGCGCTTCGCCACGCGTCCGGGTCGTCGCGCATGACCTCGTCCGGATCGCGGCCATCGGGCAGGCGCACGACGCCCACGTCGGTCAGCCGGCCCTTGTGCGCGCTGCGCTCGATCTCGCCGACGAGCGCGGACAGCTCAGTGGCACCGAACGTGGCCGCGCCCTGCCCGGCCGCGTCGACGTCATAAGCAAGGGCGATGCGCGGCGCGTAGCGCGTGACGAGCTCGATCTGGGCCGCGGTCAGTGCCGTGCCGAGCGTCCCGACGACGTTCTCGAAGCCCTGCTGATGGGCCATCAGCGCGTCGGTATTGCCCTCGACGAAGACGGCCACGCCGCTCTTCCTGATCGCGCCCTTGGCGCGATCGATCAGGTACAGCGTCCGGCTCTTGTCGAAGAGCAGCGTGGCGGGCGAGTTGAGGTACTTGGGTCCCGCGTCGCGCCCGCCTTCGCGCGCCTTGTGCTCGCTGCCGACGATGCGGCCGCCGAGGCCCGTCGCATTCCCGGACGCATCTCGGATGGGGAAGATGATCCGGCCACGGAATTTGTCGTAGGCGCCCCTGCCGCCCCGACGACGCGTGACCAGACCGGCCGCATCGAGATCCTCGAGCGCGAAGTTGCGCTTCTCGATCAGCGCGCGGCTGAGCGTGTCCCAGGAATCGACCGCATAGCCCAGCAGATGGGCCGAGATCGTCTCGTCGGTGAAGCCGCGCGCATGCAGGTAGTCGAGCGCGGCCTGGCCGTGATGGCTCTCGGTCAGGACGCGGTGGTAGAAGGCAATGGCGGCGTCGAGCACGTCGCGCAACCGCTTGCGCTGCGCGTCTTCGCGGCTGGTTCGTTCGCTGAGCTCGACGCCGGCGCGCTGGGCGAGCCGCCTCAGGGCCTCAACGAAATCGATCGAGTCGCGCTCCATCACGAAGTTGAAGACATCGCCGCCACGGCCGCAGCCGAAGCACTTCCAGCTTTCGCGCGACGGAGTGACGGTGAACGATGCCGTCTTCTCACCATGGAACGGGCACAGCCCCTTGTACGAGGTGCCCGCCTTGCGCAGCTGAACCGTCTCGCCGATGAGGTCGACGAGGTTGACCTTCTGTTTGATCTCTGCGGCAGCGCCGACTGACGTGGGTGTGACCTCCGAAGTAACGCCTTTTTGCAAGAGACGTTTGTTCACGGCTGCGTGTGTCTGTTTGGAGCCGGACACACTTATGGCCTTGTCAAGTCTTGACAAGGCTCAGAGGCGAAGTTTACCCCCTTGACAAGGTACTTGACAAGCCCTGCCACGGCGGGCGGCCGCACATCGTCGCCCACCGACGGCCTCGGTCAAGTGGCGCGCGACCGGCGAGCCGGTCGACCTGACCAAGGGTACGAATGGCACGCTTATGCCGAGCACGTTCAGCGCGCACGATGAGTGCTCTAGTCCTGCGGACAACGTGCCCAGCCTCGCGGGCTCACAAGGCGAAGACATTTGAACGTTGCTGCCGGTGCGATCGTGCACCCGCAATCGGCGCCCATTGCCGGCCCGATCGTGGCGGGACACCAGCGCGACCTCAGGCTGATCGTCGGCGCCTACCTCGCGCTCGCGGGAGCAATGATTGCTCTCCGCATCGTCGCGTCCGGTGGCCTGGCGGAGCTCGCCTATCTCGTGACCTCGGCATTGCCCGTCGTCGCCCTGGTCGCCGGTCCGCGATTGATGCGCACCGCCCGTCCGCGGCCGTGGTATCTGCTGGCCGCCGGTCAGGCCGCCTTCCTGGTTGGCGATCTCATCCTGGGCCTCGACCAGACGCGCAGTATCCCAGCCATTTCGTCAGCAGCGGATGCGAGCTACCTGTTGGCGTATCCACTTCTGGCTGCGGGCGTTCTCTCGCTCATCCGCGAGCGCCTGCGGAAGCAGTCGATAGCCCTCCTGGACGCGACGGTCATCGGGGTTGCCTGTGCACTCGTTCTGTGGGTGGTGCGCATCGACCACATCGTCGCGGACCACTCCCTGGCCTTCGGCTCGCAACTGGTCACGCTCGCGTTCCCGATTGGCGACGTGCTGCTCGTCGCGGCGGCTGCTTACCTGGTGTTGAACGAGGGAACGCGCACAGCACTATCTGGCCGGCTATTGCTGGCATCGCTGGCGATGCTCCTGGGGGCCGACCTGATATCCGCCCGAGCGACGGCAGCCAGCTCCCTCGACGCCACCACCGCCGCGCTGTGGATGCTCGGCTACGTGGTGATGGGCGCTGCCGCGCTGGTGCCGTCGATGACGCGATTGGCCATGCCCGACCTGATGCCGAAGCGCAAGAGTCGCACGCTGATGATCAGCGTCGTGTCGCTCGCAGCGATCCCGATCTTCGTCACCCTTGACCAGCTGTTCGACACCGAGGTAGAGCTGATCGTCATCGTCGTGGCGTCGGTCGCTGTCGTCGGAGCACTGCTGCTGCGAATCCAGCTTCTGGTCCGTGCCGAGCTCGACGAGAAGGTCCGCTACGCGCACCTGCTCGAGAACGCCTCCGACGCCTTCGCGGTCGTCGCGCCCGACGGCTTGATCACGTTCTGCAGCCCAGCGTCGGAGCGCCTCCTTGGCTATCAACCCGGTGACTTCCTGGGGCACCGAATAACGCAGCTGGTTCGCCTCGTCCATCCCGCGGACGCAGCGACGAGGGGCCGCGTCCTGTTCCAGGTGATCCAGGAGCCGGGACGGACGGCCATGTTCGACATCCGCCTCCGTCACCGCGATGGCAGCTACCGCTGGCTGAGCGTGACGGCCACGAACCGAACCGCCGACACCGCGGTCGCAGGCATCGTGCTCAACGGCCACGATGTGACCGCTGAACACGAGGCCGACGATCAGCTCCGTCTTCAGGCATCGATCCTGGGCAACATAACCGAAGCCGTGATCGCGACCGACCTTCAGGGCCGGACGACGCACTGGAACGCAGGCGCCACGGCGATCTACGGATACGCGGCCGACGAGATGCTCGGAACGTCGCTCGCGCGCGTCTATCCAAACCAGAGCGAGGAGGCGCTCGCCGCCGATATCGCCACGATCGGTGACGGAGCTGATTTCCTAGGCGAATGGGGCGGCAAGCGAAAGGACGGCTCTGACGTCTGGGTCGACATCCGCACCACGGTTCTGCGCGACGCCCACGGCAAGGCGTATGGCGTCGTCGGCGTATCCCGCGATGTCACCGTCGAACGGGCCACCCGGCGGCATCTGGTCCGGCTGCAGACAGCGATCGAGAACACCTCGGAGGCAATCCTCGTCGTCGGCCGTGAAGGGCGGGTCGAGTATGTCAATCCAGGGTTTGAGACCATGACCGGCTTTGTGGCCAGCCGGGAGATCGGCGTAGAAGGCTGGCTGATGAGCGGCGCGCCCGAGATCGGCGGGCCTTGGTCGGCGATCGGTGACGTGGTCGGGTCCGGAACACCGTGGAGCGGCGACATCTCGGGCACACGGAACGACGGCGTGCCCTTCCAGGCATCAGTAGTCGTGTCGCCCATTCGCGAGCCCGGCGACGAGCCGAGCGGCTATGTCGTAGTTGCCCGCGACGTGACCGAGGAACGGCGCTACGAGGAAACCGCACGGCAGCAGGCGCGCGAGCGCGCGCTGATCGCGGAAACGATTCGCGCCATCGACAGCCACGGCACTGCCGACGAGATCGCCACGGCCATCTGCCGCCAGGTGGCTGGCCTGCCGGAGGTCGAGCTCGCGGCCCTGTTCGTCTTCGCCAGCGATGGCGAGGCGGTGCCGTCCGGCTCATTCATGCCCAGCGGCCAGGAACCGCCGAGGCTGCGCCTGCCTGTGTGGCGCGCCACGTACCTGCGTGAGCAGTGCAAGCGTGGGCCGTGGATCGAGGCGTGGCGCGCAAACCCGGACCATCCGTACAACACGGTCTTCGAGGTCATGGGCGTCAGGGCGACGGCCTTTGCGCCCGTCCGCGACGGCAAGGATGTCGTCGGCTTCCTGATCATCAATTCGTCCGTCGACAACGCCGAGCAACAGCTCGCCGAGGCACTCCCCGCCCTCGTCGAGTTCGCCGAGATCACATCGACCGTGCTCGGCGCGCGCCTTGCCGACCGGACGATCAACGACGCCGCACTCGCAAGCCTGGCATCGGTCATCGCGTTGCACGCCTTCCACCCCGTCTATCAGCCGATCGTGGACGTCGAGATCGGCCGCATCGTCGGCTACGAGGGCCTTACCCGCTTCGAGGACGGGACCGATCCCGAAACGCGCTTCCAGTTAGCCGCGGCGCTGGGCATGTCCAGGGACCTTGAGATGGCGGCCTTCAAGGCAATCATCGAGGGCGCCGACTCGCTCCAGAGCGACGCGTGGCTCAACGTCAACCTCTCGCCGGCCGTGATCTCCAGCGCGCCGGAGCTCGCCGGCATCATCGCCGCCTCGGAACGCAGGATCGTGATCGAAGTCACGGAGCACGAGGCGATCGACGACTACGCAGCGTTCCGGGATGCCATGCATCGCCTCGGCCCGAGGGTTCGTCTTGCGGTGGACGACGCTGGCGCCGGCTTCGCGAGCATGCGCCACATCGTCGAGCTGCGACCGGACTACGTGAAGCTCGACCGCGCCGTCATCGCCGGCATCAACCGCGATGAGGCACGCAGGGCGCTCGCGGTCGGTATGCGCCAATTCGCCCGTACGGCCGGTTTCTGGCTGATCGCCGAGGGCGTCGAGACGGCAGCCGAGCTGCGTACGCTGCGTGAGATAGATATCCACTACATCCAGGGCTACCTGGTCGGCAGGCCGGCGACTGCCGAGGTTCTGCTGAGCGCCGCGCAGCCTCAGAACGTTCCGGTCAAGCGGCGGTAGAAGGGCACCTTCACGATCTCGTTGGCGATCACGTACGCGACGGTTATCAAGGCGAGCGATCCAAGCAGCGCGAGAGGCGGTCCCGCGAGACCCAGCAGCGGGGCCAACGGGCTGTACGGGATGGCCAGCGTGACCAGGCCGAGGAGAACGCTTGCGCCGAGCAGGAGCAGGCTCGGCCTGCTGCGGAAGAACGGGCGGCGGGTGCGCAGGACGAACAGCACGGCCAGCTCCGTAGCGACCGATTCGATGAACCAGCCACTGCGAAATGCGGTTGCGTCGGCGACGGTGGCGTGAGGCAGAACGACGAAGGTGAGCAGGTCGAAGATCGAGCTCAGTGAGCCGAAGACGATCATGAACGTGCGCACGAAGCCGATGTTCCAGTCGTGCGGGCGTTCGAGCTGCTCGGGGTCGACCTCGTCGGTCGCGATCGTCGTCGCCGGGAAGTCGGTCAGGAAGTTGATCAGCAGGATCTGCCCGGCGAGCAGCGGCAGGAACGGCAGCACGAGCGACGCAATGGCCATCGACAGCACGTTGCCGAAGCTCGCGCTCGTGGTCGTGAACACGTACTTCATCGTGTTCGCGAACGTCCGCCGGCCCTGGCGAACACCGTCGAGCAACACTCCCAGGTCCTTGTCCAGGAGCACGATCGCCGCCGCCTGCTTGGCCACGTCGACGGCGCTGTCGACGCTGATCCCGACATCTGCCGCGTGGAGCGCAGGGGCATCGTTGATGCCGTCGCCCATGTAGCCGACGACCTTGCCCGTGGTGCGCAGGGCGCGAATGATGCGTTCCTTGGCCACGGGATCGATCTCGGCAAAGACCTGCGTCGTGGCGGCCTGCGTGGCGAGCGTCGCATCGTCGAGCGCGCCGATCTGTTCGCCGGTCAGCACGACGGACCCGTCCAGGCCGACGAGCTGCGCGACGTGAGCCGCGACCAGGTGGTTGTCGCCGGTGATCATGCGCACGGAGATGCCGCTCGCGCCGAGGTCGGCGATCGTCTGCCGGGCGCTCTCCTTGGGCGGGTCGAGGAAGGTGAGCAGGCCCTCGAAGCACAGCTTCGATTCGTCGGTCGGCGCCAGGCTCGTCGCGCCCGGCATCTGCCTGCTCGCGACTCCGAGCACCCTGAAGCCCTGGGCGCTGAGGCTCGTGAATTGCGCCTGGATCTGCGCCCGCTGGCTGTCGATCGGCACCGATTTGCCGCTCGGCAGCTGGACCTGCGTGCACACGCCAAGCACTGAGTCGAGCGCGCCCTTGGTGATCATCTGGGTCGTGGCGCCGTCCTTGACCAGGACGCTCAGGCGCGTGCGGCTGAAGTCGTAGGGCAGCTCCGCGACTCTCGTGGCGCCCTCGCCCTCGCTCGCCGGGAGGGCCTTCACGATCGCCTGGTCGATCGGGTTGGCAAAGCCGGTCTGGAGCTTGGCGTTGAGATAGCCCAGCCGTTTGACCGCATCGCTCGGCGCGCCGTCGACGCTCAGGGCCGACTGGAGCTCGACCGTGCCCACGGTCATCGTGCCGGTCTTGTCGGTACACAGCACGGACATCGCGCCGAAGTCCTCGATCGCCTCGAGGCGCTTGACGATGACACGCTTGCGCGCCATGAGCCGCGCACCCTGCGAGAGGCTGATGGTCACGATTGCGGGCAGGAGCTGGGGGGTCAGCCCAACCGCGAGCGCGAGCGCGAAGAGGGCAGAGTCGAGGAACGGCCGCGCCAGGATGATGTTGGCAACAAAGATCACGCCAACGAGCACGACCATTGCCCGCACGAGCAGGAAACCGAACTGGGTCATGCCACGCTCGAAGCCGGTCGGCGCCGGGCGTTGCGCGAGGCGTGCCGAGACGCGGCCAAACTGTGTCTGGAGTCCGGTCGCCACGACCAGCGACCGGCTTGAGCCGCTGACAATGTGCGTGCCGAGGAACAGCGCGTTCGTCCGCTGTGTCACCGGTGCGCTGGCCGCGATCTGGCCGCTCTTCTTCTCGACCGGATAGGTCTCGCCGGTCAGCGCCGCTTCGTCGACGAGCAACGACGTCGACTCGAGCACGAGGCAGTCGCCCGGGATCACGTCGCCCGCGTTGAGGACGGCGATATCGCCCGGCACGACGTCCTCGAGCGGCACGGAGGTCGTCGCGCCGTCGCGAACGACATCGGCCTTGACCTCGACGACGGCGAGCAGGGCCTCGACCGAGCGCGCTGCGCCACGCTCCTGCCAGAAGCCGAGCAGCCCCGACAGGCCGATGATGGCGAGGATGATGACCGTGTCGGTCACATCGCCGAGCACGCCCGAGATGATCGTGGCGAGGACGAGGATCAGGATTATCGGGCTGGCGAACTGGCGCGCGAGAAGCGTGAACGTGTCGCTGCGCTTGCGCCGCTCGATCGTGTTCGGCCCATAGCTGGCCAGGCGCGCGGCCGCCTCGGCCGGACTCAGCCCGCCCGAGCGCGAGCCCAGCTCAGCCAGCGCCGCGTCAGGATCGAGCGTCCATACCGCGTCGGAGGCACCGGGTGAGGGCGATGCCGTGACTGTCACCCGCGAACGCTAACCCCAAGAGCGATCGGGCGTGACACATTCATCGCGCGCGGGCGCCAACAAGGGTCCGTCCGGCCCTTCGCCGCCTGTGGACAGCGGCGCACGCTCAGCGCATGCTCGATGTCATGGATCCTGTCGCTGCCCGTTCGCTGCTCGACGAAATCGGCTTTCTGCTCGTTCCGGGCGCCCCGTTCGCGCGCGGCCACGCGTACCTGCTCGTCGCGCTGCGCTCCGCACCCACGCTCGACCATTTCGATCCTGAGCGGGTGGACTACTGGACCAACCTCGGCGGGCGAGGCATGGCCGCCTCTCTCGATTGGCCGTCACACGCAGCGGACACGCAGGACTTCTCGTGGGGCCTGATCCGAGTGGTCGATCGCCTGAACGTGTCGAACGAGTTCGTCTCATTCGGAGGCAAGCTCGAAGTCGACCGCGTCCAAGACGTCAAGGTCGCCGTGTTCAGCTCAGAAGCACCGATCCTGGCCCGCGGGGGTCACTCACAGGATTGGGAGCTCGGCTCACAGGAGATCTACGCCTACCTGGGCCGCCTGCGCGCCGCGGCCGACCCACGCGCGACTCTCGAGCAACGGCTCGCCGCCATGTCGCCCGTCGCGCGCTACGCCGCGTTTGTCGCCGAGAGCGTGGAAACCATCGCTGCCGGCGAGCGGCGCGCCGATTGGCGCTGGCCCAGCCGGCTCGTGCTGCTCGACGAAAGGCGGCGCCTCAAGGAGCAGTATCCGGCGGAGTGGAGCACCGGCGACGGGCTCGCTCATGAGCTCAATGCTGCGCCGGCCGCTAGGACAGGTACCGCTCCCGGTTGAAGGTCGCGCGCTCACGGCCTCGTTCACGGCCTCGCCCCTGGGAACTGGCCGGTTTGGTCGAGATCGATTAGAATATTGGGGCACTTTCCCGAGGCAGTCTGGTCGTCACCTCAACAGCCCAACGAGCGCAGCGACCCTGGTTCTTCATTGGCTGTGGGTCGCCGCCCGGAGACGTCGACAAGGGGATCACCGACTCGGGTAGAGATTTCACGAGAGGTCGATAACGCGTGACAACGTCAAGCTCTTCCGTCTGGCGCCGCTCCGTGCCCAAGGACGCGCCGCCGGAACCGTTCAAGCACCTGATTGATCGCTATCAGCACCGTGAGCAGCTGGTCACGTGCACGTGCGGTTGGCAGGGCAGCAGCTTGGACTCGGCGCCTGACGGCTGGAAGGCGCACCTGCTCGAGGTACGCGGCCCGTCGCGCTAGACGAGCCTATTTCATCAGCGCTGGGACAGGCGCCGATCCGCCGAATGCGGATCGGCGCCTTTCTCGTTGCCGCGACACCTACAATCGGTGTTCGACCGTCACTCCTGAGGGACCGTTTGGCGGGGCGAACAACAGGCCATGTGGCCCTCAGAGCGGGCTGGCAAAGCAGCCACTCTCTCGCTATTCCGATTGTCCCGAGCTGCGGGCGACGACGAAGAGATGGAGGATTACCTGGCTATGAACTCACTGCGCTGGATCATCTGGGTCCTGGGCGCAGTCGCTGCGATCAGTCTGGCCCTGCTGGTGGTCATCGGGCTGACGGGCGACTTCCGGACTTTAGTCACATTGGTCTTCTGGGTCTCATTCATCGCGCTCGTGATCGCGCTGTACGTGAACTTTCGGAACGCGCCCGGGTCGGAAACGGTCGAGGTCGAGGGACCTCCGTTTGCGCGCTTCCTGTTCAGCAATCGCTCTGCCGGCTGGGTCTGGCTGCCGATCCGCATCCTGGTTGGCTATTCGTTCTTCATCGCCGGCTGGGACAAGTTCACCGGCACGGGCTGGGTTGACGGCGGTTCTTCGCTGTTGAAGTACTGGCAGGGCGCGGTCGCGATTCCTGCTACCGGCCATGCCGCGATCACCTACGACTGGTATCGCGATTTCCTCAACCTGCTCATCAACAACAATGCCCAGGGCTGGTTCGCGCTGCTCATCACGTTCGGTGAGATGGCCGTCGGGATCGGCCTCATCTTCGGCATCCTGACGGGCCTGGCCGCGTTCTTCGGCGCGCTGATGAACGTCTCCTACCTGCTCGCCGGATCGACATCCTCGAACCCCGTCCTGTTCACGTTCGCCATCGGCATCATGCTTGCCTGGCGCGTGGCCGGTTACTACGGTGCCGACCGCTACCTGCTGCCCATGCTGGGTACGCCATGGCGCGTCGGGTCACTCTTTCACCGCGGAGATACGCCGAGCGCGCCGAGCACGCCGGCCGCGGCGCCGCCGGCCTGATCGGTTTGGAGTCCAAATAGAGAACGGCGGAGGCCAGCGGGCCTCCGCCGTTCTTGCTATCCCGGGGGGCTTTACCGGGGGCGAATCGGGCGGCCGCGATTAAGCGGCCAAGGAGGCCCCAGCCTCCGCGGCCGCCGTCGGCGGTTCCGTGATGACAGTGGGTGCGGCCTGCCGATAGGCAACGACCCGCAGCAGGGCCGAGCCCGTGTACAGCAAGCCGAAGGCGGGATAGCCGAACGGCCCGGCCACCGCGATGACGGCCGCACTCGCCACCTGGCCTCCGGTCATCGCGCCCGAGGTCCAGGCGAGGTAGCGGGCGTGCTGACGGATCACGGCCGGACCGCTGATCAGCCTGAACATCTTCTCGTTCGCGGCGAGTGATCCGAATACAAAGCCCACAGCGCCGAGCATCGACGACGAGATCAGGAACACGGGCGCCAGGGCCGGCGCCGGCAGCACGAAGAGCGGCGCGGTCATCGCCAGGGCGCGGATGCCGAACGACGAGCGCAGCAGGCGCGATGACGAGCCGCGCTCGAGACGCGTGCCCGCGATGACCGCCGCTACGACCTGGGTCAGCGTGCCGATCGACGAGACCATGACCGAGAAGCCGGCGGTCATGCCGAGCACGGAGATCATGAACACGGACATCGACGGTCCAAGGCCCATGCCCGTGGCATTGATCGTGCTGACGCGCAGGAAGCGCCTCAGCTCCGGACTCGTCTCGGCGGGCGATGCCGTCGCGCGCGGCGGAACTATCACTCGTCCGGGATGACGCAGCCGGCGCAGAACGTAGATCTCGATCAGGCCGAAAGTGCCCGAAATAGTGAAGGGCAGTGCGTAGGCGAGCGGGCCGAAGGCGTGGACGAGACCGTCAAGAACCGCGGCCAGTGGCAGCAGGAGCAGCGCGCCGATCGACAGCGATACGGCCAGCAGGCGCGGCACGACGAGGCGGCGATCAGGCTCGGGCAGCACGGCCGAATGCCACGCCAACAGGTTCGCGCCAACGATCGAGGTCAGGATGCTGGTCAGAGAGATGATCGCGATCAGGACGACGAGCGCGGCTGCACCGGTCACGGCGCCGCTTGCGATGAGCGCGGCGAGACCGGCCAACCACAGGCCGCGCGGCTCCGAGATGAGCGCGATGAACAGGGTCACCCCGCGCAGGTTGCCGTTGGTTCGGTCGAGCAGGCGCGGCACGATCAGCTGGGCGACGCCGCCGACGAGCGGGATGGCGCCCAGGAGCACGGCCAGAAACGGCGGGCAGCCGATCGACAATGCGAAGGGGATGATTACATCGAAGCTGGCGAGCACCGCGACCACTCCCTGGGCGACGGCCAGGTAGTGGTACGTGCGGAAGCGAGAGTCGCCGAAACGACGCCAGTCGCCGATCGTTGAAGCCGCCAGCAAAGCAGGGTCTCCGGGGGATCTGCAAGCCCGCGGAGTCGGCCGATTCGGCGCCCTCGCCGTCGAGCCCTCTTCTCGCCGGTCCACCCTCCGTGGGGAAGGTGCCGCAGTGGAGCGTGGCTGACGACCACGCTCGCGAGACTCCTGGTGACCTGCGGACAGGATAGCCCAGGGCCACCCCGTCGGTCGGCCTCTGGAAGTACCGAAGCGCCCATCGGCATTGGTATGCTGCCGGGCATGTGCCGCAGCATCATCACCCTTCGCCGACCGGAACAGTCAGCAACGGACGAGGAGGTGCGCGCCGCCGCACTCCAGTTCGTACGCAAGATCAGCGGCTATCGCGTGCCCTCGAAGAAGAACGAGGAGGCCTTCAACGCCGCGGTCGACGAGATCGCCCATGCATCGCGCCACCTGCTCGAGGCTGTCGGCAGCTGACCCGCGCGCGCGCCGCGACGGCACGCAAAATGAGTGCTACTATCCCGCCTCGCGCCGACCGTGCGGCCTAATCAACAGGAGTCGTTTCAGCACAGATGACAAGCAACTTCCTCGCCAGCACCGCAGCTACCCGGCTGCGGATCGTCGCGCCTCTCGGCGCGCCGGCAAGCGGGAGATCTGTGCCCTTTTTGACCTGACGCCGGCGAAAGCCACAGCGTAAGGAGCCGGAGGGCCAGATCGGGCCCCCGGCTTTTTTGATGCCTCTCGCAGATGACGAGGACATCGAAGCCCTCCCCGCAAGCCGTGAATCCGGGGGCCCTGTCCAGTTGGAGCCAAGCCAATGAAGCAGGAGCACCGTTATGACAGTCACGCTCGAACGACCGGCCGCAAACAGGCCGGATCGTGATCAGGCTCTCGTGACTCGACAGCCCGAGCTCGACCCGAGCGCGGTGCGTTCTGAGGCGAGCACCCAGGTCCCGGCGCTGGTCATCGACCACGTGACGAAGAAGTTCGTCGTGGGCCGGAAGAAGAAGCCGGTCGTCGCCATCGACGACGTTTCGATGCGCATCGAGCGCGGCGAGATCTACGGCGTCCTGGGGGCCAACGGGAGCGGCAAGTCAACGCTCATTCGACTCGTCAGCACGCTGCTGACCATCGACTCCGGGCGGGTCGAGGTCTTTGGCCTCGACATCACCAGGCGTGAGATGGAAGTCAAGCGACTGATCAATCGCGTCAGCGTCGACGCGGCGTTCTTCAAGAAGCTCTCGCCTGCCGAGAACCTCTCGTACGCCGCTCGGCTGTATGGCGTGGATGCCAAGTGGGCGGCGCAGGAGTCGGTCCGGATCATGGCCCGCCTCGGTGTCAACAAGTCGCGGCTCAGCCGGCCCGTGGAACAGATGAGCCGGGGCATGCAGCAGAAGGTCGCCATCGCGCGGGCGCTGCTGACCAGCCCGACTCTGCTGCTGCTCGACGAGCCGACTACGGGTCTCGACCCGCGCTCGAAGCTTGACGTGCAGGCGTTCATCGAGGAGGTCATGGCCACGCACGACGCCACGATCGTGCTCACGACGCACGACATGGAAGAGGCGAACCGGCTGTGCAACCGCCTCGCGATCCTGGCCGATGGCCGGGTCGTCGTCGAGGGCACGCCCGAGGAGCTGCGCCGGCAGATCAGCACTGCCGACCAGCTGGCCAGTCTGCATGACGTGTTCATGCGCTTTACCGGTCGATCCCTCGACGACGACGTCGAGGAAGAAGAAGACAACGAATAACGGACGAGAGGAACAAGAGATGTTGAGCTATCAGTACCACCAAGAGATGCAGCGCCAGCGTCGCCAGGAGTTGCGCCACGGCGTCCGGCGCCACAGCAACGTGCCGGTCCAGCACCCGGCGCGTCGCGGGGTCAGTCACAACGTCAGTCGTGCCGTGGGCCGGCTGATGATCGACGTCGGCAGCCGTCTGGCCGCCGACCCCCTCAGTGAAAGGGCCCGCTCCCGTTAGGGAGCGGGCCCGAACCTCCACCACCTGACTCGGAGACCTGACATGGCCGTTATGACTCGCGAGCTGCGCGGCAGCTACGCGTTCATCGAACGTAACTTCAACCTGGTCAAGCGCTACTGGGGCTGGGAGTTCGGATTCCTGATCTACGCCGTGGCCGCGTCGCTGTCGGTGACGCTGATCGGCAAGGAGCAGGGCTCGCAGGAGCTCATCGTCTCGCTCGTGATCGGCGCGACCTTCTGGAACTACCTGTCGGTCGTGTTCAGCTTCATCGCCGAAACGATCACGTGGGAGCGCTGGGAGGGAACGCTCGAGTACACGATGATGGCGCCGGTCCGGCGCATCACCCATCTGCTCGGCTCGACCCTGTTCGCGCTGATCTATGGGTTCATCCACACCGCCGTCGTGTTGACCGTGCTCGTGCTTTTCTTCGGCATCGACCTGAGCGGTGCAGACTGGGGCACGGCCGCAGTGTTCATGCTCATCGGCTCGGCCTCGATCGTCGGCATTGGCATGATGGCCGCCATCCTGCCCCTGCTCTACGTCGAGCGCGGCGACCAGATGGTGTTCGTCGTCAACTCGTTGCTGCTTCTCTTTTCGGGCGTCTACTACAGCATCGCGATCCTGCCCCAGTGGATGCAGGCGGTGGCCCATTTCGTGCCCGGCACCTACATCCTCGACGGCATTCGCCAGAGCCTCATCCACGGCGTGCCGCTCAGCCAGTTGCTGGGCGACGTCTGGCCGCTGCTGGTGATGGCTGTCGTTCTCATCCCCGCGGGCGCTTACGCGTTCTCGCTCGCCGAGCGATACGCCAAGCGCACCGGCAAGCTCAAGAGGGTTGGCTAGATGGATACGACAAGGATTGGCCTGACCACTCGTCCGTACGCTGGCGAGCAGGACGTGCAGGCGATGGCCGAGATCATCAACACCGAGCTGAAGGCAGACGGCGTTCCCGGCCATGAGAGTGCGGCAGAGATGCTCGCCTGGGTCCGCAATCCGAGCGAGAGTTTCGCGGCCGCGCGCGACCTCGATTTCGCCGAGATAGGCGGCCGCGTGGTCGCGTTCGCCGAGCGCAACTGGGTGGACACGACCGACGGCAAGCGCGAGTACCGGGTCAACGGCGCGGTGCTGCCCGAATGGCGACGACACGGCATCGGCCAGGCGCTGCTCGAGCTCAATGAGCATCGCGCGCACGACCTTGCTGCTAGCCAGGAAACGGGCAACGAGAGAGTCACCGGATCGTGGTCCAACGATCGGCAGGCAGGCCGGATCGCGCTCCTGCGCGCGAACGGCTACCAACCGGTGCGCTGGTTCTTCGACATGGTCCGCGACCTGTCTGAGCCGATTCCAGAGGTGCCGTTGCCTGACGGCATCGAGGTGCGGCCGGTGACCATGGACAACATCCGCCAGATCTGGAAGGCCGACAGCGAGGCGTTCAAGGACCACTGGGGTGGCTTCGATTCATCGGACGCGCATCTGAAGGCGTGGACCGAAAACCCCAACTTCGACCCGACGATGTGGCTGATCGCGTGGGACGGCGACGAGATTGCGGCCGGAGTCACCAACGGCATATCGCCCGAGGAGAACGAGGCACTCGGCGTCAAGCGCGGCTGGCTGCACACTGTCTTCACCAGACGGCAGTGGCGCAAGCGCGGACTGGCCAACGCTCTCATTGCACGCTCCCTGGTCCTGATCAAGGAGCGCGGAATGGACTTCGGGGTGCTCGGTGTCGATGCCGAGAATCCCACGGGCGCGCTCGGGCTCTATGAGCGCAACGGCTTCAAGGTCCTGGAGCGGTCAACGGCCTGGCGCAAGCCGCTGTAGAGCCGCCCTGCACTAGAAGGGCAGCAGCCGCGTACGCGCGACCTGCTCGAGCCACGGCTGTTCGGCCGCGATGGTCGAGCCTCGTCCGTGGCCGGGCAGGAGGCGCAGGTCGGTCGGCATAGCGGAGAGTCGGGCGAGCGAATCGATCATCTGCTCGTCCGACCCACCGGGAAGGTCGGTCCGACCCCATGAGCCGGCGAACAGCGTGTCGCCGGTGAGCAGCAGCCGCTCACCGCTCGCGAGCAGGCAGACGGAGCCTTCCGTGTGACCCGGCGTGTGCAGCACCTCGAGATCGATCTCGCCGAACTGGATGCGTGAGCCCTCGGCGAGCTCCACGGCGGGTACGCACATTGGGATCGGGAACGGCGCCATGAACGCGGACGGGTGTTCGAGACCCTTGCGATCGAGCGCGTGTACAGCGATCTTGGCCCCTGTCGCGTCGGCCACCGCGGCGTTGTCGCCCATGTGATCCCAGTGGCGGTGCGTGGTGACGATCAGCTTCAGTGACCAGCCACGTTCGGCGAGAGTGGTCGTCAGCCATTCCACGCACGGGATCGCGGTATCGATCGCGATCGCCTCGCGCGTCTGCTCGTCGGCGAGCACGTACAGGTTCG
>CAYYVV010000002.1:31448-37790 GCA_964475245.1 uncultured Anaerolineaceae bacterium | reverse complement strand
GTATCGATCGCGATCGCCTCGCGCGTCTGCTCGTCGGCGAGCACGTACAGGTTCGTCGCGATCGGTCCGATCGCCCGATGCAAGAGCTTCACTGGCTCCCTTTCTCCCGATCGGTCAAACGAAAGAAGACACCGACGGCCCGGACATGGCGACGGCCCAGGCGATAGACAAGGTTGCCTGGAAACGGATGCTGGCCGGTTGAGCGAATCACCGACTCACGCTCGGTGCCGGCGCCGAGCTGGGCTGCGCTGAAGGGCCAGAGCACGCCGTTGTGATAGTGAACGACCCCGGCGCCGGCCGCCTCGAGATCGCGCGTCCAGCCGACCTCGCCGTTCGGGTGACCGACGTAGATGCGACCGTTCGCGTGCAGCAGGCCGATCAGGCGGCTTCCGCCCGCGCCGCCTTTCCGCCGGGGCACTTCGAGGTCGACGATGTTGCCCATGCCGTGGCGCCGCCACTCGGCACGGACGAGCGGATCGCTGAGCGCGAGAATGCGGTACTGGAAGCGAAAGGCCGCGTGCCAGAAACGAGAGCCATGCTCGGACACGCATAGAGCATAGGGAGGCCCGACCAATGACCGATGCGACAGGCACATTCACCTGGTACGGACACTCGTGTGTCGAGCTGCGCACGCCGGGCGGCAAGGTGCTGCTCTTCGATCCGTGGTTCGGCAACCCGACCTCGCCACGGACCGCGGCGGACGTCAAGCAGTGCGACCTGATGCTCGTCTCGCACGGCCACTTCGACCACATCGGTTCGGCGCCGCGCGACGTCGCGAATTCCGACGCGCTCAAGATCGCGCGGGTAACGAAGCCCAGCTGGCCATGCATCCATGAGCTGTCCCTCTGGCTCGAGCGCCAGCTCGACGGCGCCGGTGTCGAGATCATCGGCATGAACAAGGGCGGCACGGCGTCGGCCGCGGGCCTGAGCGTGACCATGGTCCATGCCGACCATTCGGCCGGCGACTGGCTGCCGGCCGGCGAGCCGATGGTGGGCTGGGCCAAACAGAGCGAAGGTCCGCTGTACCTGGGTGAGCCTGTCGGCTTCGTCGTCGAGCTCGAAGACGGCTTGCGCGTCTACTTCGCCGGCGACACGGACGTCTTCGGCGACATGAAGATCATCGGCGAGATGCACAGCCCGGACGTCGCGTTCCTGCCCATCGGCGGCCACTACACGATGGGGCCGGCCGGAGCGGCGCGCGCCGCTGCGCTGCTCGGAGCGCGCGCCGTCATACCCATCCATTACGGCACGTTCCCGATCCTCGCCGGCACACCCGACCAACTGCGCGACGAGCTGCTCGGCGTTGGCGTGGACGTCGACGTGGTCGCTCCGGAACGGGGCGTGGCCACTCCCCTGCCCTGATGCGCATCCGGCTGGCCGACCCCGCGCGCGACGCCCAGCGCATCGCCGAGATCTACCGGCCGTACGTCGAAGGCACCGTGATCTCCTTCGAGGAGGTCGCACCCAGCGCGGCCGAGCTGGCCGCGCGCATTCGGTCGGTGCTCGCGTGGACTCCATGGCTCGTTGCTGTTGATGAGAACAGTCGCGTGATCGGCTATGCGTATGCGTCGCGCCACCGCGAGCGCGCGGGATATCGCTGGTCGGTCGACCTCGCGGTCTACGTCGACCCGACCTTTCACGGTCGCGGGGTCGGAAAACAGCTCTACGGCGAGTTGCTGCCGATCCTGCGCCGACAGCGCTTCGTGAACGCCTACGCGGGCGTCGGCCTGCCCAACGACGCGAGCGTCGCGCTGCACGAGCGGATTGGCATGGCGCGTGTGGGTGTCTACGAGAAAGTCGGCTGGAAGCTCGGGCGGTGGGTCGACGTGGCCTGGTACGGCATGCGCCTGGCAGAGCCGGTCGACGACGGCTCCCCGCCCGCGGAGCCCGTGCCGTTCAGCTCAATCGCCGATGAAGCCGCCCCGGCTGCCTACCTGGACTAACTCCGCGCCACAACGGCACAAACTCGAAACCAGGTTTCCTGGGGCGCGTCATTGGGCCGTCGCAAGTGCGGTCTGAGCGTGGCTGAGCGATGGATTCGGGGTTCGGACGCGGCGACCGCGGATAGTGCTGGCCCGGGCGGAAGTAGCGCAGTTGTGGTCGGCCTAGGTGCGCGCGATTCGCCAGTTCATGACCAAGGCGAGTGCGGCGATCGCCGTGACCGCCGCGGGAAGAATCAGCAGCGAAGTCATGTCGGGCTGCGAGCCAGGCTGGGTCGGCTGCGCTGGCAGGAGGAGGCCAAGCAGCACCGAAAGCGCGAACGGAGCGGGCGGCAGGACGACAGCGAGAAGCGACCATATTCGTGCGGCCGGCCACCGACGAAGGAGCTCGTAGGCGACGAGGCCAAGTGCGAGCGCATACCCGCCGAGGATGACCAGAAACACCGGTTCGGCGAGCCCGATCCAGACAGTTGCAGACGCCCACGCCAGCGCGAGCAGGCCGACGAGCGCACCCGCGATGACGGCCAAGACTCTCGCGAGCAAACGCATGCTGCTACCAAATGTATCCATCACATCGATTTCGGCGGGGCCCAGCTGACGATGCCGATCTTTGTCGGCGTCCATTCGAACGCGAAACGGCCGTCGCGCTCGGTGAGCACCTCGCCCGCAACCTGTACCAGGCGCTCGTCCTTGGCACTGCCGCGACGAAGCCACAGTTGGCGGCGCGCGGTTGACAACGCGTCCTCAACGGAATCGAACGTTGGTGGCACGCGGTCGACGAGGGTGATCTCGGGCAGCCGGCCGCGGGCGAAGAGAAGCGTGACGAGTTCGGGCAGAGCCGGGAGCCGGACGCGCGGCTCGCCGTGGATCTGTTGCCAGAAGAGAGCGGACACGGTCGCCATCGCCGACTCGCCCATCACCGCCACGCACAGACGGCTCGCGCACGTCTCCATCTGGTCGAGGAACGGACCGATCTCGGCAATGTCGTAGCCGACGTGCGCCATCAACGAGGCGTCTGCACGCGGTGGCTCTGACATCGGCCAGCGCGACTCGATCACGCGACAGTTCTCAATGTGGTTGGCCGCGGCGTCCTCGGCCAGTGCCGAAAGCATCGCCGGCGACGGATCGATCGCGAAGACCTCCTTGACACGAAGCGCGAGCGGCAATGCGTATCGCCCGCCGCCAGCGCCGATGTCGAGCCAGATCTCCTCTTGTCGGGCGAATGACAGCAGGACATTCACTGTCGAGTCGTCGGTGCGGCGAGGATCCATACGGAAGCGATTGGCCGTGGGAGCGTAGAAATCGGTCGGGTCGGGCTCCTCGCGCGCGCGCTCGACCTGCTCCTTGTCGGCCGCGACCCGCGACCGCCACGCGGCCAGCAGCGCATCCGTGGACGGGCTCAACGGGTCATTCACGCCGTCAGCGTAGGGCCTGGCCCTAAACTCGAAAGCAGGATGAGCAAGGAACTCCAGCTTCGCAACTTGATGGCTGAGCGCATCGTCGTGCTCGACGGCGCCATGGGAACGCTCATCCAGCGCAACGAGCTGACCGAGGAACAGTTCCGCGGCGAGCGCTTCGCGAACCATGGCCGCGACCTGCGCGGTGCGAATGAGGCGCTCAACCTGACCCAGCCCGAGATCATCGCCGACATCCATCGCCAATACCTCGATGCCGGCGCCGACATCATCACCACGAACACATTCAACGCGAACGCGATCTCGCTTTCCGACTACGGCCTTCAGGATCTTTCCGAGCAGATCAATCGCGCCGCCGGCGAGCTCGCCCGACACGCGGCCGACGAAGCGATGGTGGCCACTCCCGCCAGGCCGCGCTTCGTCGCCGGATCGCTCGGACCGACCAACAAGACGGCCTCGATCTCGCCCGACGTCAACGATCCCGGGGCGCGAAACGTCACGTGGCAGCAGCTCGTTAACGCGTACCAGGGCGCAGCGCGCGGCCTCGTCGCGGGCGGCGTGGACATCCTGCTCATCGAGACGATCTTCGACACGCTCAACGGCAAGGCCGCGATCTTCGCGGTCGAGTCGCTCTTCGAGGAGCTCGGCCGGCGCGTGCCGGTCATCGTCAGCGCGACGATCGTCGACCAGTCGGGCCGCAACCTGTCGGGCCAGACCGTTGGCGCGATCTGGAACAGCCTGCGTCATGCGCGGCCGCTGGCGATCGGCCTGAACTGCTCGCTGGGCGCGGAGATGCTCAGACCGTACGTCGCCGAGCTGGCGCGCATCGCCGATGTGCCGGTCATCACCTTTCCCAACGCCGGGTTGCCCAACGCCTTCGGTGGCTACGACGAGCAGCCGCCAGAGACGAGCGCCCAGCTCGCCAGGATGGCCCGAGAGGGCGCGCTCAACATGGTCGGCAGCTGCTGCGGGACCACGCCCGACCACACGCGGGCAATCGTCGCGGCGGTCGAAGGCCTGCCGCCACGAGCGATCCCGAGCGTCGAGCCTGCGACACGCCTGGCCGGCCTCGAGCCGCTCGATATCCGAGCCGATTCGCTGTTCGTGAATGTCGGCGAGCGGACCAATGTGACCGGCTCGCGCGCCTTCGCGCGGCTCGTCAAGGAAGAGCTCTACGACGAGGCCGTCGCCATCGCGCGGCAGCAGGTCGACAGCGGCGCCCAGATGATCGACATCAACATGGACGAGGGGATGCTCGACTCGCAGGCCGCCATGGCGCGCTTCCTCGACCTGATCGCCGTCGAGCCGGACATCGCCAAGGTGCCGGTGATGATCGACTCTTCGCGCTGGGACGTGATCGAAGAGGGACTCAAGCACGTCCAGGGCCGCCCGGTGGTCAACTCCGTGTCGCTCAAGGAGGGCGAGCCCGAGTTCCTGCGCCAGGCACGCCTGGCGCGCCGTTACGGTGCCGCGGTCATCGTCATGGCGTTCGACGAGAAGGGCCAGGCGGACAGCGTCGAGCGCAAGGTGGCCATCGCCAATCGCGCCTTTGACCTGCTCACGCAACAGGCCGGCTTCGACGCGACCGACGTGATCTTCGACCCGAACATCTTTGCCATCGGCACGGGCATCGAGGAGCACGCCGACTACGGCAACGCGTACATCGCCGCGGTCAGGCGCATCAAGCGCGAGCTGCCCGGCGTGCTCATCTCGGGCGGCGTCAGCAACGTGTCCTTCTCGTTCCGCGGCAATGACGTCGTGCGCGAGGCGATCCACGCCGTGTTCCTCTACCACGCCATCCGCGCGGGCATGGACATGGGCATCGTCAACGCGGGCGCGCTCCCGGTCTACGAGGCCATCGATCCGACCTTGAGGGAGCGCGCCGAGGACCTGGTGCTCAACAAACGGGCCGACGCGACCGAACGAATGCTCGAGATCGCCGAGGAGGCACGCGGCGGCGAGCGCGGCGGCACAGGTTCGGGCCGCGACATGAGCTGGCGCGAGGCGCCCGTCGCCGAGCGACTGCGCCATGCCCTGATCGAGGGCATCAGCGACTACATCGTCGACGACACAGAAGAGGCACGGCTCGCCTCCGCGCGCCCGCTGGACGTGATCGAGGGCCCGCTGATGGCCGGCATGGATGCAGTCGGCGACCTGTTCGGCAGCGGGCGCATGTTCCTGCCCCAGGTGGTCAAGAGCGCGCGTGTCATGAAGCAGGCCGTCGGCCACCTGGTCCCGTACATCGAGCGGGAGAAGGCGCGCATCGCGGCCGCGGGCGGCAACGGCCACGGCAATGGCAGTGAGCCGCGCAATGCCGGCACCGTGGTCATGGCCACGGTCAAGGGCGACGTCCATGACATCGGCAAGAACATCGTCGGCGTCGTGCTGGGCTGCAACGGCTATCGCATCGTCGACCTGGGCGTCATGGTGCCCTGGACACAGATCCTGGAAACGGCCCGGCGCGAGAACGCCGACGCCATCGGCCTGTCGGGACTGATAACGCCATCGCTCGAAGAGATGCGCACCGTCGCCCAGGAGATGGAGCGCGAGCACATGACGCTGCCGCTGCTGATCGGCGGCGCAACGACGTCACGCGCCCACACGGCAGTCAAGCTCGAGCCGGCCTACAGCGGCCCGGTCGTCCATGTCCAGGACGCGTCGCGCGCGGTGGGTGTCGTCAGGTCGTTGCTCGACGAAAACGCGCGCGACGGCTTCGTCCGCCAGACCCGCGAGAGCTACGCCGAGCTGCGCCGCCAGTTCGCAGACCGTGACGACCGGACGCGGCGGCTGACGATCGACGAGGCGCGCTCCAACAAGCCCAAGATCGATTTCGGCGGCGACAAAACGCCGCCGCGGCCGACTTTCCTGGGCAACCGGGCGCTGCGCGACATCCCGATCGACGAGCTCGCCAGCTACATCGACTGGACGCCGTTCTTCGCCGCCTGGGAGCTGCCCGCTCACTACCCCGAAGTGCTGCAGCACGAGCG
>CAYYVV010000002.1:0-31348 GCA_964475245.1 uncultured Anaerolineaceae bacterium | reverse complement strand
CCGCGCTGGCCGAAGCGGGCGACGACTACACCGCGATCCTGCTCAGCTCGCTCGCCGATCGGCTGGCGGAGGCGGGGGCTGAATGGCTCCACGCGCGCGTCCGCCGCGAGCTGTGGGCTTACGCGCCTGATGAAGCGCTGGACAACGCGGGCCTGATCTCCGAGCAATACCAGGGCATCCGGCCCGCGCCGGGCTATCCCGCTCAACCAGACCACACCGAGAAGCGCACGATCTTCCGGCTGCTCGACGCCGAGCGCCAGATCGGCATGCACCTGACCGAGTCGATGGCCATGATCCCCGGCGCGTCGGTCAGCGGCCTTTACTTCTGGCATCCCGACGCGCACTACTTCGGCCTCGGCCGGATCGGACGCGACCAGCTTGCCGATTACGCGGGGCGCAAGGGCTGGTCGCTGGCCGAAGCCGAGCGCTGGCTGGCGCTCAACGTGGTCGACGAACGAGCGAACACCTCGACTGGGGTCATCTAGGCGTCGTATACTCGGCCGCGGCCGGTCGCGCCGCGCTCAACGACCCGCGCGGTCGGCCACCTCCGTGGATCGCTTCGAGTCAAACCCGCGCCCTTCGGGAGACCCGGTTGACTTCCAACGTCGCCCAGAGCTACCCGTACTCAACCGAGACAGACGCCGAGCGTCGAGCGGCGATCGATGCTGCCATGGCCAAGTTCGACGGCCTGGCCAGGAAGATCGCCGACGAGAGCGAGCCGCTGCCCGATTCCGGCCCGGACGAGCCCGGCCGGCCCAACCGCAACTGGGTCTTCATCTGCCCCGCCCACGTCCCGGCGCGACTCCACGTTGCCGGCTACGCCCGCGAACGGCACGCGCTGTACGTCGTGTGCGAAGAGGGCGGCGAGACCTACCTGCGCTGATCGGAGCCGATGTTGACCACGCCTGAGGGCGATCAGCCGACGCCCGACACGATCCGCTGCCACCAGTGCGGCAACGACGTGCCGCGCCTCGAATACTGCATCCGCTGCGGCGATCCGCTGAGCGACGAGTACAACGTCGAGGGCCGCGCCCAGGCGCGCGACCGCTTCGCGGCTGCGCCCCACGAGCCGCTCTTCACCATTGCCTTTGTCAGCACGCTCTTTCCGCAGCTGCCCAGGGCGCACATGCGGACGTTCCGCATCTCGTTCCTGGCCGGCGCGGCGATCATCGGCGTCCTCGCCCTCTTCGGCCTCTACCCGGTCGCGCTCGTGGCTGCGGCAGTGCTCGTGCCGTTGCTCATGGTCATGTACGTCTACGTCGTCGACATCTACGAGGACGATCCGCTGTCAGTCGTAGGCACGACCATGCTGTGGGGCGTTGCGGCCGGCGTCCTGTACGCCCTGCTGCTTCGCGCGGTGCCCTCGTCGGCGTCCTTCGCCAACGACAACGTCGGCGTCATCGCCCTCAACGCGGTCGGACTGCCGCTGCTCGAAACGGCGCTGATGCTCGCCGGGGCACTCTTCCTGCTGCCGCAGCGACGTTTCAACGATGTCCTCGACGGGGCGACGTTCGGTGCCTCATCTGCCGTCGCGTTCACCGGATCTCACCTGATCGTCCAGGCGCTGCCCCTCCTGGGCGCGGGCCTGCGCCCCGCCGGCGATCCCGTGCCGTGGATCATCCAGCTCATCTCGCTCGGCATCCTCCAGCCGATCATCGCTGCCGGTGCGATCGGCGCGGCCGCGGCGGCCTGGTGGCTGCGCTACCGCTCGCCGGTCACAGACCGGCGAGCCCTCGGCCTCGTCGGAGTGCCGCTGGTCGCCACGGCCGGCGCCGCGCTGCTCATCGTCGCCGCCGGGGTCGTCAAGACGCTTCTGCCGCTCATCCCGGCGACGGTCCTGCTCGTGCCCCTCGCCGGGATCGCGCTGCTGTGGCTGCGCGCGGCGCTCCACCTTGGGCTGATGCAAGAGTCGCGCGAGGTCCCCGTCGGCCGCACGATCGTATGCCCCAACTGCGGCCACGCCACGCCCGAGCACACCTTCTGCGGCCACTGCGGCATCTCGCTCAGGGCACTGCCCAAGGGCGAGCGCGAGAGGGCCGAGGCGGCCGCCGAGCCCGGCCCCGGAAGTGAACCGGCCAAGTGAGCGGACCATTTGGCGACCCGCCGCCTGGCTACCCCGCGGGCTATGGCCGGCCCTCGTGGGCGCCCTCGCCGGCCGCGTCGCGGACGAGCTCGGGGGCGATCGTGGCCATCTTCATTGGCATCTTCGTGGTCCTCGCCCTGATCGTCGGCGTGTTCGTCTTCCTGAGCCAGCCGCCACCGCCCGTCGCGCCGTGCCAGCCTGGACAGGCGTGCGCACCCGTGCCGTCGCTGCCTGTTGTCGCGGGTGGCTCGCCATTGCCCGTAGCCACGCCAGTCGCGCACCCGACGCCTGTGCCGACCTCGCCGGCTGCGTCCAACCCGGTCAGCCTGCCGACACCCGGCGCGAGCCTCGCCCTGCCCGGGCCGACGCCCACCGACGACACACCGGCGGCCATCTCCGGTGAGCAGTTCACCGACGACTCGCTCGGCTTCAGCTTCGAGTACGACCCCGGTACCTGGTCACTGTCCGACTCTGGCGCCGATTACGCGGTCCTGGACAGCAGCAATTTCGACTGCCAGGTCCTGGTCGACGTCGCTGACGCCGACACGTCGCCCCAGCAGATGATGGACAGTGAGCTGAGCCAGATCGACCGCCTCCTGGTCGGCCGAGTCGCGGACACGGACACCTACGACGCGGTCCTCGGGCCGAGCATCGGCTACGTGCGCGGCGTGGGCAGCGTCTGGTCGGGCACTCTCGTGTCCAGCGACGGCACGCCGCTCGAGCCGGGCAGCGTGACGGTCCTGTCGTCGACCGATGGCCGCATCACGGCCGCGATCGTCGTCATCGTCGGCTCGCCTGACGCCCAGGTGGACGGCGATACGCAGCAGTACGACGCCCGCAAGGACGCCGATGACATTCTCAAGACCTTCGATTGGGGCGGCCAGTGAGCGCGCGCGCCCTGACCGTTCTGTTGTCCGTGACGTTGGTCGCGGCTGCGTGCGGCGCGGCGAACCAGCCGGCAGCCAGCAACCAGCCGGCGCCGCCGATGCCACCGGCAGCGGCCGGCTCATCGGCCGTGGCTGATGCCTCGGCCGCGCCGGTCGATCTCGGGCCGACGCGATCCGACGAGCAGATCGACTTCAACGTCAGCCTGCGCCTGCCCGGCCAGGCCGACCTCGACTCATATCTCGCCGGCCTCGGTCAACCTGGGTCGGCGTCGTACCGCCGGTTCCTGTCACCGGCGCAGTTCGGCGCCCGTTTCGGCCTGCCCGACGCTGCGGTCGCACAGGTCGTCTCGTGGCTCAACGCGGGCGGCCTGAGTGCGCAACAGACGCCGCAGAAGACGTCGATCGCGGTCAGCGGCACGGCCGCTCAGGTCAACAGCCTGCTCGGCGTCACGCTCGTCGATCGCCAGAACGCGAACGGCGTTCGCTACCACGTGCCGCTGGGCACGCCGACCGTGCCGGCGGCGCTGACCGACGATGTCGCGCTCGTTGTCGGGCTCGACACGGAGCCCGTGCAGCAGTCGGCCTGGGGAGGCATCTACGCCTCTGGCGTGCCCGACCCCGGCATCACGCCGAGCGTCATCGCCAGCGCCTACGAGATCTCGCCGCTGCACGACGCTGGCTATCTGGGCGATGGAATGACGATCGCCATCGTCTCGTTCGACACGTTTACCCCGAGCGACATCGACACGTTCGACCGGCAGATGGGCATCAGCGGCGCGCCGGCCGTGAAGAAGGTCACGCTCGCCGGCGGTCCCGACAAGCCCGGCGCCGGCGCCGGCGAGGTTTCGCTCGATCTCGAGGTGACGCGCGGCATCGCGCCGCACGCGCAGATCATCACCTACGAAGGAGCCAACACGGCGGACGGCCTTGTGCCCATCGTTTCGCGCATCGTCGCCGATGGCAAGGCCAAGATCATCAGCAACAGCTGGGGCGAGTGCGAGACGCGCGACAGCCGCGAGGCGATGGCGGCCGAGGAGCGTGAGCTTGCCGCCGCGGTCGCCGCCGGCATCACCGTCTTCGCCTCCAGCGGCGACGATGCCGCTTACGACTGCCGCAGTGAAAAGATCTCGAAAGACCCGTTCGACCGCGACGTCTCGCCCAGCGTCGACTGGCCGGCGGCGAGCGCGAACGTCGTCGCTGTGGGCGGCACGTACCTGACCGTGCACGAGGATGGCGCCTACCTCGACGAAGCCGGCTGGGAGGAGCCGCTGAGTGGCCTGGGCAGCGGTGGTGGCCTGTCGAAGTTCCAGCCACAGCCGTCGTGGCAACAGGGCGCGGGTGTGGACAACGCGCAGAGCACCGGGATGCGCCAGGTCCCCGACGTTGCCGGCCCGGCCGATCCGAGCAGCGGCTTCTTCATCATCTACACCGACCCTGACCAGGGACTCGTCAACGGCCGTGTCGGCGGAACGAGCGCGGCCGCGCCGTTCTGGGCGTCATCGATGCTCCTCACCGAGCAGCTCGCCGCTGCGCAGGGCATCAGCAACCTTGGCCCGCTCGGGCCGACGCTCTACCAGGTTGCGGCCACGGCACCGCCGGGGACGCTGTTCCACGATGTGATCAAGGGCGGCAACCTGCTCTACGACGCGACCCCGGGCTGGGACTACGCGACGGGCCTGGGCAGCCCGCGTGTCGCGCCACTCGCGGCGGCGATAGTCAACTTCCTCAAGCGCTAGCCGCTCAGGGCTGAGGGTGAGCCGCGCTGAGCAGCAGCGCGGCGAGCAGACACACCCGCGGAGCGATCGAGTCGATCTCGGTGTACTCACCGGGAGCGTGGTCAAGGCCGCCAACCGGGCCAAGGCCGTCGAGCGTGGGCACGCCCATGCCGGACGTCGTGTTCGCGTCAGATGCCCCGCCCGTTGCCGCGTCATGCAGGTCGAAGCCCAGCCTCTGCGCCAGGGAGATCGCGTCGGCAGCCAGCCGTGCGGTCTGCGGCCCCTTCTCCATTGGCCACCAGCGATGGCGCCGATTGACGGTGGTCACCACGTCGGGCACGGTCGAGCGCATGCAGATCTCAGTGATCGCGTTCTCGGCCAGCTCCATGTCGGTTCGTGCCTCGGCGCGCAGGTCGATCTCCAGCTCGCAGTGCTCGGCGATGACGTTGGGCCGCGTTCCGCCCGTGATCACACCAACGTTGATGGTCACCCCCGGCCAACGGCCGTTGAGCGCGGTCAGTTCCAGCGTCTTGTGCGCGGCTTCGAGGATCGCGCTGCGACCTTTCTCCGGCTCCACTCCGGCGTGCGCGGCACGGCCGTCGATCTGGACTATGTAGTCGGCGATGCCCTTGCGCGCGCTGACGATGTCGCCGTTTGCGCGCGCCGATTCGAGAACGAAGCAGACATCGGCTGACGCGGCGGCGTCCCTGATCGTCGACGTGCTTGCCGGCGAGCCGATCTCCTCGTCGGGGTTGGCGACGAACGTCAGCCGCTCGAACGGCAGCCAATCGGCGGTCTTGAGCGCCCGGCCGGACTCGGCCGTGGCCAGGGCGCGCAGCGCGCGCAGGCCGTAGATGCCACACAGCAGCCCGGCCTTCATGTCATTGACGCCCGGGCCCGTGGCGCGGCCGTCGGCGATGGCAAACGGCCGTTCGGCGGCCGTGCCCTCCGCGAAGACCGTGTCCATATGGCCGATGACCAGGCAGTGCCCTCCACCGGGCCGGCCGTCGAGCGCGGCGACGATCGTGTCGCCCAGCTCCTCGTTCGGCTCGATCATGATCACCGCGCCGAGCTCGGTCGCCTGCTCCTGGAAGAAGCTCCCGACCTCGTCGACGCCGCCCTTCGAGTAAGTGCCGCAGTCGATGTTGACGAGCCGTTCGAGATCGGCAAGGTAGGCCGGCAGCGCGCCGTCGGCGAAAGTGCGCAGGTGCGCCAGCTGAGTGTCGGAGACGTCGGTCATGCAGCCAACGATAAACTCCGGCGACCGTGCGCCTGATCGAAATCCGCCTGCTCGACGGCCCGAACATCTATCGCCTCGTACCCGCGGTCAAGATCGAGGTCGCCGTGGGCCGGCGCCGGACCTGGTACGGGCAGCGGCTGCCCGCCCGGCACGCGCTCGTGCGCCTGGGCCGCAACGTTCCCCGGCGCGATGCCCCAGAGTCCGTCGCCGAGCTGGCCGGCTGGGTGCGCCGACTTCACCGCCGGGCGCTGGGCACGGACGTCGCCGTCTCGATCCACCGTTCGAGCGACCCGGGCCACTGGATCGTCGCGTTTCCGTGGCAGCTGTCGCGCCAGGCAGAGACGGTCGCGCGCGCGGCACTTCGGCTCGCCGACGAGCCGAGCGAACGTGTTGCGGCGCGCGCGATCGAGCGGATACGTGAAGCGCGCGGAGTTGGGCCGGAGTGGGTCACGGACGATCGACGCGCGCTGCGGGTGATCAGCGTCAGCGGCACCAACGGCAAGAGCACGACGGCGCGCATGATCACCCACATCTGCCGTACCGCGGGCATGCACGTGGGCACGACGACGACCGACGGCGTGCTCGTCGACGAGCAGCTCGTCGAGGCAGGCGACTACACCGGTCCGGCCGGGGCGCGCGCCGTCTTCAGCCGGCCGGATCTCGACGTCGGCGTGCTCGAGACGGCGCGCGGCGGAATCCTGCTGCGCGGCCTGGGCTACGAGTCGAACGATGCCAGCGTGCTGACCAACATCAGCGCCGACCATCTCGACCTGCAGGGCGTGCACACGCTGCCCGAGCTGGCCGAGGTGAAGTCGGTCATCTGCCGGGTGACGAAGCACGACGGGGCGGTGGCGCTCAACGCCGACGATCCGCTCGTCGCCGCGGTCGCGCGCTGGGTCAAGGCGCCCGTCTTCTTCTACACGGCAGGGCCGGCCGAACGGACCCGCCGTGTGCGCGCTCATCTGGCACGTGGCGGGACGGCGTTCTGTGTCGAGCACGGGCTGATCGTCGAGCGCGCCGGGGAGCGCCGCTCGGAGATCGTGGCGCTCGACGAGGTCCCGGCCACGCTCCTCGGCCTTGCCCACCACAACGTGGCCAACGCGCTCGCGGCGGTCGCCGGAGCGCGCGCCCTCGGTGTCGACCCGGGCCGCGTCGCGGCCGGGCTGCGCGACTTTCTCAACAC
The DNA here is from genome assembly GCA_964475245.1 of uncultured Anaerolineaceae bacterium. Lineage (GTDB taxonomy): Bacteria > Chloroflexota > Limnocylindria > Limnocylindrales > CSP1-4 > JALYGJ01. The sequence continues at coordinate 24,240 of CAYYVV010000002.1, read as the reverse complement.
GGCCGAGCTGATGCCCGGCCGGCTCAACCTCTACGTCCGTGGCGAGACGCTCGTGATCGTCGACTACGCCCACAACGAGGCCGGCCTCGAGGCATTGCTCGACACGGCCGAAGGCCTGATCGGGAAGCGCGGCAAGAGAGGGCCGAGCATGACCGTGGTCGTCGGCACGGCCGGCGACAGGCCCGAGGATTCGCTGCGCGCGATCGGCCGTCTCGCGGGCGAGCACGCCGACCGCGTCTCGATCAAGGAGTCACTCACCTTCCTGCGCGGCCGGTCGCGCGCGTCGGTGATCGGCGAGCTGATGGCCGGCATTCGCTCAGCCGGTGTAGCCGCCCATGACGTGGCGGTCTACGAGACCGAGCTCGGCGCGCTCGAGAGCGAGCTCGCGGCCGTGACCGATCGGCCGCACGTCATCGTCGAGATGTGCCACGAGCAGCGCCCCGAAGTCCGTGACTACCTGCTGGACAGCGGCTTCGATGAAGTGCGCGACCCGCGCGTCCTCGGTCGGTTGCGCACATAGGCGACACCGCGTCGGCCCGCTGCATCTGACAGAAGCTCCACCGATCGACATTGAGCCGAGCCCGACGTTTACCGACACCTCCACAGGAGGGTTGCGCTCCAGGTCACGCTCGGCTAGCCCTCTTCTACGGACAGCTCGCCTGGGTCGGTGATGGAGGGCACGCCATGGGCCTTGGCGTCGATCATCACCCGCCGATACACGGCGGCGATGTCGTCGCTGCACAGCATGACCAGGTCGCCGCGCCGCGCGTCGTGCATGGCGACAACGGCCGCCTCCTGTTCGTCTGGCACGACCTTGACCGTCGTGCACCGTCCGCCCCGCTCGGCCATGCCCTTCTCGACGCCCTGCCGGACGAGCTCGGCCGACTCGCCCTTCCTGCGCCCGCGCAGGTTGCGATCCTCGCGCACGATGACCTCGTCGAAGGCATGGGCCGCGAGGCGGCCGTATTCGCGATGGTCGTCGTCACGCCGGTCGCCGGGCATGCCGATCACGCCGATCGCGCTGCCCTGCCGGCTGCCGTCTTCCTGGTCGCTCATCATCAGGTTCACGAACTCGGTCAGGCGGCGCATGCCGTCGACGTTGTGGCAGTAGTCCAGGATCACGCGATAGCCGTCGATGGGCACCTCGTTGAGGCGTCCCGGCGCCTGGAAGAAGCTCGTGCTGAAGGTGCGCAGGCCCTGGCGGATGTCATGCACGTGCGCGCCACCGGCCCAGGCGGCCGCGGCCGCGGCCAGCGCGTTGGCCACGTTCATGCGCGCGCGGCCGCCGAACGTGGCCGGGATCAGGTGCGTGTACAGGAGCGGCATTGTCCGGTCGCGATGGCGCAGGACGATCAGCTCGCCGTCGTCCGTGCGTTGCAGGACCATCGCCGCGCCGCCACGGCCGGTGTGCCCGTCGACGCGGTCGAAGCCCTCCTCGTCATGGGTCTGGGACATCGAGAAGAGCACGACGCTGCCGTGGCACTGACGAGCCATCCGCGCGACAAGCGGGTCGTCGGCGTTGAGCACGGCCGTGCCGGTCCGGGGCACAGCCTCGACGAGCACGGACTTCACGTGGGCCAGCTGCTGGAGCGTGTCGACGCCGCGCAGGCCGAGGTGATCACCGGTGACGTTGGTCACGACCGCGACGTCGTTGCGGTCGTAGCCCAGTCCCTCGCGCAGGATGCCGCCGCGCGCAACCTCGAACACGGCCGTGTCCACGGATGGGTTCTGGAGCACCATCTGTGCGGACTTCGGGCCACTCATGTCGCCCTTCCTGATCATGCGACCGTCGATGACGATGCCGTCGGTCGTAGTCATGCCCACGCGCCGGCCCATCAGCTTCAGGATGTGGCCGATCATGCGCACCGTCGTCGTCTTGCCGTTAGTGCCGGTCACGCCGATGATCGGGATGCGCGCGTTCGAGCCGGGCGAGAAGAGCAGGTCGATGACCGGCTTGGCGACGAACTGCGGCTCGCCCTCGGTCGGGTGGGTGTGCATCCGAAAGCCAGGTGCGGCGTTGACCTCGACGATGGCGCCGCCCTGCTCGCGCACGGGCACGGCGATGTCCGGAGCGATGAAGTCGATGCCCGCGACGTCGAGGCCAACGACCTGGGCCGCGGTCTCGGCGATCTCGACGTTGTCCGGATGTGCCTCAAAGGTGCGGTCGATGGCCGTGCCACCGGTCGACATGTTGCCCGTGGCAGCGAGCATGACCCGGCGGCCCTGCTCGGGCACGGCGTCGAGATCGAGACCCTGCTTGGCGAGCAGCTCGTGGGCCGCGGCCGTGATGCGGATGCGCGTCAGCACCTTCTCGTGGCCGATGCCGCGTCGCGGATCGGCGTTCTCGATCTCGACCAGCTCATGCACCGAGTGCGTGCCGTCGCCGACGACGCTGGCCGGGACGCGCTCGGCGACCGCCGCCAGCTTGCCGCCGACGACCAGGATCCGGTAGTCGTTGCCCGAGACGAATGACTCGACCACGACGTCGCCGTTGCGGCTCTCGTCATACGCCTGTTGATACACGCGCCGGACGTCCTCGCCGGTGCGCAGGTCGAGGGCCACGCCACGGCCGTGGTTGCCGTCGAGTGGCTTGACCACGACCGGGAAGCCGACCTCGGCGGCCGCCTCGACGGCGCCGTCCTCGGTGCGCACGACGCGAGAGCGCGGCACGGGCAGCCCGGCCGAGCTGAGCAGCGTGTTGGTCAGGCTCTTGTCCGACGCGATGTCGACTGCGATCGCGCTCGTGCGCGACGTCATGGTCGCCCGGATGCGCTGCTGATGAACGCCCTGGCCGAGCTGGACGAGGCTCGACTTGTCGAGGCGAATGGCGGGGATGTCGCGCGACAGGGCCTCGTCGACGATCGCCTGCGTCGACGGACCGTAGGCGCGCCGCTCGGCAATCCGGATCAGGTCCTCGAGCTCCTCTGCGAAGTCGAGCGGCGCCTCTACCGGAGCAACGAGATGGTTGACGAGAGCGACGCCGAGGCGGCCCGCGGCACGGCCGACGTCCTCGTCACGGAACTCGTAGACGACGTTGTAGCGGCCGTGCTCGCCGGGCGACGCGCGCGTCTTGCCGGCATGCGCCTCCGTGCCGGCGAGGCTCTGCAGCTCGAGCGCCACGTGCTCGGTCACGTGGCCCAGCCACGTACCGTCGTTCAGGCGACTGACGAAGCCGCCGCGCCGGCCGAGCGAGCAGGCGTGGTCCTCGAGCGACGGGATGAGCTCGAGCAGGGCCTCGTTGAAGCCCGGGATCGTATTGCTCGGCCAGTCCTCGAGCACGCCCAGATCGACGTAGAGCACGATCGCGGGAGCGCGCGACCAGATGTTCGGCCCGCGCAGGACGCGCGTGTCGACGATGCGCAGCGTCGGCTCAGGCTGGCCGGTCGGCGGTGGCTGGTGCGGTTGCTTGTCGGCTATTGGAGTGGCCCCGTGGTTGGCGGAGCGAGGTCAGCTCGAGGCGAGCGAATCCACGTCCAGAGCGCGAAGGATAGGCGCCGCAAGGCGCTCGCGGCGATCAAGATCAAAGCGATAACCGGCCGGCAGGGAGTGCAGGATGACGTTGCTGATCATCAGCGGTCGATACGCCTTGACTTCCCAGGCGTCGGTCTCCGATTCGGCGCCGTCGAGGATCGTGATGCTCCGTCGCCCGATGACCTCCAGGACGCGGTCCGGCCCGACCACGCCAGCGGTGTCCTCGTCGACGCCGATGCCGAGCAGCGACGGGTTCTGGGCGATGATCGCGAGCAGGCGGCCGAGCCTGTTGCGCTGCTCGAAATGCTGGTCGACGATCACACCGGGCAGGATGCCAAGGCCCGCGGCCATCTGGACCATGCGCTGTTTCGGCGTCGCACCGCTTGCGCCGAATGCGACCATGTGCGTGCTCATCGCGGAGGCGCCGGCGCTCGTGCCGGCTACTACGGCGCCTTCGCGGTGGCGCCGCGTGATGGCGTTGGCCAACGGCGTGCCACCGATCGTCGACGACAGGCGCAGCTGGTTGCCGCCGGTCAGGAAGATGCCCGTCGCCTCGCGCACCGTGCCCACCGCAATCGGATCCGAGCATTGCGCGCGGTTGATCGTATGGATCGGGTGCACTTCCGCCGCGCCGAGCTCCGTGAACACGCGCCTGTACATCTCGCCGGCCAGCGGGCCTAGCGATGAGGCGGTCGAAATCACGGCGATCCGTGCGTCATGTCCCCCGGCAAGCTTGATGAAGCGCGCCAAGATGACGCGTTCCCGGACTTTGTCTTCCGCGCCGCCGATGACGATGACGTGCCCCTCGGTCATCCGCGGGAGTATATCGATCAATTCCGATCGGCACGGTCGGTGTTGAACGTACTGTGAACAGATTGTGAATTCTTTCGCCGTGGACTTGCGGACATCGCTTAGCATCTGCATCGGGCGGGGGCGCCCAACACGTTTGGTCGAGGAGGACGAACGGAGCCCCGCCCGCTACCTTCCCTATCGTGACTGGCGCCGTGCGCAGCGAGCTTGACCTTGCTCGGGCACTGCCCGCGCGCCTGCGCGAGCCGCGCCGATTCGCCGCGGTCATCCTGATCGCGCTGAGCGGCGGACTCGTCTTCGCGTTCCTGTGGGCGCGCGGCGACCTGGCCGGTTCGGATGCGCTGGCCTACTGGACCGGCGTCCGCCATTGGCTGGCCGGCCAGGACATCTACCAGGTCATCCCCGGCCGCTACATCGCGCCCAGCCAGGGCGCGCTGCCGTACGCCTACTCGCCGTGGTCGCTGTACCTGTTCCTGCCCTGGGCGGCACTGCCGTGGGACGTTGCCTGGTTCGTCTGGCGCGCCGCGAACGTCGTGCTCTTCGCCGCGACCGTGGCCTGGGCCTACAACCGACGGCCGCTCGCCACGGCCGTCATCGTGGCGCTGCTCGCGCCGTCGGTCGCTGCGAACTTCGACACGGGCAACATCAACGTCCTGATCTCACTGACGCCTTTCGTGGCGTGGATTGTCGGCAGCCGCGTGGGCGGTATCAGCTGGGCTATCGGCAGCGCGCTCAAGTTCATCCCGGCACCGCTGCTGTTGTTCATACCTCGAGCGTCGTGGCGCATCGGCCTTGCGCTACTCGGCGTCCTCGCCCTGCTGACCCTGGCGACATGGCCGCAGACGCTGCGCCAGTTCGTCATCGTCCTCGACTACCCGCGCCCTTTGCGAATCGACTACCTGATCCTGCTGTGGGGCATCGTGCCCTGGCTGTGGCAGCACGACTGGCCGCCGCGGCTGACCAGGGAGTGGCTCGTCGCAACCGTTCACAAATGAGCGGGCGCGTGGCGTGCCGTAGGGTGCTCGTCAATTGCTCGCTGACGCGGCAGGTTGGCAGCCGGGGCACCAGTAGACACGGCGCGGCGGCGAGTTCAGGGTGCGCCGCGTCACGGCACTCTTGATGGCCGTCCGGCAGCGCAGGCACGGCCGGCCGGTGCGGCCGTAGACGTACACATCTGACGGAGTGCCGGCCGGCGTCGTCACCCGCCCGCCGCCTCGGCTGTTGAGCTTCACCAGCCTGGTGCCGCGCTCCAGCATCGCGCGCAGCCTGTCGTCGCTGACCTCCGCGACCGGGGTCAACGGGTTAACCCGCTCGAGAAACGGCAGCTCGCTGCGGTAGACATTGCCCAGGCCGGCAACTGCCGTTTGGTCCAGCAGGGCGTCTCCGACCGGAGTCCGCGCCAGCCTCGCCGAGCGCAGCGCCGCCAAGGCAGCCACGACATCGAACTCCGCGGTCGCGGTATCCGAGCCGAGCGACCGAAGCATGGGATGGATCGCCAGCGCGCGGGTCTCGAGCAGCTCGACCGTCGGGGCGTCGAAGCAGACTGCAACCCATTCATCGGTTTCGAGAACGGCGACCATGCGCACGGGCGAGCGGCGCCATGGCTCACCGCGGCGATACCTGTGCCACGAGCCGTGCAGGCCAAGGTGAGAGTGCAGCGTGAGGCCGTTGTCGAAACCGATCAGCAGATGTTTGCCGCGGGTACCTACGTCGACGACGGCGCAACCGACGACGCGCTCGAGACGAGCGCCGCCCGGACGGCCGCGCGCGGCGACGATCGTTCGGCCGGCGAGCAGCGGGCGGAGGACGTGCGCGATGCGGGCGAGGGTGTCGCCCTCAGGCATGTCCGGCTCCGACTAGGCGCGTAGGAGCCAGCCCCGGTACGAACGCTGGAAGCCGGCGGCGGCGAGCGCGGCCGCGTACGGTGATTCATTGACGCTCACACCATCGACGCGTTCGATCTGGAGGGTGCGCAGCCGACCATCGGCGAGCAGCTGACGCAGAGCGTTGAGGGCGAACGCGGCGACCTCCGCCCGGCCGAAAGCGGGCAGCGTCTCGATCTGTTTGCCGCCGGCGCCCAGGTACAGCGCGGGCTCGCCGTCGACGAGGACGACGTAGGCACCGGCACTGCGCGTCAGTGGCCGGCGATCCTCGTCCGACCAGCGCGGCCAGGCGAGGCTCGCGCCGTACGGGTTGGCCGGATCGGCCGCGGCCAGGATCATGGCCTCTGCCGGCGCGGCGTCGCCGCTCGGATCGCCACGCTCGGCGCGCAGCCGATCGAGCGCCGCCGGGATGCAGAACTGCGCGCCGCCGAGGCCCTCCACGAAGTAGCCGCGCCGGACCCGGCCGCGCTCCTCCATCTCGCGCAGGACCGGGTAGACCGCACTGAAGCCACCTGGCAGCGACTCACCGGCGACCGTGTCACGCGTGACCACGCCGTAGCCGTCGAGCAGGCGCAGTGCCTGGGCGTGGCGCCGTTCGGTGTTGGTTGGCGCCTTGCCGCCACGCAGCGCGACCGTGGTCGCGAGCGCATCACTCACGAGCGACCAGCGTCCGGCCGCCTCCGGTGGGCCCATGCGCGCTGCGCTCGCGAAGCGCGGCTTCGCTGTGGCCGAGCGCTGCGCTCCGGCGCGCCGGCCGGCGCCGCTCCGCGGCCAGCGCAGCGCGCGCAGTGGCGCGAACGTGTCGTTGGTCACTTCCGTGGCCCAGACGAGGTCCCACAGCGCGTCGAGCAGCTCACGTTCGCGCACCGGCCGCTCACCCCGCGCAGCAGCCACCGCGAGCGTCGCGGCCAGAATGTCGCGATAGAACGAGGCGCCGCGCGCGCCAAGGTGGCTGCGGATCGCGTCATGCAGCCAGGTCCGCTCGCTGTCCGCGGCAGGCGCGCCAGCGTCGGGCAGCAGGAGTGGCAGTCGGTCGGGGCGGTACAGCGCGACGCGCCCGTCGTCGCGGCCGAGCGTGCCCAGCCCGACCCAGATCACCTCGCCGGCCGCGCCGAGCTCGTCGAGCAGGCGCGGCGAGTAGCCCGCGACACGTGCCGGCAGGACGTCGCGCTCGAGCACGCTCGCGGGCAGTGGCGTGCCCTCGAGCTGGGCGATCACCTCGGCCAGCCGGTCGATGCCACCGCGCCGCTCGCCGATGCCCTGCCAGCGGGGCAGGAAGCGGCCCAGCGCGCGCGGCTCGACGGGCTCGATCTCACGGCGCAGCCTGGCCAGCGAGCGACGGCGGAGCATGCGCAGCACGTCGGGGTGGCACCATTCGCGCTCGACGCCGTTGGGCCGGAACTCGCCGCGCAGCAACGCGCCGCTCGCCAGCAGCGCCTCGAGCGCGGCGTCAATCTCCGCCACCGGCACTCCCCAGCGTGTGGCCGGCTCGGCGCCCAGGAACGGGCCGTGGTGGCGCGCCCAGCGCAGCAGCAGCCCGGAAAGCGCGTCCTCGACGGGCATGAGAAAGGCCTGTGGCGTGCCCACCGGCGGGACGACGCCGAGCGCGTCGCGATAACGGGCGACATCCTCCGTCGCGATCCAGCGCTCTTCGCCCGTGATCCTGACATGCAGCGCGCGCCGATCTGCCGCCAGCGCCTCGAGCCATTCGTTGGCGGCCGCGCTTCGAGAGCGTTCGTCCGAACCGCGCACGCGCGCCGCGACTTCGTCGGAGCGCAAATCGCCCAGCCGGCGCAGGAGGTCGTGGACCGCGTCGGCCGAGCCAGCCTGTCGGTCACCGGCGAGGAACTGGAGCTCCAGCTCGAGCTCGGCCAGGGCGTTCGCGTCGAGCAGCTCGCGCAGCTCCTCGGCGCCCAGCAGCTCGCGCAGCAGGTCGCGATCGAGCGCCAGCGCCTGTGCGCGGCGGTCGACGAGTGGCGCGTCGCCCTCGTACATGTACGAGGCGATGTAGTCGAACATCAACGAGCTCGCGAAGGGCGACGCGCGGCGCGTCTCGACGCTCACGATGCGGATTTCGCGCCGCTCGATCGCCGCCAGGATGCCCTTCAGCGCCGGCAGGTCGAAGACGTCCTGGAGGCACTCGCGGTACGTCTCGAGGATGATCGGGAACGAGCCGAAGCGGCTGGCCACGCTGAGCAGCTGGGCCGAGCGCTGGCGCATCTGCCATAGCGGCGTGCGCTGCCCGGCGCGTCTGCGAGGCAGGAGCAGCGCACGCGCGGCGTTCTCTCGGAAGTGGCTCGAGAAGAGCGCGGACGAGCCGAGCGCGCCGATGACCAGCTCCTCGACATCCTCCGACCCGACGCGGACGGCCTCTTCAGCCACGGCCACGGCACCGCCGCCGGCGCCGTCACCGGCGACGGCGGCCATCAGGCCCTCTGTGCCCAGCTCGTCCGTCATCGGCAGGCGGACGACGATGCCGTCGTCGCTCCAGATGGGCTGGACGTCGAGACCCAGCCGGTCACGCAGACGAGCTTCGATCGCCAGCGCCCACGGCGCGTGGACTCTTGCGCCGAACGGCGTCAGCAGGCAGATGCGCCAGTCGCCCAGCTCGTCGCGGAAGCGTTCCATGACGATCGTCCTGTCGCTCGGCAGGGCGCCGGTGACGGACTGCTCCTCGGCCAGGTAGTCGAGCAGGTTGCGCGCGGCAAGCTCGTCGAGCATGTGCTCGTCGCGCAGCTTCTTGTGTGCCGCGTCGCGGCGCTTGACGCTGCCGCTCGTCGCCTCCTCGCCGAATGTGCGCGTGAACTCGCCCAGCGCGCGGCCCAGCTCGATCGGCCGGCCGGGTCCCTCGCCCTTCCAGAACGGGACCTTGCCCTGCTCACCCGGCGCGGGCGTGACCAGCACCCGGTCGTGCGTGATCTGCTCGATGCGCCACGCGCTGGCGCCGAGCAGGATCACCTCCCCTTCGCGTGCCTCGTAGACCATCTCCTCGTCCAGCTCGCCGACGCGGCGGCCGCCGGCCCGTGCCTGCCGGGCTTTCGTTCCGGGGCCCGCGGCCTGGTCGACCTCCGCATCCGCGAGGTAGACGCCGAACAGGCCGCGGTCGGGGATCGTGCCACCGCTGATGACCGCCACGGTGCGCGCGTCGCGGCGGCTCTCCACGGTCCCTGCCGCGCGGTCCCAGACGACGCGCGGGCGCAGGTCGGCGAACTCATCACCCGGATAGTGCCCGGCGAGCATGCCCAGCGTGGCCTCGAACGAGTCGCGACCCAGGTCGGCGAAGTTCTCGGCGCGGCGGACGAGGCTGAACAGCTCGTCGGCCGGCCACTTATGGTCCGCGGCGGTCGCGACGAGCTGCTGGGCGAGCACGTCGAGCGGGTTGTGCGGGATGACCGTCGGCTCGATCTCGCCATCGAGCATGCGGCGCGTCACGACGGCGCACTCGAGCAGGTCGCCGCGGTACTTGGGGAAGATCACGCCCTTCGACGGCTCCCCGACCTGGTGACCTGCCCGACCGATTCTCTGCAGCCCGCGGGCAACGGACCCGGGCGATTCGACCTGGATGACGAGATCGACCGAGCCCATGTCGATGCCCAGCTCGAGGCTGGACGTCGCGACGAGGGCGGGCAGCCGGCCGTCCTTGAGCATCTCCTCGATCTGCAGCCGCTCCTCGCGCGCGAGCGACCCATGGTGGGCACGGACAAGCTCTTCTCCGGCGAGCTCGTTGAGGCGCAGCGCCAGGCGCTCGGCGAGACGGCGGCTGTTGACGAAGACGATCGTCGAGCGATGGGCGCGGATCAGCTCGAGGATGCGTGGGTGGACCTGCGGCCAGATCGACGAGCGCGCGTCGCGGCCCGCGGCGGAGCCACCGGGCTGCTGCTCTGGCGACAGCACCTCGCCGATCGCTGACATGTCCTCGACGGGCACGATCACCTTGATGTCGAGCGCTTTGCGCACGCCCGCGTCGACGACCCTGACCGGCCGCGGCACACCGGGAGTCGTGTCGTCGGCCGGGGCGGCGCGGCCGCCCAGGTAGCCGGCCACGACGCTCAATGGGCGCTGCGTGGCGGACAGGCCGATGCGTTGCGGCGGCTTCTCCGCGAGCGCTTCCAGGCGCTCGAGCGACAGCGCCAGGTGCGCGCCACGCTTCGTGCCCGCAAGGGCGTGGATCTCGTCGACGATGACCCACTCGACGCCACGCAGCGCCTCACGCGCCTGCGAGGTCAGGATCAGGTAGAGCGACTCGGGCGTCGTGACCAGGATGTCCGGCGGGTGCTTGCCGAACGCGCGCCGCTCCTCCGCCGGCGTGTCGCCCGTGCGCATCCCGACGCTGACCTCGCGCGCCGGTGACCCGAGCTTGCGCGCGGCCATGGCAATGCCCGCCAGTGGCGAGCGCAGGTTGCGGTTGACGTCGTGGACGAGTGCCTTGAGCGGCGAAACGTAGAGCACGCGCAGGCGCCGCTGCGGATCCTCCGGGAGCGGCTCGCTCATCAGCCGGTCGATGCACCACAGGAACGCCGCGAGCGTCTTGCCTGAGCCGGTCGGAGCACAGATGAGCGTGTGCTCGCCGGCCGCGATGGCCGGCCAGCCCTGCGCCTGGGCAGGCGTCGGCTCCTCGAAGGACGAGCGGAACCAGTTCTGCGTGGCGTCGCTGAAGGCAGCCAGCGGGTCGGTCAACGCGGGCACGGGGCGCGAGTATAGAACGGTTGTTCGCAGCCGCAGCGGGAGCTAGATCGCGCTTGCGTCCACCTGCGCCAGGAAGTCGGCGAGCAGCGAGTTGAACTCGGCCGGCTTCTCGAGGCTGACCATGTGCGCCACGTCCGGAAAGACGTGCGACCTCGCGCCGGGAATCTCGGCGGCCATCTTGTCACCTGAGGCGTTCGTCTCCGACGTGTCGAGGCGGCCCCAGATCACGAGCGTCGGCACCTTGACCTCGCCGAGCCTGCCGACCGCCGGCGGGTCCAGGCGCTGGACCTGGTCTGCCTCCTGCGCGGCGAGGTAGTTCTCGAGGTTCCACTGGACCATCTTGCGCCGCATCTGTGGGTCAACCCTGGTCGTGGGCTGTCCCGGTCCGTCGGTCCACATCTGGGTTTCGAGCTCGACCACCTGGTCGAAGTCCTTGGCGCCCCACAGGCGCTCGATCTCTTCGAAGGTCGGGGTGAGCTGTGGATCGTCGTTGTCGTAGCCACCGATGCCGCTACCGACGAGTGTCAGCGACCGAACACGATCCGGGTGCTCGAGCGCGAAGTCGAGCGCAATCGATCCACCGCGCGAGTTGCCCACGAGGTGCGTCCGATCGATCGCGAGGTGATCGAGCAGATGGAGCAGGTCGCCCGCGTTGGAATACGGAACGTCTTCTGTTTGCGTCTGGCCGAAGCCGCGCTCGTCGTAGCGCACGACCGTGTAGCGATCCTTGAACGTCGCGACCTGCGTGTCCCACATGCGCAGGTGGGCGACGCCGGCGTGGATCAGCGTCAGCGCCGGGCCGTCGCCGTCGAGCTCGTAATAGAGCTTGGTGCCCGGGTAGACGACGTAGCCGGTTTCGCTCCTGGTCATTGACTCCTCCTGAGCAGCTCGAACGTCTGGGTCAGTGCCTCGTCAGCGGTCTTCGCGTTGCGCGCCGCGATGTCCGGCGACTCGGGCGTCACCAGGTCGACAGGGTCGAGGTAAGTCTCGGGCAGCGGCGCCTGGCCGAAGCGCTCAGCCGTGGCCGCCCAGCTGGTGCGCCACTCTTCCGACGTCGTGGCCGGCGGCTCGCGGTGCGCCTGCGCCAGCCAGATCAGCGACCAGGAGCGGGGCACGACCCGATACGCGTCGTAGCCGCCGCCGCCCGTGGCCAGCCAGCGGCCGTCGCAGTATTGGTGCGCGACTTCGTCGAGCAGCGCCGCCGCCGCGCGGTAGGCGTTCGTGGTCAGGCGCAGGTGCGCGAGCGGGTCGTAGGCGTGCGTGTCGCTGCCGTGCTGGCTGACCAGGAACGTCGGCTTGAATGACTCGGCGAGCGCGGGCACTGCCGATTTCACGGCCGCGATCCACGAGCCGTCGCCGCTGTACGGCTGGAGCGGCATATTCACGGCCGTGCCTTCCGCGCCCGGACCGCCACGCTCGTCGACGAAGCCAGTGCCGGGGAAGAGCGTCAGGCCGGTCTCGTGGATCGAGAAGGTGAGCACCTGCGGATCGTCCCAGAAGAGCGCCTGCGTGCCGTCGCCGTGGTGGACGTCGAGATCGACGTACAGCACGCGATGGCCGGCGTCCCTGGCCCGGGCCACGCCGAGGGCAACGTCGTTATAGATGCAGAAGCCGGACGCGCGGCCGGCCATCGCGTGGTGCAGGCCGCCGCCGGGGTTGAAAGCGTGGTCTGTCTCGCCGGCGAGGATGCGATCGACAGCTTCGATCGAGCCACCGGCGACGGTCGCCGACGCCGTGTGCATGTCCTCGAAAGGCGGGCAGTCACCAGGCCCGATGCCTGCCGCCGGCACGTGGTGCCACGGATCGATGCCGAAGTTCCTGACCGTCCTGATGTAGCCCTGCGTGTGCAGGCGCTGCAGCTCCTCGTCAGTGGCGACGCGCGGCTCGACAAAGCTCGTGGCGCCGGTGGCACGCATCAGCTCGATGGACGGCCCAAAGCGGCGCGGCGTGAGCGGATGGTCGGGGCCGAAGTCGTAGTCGAGGTAAGCGTCGCCGTAGACGACGAGTGGCTCGCTCACGCCTCTATGTCCGGGTCGTCGCCTGCGTCGTCGCCTGGGTCGTCGGCTTCCGTCGCGGGTTCCCAGCCCGTCGCGGATAACGCATCACGCCACGCGTCGGCCGGGGCGCTGCCGGCGTCGAGGCTGGCCACGTAGCGCCCAACGAGCTCGGCGAACGCGCCGGCGTCGTCGTCGGGAGCGGTGAGAACAGTCGCGTGATCGGGCAGGTCGACGCCATCGGGCGCGACCGGCGCGGCGATGACCAGCTGCGCGGCGTGGTACCGCGCGCCGTCGACCGCGGCGGTCAGGGCAGGTTCGTCGAGCTCGTCGGCGACGACGAGCACGCGACAGTCCGCGACGTAGCGCAGGCCGAGCTCGATATCCGCCGCATCGAGGCGGGCGTGCTGCCCGCCGGGCACGCGCAACAGCGCGGCATGGCCGACGCGTGCCCGGCCGAGGGCGACGATAGTCTCGTCGCCCGCCTCGTCATCGGCGACGCTGCCGACGACCTCGACGCGTGCCCCGTTCGTGGCGGCCGCTGCCGCGACCCTGCCCGTCAGTCGGTCGAGCGCTCCCCCATCGTCGAGTCCCGGCCGGCCGACAACGACGATCACGCGGCCGCGGCGTCAAACGGCACGAGCACGACCTCGCCAAGGCCGGCGTCGCGCAGCGGCGCCTCGACCTGTGCCGCGTCGCCGATGATGACGATCGACAGCTCTGCCGGCCGGATGTGGCGCGTCGCCGCGCTCAGGATGTCGTGCCCGCTGACCGCGGCAACCTGCGGCCGGTAGCGGTCGAGCTCGTCGTCGGGCAAACCGAACACGATCAGGCCGCCGAGCGCCGACGCGACCTGGCCGGCACTCTCGAAGCGCAGCGGGAAGACGCCGACGAGGTAGTCGCGCGCGGCCATGAGCTCGTCGTTTTCGACCTCGGCGTTGAGGAACTGGCGCACGATGCGCATCACCTCGAGCAGGGCTGGCACAGTCACCGCCGACTCGACGGCCGTTCTGATGGCGAACGGCCCGGCATTGCGGCGCATGTCGAACGACGAGTGGATGCCGTAGGTGTAGCCGAGCTCCTCGCGAATGACGCGGTTGAGACGCGAGTTGAACGTGCCGCCGAGAATCGCGTTGAGCACGGCCAGGACATGGAAGTCGGGCGTCTTGCGCGGCACTCCGACATGGCCGATGCGCAGCTCGGACTGCGGCGAGCCCGGCCGATCCACGAGCACGACCTTTGGTGCCGCGCTCGGCCGCGCCTCGGCCGATCCGCCACCAACTCCGCCCGCATTGGGTGGGATTTCGCCCAGGCTCTGTTGTGCGATCCGCTCGAGATCGATGCCCGCGAGATCGCCGCAGACGACGAGCGTGGCCCGGCTCGCGTCGAGCAACTGCGCGTGCCGGGCAGCCACAGCGTCCCGATCGAGCTTCTCGACCGTTTCGCGCACTCCGCCGAGCGGCCTGCTGTACGGCGTCGCCGCGTCATAGATCGTCTCCGGAAAGACGCGCTCGGCACGCCGCCCCGGATCCGCGAGAGCCTGCATCAGGTCGTTCAGCCGCTCGTCGCGCAGCCGTTCCACGTCAGCAGCGGGGAACGCGGGCTGGACCAGCATCTCGGCCAGCAGCGCCAGCGCCGGCTCGAAATGCGAGCGGGGCACCTCGAGGCTGACGCTCAGCGTTTCCCACGTCGCGGTGGCGTGCACTTCCGCGCCCAGCCGTTCGGTCGCGTCGATGAACTCGGTCGCATCGCGTTGGCGTGTTCCCTCGGGCATGGCGCGGCCGGTGAGCACGGTCACGCCGCCAAGGTCCGCCGGCTCGCTCCAGCCGCCGTCCGCGAGCAGCACCTGTGCGGCGAGGAGCGCCCGCCCGGGCAGGTTGGCGTGGACGACGTTCAGCCCGTTCGACAGCGTGAAGCGCTCGAAGCGCGGGAAGTGGTACTCGCGCGGCCGGCCCGGCCCGGGCCGCACGTCGAGCACGGACAGGTCCGCTTCCGCCGGCGAGACGACGGTTGCTGTCTGTGGCTCCGCTGCCAGCGTGTCTGGCGTCAGGTTTTCTCTTGTCTGTTCCTGGGTCGTGTCGGTGGCGGCAGGCTGCTCCTCCTGGTCGGTCGTGAAGCCCTTCTCGGCCGGATCATCGAGGGTCACCGTGCCACCTCGTTTCCCGCGGACGCGCGCGGCACGTAGGTCAGCACGACCCTGTTGTCGTCCCGGAACACGGTGCGCGCGACGGCCTGGATGTCGGCTGCCGTGACGGCAAGGTAGCGCCGCAGCTGGTCGTTGATCAGCTCCGGCCGGCCGAATAGCGCGGCCCACATCGAGATCCTGTCGGCGACCTCCTCGACGCGGCTCAACGCGCCGAGCTCGCTCGCCTCGATCAAAGCCCGCGCGCGGGCGAGCTCATCGTCTGTGACAGGTTCATCGACCAGGCGTTGGAGCTCGTCGAGGAATGCGCCCTCGCACGTCGCGGCATCGCTCTCCGGCCGGACAGTGACCCAACCGCCGAAGAAGCTCGTGCCATCCACGAGCGGGAGCGCGAATGCGGCGACGTCCTGGGCGATGCGCTGGTCGCGGACGAGGGCGCGGTAGAGGCGCGAGCCGCGGCCGCCGGCGAGGATCTGCGAGCAGACCTCGAGGGCGTCGAACTCGGGCGTCCCGAACTGTGGGCAGCGGTATCCGAAATGGACGCGCACGAGCGGCACGTCGTCCGGCACGATCTCGCGCACCTCGCGGCCAATTACCGGCGAGATGTGGTCGACCTCCGGCTGATGGATCGAGGGATTGGCCGGGATCGGCCCGAAGTAGCGCGCCGCGGCCGCATGTGCCTCTTCAACGTCGACGTCGCCGACGATCGAGAGCACGGCGTTGTTGGGTGCGTACCAGGTCTTGAAGAAGGCGATCACATCGTCGACGGTCGCCGCGTTGAGGTCGTCCATCGAACCGATCGGCGTGTGGCTGTAGGGATGCTCGGGAGGAAACACGGCGGCCATCAGCCGCTCGTAGAACGAGCCGTACGGTCGGTTGTCATAACTCTGGCGCTTCTCGTTCTTGACCACCTCGCGCTGGTTGTCGAGGTTCTCCTGGTCGAGCGCGTCGAGCAGCGTGGCCATGCGGTCGGCCTCGAGCCACAGGGCGAGCTCGAGCTGGTGCGAGGGCAGCGTCTCGAAGTAGTTCGTGCGGTCGAAGAAAGTGGTCGCGTTGTTGACCCCGCCGGCGCTCTGGATGAGCGAGAAGTGCTCGGCCTTGGTCACGTGGCGCGAGCCCTGGAACATGAAATGCTCGAACAGGTGCGCAAAGCCGGTCCGGCCGGGCTGCTCGTGGCGCGAGCCGACGACGTACCACAGGTTGACTGCGACCACGGGTGCGAGGTGGTCCACGGAGACGATCACGCGCAGGCCGTTGGCAAGCGTGCGCTCGTCGAGCTGGATGGTCGGGAAGTCGCTCATCTGCGACGTGCCGGTCGGTTCGACCGGAGACTGGGACGTTTGGGTCACGCACGGATTGTGACGCAGTAACGGCACTGACGTGGTTGACGGCTCGCGCGACCGCCAGCTTTGTGACAAATGTCGAGATAGCCGACGTTATGCGAGTCGCAGGGTCCCTCGCCGCACGTTATTCCCCGTTTCTTCGGTCATATGTCGACGAGCAGCTGCTTTTGGCGGAAATCAGCCGATGACCACCTGCGTAATGTCGAAATGCCGAACATTTGACCGATCTCGGCGTTGATTCGACGCCTGAGCAGATTTCGGACTCCGAGCACAAAGGAAGAGGCGGTGCGCCACGGATGTGACGCACCGCCTCCTGTCGGACGGCGATTGGAGCAGCTGGGGCTACTTCGGTCGCGCCGTCCCGGGTGCCGTGCCGGTCAGCTTCGGCAAGTTGGCCGAAGCGGTCAGATGCTCAGGAAAGAGCTTGACGAAGACGAAGTACAGGATGCCGCCGGTGAGCCCGGCGCTGATGAAGCTGAGATCGACGCCACCCGCCGACGAGGCGAGCGGGCCTGTGAACAGGCCGTTCTCGGAGAACGAGCAGCCCACGATGATCGCCACGATCAGCGCAGTGACCGCGCGGTAGTTGACGCCGCCAGTGAACCAGTACGGGCCTTTGCCGCCCGGAATGGCAAAGGTGTGCAGGTCGTCGGCCGACACCTCGCCCTTGCGCAGCCACATGCCAACCATGGTGATGACCGCCCACGGTGTGACGACCACGATCATGATCAGGACCAGCGCATTGAGGGTATCGATGGCATCGAACACGACCGTGCCGAGGATGGCCACGGCGAACACGACCACGCCGATAACGAGTACGAGGATCCGCCGCGGGATGCGGAACAGGAAGGCCTGCAGGTCAAGGGCCGAGTTGTAGACGCCCGGGCCGCCGTTGACGGCATTGCCCAGGAAGCCGTAGAGCATGAGCGGGATGACGAACCACAGCGGGGCGATGGCGAAGCTGCCGTCGACCAACGACATGGACTGGTCGGTAAACGACATCGTCACGATTGCGCCGAGCATCAGCGCGATCCAGCAGCCGGCGAACATGCCGAGCCAGGCCCATCCGCCAAGGGCGCGCGGGCTGGTGCTCTTGGGCATCCGCCGGCCGTAATCGTTCGGCCAGGTGATGTAGCTCAGCGGCATCGAGATGCCGACAGTGACCGCGAGCAGCCACGTGGGCATGAACGTTCCGAGCAGGTATTCGCCGTCGCCGGCGAGATGGAAGTTGGGCAGGATGACCAGCACCCAGACGGCCTGGAAGATCAGGCCGACGACCAGCCACACCTTGTAGCTCGCCACGAGCGTGGCATGGCCGAAGTAGCCGATGGCCACTACCAGGACGCAGGCAATGATCATGCCGACGACCAGCGGTCCGGTGCCGGTATCCGTGCCGAACAGGATGTGGGCACCGTCAACGAGCGTCTGACCGGTGGTCCATGCGATCAACGCCAGGAACACGATGTCGATGAACAGCGCGATGGCCGAGCCGATCAGCCGGCCGCGGACGCCAAAGTAGGCGCCGCTCGAGACCGACTGGTTTGTGCCGGTCAGCGGCCCGCTCAGGGCCATGACCGCGATGATCACGCTGCCGATCGCGACACCGACGGTGACAGCGGTGAGGGTCGACCAGAAGCCGAGCCCAAACGAAACGATCAGCCCGCCGAACAGGACGATGACGAACGAGAACTGGACTGCGGCAAACGCTGCCGCCATGTTCTTCGGATTCGAGTTGCGCTCAACGTCGGGGATCTGATCGATGCCGCGGGTTTCGACCTTGCCGATCGCGTCCACGCCCTGACCGGCGGCGACGCTGTACTCCCCCGACTGATTATTGCGATCCACCACGAACTCCCTTCGGGTACTCCCTCTCCGGGATGATGATTCCGAGGCTTGGCCAGTGCGCGAGCGCTACGAACGACCAGTCCCCGCCAGCGCGAGCTCAGGAGCAGGCGCGGCCTGAGGCGCTGCCGATTCGAGGTCTCGACCGAGCTCGGCCAGCGTCCACACGTCGCCGAGTCCGATCTGGAAGTCCTTGAGCGCCGCGATGTACTGACCGCTGCCGCCCACCGCGTACTGGATCGGGTCGTTGGTCGCGGTCGTGCAGTCGGCAATGACGACGATGTGATAGTCGAGCGAGAAGGCGTCCTCGACCGTGTAGCGCACGCAGAAGTTGGTCGTCACGCCGATGATCACGAGCGTGTCGACGTCGGGCAGGTGCTGTAGGAACGTCTGGAGCGGCGTGCCCCAGAACGACGAGTAGCGGCTCTTGTCGAAGATCGGCTCACCAGGCATGGGCTTGAGCGGAGCGGCGATCTCGATTTCCGGGTTCTCCCATGCGGGACCCTGCGGCGTTCCGGCGTGCCATGCGGGCCACTTCGGCGCCCAGCGGCCGACGTCCCAGCCGTCTCCACGCAGACCCCAGCGCGACCAGATCACGGGCATGCCATGGCTGCGACACAGCTCAACGCACTGGACGGCGTTTTCGAGCACGGTCTCGCTCGACGGCGCGCCATTGCCACCGGGCAGGTATGCGGGCTGATCGGGATGCAGGAAATAGCCCTGCATGTCGACTACGAGCAAGGCCGCTCGCTTGGGATCGACGTGCGTGATTCCCGGGTAATTCCGGTTCAGGACCTCGTCGAGGTCGATGGTGTACGGCTCCGGCATAACGCTCTCACTCCTTGCGACAACATCGCCTGGAGTCGACGCGGGCAGGTCGTCGGCCCACCGTGCCTCGGGACGTGCTCCTCAGTCAAATCACACGCGGCGCCTCGGGTTCGGCACAATCGATAATCGAGGATCGTCCTGCGAACCGGGCTAGTGCCGTGTGTCACAAATTCGGAGCATTGGCTCAGCGGCGCTCGACGATCGCCTCGTCGGCAGCGTCTTCGCCCACGATGTGGACCGCCACGTAGCCCTCGCCCTCCAGCTCGGCCAGCGCCTGGGGCATGCGCGCGGCGTGGTCCTCGACGACGATCTCGTCGACCTTGCGCCCCTCGCGCCGCGCGTTGCGCTCGTGGTATGCAGACAGCGGCAGGTCGAAGGCGATGACGACGGCCGGCACTCCATAGCGCGCGGCGAGACGCGTGTATTGCCTGCGGCTCGCGGCATGGAGATTGGTCGCGTCGACGACTGTCGTCAGCCGGCGCTTGAGCCGTCCGTTGACGATCAGGGCGACGACCTGGAACGCCTCGGCGGATGCGTCCTGGTCGCCGGCGTCGTCGGTCAGCATCGCGCGCGCCGCGTCCGACGAGACAACCTCCGTCACGGAAAAGTGGCGCGCGGCGAAGGTCGACTTGCCCGCGCCCGAAGGTCCGACGAGGAGCACCAGCGCGGGATCGGGAATGGTTATGCGCACCGGGCGATTGTCGCGTGTGGGCAAAGAGCAAACGGCACTGGCGGCCGGCCCGCGATCGGACGACCATAAGGACATGATCAGACGCTTCGCTTTGCCCGCCGCCCTGGCGCTGGCGGCACTTGTCACATTTGGCACCGCCGCCGCAGCGGCCGGAGGGGCAACGATCGGAGGGTCCTGGACACAGATCGCGCCACTGCCCGCCGCCGCCGCGATCCTGACCGTCACGGGCGGCGCCGACGGCCGCGTCTATGCCTTCGGGTTCTGCCAGGGCACGTGCCACCAGCTGGGCGGGGACGTCGGATACGGCCGGTCGGTCACGTATGTCTACTCACCAGGCTCCGGAAAGTGGCACAAGGGTCGGCCGGCACCGGATATCTGTTCGGACGCCGAAGCATCCGCGTCAACACCCGACGGCACCATCCGGCTCGGCGGCTGCTGGACAGATATCACCACCGACGCGGGCTTCCGGGTTGCCGACTACGACCCGGCCGCGAAGACATGGAGCCTCGAGCCGGGCCACGGACCGTACGTCGACCCGATCTCAGCGGCCGCGGCGGCTAACGGCGACACGTACTGGTATGGCCAGACGCTGCGCCACCAGGACCAGGCCGTGTTCATCAGCGGCGACCGCATCGTCACCGAGGCCTCGGCGGGATCGTTCCACAGTGGGGCGCGCCAGCCGAAGCACGGCCCGGAGGATGGCATCGGCATCGGGACGGATGGCGCTGTCTACGTCGCCGGCGGATCGCAGGAGTGCCACCCGGAGTTTGGCGCGTGCGATATGCCGCCAGTCGAGGCATGGGTCCCGCAGCTCGACCAGTGGTTCAAGCCGACGGTCCTGCCGACGAGCCGAATCCGGGTCGCCGTGACCAACGACAGCCGCGGCCGGATCTTCGTCATCGGCGGCATGGCAGCCGATTCGTCGCGCCTTTTCGCCAAGGTCGAGGTCTTTCGCCCCGGCAAGGGCTGGGCGACCGCTCCGCGACTGCCGTCGGCGCGTTTCGCCGCGTTGGCGACGTCAACGAGTGATGGCCGCGTATGGGTCATCGGCGGCTACGACCAGTTCGGCACCCCGCTCCAGGACGGCTTCGTGTTCACACCTGGCGCCGACCGGAACAGGTGGTCACCAGCAGCGCCCTGACACCGCTCGGCGGTCAGTTCGAAACAGCCCCGATTCGAGCCTCCAGCCACGCGTCGAGGGGGCGCACATCCGCCAGGTCGTGGGCAATCTGGGGATCGAGTGCCTGCGCGGCAGCGAGCGCGGTGTCGATCGAGGTCAGGCACAGGATGCCTTCGGCCAGCGCCGCACGCCGGATGGCGCCGGCGTCCTGCACGGGCCGCGACTCGGGCGAGGGCGTGTTGACGACGAGGTCGACCTCGCCCGATAGGACAGCGTCGATCACGCTCCGCCGCCCGCCGTCGGGCTCGTCAACGCGAGCGACTTCTTCCACGGCATGGCCGAGAACGCGCAGAGCAATGGCCGTGCCTCGCGTCGCGCAGAACCTGTAGCCGGCGCGCGCCAGCGCTCGCGCGAGCGGCTCGATGAGCTCCTTGTCGCGATCCGCGATCGACAGCAGCGCCACCCCGCCGGACTCGCCGGCAACTGGCGGGCGCAGGGCTGCGGCAGCGAGGGCCTTGGCCATCGCCACGCGCGGATCGGTATGCAGGCCGATCACCTCGCCGGTCGACTGCATCGCCGGGCCGAGCGTCGGATCCACCCCACGCAGCTTGGCCGTCGAGAAGACCGGCGCCTTGACCGCGACGAACGAGCGCGGCGCCATCAACCCGCCGCTCCAGCCCATCGAGCTCAGCTTCTCGCCCAGCGCGACGCGCGTCGCCAGCTCGACCATCGGCACGCCGGTCACCTTCGACATGAATGGCACGGTGCGCGACGCGCGCGGGTTGACCTCGAGCAGGTAGACGCCGTCGTCGCGCACGATGAACTGGCCGTTGATCAGGCCGCGCACACCAACCGCCAGCGCGACACGCGTGATCGCCTCGACGACCAGCTCCTGGTCGGCGGCAGTGATGCGCTGCGGAGGGTAGACGCCGATCGAGTCGCCACTGTGCACGCCGGCACGCTCGACGTGCTCGATCAGGCCCGGGATGAGCACGTCCTCGCCGTCGGTGATCGCATCGACGTCGAGCTCCATGCCCTCGAGGTACGCATCGATGCGCACCGGCCGCTCGTCGTCGACCGCGACCGCGCGCTCGATGATCCGCTCGAGGTCATCGGGCCCGTAGGCGAAGTCGACGGCGAGGCCACCGATGACGAATGACGGGCGGACGATGACCGGGTAGCCCACGCGCTCGGCGACGACGAACGCCTCGTCGACGCTCGACGCCATGCCGCCCTCCGGCTGCGGAATGCCCAGGCGGTCGACAAGTCCGGCGAAGCGCATGCGCTCCTCGGTCTGGTCGATCGCGTCGAGGTCCAGCCCGCGCAGGACGATGCCTTCAGCCGCGAGCGGACCGGCCAGGCCGAGTGGCGTCTGGCCGCCGAACTGGACGAAGGCGTCCGGCGCGTCGCCGTCGAACGTTTCGGCGCGCACAACCTCGAGCACTGACTCCGCGTCGAGCGATTCGAAGTACAGGCGCGACGAGGCGTCGAAGTCCGTCGACACGGTCTCTGGGTTTGAGTTGACCATCACCGCGCTGCGTCCCAGGCGGCGCAGCGCGTCGGCGGCCTGGACCGCGCAGTAGTCGAACTCGATGCCCTGCCCTATCCGCACCGGCCCGGAGCCGATGACGAGCGATGCCGGCCGCGGCACAGGTGGCGCCTCCGGCGGCGAACCAACCGCGGCGTATGTCGAGTAGAAGTAAGGCGTCTCCGCCGCGAACTCCGCGGCCGAGGTATCGACCATGGCAAAGCCCGGGTGCAGGCCCATCTCGTCACGCCGGGCGCGAACGGCGGTCACGCTCAGGCCGGTCAGTGCCGCGATATCCCTGTCGCCAAAGCCGGCGCGCTTGGCACCGATCAACAGCTCGTCGCCGAGATCCCGCCCGGCCGCGTGCAGGCGACCTTCGAGGTGCATCAAGCGCTCGAGCTCCGCCACGAACCACGGTGCGATACCCGTCGCCCGCTGTAGGACGGCGCCCGGCAAGCCGCGGCGCAGGAGCGCAATCAGCCGCCACAGGCGCGAGTCGGACGGCGCCAGAAACCGCCGCAGCTGGTCGAGCTCATCCGCCTGATCGGTGTCACCTATCAAACGCCGGTCGGGCAGCGCCGACTTGGGCAAATCAATGCCCGTGAGCGCCTCTCCGCCCTCAACTGATCGGTCTGATCGATCAAATGACCGCCGTGGTCCGATTGTTCCGGGTTGGGAAGCTGTCGGAGATGCTTCCACGGACGGTTGATCGGTTTGACCGATCAACACATTGGCCAGCGCGTCGAGGTCGGGCGCCCAGTCGGGGTGCTCTGAAAGCCAGCCGGCGCCGGCCTGCTCCATGCCGCGCAGCGCCTTGTTCAGCGCCGCGCCGAAGTTGCGCTCGATGGCCATCACCTCGCCGGTCGCCTTCATCTGCGAACCCAGGTCGCGCTCAGCACCGGGGAACTTGTCGAACGGAAAGCGCGGCAGCTTGACGACCACATAGTCGAGCGCCGGCTCGAAGGCGGCCACGGTCTTGCCAGTCACCGCGTTGGGGATCTCGTCGAGGTGCCGGCCGACGGCGATCTGCGCGGCGACCCGGGCGATGGGATAGCCGGTCGCCTTGGACGCCAGTGCCGACGAGCGCGAGACACGCGGGTTGACCTCGATCACGGCGTACTCGGCGTGATCGTGTGAGAGCGCGAACTGGACGTTGCAGCCGCCCTCGACGCCAAGGGCGCGGATGATCGCCAGAGCCGCGCTCCGCAGGCGCTGGTGGGTCTGGTCGGACAACGTCTGGACCGGCGCGACGACGATCGAATCGCCCGTGTGAACGCCGAGCGGGTCGACGTTCTCCATCGAGCACACCGCGATGCACGTATCGGCGGCGTCACGCATGACCTCGTACTCGACCTCCTGCCAGCCCGACAGGTAGCGCTCGACGATGACCTGGCCGATCGGGCTGGCGCGCAGGCCGCTGCGCACGCGTTCCAGGAACTGCTCCTCGGTCTGGACGATTCCGCCGCCCGAACCGCCGAGGGTGAACGCCGGGCGGATTACGGCCGGAACCCCGATCTCGTCGAGCGCGGCGCGGGTTCGCTCCTGCCGCTCGCGCGGCGAGCCGCCCTCGACGATCACAGACGGCGGGTACGGCTGGCCGATCCGATCGAGCAGGGCGCGGAACGCCTGGCGATCCTCGGCCATCTCGATCGCCTCGAGCGGCGTGCCCAGCAGGCGCGTTTCCGGGTGCCGCTCGAGCACGCCTTCGCGGGCGAGCTGGACGCACAGGTTGAGCGCGGTCTGGCCGCCCAGGCCGGACAGGATGCCGTCCGGTCGCTCGCGCTCGAGGATTCGTTCGACGCTCGCGACCGTGAGCGGCTCGAGGTAGACGACGTCCGCGACGCCCGGGTCGGTCATGATCGTGGCCGGGTTGCTGTTGAGCAGGATCGTGCGCACGCCCT
>CAYYVV010000001.1:118986-130524 GCA_964475245.1 uncultured Anaerolineaceae bacterium | reverse complement strand
TGAGGCCCGAAACCAGCACCCAATCACCATCGAGGTTCGCGGCGGCCGGTGAGCTCGTCGCCTCCGATGAGGGAGGCGCCTCGGACGTCGGAGTCGTCGTCGACCCCGCCGCGGCATTTGTTGGAGCCGGACTGCTGCTGGTTCCGGCGCCGAGATTCGGGATGATCACCACTGCGAGCGCGACGATGATGACGATGGCGAGGCCGATGATGGCCAGGGTCGCCGGCGTGCAGCCGGCGGTTCGGGCGCCACCGCGCGAAATGGCGCGCTCTGCCTCGGCCTCCCGCTTCAACTCCTCGTTTACGGAATTTGCGGCCTGTATCGCGGCTTCTTCGCCACTCGCTTCGGGCGCCTGGTTGACCGGCTCTTGATCGGGCACGCCTACCTCCCTCGATTAAGGCGCGAAAGGTACTACACCTGCAAGAGCGGTTCGATGGTGATTCGCCGGTCTGGTGCAAGCGAGAGTCGGTAGCGCTCGAGCGAGAACTCCTCGTACCACTCGCGGGTATGGGCGACCGCGTCGCGGTGGTCGGGTTGATGCAGCGCCGCCCGCGCCTGTTCGGGCGTATCCCAGACGCACAACGACAGGCACCGCCGCTCCTCGTCGACCTCGCCACGGAAGTAGAAACGGAAACCGCTGGACCCGCGCGCCTCCTGGTAAGCGCGCTCATCAAACTCGGCCAGGACGGAGTCTTCAGCGGTCTCACTGCGCACCGACCGAAAGACCACGAGGTGCCACACGCCCGACTCGAAGTCGGCGAGACATTCTCCCCAATTGAAGCCCTGCTGCACGGGGACGGTCGCATACTTCACGTCGATTGGTCTCAGCGGCCGGAAGGCCGAAGTTGAAATCAAGATCATTGCGATCCATCGTATAGTAAGTCGATCGAATTACTAGACAATAGACGACAGCGATCATGGGCGGGTGACGAGCGATAGCCATCTGACGATCGAGCCACTGCGACGCGAGCACGCGGCCGAGATGGTGGCAGTGCTGAGCGATCCGGCGCTCTACGAGTTCACCGGCGGCGAACCACCGACGCCCGACGAGTTGCGAGCGCGCTACGAACGGCAAGCTGTGGGCCACTCGCCGGACGGCTCAGAGGTCTGGCTCAACTGGATCGTGCGCACAACCGACGACGCACGAGCGATCGGCTTCGTCCAGGCCACGGTCGTGGATGGCCGCGTTGACGTGGCGTGGCTGATCGGCACGCCGTGGCAGGGCCGTGGCTACGCCACGGAAGCCGCCCAAAAGATGCTTGCCCTGCTCGAGCAGCGCGGCGTCCGCGAGATCACGGCCCACATCCGCGCCGACCACGCCGCGTCAGCGCGAGTGGCCGCGAACCTTGGCCTCTCCCCCACTTACGAAGTCGAGGACGGCGAAGTCGTCTGGCTCCGCCGCTAGATGCCTACTGGTTCGCGGACCAGGATGACCGTGGTGCGGCCCGGAATGTAGTCGCGTTCCATAATCAGTATCCGGGCCACGAACGTCCCCATGCCGATCTGCTCGCGAAGACGCAGATCCTCGTAGGGCTGGACGTGCTCCGTGATTCGGCGTAGCGCAGTCTCGAGATCAGGCACGATCTTCTGCGAACCGACGACCAGGATCAGCTGGCCGGCAGCTCCCGAATATGGACCGATCTGGCTGCCCGCGGCCGAGGCCACGACCATCTGGCCTGACTCGGTCACTGCCTGGACGCTGCCGATCATGACGTCGGGCGCCGCCTGTATCTTGCGGATCTCGCGCATCTGCGTCTTGCGGTCCATGGCCATCGTCTTGTGCCGCACCATGTCCCAGCGCTCGGAGCCCATCAATTCGCCGAAGACGCCCATCTCTTCGAGCGTCCGCGACTTGGCGGTATGCACCTCCGCGCCGTCCGGCAGGCGCTTGAGCACCTCATCCCTGGCCTCCTCCGCGCTGTCGACGATGACAGGCCCAAAGTTGCGCTCGCGCAGTCTTTCGGCGACCTGCTCCAAGGTCACACGGTCGGTCGCTCGCTGGAATTCGGGTACCGGTTGCCAATCGGGCGGCAGCGGCGCGGCGCCGGCGACAGCGGCGGCAGCTGGTTGCGAGGTAGGAGGCAGGGCGGTCGAAGTTGTCATTGTTCCAATCGTCGGTAGCAGATACTTGATACCTCAACAATCTACTCCCCAAACAATGGAACCGTCAATTACACTGTGGATGTGACGCACGACGAGGCAGCCGACAACAACGCCGAGGACGTATTCCGGCTCGTCGTGGAGCTCAGCCGCAAGCTGATGGGCGAGTACGAGGCACAGCTCGAGCGGCTTGACCTGACCCTCCCCCAGGCGCAGCTGCTGCGTCAGCTCGGAGAGCCGCGGCCGATGGCCGAAGCAGCCGAGCGCCTGCGTTGCGACCCATCGAACGTGACGGGCATCGTCGACCGCCTGGAGAAGCGCGGTCTCGTGGAGCGCAAGTCGGTGGCCGAGGATCGGCGCGTCAAGCAGCTCGAGCTGACTGACGCGGGCATGCGCGTCAGGACAGAGGTCGAGCGCGTTGTGTCGGCGATGCCAGGCCTTGAGGCGCTCAGCACATCTGACCGGGACACGCTCAAGGATCTTCTGGCTCGGAGCGTCGCCGAGTCTTGATCCGCCTGGCCTGCGTACCCGTGACGGAGCCTCCCGTCACGCGCGGTCTACTTCTCGCCTGAGCCGGCAGGGTCGAGGGCCTGAAACGGAGCCGATGAGAGCAGCTTGCGCAGGAGGTCGGTGAGCTCCTGACGCTCACCCACCGACAAGGCGCTCAGCAGCTGCTGCTCATTCGCCAGGTGTTCGACCACGACCAGGTCGACGACCTCAAGGCCCTTGGCGGTCAACGCCACCAGCCGACCGCGCCGATCCGTCGGGTCGGGCAGGCGCTCCACGAAACCAGCGCGTTCGAGCCCATCGAGGCGCTTGGTCATGCCGCCGGAAGACAGGATCACCGATCCGTACAGGTCGGTCGGGTTCATCCGGTACGGCGGGCCGGCCCGACGCAGAGTTGCAAGCACCAGGTACTCGCCCCACGTCAACCCATGGCTGGTGAACACACCGGCGAAGCTCGACTCCTGGAGCAGGCTGAGCCTCGTGATGCGCTGGAGGATGTGCGTCGGCGAGACATCCAGGTCCGGGCGCGCGCGGTTCCACTGCTCAACGATGCGGTCGATCTCGTCGGTTGACATACCTTGAGTCTGCCACTCATTTCTCTTTCTGGCAAGAGGCTTGACAGCAAGATTATCGCCCTGTATCTTTCCGGCAAGATACATAGGAAGAAAGGACGCTGCTGACATGCGCTTCACAAAACTCGGCGAACGTGGCCCACACGTATCGCGCCTCGCCTTCGGCAACTGGTCGGCCGGCGGTGATTGGGGTAGCGTCGATCGGGTGGCTGCCATCGCGGCGGCGCGCGAAGCGCTTTCACTCGGTGTCACCCTGTTCGACACCGCTCATGCCTACGGGTTCGGTGCCGCCGAACAGCTCCTGGGCGAGGCACTGGCGCCCGAGATCCACGAGGGTCGCGAGTCGATCGTGATCGCCACCAAGGGCGGCCTGCGCGAGGAGGACGGTGGCCCGGTCCGTGACAGCAGCCCACAGGCCCTGCGGCGCGGCCTGGAGGCCAGCCTGCGCGCCCTGGGCACCGAATACGTCGACATCTACCAGATCCACTGGCCCGATCCGGCCACGCCCATCACCACCACGGCGGAGACACTCGAAGGTTTCGTCAGCGAGGGCCTCGTGCGCTACGTCGGCGTCTCCAACTTCGACGCCAGGCAGATGGCCGAATTCCAGCAGGTGCGTCCGATCGACACCCTCCAGCCTCCCTACCACATGTTCCGGCGCGAGATCGAGGAGAGCGTTCTCCCCTTCGCCCATGAGCACGGCATCGGGGTCCTTGTTTACGGGCCGATGGCACATGGCCTGCTCACGGGCCGAATGACCGAATCCACGGTCTTCGCCGCCGATGACTGGCGCTCGAAGAGCGATCTGTTCACGGGCGATGGATACCGGCACAACCTCGCGGTGGTGCGCGAGCTCGCCCGTTTCGCGGCCGCTCGGGAAACCACCGTCGCCCAGCTCGCGATCGCCTGGACGCTGGCCAACCCCGCCGTCGACGTCGCCATCGTCGGGGCCAGGAGCGCGGAGCAGATCCGCCAGACCGCACCGAGCGTCGACGTGGTGCTTTCTGCGGACGACATGGCCCAGATCGACGCGATCCTGCGCGCCGAAGTCGCCGTCGGCGGCCCGGCACCTGAAGCGATGCCCAGGAGCTAGGACGATGGATGCCACACGCGTCGCCGTGCTCGGCACGGGCAAGATGGGTTCTGCGATCGCAGCTCGGCTCGCCGAGGCCGGCTTCGAGGTCGTGCTCTGGAACCGGACCCGCTCACGGGCCGAGGAGCTCGGCCTGGGCACGGTCGTCGATACTCCTGCGGCAGCCGTTGGGGCAGCCGACATCGTCGTCAGCAGCCTGACTGGTCCAGACGCAGTGCTGGCCGTTTACCTCGGGCCGCAAGGCGCATTGATAGCTGGATACGGCAAGACCTTTGTCGACATGAGCACGGCCGGACCGGACGTCGTTCCAGTGCTTGCGACGCACGTTGGCACTGCTGGCGGCCGGTTCGTTGAGGCGCCAATCATGGGCGCGCCACCATTGGTGCGTGCCGGTCAGGCCACGATTCTTGCCGGTGGCACTGCCGCGGATGTCGGCCTGGCCAGCGCCGTGCTGGGCGCGCTTGGCACGGTCCGCCACGTCGGCGAAACGGGCAGCGCCGCGAGGCTGAAGCTCATCGCCAACAGCATGCTGGCCGACATCATCCTGGCTGCTGCGGAGCTGCAGGTTGCCGGCGAGGATGCCGGCCTCGATGCCGATGATGTCTTCTGGGTCCTGCAGCGCGCCGCGCCCGCGCTCGAGTCTCGACGGTCGGGCCTGATCGAGAGTCACCATGCGCCGGCGCAGTTTGCGCTGCGCGATCTGCGCAAGGATGTGGACCTGGCCGTAGCGCTATTCGGCCGCGCCAATTCGAAGACACCAATGCTGCGTTGGTCAAGCGAGCAGGTCAGCAGCGCGGCCGGTGCTACGCCTGATCTCGACATCAGCGCGGTGGCACGGCTGTACCGGCAGGAGAAGGCCACGGCCACCCAGCCGGACTAGGCGGGCCTCACGTTGGCCCTGATGCGGCGCCCAGATTACGGACCGTAATGACGCGGATCAGTGCTGGCCGGAAACTCCCGCCAGTCGAATAAAACCCCGCCTCGCGGACTTCCCCCCGCTGGGCGGTTCGCCGTCCCTCGTGGGCGGCACGCCATTGGCCGGGGCGCGGCAATGGCGCGGGCCTCGTCACTGGTCAGCATTGAGCATCTGGCAACTGCCTCCCAGCAGCCGCCGATTTCATACATGCGGACCGTGACGGGGCCCGCGGTGCGTCCGGAGGGCAACCGATTCGAACTCTGGGAGCCCGCTGACCAGCCCCCGACCAGCTAGGCAGCAGGCCAGCGCTGGAGGATCACCTCTGCGTCGGCGGGGTCCATCCGATAGCCACGGGCGTCCGCATCCCAGGTGACGAGATCGCGTCGGGCCACGCGGCGCATCACCTTGTTCGGGCCGGCGACGATCCCCGCGAACGCCGTCCCGGTGCGCTTGCCATAGCGCTCGGTCAACTCGCTATTGAGCACAAGAGCAGAACCGTGGAGCGAGAGGCTGGCCACCTCGCGCAGCAAGCGGCGGCTGTCAGTGCCACGGATGGCGTTCAGCGCCTCGCCCAACTGGCGGCGATGCAGCTCTTCCTGATCAGCCTGGTCCGCGCCCACGCCGCCGGAGCTTGAGTCCGGTCCCATCACCCAGCGTCGCGCCAGAGCCAGTAACTCGGCCTCTGTATCGGCCTCGAATTCGATCCTGGGCACTTGACGCACCTCGTAAAGCTATGTACTGCCTCGTTTCATATCTTACATAGCCAATTACTGCTAGACTTGCTTCATCGCCCATGTGAGGAGGCGAGCACGCGATTTGGACCCCGGTCCAGCTCTCATGCTCGTGGGGATAGAAGGACCGCTCCAGCTTGCGCCGGAGCGGTCTCTTCGTGTCTCGCGCTACGCGGCCGCGGTTTGTGCCTCTGCTGAAGCGACGCGCTCGAGGACATCCGGGACGCCGCCTTCGGTCACGACGCGGACGCGGTGACCCGCCCGAAGCAGCACGCTCCCGGCAATCGACGCCCTGGCGCCGGACCTGCAGATGACCGTCCACGTCCTGTCGCGCGGCAGGTCTGAAACCGCCTGTGGCAGGTCGCCGACGAAGATCGTGCGCGAGCCTGGGATCGTGCCCTCGCGCCACTCGGTCGGCTGGCGCACGTCAAGCACGGCGTAGCCGTCGCCACCGACGAGCTCCTCGGCGAGCTGGCTGCCCGACAGCACCTCGTGCCTCTCTTCACGCCGGCCACTCTCGAGCCACGTGTCCGTGCCGCCCGCCACATAGCCGACAACGTGCTCGTAGCCGATGCGCCAGAGCTGGACGACGAGCTCCGGGATGAGCGTGGCGTCGGTCGAGTCGATGACGATGACGAGTGGCGCGTCGAAGGGCACCACGGCGCCGACCCACGAGCCGAACTGCTCGGTCGGCTCGACATGAATCGAGCCCGGGATGTGGCCCTGAGCGAAGTGGTGCCGGTCGCGCGCGTCGACGACCCTGACGCCGGCGTCGACCAGCTGCGCGAGCCGCTCGGGCGTCAGCTTGGGCGGCGCGAGCAAGCCATCGCGCAGCGTCGGGCCTGCGCGGTTGATGTCGGCCATGTGCGCGTAGTAGGCGGGATAGCGCCCGAGGCGCTGCTCGACGAACTGGCGAAAGGCGGCGCTGTCGGCCACGCGCAGGTACGGGTTGCGCTCGCGCTCGATCCCGATCGTCGACTCGCGCTCCGTGCCCACGGCCCCGGACACGCAGAACGAGCCCGCGCCGTGGGTCGGCAGGATGCGCACGTCGTCGGGCAGTGCCGCGAGGCGCTGGAGCGATCTGAACTGGTCGTCCGCCAGGCGCGGAAACAGATCAGGACCGAGCAGGTCCGGCCTGCCGGCGCTGCCGACGAGCAGGCTGCCGCCGGTCAGGACGGCGGCGGGCACGGTCGACCCGCTCTGCACGATCTGCCACGCGATGTGCTCCGGCGTGTGGCCCGGCGTGGCCATGCCGACGAGGCTGAGATTGCCGATCCTGACGGCGTCGCCCTCGTCCGCGGCGTGCCACGGAAACCGGTAGGCGCCGGCCGCGGGCGCGACGATCAGCGCGCCGGTCTGCTCGTGCACCTGGCGCGCGCCACTGACGTAGTCGTTGTGCACGTGCGTCTCGAGCACGTGCGTGATCCGCCAGCCCCAGCGATCGGCGGCCTCGATGAACCGCTCGGCGTCGCGCTGCGGGTCGACCAGCGCCGCCTCACCCTCCGACGCAACCAGGTACGTCGCGTCGCCGAGGCCCGGCGTGAGGAACGTCTCGATATCCATCGAACACATTCTCCTGTCAGCCGACGCGCTGTATCGAGGGCAGGTCGTGTCGCCTGCTGTCCGATCGGCGGAACAGGCCGGCGAAGACGGACGGCACCCACCAGCGCAGGAAGTAGAGCCGGCAGCCGACGCAGATGCCGGTTGCGGCGAGCAGCGTCTGGAGCGCTGCGACGGCGCCGGTGAGGAGCCAGCCCAGCGTTCCGAGGTTCAGCACGAACGCGATTGCGGCGAGGCCCATGAACGTGGCGCCAAGGGCCTGCGCGAAGCGTGGCGGATATTCGTGCTCCATCTCGACCGGGCCCAGCTTGAGGACGCGGCGCAGCGTGGGCCACGCTTTGCCGGGCAGGAAGAAGCGCGTGCCGAAGGCGGACGAGATTCCGAGATTCACGCCCACGAGCACTGCGAGCCAGGGCAGGTTCACGACGAACGCGAGAACGAGAACGACGGCCGACACGCCGGCCCCGAACCTTTGGCCGCGTGGGTCGATCTGCCGCGCGGGGGGCGTCAGCTTTGACATCAGTTCAACTCCTTGTGGGTCCCAACAGCGAGATCGCCAGATCCCTGGCGTGCAGACGTAACTCGGGGACAGCGATGGCCTCCCAGTTGGCGCCTTTGCGCAGAGGCCCGACTGCCCAGACCGTGGACCATGCGTTGCCATCGGCGGTTCGCACGCGACCGTCTGGCTCGACGTCCAGGCCCAGGTTGAGCGGATGGCGAGCCGCGATGCCGGTCTCGATCAGGCCGGCGAGCAATGGGTCCCTGGCCGGATCGGGGCTTGGCCCGACGCATGCGATCAGCGCGTCGACATCACGGGTCGAGCGCACGCCGCGGCTGGTCAGCACGGCGCGCAGGCCGGCAGCGAGCGGTTCGACACGGGCGATGCGTCCCCGTTCCGACGTCAACCGGCCCTTGCTTCGCAGCTCGCGCATCTCGGCCGCGACCTGCGGCGCCATCCGGTGGCGGTGGATCTCCCACAGGCGCGCGGCGTGACGCATGGCGCGGCGCTGCTCGCGCGGCGCAAGGCCGCGCCACAGTTCGACAGTTGCTGGCCGGATCGAGTCGACGGTCTGGCGCCAGTCGTCGGCCAGCGCGGCATCGGCGCGCAGGGCGCGGACGAGACCGCGGGCCGTTTGGGCCGCCGCGTCCCCCGCCCGCACGGCCGGCGGCCGCGGCGGCAGCTCACCCGCGCGATGTTCGGCTGGAAAGAGGCCGTGGCTCGAGACAAGGTGCGCTACACCCTTGAAGCCCGCGTCACGCAGCGTCAGCACCGCGTCGACGGCCGTCAGGCCCGTCCCGACGACGAGAACCGATCCACAATCGCGCAGCGCCTCGACCGCTCCGGGCTGCCACGGGTCGGCGACCGCGCACGGATGCCTGGGCAGCCACGGCGGTGGCGAGAAGTGATTGCCCGTGGCTAGAACGACCTGGTCCGAGTCGAGCTCCGTGCCGTCGTCGAGCGTCAAGGTCAGCGCATCCGCGGCCACCGCACCCGCGGCCGCCGCCGGGCGCGCTCCTGTGACCCGCGCGCGCAAGTGCTCGACCATGACCCCGGCCACGGCCGACGCCTGCGCCTCTGCAAGCGTGTCGCGCAGGTAGACGCCGTAGAGCAGGCGCGGCAGGAACTCAGGGCCGCTGGCCGCGATCCCGCGCTGCCGCGCCCAGGCAAGGAAGTGGCCGGGTTCGTCCGCGAGCGCACTCATGCCGCTCGCGCGCACGTTCAGCAGATGGGACACCGATTCCGTGCCGTAGGCGACGCCGGCGCCGAGATTCGCTGACGGTTCCACGACGACCACTCGGCGCGGAATCGGTGATGGATGGCGCAGCAGCGAGATGGCGCACAGCGTCCCTGAAGCACCGCCACCGACAATGGCGATGGTTACTGCTGTGTGAACGGTTCCCGACATCTCTCCCTTGGGTGTTGTCTACCATTTCTAGCGAATTACTCGACAATGTAGCACAATGCCCCTTGACTGGATAGCCGTCAACCGTACCGAACCCAAGGAGGCTTACCCACATGACCGCCTACGCCCACCCCGAGACGCTGATCACGACCGCCGAGCTCGCGGCCGGCCTGGACACGGGCTCGTACGCCGTGATCGAGGTCGACGAGGACACCGGCGCCTATGACAAGGGCCACATCGCGGGCGCGATCAGCGTCAACTGGTCGACCGAGCTGCGCGAGCAGACGCGGCGCGACTTCATCAGCCGCGCGGAACTCGCTCAGCTGCTGGGCAGCAAGGGCGTGTCGAATGACAAGCCCATCGTCCTGTACGGCGGCAACAACAACTGGTTCGCCACGTACGCGTACTGGCTGTTCGCCCTGCGCGGCGTCGAGAACGTCAAGGTGCTCGACGGCGGCCGCAAGAAGTGGGAGCTGGAAGGCAGGCCACTGACCCAGGACATCCCGGCGCTGGCCCCGACGACCTTCAAGGCGGGCGCCGAGCGGCCGGAGCTGCGCAAGCAGCGCGACGCGGTGCTCCAGCTGGTCTCTGCAAAGAGCGGCAAGTTCGTCGACGTGCGCTCTCCGGAGGAGTTCCGCGGCGAGCGGCTGACTCCGCCGCATCTGCCCAACGAGGGCGCCCAGATTCCGGGCCACATCCCGGGCGCGGCCAGCGTCCCGTGGTCGCGCGCGGCCAACGAAGATGGCACGTTCAAGTCCGCCGACGAGCTGAGCGAGCTGTACTCCGCGGCCGGCGTGGTGCCCAACGGCCCGGTCGTCGCCTACTGCCGCATCGGTGAGCGTGCCAGCCACACCTGGTTCGTGCTCGACCGGCTGCTCGGCTTCCCCGGGGTCAGCAACTACGACGGCTCGTGGACCGAGTACGGCAGCCTGGTCGACGTGCCCGTGGAGCGCTAGCCGCGGCGCAGCGCAGGTACGAAAAAGCCGCCCGCATTGCTGCGGGCGGCTTCTTTTTGTGCGAGGTCGAGCCTAAGCGGCAGAAACCTTGCTTGCGCGCGGGCCCTTGGGGCTGTCCTCGATCTCGAACTTCACGGCCTCGCCGCCATTCAGGCGATCGAAGTCGAGGCTGGAGTCGAGCGAATTACGATGGAAGAAGTATTCCTTCGTATCCGACGCAGTGATGAAGCCGAAGCCGCGATCGGCGACGACCTTCTTGATTGTTCCGGTGGTCACGGTGGACCTCCACGTCTTCTCGAACGATTGGCTCTGACGCACGATCTGTTCGAGAAGGGTCGATCACACGGCGCCACCGCACACTGCGGTGTAAAGCCACTATACGCCATCGATCCAGAAACGCGCGATTCCTGCCCTGTCATCGAACTGTCAGGTTGCCTGCGCTAGCGTCGGGGTACATGCAGCAGCGCTTCACCATGCGTCCCCGCGTCCCACCGTTTCCGAAGATCTGGGCGATCCATCCGATCGAGATCTGGGCGGTGGTCGCCGCCAACGCACTCGTCATCGCCGGAATGTGGCTCATTCACGGCGGCATTGCGCAGATCGGAACGTTTGGCGGCCTGCTCACGGCGCTGGGCCAAATCACGGCGCTGCTCGGTACCTACCTCGCGCTCGTCGGGATAGTCCTCATGTCGCGCAGCCCGTGGCTGGACCAGCTGTTCGGCGCCGGCGATCTCGCGCGTTGGCACAAGTGGGTCGGCTTCGGCACGCTGTGGCTGCTCGTCGGCCATGGGATCTTCACCACGATCGGCTTTGCGGCGCAGGCCGGCGTCTCGATTCCCGACGAGATCAACGCCCTGCTCTTCACCTACCCGTGGGTGCTCGCGGCGACCGTCGCGCTCGGGCTGATGATGGTCGTGGGCTTCCTGTCGATCAAGGCCGCGCGTCAACGCCTCTCGTACGAGACCTGGTACGGCATCCACCTCTACGCCTACCTGGCGGTCGCGCTGGCCTTTGTGCACGAGCTCGCGGTGGGCACCGACTTCGTCTCCGACACGGTCGCCCAGGCTTACTGGATCGGGCTCTACGTCGCGGTCGTGGTGCTGGTGGTCGTTTTCCGCCTTGGGCAGCCAGTCGCGCTCTCGTGGCGCCACCGCTTCCGAGTCGCCGAGGTCCGCGCCGAAGGCCCGAACGTGGTGTCG
>CAYYVV010000001.1:83204-118886 GCA_964475245.1 uncultured Anaerolineaceae bacterium | reverse complement strand
GCGCCACCGCTTCCGAGTCGCCGAGGTCCGCGCCGAAGGCCCGAACGTGGTGTCGATCTACATCACCGGGCGGAAGCTCGACCGGCTCCCGACGCGGGCCGGGCAGTTCTTCTACTGGCGCTTCCTGAGCGGCGGCGGATGGTGGCGCGCGCATCCCTTTTCACTGTCAGCGGCGCCAAACGGCAGGTACCTGCGCATCACGGTCAAGGGCAGCGGAGACGACAGCAGCCTCATCCAGCACGTCAAGCCGGGCACGCGCATCTTCGCCGAGGGTCCATATGGCAACTTCACCGGTGCGCGCCGCCGGTTCGCGCGCGTGCTTCTGATTGCCGGCGGAATCGGCATCACGCCGCTGCGGGCGATGCTCGAGGAGCTCCAGGGACAGCCCGGCGCGGTCACGGTCCTTTACCGGGCAAGCTCGTGGGACCACGTGGTCTTCCGCAACGAGCTGGATGCGCTTGCCGCCGCCAGCGGCGCGACGATCAACTATCTCGTGGGCAAGCGCCAGCCGGGAAGCCGCCGTTCGGATCCGCTCGACGCCAACTCGATCGCCCGCCTCGTGCCCGACGTCCGCATCCGCGACACCTTCATCTGCGGACCAGATTCGATGAACGATGCCGTTCGCCGCAGCCTGCGTCGACTTGGCGTCGCGAACAGTCAGATCCATGCCGAACGCTTCGCGTTCTAACCCCGGAGGGCCAAGTCGCGTGCCGAGACGAGGCGCTGTTGCGCTTGTTACGACCATCCTCGCCGTTGTGCTCCTGCTCAGCTTCAAGACCGGCGACCAGCCGACCCTGGGCCACGGAGGACTACCGACCGATGCATTGATCGGCGCTCCGCCAGCGGCGACTCCCGCCCCTGTGGACGTGTACGTTGCTGCGAGTCCGACGCCCGGAGCGGCAGCCACGGCCCCGTCGACGTCACAACGATCCGGTCCCACCGCGGTGCCAGGAGGGGCCGCCGGTCCGCCGGCACCATCGGCGACGCCGCAGCCTTCGGTCGCGGCACCGGTCGGCCAGAACGTGAGCGGCACGTACACGGGCCAGGCGATCGACACCCCGTACGGCACTGTACAGATCGCGCTGGTCGTCCAGGCGGGCAAGATAGTCGACGTCCAGGAGCTGCAGCTGCCCAGCGACCGCCGCCTCTCGCAGCAGATCAGCGCCCAGGCCGGACCCATGTTGCGGACGCAGGTGCTGCGCGCCCAGAGCGACAACATCAACGGCGTTTCCGGCGCGAGCTACACGTCGTATGGCTTCTACGAGTCGCTCCAATCGGCGCTCTCGCAGATGAATTGACGACCGTCGGGTCGCCGTCGCGGCTGCACCGGGTCGAGCACATCATGGGCACGGCGATCGTCATCGACGTCACTGATCTCGACGATCGCGACGTCCGGTTCAGGTCTGTGGTCCAGGCCGCGGTCGAGGCGGCCTTCGATCATTTCCGCGACATCGACGCGCGGTTCAGCACCTACAAGCCCGACAGCGAGGTAAGCCGGCTCAACAGGGGCGAGCTGCGCGAGCAGGACTGCAGCGATCAGCTGCGCAATGTCCTGGGCATGTGCGCGGTGGCCCGCCAGGTCAGCGACGGCTATTTCGACATCCGCGGCCATCGCCGCGACGGCACGCTGGATCCTTCCGGCCTGGTCAAAGGCTGGTCCGTGGATGGCGCCGCGCTCATCCTCGAGGCGGCCGGCATCGCCAACTACAGCATCAACGCGGCCGGCGACGTGCGCGCGAGAGGTCACGCGGAGTCGGGGTCAGCGTGGCGAATCGGGATCCGCAATCCCTGGGATGCCTCGACGACTGCGGCCGTGCTCTCGGTTGACGACCATGCGATCGCGACTTCGGGCACTTACGAGCGCGGCGATCACATCGTCAATCCGCACACCGCGCGACCGCCTGATGGCATTGCCAGCATGACGGTCGTTGGGCCGTCGCTGACGTGGGCCGACACCTGGGCCACGGCCGCATACGCGATGGGCATTCGCGGCGTCGATTGGATCTCGCGCGAGGTCGCCGGCTACGAGGCGTGCGCCATCTCGACGGATCGGCACCTGGTCATGACTTCGGGCTTCGAGCGCCTCATGGCTCAGCGCTGACGCCGGACTGCTCATCGCTCGCGGAATCGAAGGCACGATCCGGGATCCTGGGCCACCAGACAGCCATTCGAGCGCCGCCCTGCGCACTGTCACCGATGTCCCAATGGCCGTTCGTGGCGCTGACGATCGCATCGGCGATCGCCAGGCCCAAGCCAGCGCCATCCTGTGTTTCGCTGGCGCGGTGGAAGCGGTTGAAGATCCGCTCGCGTTCGGCGGCAGGAATACCGGGTCCCGTGTCCTCCACTACGAGCTGCACGCGCGAGGCGTCGCCGCCGACGGCCACGGACACCGACGACCCGGGTGGCGTATGGCGCACGGCGTTGTCGAGCAGCACGGACAGGAGGCGCGCGATCCACTCCGCGGGAGCCGAGATGACCGGGCCGAACTTGCCGCTGACTGCCGTGCTCAATTTCGTCCCGAGCTGATCGCAGACCGGCCGGAAGCGATCCGCCGTCGTCGTCGCGAGGGCGCCTACGTCGACCGGCTCCGCTGCGGGCATCGAGGGCGCCGCGTCGAAGCGCGCCAGCCAGAGCAGATCGTCCACGAGGCCGCGCAGATGAACCGTCTCGTCCTGGATTCTGCCGAGCACGCCCTGGTATTCCGTGGGACTTCGTTCCGTTTGCAGCGCGAGCGACGTCTCGGCCTCGATCACCGTGAGCGGAG
Source organism: uncultured Anaerolineaceae bacterium (assembly GCA_964475245.1). Lineage (GTDB taxonomy): Bacteria > Chloroflexota > Limnocylindria > Limnocylindrales > CSP1-4 > JALYGJ01. The sequence goes on along the minus strand of CAYYVV010000001.1, from coordinate 116,122 downwards.
TGCGCAGCTCGTGCGAAGCGTCGGCCGTGAACGCGAGCTGGGCGACGCGGGCCTGGTCGATTGGCCCGGCGACGCGACGGCCTATGAGCAGCGCGCCCACGAACACCACGAGCAGCAGCAGCGGCGCGGTCACGAGCTCGGCGAGCACGAGCGTGTCAGTCGCGCCGGCGACGTCGCCCAGGGACTGGGCGATCGTGATCCACGCCGCACCAGTCGAGGTGCTGATGGGGCCGCCCACGAGGCGCATCTCCGTGCCGCCGATCGTGACCGTCGCGGGCCCCGCGGTGTGAGCGACGTCAGCAGGCAGATCTACGGTCGGGTCAGTCTGATAGGACGCGCCACTCGGACCCATGACCCAGACGACGAGAGGCGCATCGAAGCGACGCGCGTCGCCGTCGTTGTCGAGATCCGCTTCACCTCCGCCAAAGGCCTCCGTGATCGCCTCTGGATCGGCAACGATCGCGGCCAGGCGGCTGTTCAACCGGCCGTCGACGTTGGCGACAAGCGTGTTCCGAGAAATGACGATGACCGCGAGCGCGGCGACCAGGTACAGCACGGCCACGATGGCGGTCGTGATCGCGGCGACACGCAGCGGCAGATTGCGGAAGCCACCGCCGCTCGCCGCGCTCAACGCTCTCCCAGCCGGTAGCCAGCGCCACGGACGGTCACGATCTCGACGCCGCTGCCGGCGAGCTTGGCGCGCAGACGGGCCATGCGCACGTCGATGGCGTTCGAGCCGATCGGATCCGTCTCGTCCTTCCAGGCATGCTGCGCGATCTGGCGCCGATCAACGACGGCCGGGGTCTTGAGCATCAGCAGCTCGAGGATCCGGAACTCGATGTTCGTCAGGTGCAGTGCGGTCCCGTTCGCGTCGGCCGTTCGGGCGCGAGGATCGAGCACGACGTCGCCACAGCGCAGGGCGCTTCCGTCCGAGTTGCGCGGCCGCCGTTGCAGCGCGCGGAGCCGCGCCAGAAGCTCCCCGAAGTGGAACGGCTTGACCAGGTAGTCGTCCGCGCCGGCGTCAAGGCCGCTGATCCGGTCCTCCGGCGCGTCGCGCGCCGTCAGCATCAGAACGGCACTCTCGAGCGCCCTGGAACGAACGTGGCGCACGAGGTCGAGCCCACTCATCCCGGGCAGGCGCCAATCCACGATGAGCACGGCGTAGTCCGTGAAAGCCAGCATCTGCCGGGCCTCCTCGGCCGTGCGAGCAGCGTCGACGAAGTAGCCGTTGGCTTCGAGGCCGCGGGCGAGTACGGCCCGCAGGCGAGAATCGTCCTCGATCACGAGCAGGCGCAAAGAGTTGGGCTCCCTGACGGTGGCTTGTCCGAGTGTACGAAGGTGTACCTGACCGTTGGATGACGACTTGTCGCGAGGCGGCTCTGGAACGGATGTTCACCGCTCCTGTTACTCTTCAGGCACTTCGTGTTCGTTTGGGCGCTCCGGTCTGCGCCCCGGTTCGTTCCGTTCGACCCCGACCCACTCACATTGAGCCCTGACCGGGCCCCGCCACGGCGGGAGGGCCTCGTCAGGAGCAACTCTTCGTGACTTTCGCTCAACTTGGGCTTGCGCCCGAACTCCTCCGCGCTGTCGCGCAGCAGGGCTATACGGAGCCCACGCCCGTTCAGCGCGAATCAATCCCGCACGTGCTGGCCGCGCGCGACGTGCTCGCCGGTGCCCAGACGGGCACGGGCAAGACTGCCGCGTTCGTGCTGCCCATCCTGCAGCGCCTCAACTCCACGCGCCCCCCGCAAGCCGCAAACGGCTTCGTCCGCGGCCCGCGCGTCCTCGTCCTGGCCCCGACGCGCGAGCTCGCGCTGCAGGTCGAGGAGAGCGTGCGCACGTACGGCCAGACGCGGCCTGTCGCCAGCGCTGCCATCTACGGCGGTGTGGGTTTCGACGGTCAGGTCAGCCGCCTGCGGCGCAACCCGCCGATCGTCGTCGCCACGCCCGGCCGGCTGCTCGACCACGTCTCGCAGCGCACGATCAACCTTGGCCAGGTCGAGATCCTCGTCCTCGATGAGGCCGACCGGATGCTCGACATGGGCTTCATCCACGACATCCGCCGGATCCTTGCCCTGCTGCCGACGCAGCGCCAGAACCTGCTCTTCAGCGCGACGTTCTCGGCCGAGATCAGGCGCCTTGCCGCGGACTTCCTAAAGGACCCGGCCTTCGTCCAGGTGACGCCAAAGAACACGGCGCCCGAGCTCGTGCACCAGGTCGTCATACCCGTCGATCGGAGCCGCAAGCGCGAGCTGCTGAGCCAGCTCGTCAAGTCGGGCCGCATCTACCAGGCGCTCGTCTTCACGCGCACCAAGCACGGCGCGGACCGACTGGCCGAGCAGTTGACCACGGATGGCATCACGGCCGTGGCCATCCACGGCAACAAGAGCCAGCCGCAGCGCATCCGCGCGCTGAACGACTTCAAGCGCAACAAGGTCGCGATCCTCGTTGCCACTGAAGTCGCCTCGCGCGGCCTGGACATCGAGTCCCTGCCGCACGTCGTCAACTATGAGATGCCCATGGTCGCGGCCGACTACCTGCACCGCATCGGCCGCACCGGTCGTGCCGGCACGGACGGCGACGCGATCTCGCTCGTGTGTGTCGACGAGCGCCCGCTGCTCGCGGAGATCGAGCGCCTGCTCGGCCACCGCGTCGAAGAGGAGATCGTGCCCGGTTTCGCCCCGGACCCGACCATCCGCGCACAGGCCATCCAGCTCCGGACAGCCGGCCACGTGCCGCAGCGCCAGGGTCAGCGTGTCGGTCGGCCGCAATCGCAGGGTCGCCCGCAGACGCAGGGTCGCCCGCAATCGCAGGGTCGGCCGCAATGGGATGCTCGGCCGCAACGTGATAGTCGGCCGCAGCGCTGGGATCGCGGGCTGCCTGCCCGTCCGACGCAGCACCACGCCGGTTCGATCGGCCGCCCCGCCAGCCTGCCGGGAGAGCGCCTCTCGCGCGGTTAGTGGCGGTGTTGCATCTGGGCCAGGCAGTCTGAGCAGACCTCGGTCAGGCCGGCCACATCCGGCCGTTCTTCCTGGTCCGGGTAGTTGCGGCCGCAGAAAGTGCGATGGCCGACCAGGTGCCCGTCGCTCGAGCGCTGCGCGGCGGCAATGTGCCAGATGTTCTCGTACTGACCGCGCAGGCCAAACGGAGCCTCGGGCTCCATCACCTCAGCCATCGGCCGAGCGGGCTTAGGCCGCGCGAACGCGCGCTGCGCGCGGCCCGCGTGGGTTCTGCTCGATCTCGAACTCGACCTTCTCGCCGCCGACGAGACGGTCGAAGTTGAGCGTCGAGTCGAGCGCGTCCTTGTGGAAGAAGTACTCCTTCGCGTCGTCGGCGGTGATGAAGCCGAAGCCGCGGTCCGAGATGACCTTCTTGATTGTGCCGGTGGCCACGGTGGCCCTCCATGCTCTGCTCGAACGACTGGCTGCTGACGCACGATCTGTTCGAGACGAAGCGATCACACGGAGCCACCGCGCACGGCGATGTGCACTCACGATACGCGCCCTGTCCACCCGACCGCGTAAATTGGCGGTAATGACGACGTGGGCCGATTTCGAACGAGACCAAGCAGCGATGGCGGCGCGCGGGCGCGAGCTGATGTATCGATCGGGCGACGGCGAGGGAATGCTCGTCACGGTCCGGGAGGGCGTGCCGCCGCGCGTCCATCCGGTCAACGCGGGCATCGTCGACGGCCACTTGTACACGTTCGTGCAGGGCAAAAGCGCGAAGCGCACGGATCTCGACGGGGACGGCAGATACGCCTTCCACACCCATCTCGACCCACACGCACCGAGCGAGTTCCTCGTCCGTGGCCGCGCGGTCGAAGTGACCGACTCGGCCGTCCGGACGGGAATCGCCAAGGACTGGTTCTTCACCGTCCAGGACTCGTATCCGCTGTACGAGCTGATGGTCGAGCACGTCCTGCTTGGCGAACGTGCCACGGCCAACGACTGGCCACCCGTCTACACGAGCTGGTCCGCCAGCGCGACTTGACAAACTTACTTAGTACTCACTAAGATCCGCGCATGCCAGCCGTTGAAGCGCGCCAGAGTGCAGATGAGCGGCGCGAAAGCGTCGTTGCCGAGGCGAGCAAGGAGTTCGCCAAGCACGGCTACGCCGGCACTTCGACGATGGACATCGCCAAGCACGTCGGCGTCTCGCAGCCGTACCTGTTCCAGCTCTTCGCGACGAAGAAGGACATCTTCATCGCGGCCGTGCACGAGTGTTTCGGTCGGGTGCGTAATCGCTTCGCGCAAGCTGCGCGCCAGGCGAGGGCGGAGTCGGCCGACCCAAACCACATCCTGCACACGATGGGCATGGCCTATTGCGACCTCCTCGCCGACCGCCAGATGCTGCAGATGCAGATGCAGGCCTACGTGGCGTGCGATGACCCCGACATCCAGCGCGTGGTGCGCCAGGAGTGGACGGACCTGTACGACGCCGTCGCGCGCGAATCGGGCGCCGACGCCCAGTCCCTCCAGGAATGGTTCGCGGCCGGGATGCTGATGAACGTCTCGGCGGCGGTGGGCGGTCTCAACCCGGAGATCGAGATTGCCCTGAAGCGAGGCGGCGTCTGGCACGACGACTGAGCTCCAGCCCCTTTTTTTGCCTGCGGTACTTAGTGAGTGATAAGTCAGGAGACCCACGATGACGCGTAATCGCTCTGCGGCATGGACTTTCGCGATAACTGCGATCGCACTGTTCATGGTCGCGCTCGACAACCTGGTCGTGACCACGGCTCTGCCCGTGATCCGGAAGGACCTTGGCTCGTCCCTGTCCGACCTTGAGTGGATGGTCAACGCCTACACGCTGACCTTCGCCGTGCTGCTCCTGACGGGCGCCGCGCTGGGTGACCGATTCGGTCGCCGGCGAATGTTCCTGATCGGCCTGGTGATCTTCACTGTCGGGTCCGCGGCCGCGGCGCTCGCGCCGTCGAGCACCGCGTTGATCCTCGCGCGCGCCCTCCAGGGCCTGGGTGGTGCGATCGTCACGCCACTGACGTTGACGATCCTCTCGGCCGGCGTATCAGCCGAGCGGCGGCCGCTCGCGCTTGGCGCGTGGGGCGGCATCGGCGGCCTCGCGATCGCGGTCGGTCCGGTCGTCGGTGGCGCCATCGCCCAGGGCGTGAACTGGCATTGGATCTTCTGGCTCAACGTCCCGGTCGGGATCATCGCCGCGACGCTGGCCTACTTCCGCCTCGAGGAGACGCACGGTCCGGAGGGTCGGCTCGACGTCGTCGGCCTAGCCCTGGCGAGCACAGGCCTGCTCGGTGTCGTGTGGGCGGTCATCCACGGCAACGACCGCGGCTGGTTCGATGGCCAGATCCTTGCCGGCTTCGTCGTCGGCGGCGCGTTGCTGCTCGGCTTCGTCGCCTGGGAGCTGCGCACGAAGTCGCCGATGCTGCCGCCACACCTCTTCCGCAGCCGTGGCTTCAGCGCGGCCAACACCGCTTCGCTGCTCATGTACTTCGGGATGTTCGGATCCGTCTTCCTGCTGTCGCAGTTCTTCCAGGTCGTGCAGGGCATGAATCCGTTCGAGGCCGGCCTGCGCGTTCTGCCGTGGACGGCGATGCCGATCTTCGTTGCACCGATCGCCGGCGTCCTGAGCGCCCGTATCGGCGCGCGACCGATTGTCGTCAGCGGCCTGGTGCTGATGTCCGTCGGCCTCGCCTGGCTGGCTGCGATTGCCAGCCCAACGGCCGCCTATTCCGCCTTCGTCATTCCGTTCATCGTCAGCGGCACGGGCATGGGCATGTTCTTCGCACCCATCGCCAACGTCGTCCTGTCGGCCGTGCGGCCCGAGGAAGAGGGCAAGGCGTCGGGCGCCAACAACGCGATCCGTGAGGTCGGCGGTGTCTTCGGCGTCGCGGTCCTGGCCGCTGTCTTCACGGCCAACGGCTCGTATCTCTCGCCCCAGTCGTACGTCAACGGCCTCATCCCGGCCGTGTGGGTCGGTGCCGCGGTCGTCGCCGTGGCGGCAGTTGCCGCGGTGTTCATCCCGCGCCACGTCCGTGGCGAACAGGTGCACGACACGACGAGCGCACGGATGGCGATTTCGCCGGCCGGCCAGGGCGGGACCGAGGGCGGCTGAACCCAGCGCCGTGAGGCTAGCCCTCCGGGGCGGCCTCACGCTTGCGCTCGAGGCTGTCGAGGATCAGGTCGAGGCCGAATTCGAACTCGCTGACATCGTCCGGAGCTGGGTCCACGTGCTCGTGGACGTGCTCGAGGAAGTAGGGCAGCGAGCCGTCCTGAAGCTCGGTCAGGACTTCCTGGGCCATGTTGGGCATCACGTCCGCGAGCTCGATGATCGGCAGCAGCCAGAGCACAAAGCCAACGATGTGGCTGTCGAGCACGTGGTACGCATGGTGGGTCATGTTCGGCGAGAAGCCGGCCGCGCGTAGCCGGCCGAGGATGCCGTCCATCCATTCGAGCTGAGCGCGCGACGGCGGCAGAGGCTCGCCCATGAGCCTGGCCGCCCACTTGTGGCGCAGCAGCGTGTCCTTGGCTGAGACCGCGGCACGGCGCATGTCCGCCTGCCAGTCCTCGGTCTGAACGGGGCGACCCATCTCGCCGAAGACGGCGGCCATCATGCCGGCCAGGACGTCGTCCTTGCGCGCAAAGTAGTGGTACAGGCTCATCGCTTCGACACCCAGATCCTGCGCCAGGCGACGCATCGACAGCGCCGCGATGCCGCCTTCATCGGCGAGCGCGATCGCAGCCTGCACCACTCGTTCGCGGCTCAGCGGCTCACGCAGCGGGCGTTGGGCCTTGACAGCCTTACGCTGTATGTCTACGCTCCTTGGCATGGCACCTTACAGTGTACGACGCGAAGACAGGGCGAGGTAGAGATGAAAGCGATTCGCCAGCTCGGCTACGGATCACCCGAGCGCGTGTTGATGCTCGAGGAAGTCCCGGCGCCGACGCCGACCGACGATCAGGTCCTCGTCCGCGTCCGGGCAACGTCAGTCAACTCGGGCGACTGCCGCCAGGTGCGGGCGACGCCGGTGCTCATCCGGTTCCTGCAGGGCATGCGCAGGCCAAAGAACCCGGCCTTTGGTGCCGACGCGGCCGGCGTCGTCGAGGCGGTCGGGTCGGCTGTTGCCGACCTGCACGTTGGTGACGAGGTCTACGGCATCCGGCGCGGCGCGTTCGGGGAGCTGGTCGCGGGCAAGACGTTCGCGCGCAAACCGGCGAATCTCAACTTCGAGCAGGCCGCGGCCGTGCCGATCGCGGCGTGCACGGCATTGCAGGCAGTGCGCGACAAGGGCGGAGTCAAGGCCGGCGCCAGGGTGCTGATCAACGGCGCCGGTGGCGGCGTGGGCACTTTCGCAGTCCAGATCGCGGTGGCCATGGGCGCCGAGGTAACCGCCGTCACGAGCGCGGACAAGATCGACCTGGTGCGCTCCCTTGGCGCCGCGAACGAGATCGACAGAGCCACGGAGGACTTCACCACGAAGCGCGGCGAGTTCGACGCGGTCATCGATGTCGGCGGCGACCACTCTCTGGGAGCAACGCTCAAGGCGCTCAAGCCGACAGGCACACTGGTCATCGTCGGTGCGCACGCGGGCGTCCTGCGCCGGCTCGTGATCGGCAATGTGCGCCGGCGACTACTCAAGCAACCCATCGTCTTTTTCATCGCCGAGGTCACGACGGACGATCTCGCGGCACTGCGCGCAATGATCGAGGCCGGCAAGTTGACGCCGGTCATCGACCGCACTTTCCCGCTCGAAGAGACGGCCGCGGCCGTGGCCTACGCCGAGGGCCAGCAGGCACGCGGCAAGGTCGTCGTGACGGTCGGGCCTGGCTCCAGCTAGCCCGTCAGTGGCGGCGCGCCTGCAGCTCCGCGACCCACTCGCGCAGGCGCGGCAGATGCTGGCCGTAGTGCTGGCCACCTGACTTCGCGACCCACCACGCCGACTCAGCGTCACGCGCCGGCAGCGCGAACCAGTCCTGGAGCATCATCGTCCGGGCCGCGTTGGCCATCGTCCACGCCACTTCCCAGGGCTGGTCGTGCATGCCCTCGAGCAGCTGCGCGTTGACCGCGTCGATGTCGATGTCGTGGCCCTCGTAGGTGCCACCGACCATGCGCTCGAGCTGCACCTCCGCCTCGGCCAGCCAACTGCCCACATGCGCGACGAGGTCCCGCACGGTCCAGTCCGGGTCGCGGAAGTAGCCGGGCACGAGGCACTCATCGGGCGTCAGCATGCGCACCAGCGCAACGAGCTCGTACCAGCCAGTGCGCTCGGCTTCGATCTCCGCCTGCCACTCGCTCGAAGTCGGTGCCTCTGGAATCCGGGCGTCCGAGTGCGTCACGCGGTCCTCTCCCCTGCACCCAGCGCCGCGAGGCGATCCGCGGCCGGGATGAAGTAGTAGGCGCCCGTCAGCGGCCGGGTGAAGCGCGTCAGCTCGTCGCGGACAGCGCCCGACCCCTGTTCGCCCAGCCCGAGCATTGACTCGAGCATCGCGGCGAGGGGCCGCTGCTTCGCGCAGAAGCCGACGAAGACCGTGCCGTGTTCCTCGAGGTCGCCATACGGGATGTTGCGCCGGAAGATCCGGCCGAAGTTGTCCTGGTCGGTGCGCGCCACGTGCGATGCCGGCGGTTGAGGATGCAGCTCCGCGCTGTCAGTCTTGCGCCGGCCGATCGCTCGCTCCTGCCCGGCTACGCCAAGCGTCTCCCACGCGGACACGCTGTGCATCCACTTCTGGAGCAGCAGGATCGATCCGCCCTCCCCCGCCGATCCATGCGGGACGAGCGCCACTTCCTGCGCCTCGACCAGGGTCGGATTCTCGGTACCGTCGATGAAGCCGGTCAGGTCACGGTCGTGCAGGTACGGCCAACCGACCATCTCGTTCGCCAGCCGCGCGTAAGTCGCCAGCGCGGCCGCGATGTTGCGCGACAGATCGAAGATGACGTCGTACTCGGCGCCGCTCATCCACATCACGATGTCGCGCTGCGTCGCGGGCATGGTGTAGCCGTCGGGCCCGATGATCGCCGCATTGAAGCCTTCGACGTCCGCGGGTGCGGAATCCGGAGCTACGCCTCTCCACAGCTCCGGACGAAAGCCGCACACGAGGTTCACGCCACCGATCGTCGTCCGTGGCTCGCGCAGGCTCGCCGCCGCGGCAACGGCCGTGGCCGGCTCGACGCCGGGCAGCAGCTCGAACTCGAGGTAAGCATGGGAGTAGGTCCCCAGGGCAAAGATGCCCGTCTGCGGAATCGGCACCCTGCCAGCATCGGGCCCCGCGTCAAGTGGTTCAGCCTCGTGGCTGTAACCGCTATATAGTAGTCACTAACATCTGTGTGTTACTGTACCGAACAGCGACACAGAACAGGAAGGTAGGTGGTGACGATGAGCGCGACGATTTCCCGGCGCTGGTGGGCCCTGGCGGCGATCAGCGTGGCTGTTTTGGCAGTAACCCTGGACGTGACCGTGTTGACGGTGGCGTTGCCCACGTTGGCCAAGGCGCTCAACGCGTCCGAGTCCCAGCTCCAGTGGTTCGTGACCGCCTACACGCTGGCGCTCGTGGCGGGCATGCTGCCGGCCGGCTTGATCGGCGACCGCTACGGCCGGCGACGGCTGATGGTCGGTGCCCTGCTGCTCTTCGCGCTCGGCTCGCTTGGCTGCGCCTACGCGCCGGATCCCGCTGTCTTCATCGCTGCACGCGTCGCGCTGGGACTCGCCGGCTCGGGCGTCATCGTCGTCGCCCTTTCCATGCTCACCGTCCTGTTCGACGAGGCCGAGCGTCCGCGCGCAATCGGCATCTGGGGCGCCGCCAACTTCATCGGCCTGCCGCTGGGCCCGATCCTGGGCGGCTGGCTGCTGACCAACGCGTGGTGGGGCTGGATCTTCCTGCTCAACGTCCCGGTCGCACTCATCGGCGTGGTTGCGGTAATCGCGCTGGTCCCGGAATCACGCAGTGCAAAGAGGCCGGCCATCGATCTCGCCGGCATCGTCCTCTCGAGCGCCGGCCTGGTGCTGCTCATGTTCGGCGTCGTCCAGGCCGGCGACAGCGGCTGGTTGAGCGGCGCGGCCATTCTGCCGACGGCAGCGGGGTTGATCATCCTGGCCGCTTTCTTCCTGTGGGAGCGGCGCGCGGCCGAACCGCTCGTCAACCTCCAGCTGTTCGCCTCGCGCAGCTTCACGTGGGGCGTGATCTGCACAGCGCTGGGCATCATGGGCCTGTTCGGCGTCCTGTTCGGGCTGCCCCAGTTCTTCCAGGCGATCGGCGGCGCGGATCCGGAAGGTTCGGGCTTCCGCCTGCTGCCGGCCGTGTTCGGCCTGATCGTGGGCGCGGTCACGGCCGATCGAGTGGCAGGGCGCGTTGGCGTGAAGCTGACCGTCGCCGGCGGTCTTGGAGTGTTGCTGGCGGCGACGCTCGTTGGCTCGACGCTGAGCGCGGGAAGCAGTGACGCGTTCATCGCGGCGTGGACGTTCTTCGTCGGCGCCGGCGGTGGCATCGCGTTCGCGACGGCCGCGTCGTCGGCACTGATCGAGCTGAGCGCTGATAGCGCGGGCGTGGGCTCGGCGCTACTCCAGGCGGTGGTCAAGCTGGGGCCTGCGTTCGGCGCCTCGATCCTCGGCAGCGTGCTCAACTCGACCTACCAGTCGCAGCTCGACCTGTCCGGCCTGCCGCAGGCCGCGGCGGACGCGGTCAAGTCGAGCGTATTTTCTGGCATCGCCGTGGCTCAGCAGCTTGGCTCGACAGCGTTGCTCGCCAACGTCCGCGGCGCGTTCGTTTCGGGCATCGACGCGGCGGCCCTTGTAACGGCGGCAACTGCGGTTGTGGCGATCGTCGTGGCCCTGCTGTTCCTGCCGAATCGTGGGCCGGTGGCGGCGGACAATGTTGCAGGTGGTGGATAACAAGCCTGGCCTGCGCGAGCGCAAGAAGGCCAGGACGCGGACGAGCATCCAGGAACAGGCCCTGCGCCTGTTCCGCGAGCAGGGCTACGCCGAAACGACCGTCGAGGAGGTCGCCGAGGCAGCCGACGTCTCGCCAACGACCGTTTATCGCTACTTTCCGACCAAGCCGGACCTGGTGATCTACGACGAGCTCGACGAGCCGATGATGGCCGCGCTGCGCTCCCAGCCGCGCGAGCTCTCCGCGGTGCAGGCCATACGCGCGGCGGTCACCGGCGGCTTCGGCGCGACCCTGGGCCCGGAGCTCGAGATGCAGCGCCTGCGCGCCGAGCTGATCCGCGACGAACCAGAGCTGCGCGCGGCGATGCTCGACGAGTTCATCCGCTCCCTGCGCATGATTGCCGTGACGATCGGCGAACGCGCCGGCGGCACGGCTGATCCCGACGATGTCCTGGCGCTGTCCGGCGCGGTCCTGGGGGTGACGATGGCGGCGTGGCTGGCGTCGGAGGGAGACGGCTGGATCGAGCGCTTTCTCGAGCGCCTCGATCACGGCATGGCCCTGCTCGAAACGGGCTTCAGCCTCTAGGCGGAGCGGATGTCGCGTCGGTTGAAGGCAAGGATGCCGATGACGACGAACGCGATGGACGGGACGATCAGCGCGGCATAGCGCCACGGCTCTCCGGCGTTGGTCAATGGGTCGCCGCCGAGCGCCCAGTCCCACGGCGAGATTCCGACCCACGGCGACAGCAGGTCGCTCAGCGGAAACAGCGCCGCCACGACGTAGCCAATGAGCGCGACGGCAAGCGGAATGCCCACGACCAACGCGGGCCGCGCGCTGATGCCGGCGATGCCGATGGCCAACGCGCCGCAGAACACGCCGATCAGTCCGGAGAGCACGACCGTGGATACGATCTGGCTCGTGCCGATCTGAAGGTTGAACAGCGTGTCCGACACGACCTGTGAGACGAGCACGACGAGCGTGAGGACGACGATCCAGAGCAGGGTCGAGATCGCGCGGCCGGTCATGAACGCGATGCGCGTCACGGGTTGCGCGACGTACAGCTCGATGCGGCCCGCGTCCTCCTGCGCCGCCGTCGCGCTGTTGGCGAACAGGGCGCCCGCGGCGGCCAGCATCAGCGGAATGAGCACGTCATACAGACCGCCGCGCAGGTAGCCCGCGGGTGACGCGAAGTCCTGCAGGCCGAACGCCTGGAGCATCTGCGTCGGCAACACCTTGAGCGCGTCGTTGAGCGCTGTGTTTCCGCTGAAGGCGGGCCAGAACGCAACGGTCGCGACGACGAAGAAGGCAAAGACGACCGCCCAGGCAAGTCCGGCGCGCCACGATGCCCGGAACGGCGCGGCGATCAGCTCGAGCCAGCGCGAGGTGGCGCTCATGCGGCCGTCTCCTGCGAGGTCTCTGGTGGCTGCGGCGGTTGTGGCGCCTGCGTCGCGGCATCTGTGGCGAAGAGGTCGAGGAACGCCTCCTCGAGGTCCGGCTCCTCGACGAGCATGCCCGAAACCGGGTTGCGCGCCAGAACCTCGATCAGGGGCTGGATCGAACCGGTCAGTACCGCCGTGAAGTGGCGGCCGTCGACGGCCGAATCCACGACGCCGGGCAGTGCCGTCAGCTCGGCCGTGGGCGGATCGCCCACGAACCATGCCTCGACGCGTTGACGCGCGCGGCCGCGCAGCTCCTCGACGGTGCCGATCGTGACGATCTTGCCCGCGCGCAACACAGCGACACGGTCGGCCGCGCGCTGGACCTCGCTCAGCACGTGCGACGAGAGGAAGACGGTCTTGCCGGCAGCACGTGCCTCAGCGACGAGCTGCTGGAAGACCTGCTGCATGAGTGGATCGAGGCCGCTCGTCGGTTCGTCGAGCACCAACAGCTCCGCGTCCGATACGAACGCGAGGAGCAGCGCGACCTTGCGCCGGTTGCCCGACGACAGATCACGCAGGCGGCGGCCGAGGTCGAGCTGGAGGCGCTCGGCGAGCTCATCGCGGCGCTTGGTGTCGATCCCCGTGCGCAGCCGGCCGATGGCGGCGACGAGCTGCCGTCCAGTCATGCGCTCCGGCAGGCGCAGCTCGCCCGGCAGATATGCGACGCGCTGCCGAACCTCCACCCCGTCGCGCCTTGGGTCGCGGCCAAGGACTTCAATCGTGCCGGCGGTCGGGCGGAGCAGGTCGAGCAGGCAGCGGATCGTCGTCGTCTTGCCCGCGCCGTTCGGTCCGAGGAAGCCGTACACCTCGCCACGGGCGACCTCGAGATCGATTCCGTCCACGGCCACGACCGAGCCGTAGTCCTTGACCAGGCCGTTGATCCGTAGCGCCTGGCCCGTCGCCAATCCCACGAGCCGAGGTTAGCGCAGCCTGGCCGGCGCGCGCAGGCAACGACCGGGACCATCGGATGTCGTGAAATTCAGTCTCATCCAGCCGTACGATGCGCGCCGGGGGTCAGAAGCCAACACCTGAGAGGAACCGTGACCTCGCTGCGCAGGCTTTCTTTGTGTTTGGCCGTGGCTGCATCGCTGTTGATCGGTGCCGTGCCGGCCGTGACCGCCACGAGCGGCACGCCGGTCCAGCTCTCCGTCTCGCAGGCCGTGGCGTTCTCCGTCCTGGGCCATAGCTGCGGCGGCATCCAGGAGCAGTCGATCGCGACCGGCTTTGATGCGACGAGCGGCAACCCGACGGGCGTCGTCTATATGCAGACGCGTTGCGGCGGCAGCGGCCGGGGCGGCGGCTACCACACGACGACGTACTCGGCCTGGCTGACGGCCACGTGGGACCTTGGCGCGAACCTGTTGAGCTACGTCAGTGGTGCGCCGGGCGCGGTCGATCCGACAGCGACGTACGCGGACGCGCACGGTGACCAGACATACACGACCTACAACACGGCGGTTGCGAGCTGCGCCACATCGTTCAGCACGACGTGCAACTACCACGCCTGGCTTACCGGCGTTGCGCCAAATGCGCCGACGGACGTCCACTACGTTCTGTCTGGCGGTCAATACACGATCGGCTGGACGCCCGATCCATCAACCGCGGCCCTGATCACGAGCTCGACCATCACTGCCGTGCCTGATGGCGGCACCGCCGTCCTCGTGTCGCCGGTGAGCGGCAACGCCACCAGCGGCGTGCTGGGGCCACTGGAGCCGTCGACGACCTACGACATCACCGTCACCAACATCGACGCGGCCGGGACGAGCGCGGCGAGCGACCCGATCCAGATCACGACCGGCGCGGCGACGACCAAGCCGGGCCGGCCCAAGTCGATATCCATCCAGTGGGCGGGCACGTCCGCAATGCTGGTCAGCTTCGCCCCTCCAGCCCACCCGGGCGACAGCCCGATCGACGCGTACCAGGTCAAGGCCACGGCCCATGACGCGGACCGGGGCGCGGGTGGCCCATTCACGACGACCGTTGATGGCGCCACGCTCACGGCTCAGGTGGGCGCGAGCTGGAACTACGACTGGGCAGTCAAGGTCCGCGCCCACAATGCCGCCGGCTGGGGACCCTGGTCGAAGAGGGTGATCATCCCCGCCGGCAACTGACGCCTGCGCGTCAGATCGAACGCTGGTACGAGCGGAAGTTCCGCGTCGCCCAGGCCGTGGTCAGGATCGCGAGGATCGCGAGGCCGGCCAACCGCGGCAGGATGAGCTGCCAATCCGGAGAGTCGGACGTGAGCGCCTGTCGGCCGGCCTCCACGGCCCAGTTGACCGGGTTGTAGGCCGCGATCGTCGCGATCCACGACGGCACAAGGTTGAGCGGCATGAACGCTGCGGACAGGAACGTCAGCGGCAGCGTCAGCAGGGTATTGACGCCGATGACCGACTCACGCTGACGGAGAGTGAGCGCGAGCGCGTCTGAAATGCCGGCCACGCTCAGGCCGACCAGCATCGCCGACAGCGTCAGCACACCGAAGCCGACGATGCCGCCGACGAAGTGCGCGCCCAGGATCACGGCCAGGATGCCGATGATCGCGATCTGGATCGCGAGCGAGACGATCTCGTACAGGTTGAGCCCGGCGATGATCGCGCTTCGGTGGATGGGCGTGACCAGGAAGCGGTCGATGATCGAGCGGTTGAGGTCGTCGATGACGGCCATGCCCGACCAGCCGCACGAGAAGAGCGCGGTCATGATCACCACGCCCGGAACGAGGTAGTCGAGGTACGAGCCGCCGGTCTGGAAGCCCGGGATCGCGGTCACGTTCTGGAAGAGCGCGCCAAAGAGCAGCAGCCAGATGACCGGCTGGACCAGCGCGATGCCGATGAAGTACGGCTGGCGCAGGAAGAAGCGCAGGTGTCGGCCGGTAACCTGGTAGGTCTGGGCGAGAGCGGTCACAGTGCAGCCTCCTGGTTCTCCGGCCGGTAGGCACGGCCGGTGTACTTGAGATAGACGTCGTCGAGAGATGGCCGGGAGACGGTCACCGACGCGACGCCGATACCCGCCGAATCGAGCGCGGCGAGCACGCCCGGGACGGCACGCGCGCCGTCGTCGACCCTGGCTCGAAGGGTGCGGCCGTCGACGAGCGGCTCGCGCAGGTCGGGCAGTCGCGCGAGGAGCGCGGTGGCATTGCCGTTGAGCACCGGATCCTTGAGCTCGACCTGGATCGAGTCGCCCTTGAGGCTCGACTTGAGCGCCTCCGGCGCGCCGCGGGCGACGATCCTGCCGCGGTCGATGATCGCGACCTGGCTCGCGAGTTGGTCGGCCTCCTCGAGATAGTGGGTCGTGAGCAGGATCGTCAGGCCCTCGCGGTTGAGGCGGCGGACCTCGGCCCACAGCTCGGCGCGCGCCTCCGGATCAAGGCCCGTCGTCGGCTCGTCGAGGAACAGGACGGACGGTTCATGAACGAGACCGGTGGCCACGTCGAGCTTGCGCTTGTTGCCGCCCGACCAGGTCTTGACGATGCGATTGGCGTACTCGGTCAGGCCGAACGTGGCCAGCAGCTCGTCGACGCGCCCGCGCAGCTTCGCGCCACCCATGCCGTAAAGCTGGCCCTGAAGAAGCATGTTCTCGCGCCCGGTCGCGTCCGGATCAACCGCGCCACTCTGGCCGACGACGCCGATCGAACGGCGGACCGTATCCGGCCGCTTGACGACGTCAACGCCCAGGACAGTGGCACTGCCCTCGTCGGGCCGCGACAGTGTCGTCAGGATCTTGACCGTGGTCGACTTGCCTGCGCCGTTCGGGCCGAGCAGCGCCTGGATCGTCCCTGCCGCCACGGCGAGATCGATGCCATCGAGTGCCCTGACCTTGGGTGGGTACGTCTTGACGAGGCCCTTGGCCTCGATCGCCGGGCTATCATTCATCCCAGTCATGTCCTCTCCTGTAAGTATCTCACGTGCTAAGATATTGCCACTATGAAGGATCCGGCGCGAACTCGTCAAGCCCTGCGCAGCGCGACCTATGAGGAAGCGCTCGCCGAGCGCCTGGGGATGAACGTCACTGACCTGCGCTGTCTCGAGCTCGTCATCGACGAGCCGGGCCTGACGCCCGGGCACATGGCCGAGCGATCAGGGCTGACCACGGGCGCCGTCACGGGTGTTCTCGACCGGCTCGAGAAGCAGGGCTACGTGAAGCGGACGTCCGACCCGACCGACCGCCGGCGCGCGGTGATCCAGCCCACGCCGGCCACCGACGAAGTGCGTGCGGCGGTCAAACGCCTGGACCAGACGCTCGATGGGCTGCTGACAGGCTTCAACGAGGACCAGCGCTCGGCGATTCGGTCGTTCCTCGACGCCACGGCGGCCGCGGTCAGCGCGGAAACGGAAACGTTGCGGGCCAGTGTCCGCGGCGGCTTCGTCGGCAGGAAGTACACGGCACCGCTCGCGGACGCGGCGCGCGGCCGGCTGGTCTACTCGTCGGGCGCGCCGCGGCTGTCAATGAACATCGCGCCACTCGGGCCGCGCGCCAGCGCACGCGTGATCATGGAAACGACCGCCACGCGGCTCCACTTCAGGGGCACGGCCCTTGCCGACCAACTGGTCGCGGTAGCTTTCGACGGTCCCCTCCCCGACGTGCGCACGACCGCGGGCACCGTCGCGCTGCGCTATCAGCGCAAGGCACTGTCGGCGATCACGGCACGCGACGCCCGCGTTGCGCTCTCGACGGCCGTGCCCTGGGCCATCGAGCTCGAGGGCGGCCTGACCGACCTCGACGGCTCACTCGAGAATGTCCGTCTCGAGCGCCTCGAGATCAACGGCGGCGCGAATCACATCGACCTGCAGCTGCCGCGCCCGACAGGCACTGCCGTGATCCGCGTCCGTGGCGTCGTCAGCAGCGCGCGCTTCGCACGTCCACGCGGTGTGCCCGTCGCGCTGCGGGTCGACGGCGGCGTGTCGCACCTGACCCTCGACGGCAAGCGCTACTCGAACATCAGCGGCAAGCGCAAGGTCGCCTCGACCCAGGGCACGCCGAGCGACGACCGCTACGAGATCGAGATCCTCGATGGCGCGAGCCACCTCGTCATCGGCGAGCGCTGACGGCAGCGCGAGCTAGTCGATCAGCGCCACTCGACGAGCTCGTCGAATGGGTGGCGGGCCGCACCCGGCGCCGTTCGTGGCAGCCGCGCCTGTTCGGTCGGGTGCCCGATGGCCATGATCGTGCGCACGAATCGGTCGTCACCCACGCCCAGCAGGCTGCCGACCTGGGATCGGAACTCGTCGCGCACCCAGGTGATGCCCGCACCAAGGCCAAGCATCGATGCCGCGACGAGAATCCGCTCGGCGACCCGGCCCTCGTCATACGCGTGACTCACGGCCCGCGACGGGTCGCTGGGCATGCTGATCGCGATCGCCGCCATCGCCGTCCGCAATGCGCGCGTCTGTGGCGCGGCGATCCCGGCAATCTGGCGCAGGATCAACTCGTCGCGCACGACCACGAAACGCCACGGCTGAGAGTTGCTGCTGCTGCCCGACCAGCGCCCGACCTGGGCGAGCGCCCGGAGCTCATCGTCAGCGACGGCATCGGTGGTGAACTCGCGGTACTGGCGCGTGCGGATCAGTGGGCGGAGCTGGTCGATGGGCGTGGTCATTGACATAGCGTGGCACGTGGACGCGCGTCTCGCCGTAACCCGCCAACAGTCCGCCTGACCAACGCTGGGCGGCGTTGGGCATTTTGGACTAGTCCGGGACGGTCGCCCGCGCCGGATGATCGGCTCCATGGCCCTCCCCCTCGCTCCCGACAGGGTTACCGATGCCCTCGCGGAGGACGTCCTTGTCTTCCGCTGGCGCGACAGCTCCTTTCAACTCATGGGCGGCACGGGTCGTGGCGCGGGCTGGGCAAACATCGTCGACGTCGAGGCTGGCGACAGCCCGTTGATGGAAGAGGCGTGGCGCTCTGGCGTGTCGTCGCGGATCTCGACCAAGCAACCGATCCGAGTCGGGGGTCCGTACTGGGCCGCCCACGCGGTGGTCGTGCCGGTCGGGCACGAGCACGTCGTCGTCTTCGGGGGTCCGAGCGTAAGCAATCGCCCGGACGCGGCATTCATCACTGCCGCCGCGCACGCCGTTTCACTGACGGGCGAGATTTCGACCGAGAAGCTGCTGGCCGACGAGCTCGAGGTGGTGCACGCCGTGCGCGCGCTGACCTCGTACCAGCCGGTGTGCGTGCGCGAAACGGCTCGTCACATCGCGACAGTCGCGGCCCAGATGCTGTCGTGTGACGTTGCCGCAGTCCGTGTCAGCGGCGTCGACCAGCCGACCCTCGAGATCTGGCAGTTTTCGGACGGCGAGACTATGGGCGATCAGAGCCATGCCGGACGCGACGCCGAACAGTACCTGGATGCCGTGGGGCGCATGGTCGTGCCGGTCGTCGAGCAGTCGGTTGGACCCGATCCGGAGGTGTGGACCGACGAGATCGTGTCACGCATGACGCTGCCGATCGGCCCCGGCCAGGGCTTCGGGGCCATGGCATTGGGTCACGTGGCGGGCCGCGAACGCGGCTTCACGTCTCTGTGCCAGCGCATAGCCCGTGCCCTGGCAGATGCGGCCGAGCCGATGCTCAGCCAGGCAATCGCGCACGAGCGGCTGACCTCCGAACGCGAGCAATACCAGCGCGCGACACATGTCGATTCATTGACCAATGTTGGCAACCGCGCGGCGTGGGATGCTGCGCTCGGGTCCATTCCGTCCGACGCGCTGGACAGCTATGCCGTGCTGAGTGCCGACGTCGACGATCTCAAGCTGGTCAACGACGCGCACGGTCATGCCGTTGGCGACAACCTCCTGCGCATGGCGGCAGGGGTAATGCGCTCGACCCTGCGTTCGTGCGACGTGCTCTGTCGAGTTGGTGGTGACGAGTTCCTGATCCTGCTACCGAACTCGGGCGAGTCCGAGGCACACGCCGTCGGACGGCGTATCTCTGCGGCCGCGGCGGCCGCCCGGCTGCCCGAGCGGGGAGTCAGCCCGCGCGTGTCAGTCGGTTGGGCCGCGTTCGACGGGGCGTGGGATACGACGGTGCGCACGGCGGACGCACGGATGTACGCCGACAAGCGCGAGAAGGACGCCGCGCAGGCCGCCGAGCAAACGCGGACTCAGCCCGAGAAGCCAAGGCGCCGCCGAACCGACAAATAGCCGCCCTTGATGCCTTAGCCTCTCGCCCGTGAGCGAGGGCACCGTATCGAGCTTCAGACGCTGGTTCTGGGCGCGGCCACGGGCGCACGGCGAGACGATCGAGGGTCGCCGGGTCAGCAACACCGAGCTGCTCTACGACCTGATCTACGTTGCCGTCATCGCACAGTCGACGGCGGCGCTCGGCACCAACCTGACCGTTGGTGGCCTGCTCGACTTCGTCGTCGTCTTCGCCCTGGCGTGGATCGGCTGGGTCAACGGCAGCCTCTATCTCGAGCTGCACGGGCGCGACGACGGGCGAACCCGCTCCTATGTCTTCCTGCAGATGGCGATCCTGTGCCTGCTCGCCGTCTTCACGCAACACGCCGCAAGCACCACCGGGGCGCAGTTCGCGTTCGCGTATGTCGCGTTCCTGCTCGTCGTCGGCTGGCTGTTCTTCACGGTCCGCCGCGTCGACCAGGGACCGGTCGCGCGCCTGACCGGAACCTATGCCGTGGGCCTGTTCATCTCCGCGGCCGTGATCCTCGTCAGCGCATTCCTCGCACCGGACCTCCGACTTATCGTTTGGGCGGCCTTCGACGTGCTGTGGATCCTGGCGACGATCGCGCTCGGTGCTCGCCCACGCTCGTACAGCATCGGCATCGCACCGACCGAATCGATGGTCGAACGCTTCGACACGTTCACCCTCATCGTCCTCGGCGAGGTTATCGTCGGCGTGGTCAGCGGCATGATCGCCGCGTCACAGGACCTGCTCACGATCGTGACCGGAGTCCTGGCACTGGTCATCGGCCTGGGCTTCTGGTGGATCTACTTCGACATCGTCGGCGGCCGACGGGCGCGGCGATCCGGGCGAGCGATAACGGCGTGGATCCTGGCCCACCTGCCGATCACGCTCGCTATCGCCGCCGCCGGATCGGCCATGGTCAGCCTGGCCGAGAACGCGGTCGCGCCCGCTGCGCCGGGCGCGACCGCGTGGCTGCTGGTCGGTTCCCTCGCGGTCGTGCTTATAGCCGAGATCGTGGTTGTGCTCGCGTTCGTCGACGGCCGGGACGAGCGGCTTGTCTACAGGCCGTTGCTCATCGCCATGGCTGCCGCGGCCGTAGTCGCTCTCTTGGTCGCGTTCGTGCCACTGCCGGCCTGGGCGCTGGCGCTTGTCCTGAACGCGATCCTGCTCGCCATCTGGTTCGTCGCGGCCGGCCGTTTCATGCGCGCCGGCTCCTGGCCGCCCGGCTCAATCGACGGCTGAGCCAGGCTCCGGCTGTACCGGCGCCTCGTTGCCAGCGAGCGCGGGCCGGTCCAGCGCCTCGGAGCGGAGCGCGTGAGCAATCGCCAGTGCTGCGGCCGCAATGGGAACCGCGAAGACGGCCCCGAGCACGCCCGCCACCTTGCCTCCGATCAGGACCGCGATCAGCACTGACAACGGACTGAGGCCGACGGCACTGCCGATCACGCGCGGCTGAATCACGTTGGCGAGGACGACCATCCCCACGCCCATGATCACTAGGGTCGGCAGGAGCGCATCAGGCTGGAACAGCAGCGCGGCGACGACCGGAGGGGCCCACGAGATCAGCTGGCCGAAGTACGGAATCGTTTGAATCACGGCGACTGCGAAGCCGATGAGCGGGGCGTACGGCAAACCCAACACCAGGCTCACAACGAAGGCGACGGCCCCATAGGCAATGCCCATGGCGACCTGGCCGCGGACGAAGCCGCCGAAGCTGTGGCCGATTGCCTCCTCCGAGACCTCGAGCGCGTGCTGGTAGCGGAGCGGCACCAGGCGCTCGATTTCCGCCTGCAGCCGATCGCGATCGGCGGCGATGTATACGGACATGAATACGACGATCGCGAGCGTGCCCAGGGCACCGGCCAGGGGCCCAACGACGCCGCCGATGGCGTTGAGACCGCCGGACGATCCAGCGTCGAAGGACGCGAGCGCTCCCTTCAGCCAATCGCCGGGCGTGATCCAGGCCAGACCAGCGGCGTCGAGCTGTGACTGCAGCGGCGCCAGACGCGCCCCGAGCAGGTCCGCCACGCTCGTTTGACTAGCCGTCAGGTCGCCGATCGACTGAATCAGGGAGATGGACACGGCGGCGATGAGCGCGGTCGTTGTCAGGCCGACGATCACGTACGCAACAGCCACGTCAATGCCGTAACGCTGCGTGCCGAGAACGCGCGAGACGGAAAGCGCAACTGGCCGGATCAGGAAGGCAAGTAACCAGGCCAGGAAGAAGACAATCGCCAAGTCTGAGAACGAGGCAAGAATCGGCGCGCCGAACGTGACCAGGGCCACGGCGAGAACGGCGATGGCCAGCCAGACCAGCAGTCGGATCTCCGGATACCCGCCTCGCCGGATCATCGCGTTCGTTCCATCGCCTCGGACAGGGTAATCAGCACCGTCGTCGTCTGACGAGCAATTCAGCCAGTACGCATGGTCCACGCTCCGGCGCTAGGCTGCTGGTCGCTTCCCTCGCGGTCGTGCTTATAGCCGAGATCGTGGTTGTGCTCGCGTTCGTCGACGGCCGGGACGAGCGGCTTGTCTACAGGCCGTTGCTCATCGCCATGGCTGCCGCGGCCGTAGTCGCTCTCTTGGTCGCGTTCGTGCCACTGCCGGCCTGGGCGCTGGCGCTTGTCCTGAACGCGATCCTGCTCGCCATCTGGTTCGTCGCGGCCGGCCGTTTCATGCGCGCCGGCTCCTGGCCGCCCGGCTCAATCGACGGCGAGATCGCCCCCAAGATAGCTCGCTCGTTCCTGGCACTCGTGCTTGCTAGGGACGCAGACCCCAGCTCTTGGCTAGTACTGGCAGGAGACCCGCCAAGACGATTACGAGCGCAGCTCCCCAAACCGTGATGGCAATTCCGAGAAAGGATCCATCCCAAAAGCCGCCGGGCGTGGCCAAGCTGTACGCAATGAACGACACCACCGCAAGCACGATCAGCAGAAATCGCTTACGGCGCGCGGTTGCGGGGGCGTCACTGCCAGGCTTGTAGGTCAGCCAAATGAGTCCTACCGACATGGCGAGCCCGACGACAAAACAGATCGCCTTCACCGCGAAGACCTGACTCGCTGTCGTCCCTGAGGCCGGAACCAGGATCGCGAGGAGCGCGATGTATGTTGCCAACGCCTCGGACGGTATGTAGGCCGCCACGACGTTGAGCGCTTTCTCGAGGCTGCTATTCCCCGATGGCGCACTCCTGCCCGCCGGCGACGACGCCAATTGACCCATCGATGTCAGGCTCATTGTTGACCCTCTCTCCGTCGATCTCTCCCACATATCCTTGTGGTTGGGCATGTTTAGTGATTTCTGGTTGCGGCGTCAACCCGCAATTTATCCACCGGTTTTTCAATTCGGGTGGACCGAATGCCAGCTTGGGCAACGTAAGGAATTCGAACCGCTACGCGCGCGCGGTCTTGGGTTTACAAGTGCCCGGTCTAAACCCTGCTTGGCCCGGATCGACGATCCATTCATCGCAGCGCGCGGATAACCTCCGCACATGGACGATTTCAAGCTGGGGATTCTTCTCTGGAGCCAGGCGACTGACTGGTCGAGCTTCGAGCGGGCGGCGGTCAAGGTCGACGAGCTGGGCTACGAGCACCTGTGGACGTGGGACCACCTGCACGCGATCTTCGGCGATCCGCAGCAGCCCATCTTCGAGGGCTGGATGTCTCTCGCGGCGTGGGCGAAAGCGACATCTCGGGTCAGGTTGGGGCTGATGGTCGGGGCCAACACCTTCCGCAATCCGGGGCTCGTAGCCAAGCTGACGACGACGCTCGACCACATCTCGAACGGGCGGGCGATCCTGGGCCTGGGCGGCGCCTGGTTCGACTACGAGCACGCGCGCCACGGGATCGATTTCGGCACTGGCTTCGGCCAGCGGCTCGACTGGATGGACGAGGCCGCGGCCGCGGTTCGCGAACTGCTCGACGGCGGTGAGGTCACCTCCGCGGCGGGCGCCAGGTATGCGTTCGATCACCTGCGCCAGGAGCCCTTGCCGATTCAGCAGCACCTGCCGCTGATGATCGGCGGCTCGGGTGAGAAGAAGACCCTGCGCACGATCGCGAAGTACGCCGACATGTGGAACGGCATGGGCACGCCCGACGAGATGCGCCACAAGATGGACGTGCTCCTGCGGCACTGCTCCGACGTCAACCGCGATCCGAACACGGTCGTCAAGACCACGGCGCTGAAGCCGGTGATCCGCGATTCAGTTGCCGAGGCGGAGTCGGTCTGGCGCGCCCAGATGGCTCACAACAAGACCGCGATGAGCGACGTCTCCGACGACGAGACTTTCGTCAACGGTCCGAGCGAGCTGGTCGCGGAGTACCTGATCGCGCGCAAGGAGATCGGCTTCACCCAGGCGATCGCCGAGATGGCCGCGCCCTACGACGAGGAGACGCTCGAGCGCTTCATCGGCGAGGTCAAACCGCTCGTCGACCAGGCCTAACGGCCGCGCCGGTGGTCGCCCGTGATCATTCGGCGGTGAGCAACGCGAACGCTGGAAGTCGGTATCGGGCCGCCATTTTCGACCTCGGCGGCGTGCTGATCGACTGGAATCCGCGCCACCTCTATCGGAAGCTCTTCCCGGGCGACGAGCAGGGCATGGAGCGGTTCCTGGCCGAGGTGACGACGCCGGCGTGGAACAGCAAACTGGATGCCGGCCGCCCGTTTGCCGAGGGCATCGCCGAGCTCCAGACTGCGCATCCGGACAAGGCCGGCCTGATTGCCGCGTACCTCGACCGCTGGCCAGAAATGATCGGCGGCGTGAACACCGACACCGGCCAGATCATCCGCGACCTCAAGGCGCGCGGGCTGCGTACCTACGCCCTGAGCGACTGGTCGGCGGAGACCTTTGGCATGGCGCGCACTCTCGTCGCTGAGCTCGCGCTGTTCGACGACATCCAGATCTCAGGCGAGGCGCGCACGACCAAGCCCGATCCGAAGATCTTCAAGCTCGCCCTGGAGCGCTTCCGACTTCGACCCTCGGAGGCCTTCTTCGTTGATGACGTTCAGGCGAACGTTGACGGCGCGCAGGCCGCCGGCATGACCGGGTTCCTGTTCACCGACGCTGCCGCGCTGCGCCGGACGCTCGAGGCGATCGGCGTCCTCTAGCTACGTGTCGAGGACGGTGAAGTCGATGCGGGCGAGGCGGTCAGGGTCGGCGAGGATGTCGATCTCGACGATGCGCTCGTTGCGGATAGTGAAGGCGAGGACGGCGTAGGGCCGATCGCCGGTGAATACGGCAAGGCCGGCTGTGCCGTTGACCATGGCCGGCCGCGCACCGGGCGCGAAGCGCCGGAACAGCAGCGCCTGGGCCGCCACGTTCTCCGCACCGTGCGCCTCGAGCGACGCCGTGAGCGTCGGTCCGTAGTCGGCACGCACGACGGCATTCGGGTCGAGCATCCTGATCAGCGCTCCGAGGTCACCGTCCCGGCCCGCGGCAAGGAACGCGTCGACGATCCTGCGCTGGCCGCTGACATCGACATCTGATTCTGGGTTCGAACCGCGCACCCGGCGTCTGCCACGGCTGGCCAGCTGGCGCGCCGCCAGCGGCGAGCGATCGACGATGGGCGCGATCTCGTCGAACGACATGCCGAAGACGTCGTGCAGCACGAACGCCAGCCGCTCTGGCGGCGTCAGCTTCTCGAGCACGACGAGCATGGCGATGCCGACCGAATCGGCAAGCAACGCCTGCTGCTCCGGATCAGGCCCGCCCGTGCCACTGATCAACAGGTCCGGGACCGTGAAGCCCATCAGCTCCTCCTTGCGCGCGCGGCGAGAACGCAGCGCATCGAGACACAGCCGCGCCACGACCGTCGTCAGCCAGCCACGCAGGTTGTCGACTCCGCTCGTATCGGCGCGCCGATAGCGCAGCCATGCTTCCTGGACGACGTCGTCCGCCTCGGCGAGCGAGCCGAGGATGCGGTAGCCCACGGCGCGCAGGTGCGGCCGTTCCGCCTCGAATGCCCGTGTCAGATCCTGCTCGGTCACCTTTCGGTCACGTTCCCTCGATTGCTTCCGTCAACCAAGTGACGAACCCAAAGCCACAGAGGTGACCAGATGACCCATGCCAACACGCACTTGCCCGTCGCCCGAGCCCCGGGCCTGATCACGGCGCCGACGCGCCTCGTCAACAAGCTGCTCGAGCTGGGCATGCCGATGGGACCAAACGTGCTGGTCACGATCCGCGGACGGATCAGCGGCGAGCCGCGCACGCAGCCGCTCGCGATCGTCGCCCTTGACGAGCAGCGATGGCTGATCGGCACGTTCGGCGACACCAACTGGTGCCGCAACCTGCGTGCCAATCCGGAGCTCCAGATCCGCCACGGCCGGCATACCGAGCAGCTCCATGCGCGTGAGCTGACGATCGTCGAGACGGAGACGTTCTTCAGCGAGACATTGCCGCGCGAGATTGCTCAGATGTCGCTGCCGGCTCGCGTGTTCGGGCGCTCTTTCCTGCGCGTCGTGGCCCGTGACATCGTCGCCGACCCGCACGGTGCCGCGGCGACTCACCCCGTTTTCGAGCTTATTGCTGGCCCATCTGCGACGGATCGAACGGCGTGATCAGCTGGAAATAGTTGTTGTCGGGATCGGCGAGCGTGGCGATCCACGTGCCTGCCATGGCCTCGAACTCGTATGGCTCGCGGATCACGATCGCGCCCGCGGCCTGCATCCGGGCGAAATCGCCCTTGACGTCCTCGGTCTCGATGTTCCAGATCAGGCGTCCGGGCTGATCGTTGCGGCCGTGGACCTCACTGTGCGGCCCCACGGTCACCGAGCCGTTGCCGATCATCCACGACGTGTAGCCGCCCTCGCTCATGGTCGGTGCGCCGAGCAGCCTGGTGAAGTAATCGGCCAGGCGCGGCGCATCGTCCGAGCCGATCAGGATTCCGTTCATGTTCATCGACTGACCTCCATGTCGCGGGGCGACGTCTTGGGTGCCTTCGGCTTTGTTGCAGCCCGCCGCACGGCGCAGCGTGGCGCACTGGAGGCGCACGGTAGCACCATGGAAAATCGGAGGGCGCATCGCCTCGATCCCTGGCCCGCCTACCCCACAACGAGCGCGAGCGGGCGACCGATCAACCCGGACAGCCGCTCGACCTCCGCTCCGAGCGCAGCGGTCGGCGCCCGACCGAGCTCCGCGAACCATTGGATCTCGACGCGGTCCTGGTTGAGCGCCCACGTCCCGGACACGACTCCACCGACAACGACGAGCGGCGCGATCCAGCCCGCCGTGCGGCTGACCCGTGCCCGCCGGCCGGGTGGAATGACGTGCGTGTCGTCAGTGCCCGGCCCGAGAACCCACTGGTCGAAGCCCGGCAGAAGTCGCACCGCTCGGCTGGGCGTGCTGTCGACGAGCGCGTCAACGTCGGCCGCCAGCACGTGCATCTCCTCACCATCGACCTCGACCCTTGCCAGGGAGTCGCCCAGCTCCGCGAACCAGTGCTTGAGCTGGCGGCCGGACACTCGTCCGCGAGCGAGCCAGCGGCGGACGTGTGCCGGCGTCGCCGGACCGTAGGCGCGCAGGTAGTTCGCGATGGCTATTGGCGCAGCTTCGTCCGCGGCGGGCAGCGGCCGCCAATGCGGGCTGATCTGCTCCGGGCGAGAGAACGTCACGCGCGTGCCCTTGTTCGGCCCGAAAACTATGTCGCCCTGCCACGCGAGCGGTTTGAAGAGCGTGCCCCAGCCGGACTTCAGCTCGTCCGCGAGGTGCTCGTAACCCGGCGTCGTGACGATCTGGGCGTTGACCTCCTCGCGCGTCAGGACACGGCCGTCGAGGATGTCGCGGACCACGTCGCGCAGCCGCTCGATGTCCGCCGCGGACAGGCCGAAGTAGCGTTCCCAGGCGGGCGTCTCCCACGACCGGCCCGACGCCAGCAGGGCCAGGTAGACGCCCGCCTCGTCGGCCGGCAGAAGATGCAGCGTGCCGCGCATGGCCCACGTCTTGACCAGCGCGCCGCTGGCGAGGGCGGCCGACACGTCGCCGTTCGTCTGGTCGCGCCGCCTGACACGGACACAGAGGTCCGCGGACGACGCGACCTGGGCCTGAACGCCACACAGGCGGCGCACGACGTCGACCGTGGACAGAGTGCCCACGGGCTCGAGCAGCTGACGCTCCATCCGCCACGCGAGCGCCTGCGGCCACGTGATGCGGACGGTCATTGGCGCCGACTAGAAGGGCAGCAGGACTGCGACCGTTCCGACCAGTAGTGCGACGACCAGCGATGCGCTGGAGAGCTGAATTGCGCGCCGCCGGTCACGCGCGCGGGCCATCTGATCGGCGACCGTCCCTGTGGAGCCGAGCCCGCCGAAGTTGAAGAGGCCGTTCATCCCGAACCTGACGCAGAAGCGCAACGCGGCCTCGAGGTAGCAGGCGGCGCTGACGGCCACCGGCGCGGCAATGATGAAACGGAGCAGCGCCGGCGCGTGGACGAACACGAGGACCGCGAACAGGACAAGCGCGAAGAGCGCCATCTCGTGCCCGAAGCGCCAGCGCTTGCGGATCTCGTCGTGGCCGATGTTGCATGCGCCAGCGCGGTATTCAGGGTCGGGGCGCTGGATCTGGATCTGCGGCGCACCGGCTGCTTTGAGGTTCACGGTCATCGCCGCAAGTATCGCGCCGGCGTCGCTTTACCATCGTTGCCTGCCAAGGAGGATTTGGATGACGCGGTACCTGATCCTGTTCGACGCCCACGCGATGGACCACATCCCAGACGAGGACATGCCCGCCGTGGGCAAGGCCGCGCACGCTGTCGTCCAGGATGCCGTTGAGGCAGGCGCGTGGGTTTTCGGCGCCGGACTGGAAAGCCAGAAGGCGAGCATCGTGGCCACCGACGGGACAGTCACCGACGGGCCCCACCCGGAGGCCATCGGTGGGTTCTCGATCGTCGACGTTCCCTCACGCGAGGAGGCACTGGCGTGGGCCGCCAGGATTGCCGTGGCCTGTCGCTGTGAGCAGGAGGTCCGCCAGCTCCTGCCCGACCCTGAACAAGACGCGATGATCGGCCAGGCTGATGGGCGACACTGATCCTCGCGCGCTCGAAGAATCGATCGATCTGCTGGAGCGATCGCCGCGCGTTCTGCACGAGCTCCTCGCCGGCCTGCCCGAGTCGTGGCTGACGGCGCGTGATACCCCCGACGGCTGGGCCGCGCGCGACGTCGTCGGCCATCTCGTCTCATCGGAGCTGGCCAACTGGATCCCGCGCGCCGAGATCATCATCAACGACGGCCCGTCGCGCACGTTCGAACCGTTCGACAGATTCGCGCACGAAGAGCGCGACCGCAACGTCTCGCTCCACCAGCTGCTCGATCAGTTCGCGGAGCTCCGCGCCCAGAACCTCGCCCGCATCCGCGAGCTGATCGACGACGACGCCAAGCTCGATTTGCACGGCCGCCATCCGGACCTGGGCGACGTGACGCTGGCTCAGCTCATCGCCACGTGGACGGTCCACGACCTCGACCACATCTCCCAGATCTACGCCGCGCTCGCTGGCTCGCGCGATGAAGCCGTCGGTCCGTGGAAGGCCAACCTCGGCATCCTGCTGCGCAGGGACTTGCCCGCCTAACCGCCTCCTCGGTTCACGACCGCAAGCGCCAGGCAGGCCGGGCACGCCGCGTCAGCCCACGCCGCGAAGTCGGCGTCCGAGCGCCGCCGCCGGCGCAGGAGCAGCCAGCCGACCGCTCCGATCACAGCAAAGACGACCAGGCCTCCGACGATCAGCGCCGTGCCGCTGCTCTGGATGAGCGCCACGGCGGGCACGCCGACGACATAGCCGAGCACGAAATGGGCACCGACGAAGAGCGTGTTGCCAGCCACGAGACCCGGTGCGAACGCCTGCATGGGCAGGGCCGCGACGCCACTCGCGGCTATTGCCGGGACGCGTATGCCAGGCGTCGCCCGAGCGATGGCCACGCCGCGCGCGCCACCACTGCGCAGGCGTTCGGAGAGCGCGTCAATTCGCGCGCGCGGCACGCCGAAACGGGTCAGCAACGCAAGCAGCGGCCGGCGCAGCGCGCCACGGGCGAGCACGAACTGGACCAGGCCGCCCAGGTAGCCGGCAACGAGAATCGATACCAGCGCGACCACGGCGCCGGCCGGATTGCCGGCGCTCGCGACACCTGCGCCGAGCACGAGCAGATCGCCAGGAATCGGGATCGGCACGCCGGCTTCCTTGATGAACAGAAGCGCGGCGAGACCAAGAGCGGCGGCGATATCCATCGGCTAGCCCCTCGACCTACGGATTGGCTTCGAGCACGGCGGCGTGCAGGCCGCGGTAAGAGTCGCGCAGCAGGCGAGCGACCTGCGGCCAATAAGCCGCACCCGGCGCAGTCGGTCCTGCCGGGTCGTCGGACGCACCGCGATCCCGAACCTCCGCCGCGAGGCCGCGCAACCGGCCGGCTTCGGCGACTGACTGCTCCGGCAGTCGGTAGATCGCCGAATAGAGCGCAGTGATGGCCCTGCCTGCCTCGTCGCCGGCGGCAACGCCGATCTCGCGCCGCACTACCCACCAGCGCAGCTCACGGCGCGCGACCTCCTGCGCGTCGACGTCCGCGGGCAACCCGAGCGCCCTGTAGCCGCGCACGACATCGGGCGCAAAACGCTCGTAGTCGCCGGTCGCGCGCGCGAACCGTGAGGCGCCCCTGGCGAAGTAGAACGCGGCAACGAGCGCGCGGCGCCATGACACGTGCGCCTGATCGTGGTTAGCCATCACGAGCAGGCCGAAGAGCCTCAGCGGCTGGCGCCGGTAGTAGGCCTTCCACGCGCGCAGCTCGAGACTCGCCAGCCGGTCGGGGTCGAACGCCGCACCCCAGGTAGCCCCGCTCATCCTCGCCCGCCCCCGCTTAGAAGTCGTGCCGGCCGACGAAGCCGGCCACGACCTGGGCTCGCGTCGGCTCGTAGAGCGCGACACGCTGCAGGCCTGGCCCGGTGAACGAGAACGCCGGTCCGACCGGAAGCTCGAGTGATCGGCCGACAACGCCCCTTGCGCGCAGCTCATCTCGCCGCGCAGCCAGGTCGTCGACGGCGTAGATGAGGATGGGCTCCTCCGTTTCGAGGTGGTCGGTCAGCAGGATGTGCGGCGGAGCGGCGCCAAGGGCGATCATCGCGACGCGCGCGCCGCCGTCGTCGATCGCGAACAGGCACTCACCGCCGAGCACGTTGGTGAAGTAGCGCGTGTCGGCGGCAACGTCGCGACTCGGCATGTACAGGTAGTCGAGCGAGCCGAACGGCGATTCCCCTGCCATCACGAAACGATACGTTGCCGCCGCTGGCGCGGATCAGCGACTTGGCGCCTTGGCCGATCTGGAACCTGCCGTTCGGCTCTCCAAAACGAGCGTGCCGTCGGCCATATTCGGGCGCGAGGAGATACCGGTTTTCGGGGAGAGGAGATGTCCATGCCCGCCGTCGTCGTAGAGGGACTGCGCAAGGAGTACGGAGCTCTGACCGCCGTCGACGATCTGTCGTTCACGATCAACGAGTCGGAGATATTCGCCCTGCTCGGGCCGAATGGCGCCGGCAAGACGACCACGGTCGAGATCCTCGAGGGCCATCGCGACCGAACCGCCGGAACCATCAGCGTTCTCGGCTACGACCCGCAGACCGGCGGCCGCGAGTTCCGCGAGCGGATCGGCATCGTCCTCCAGGAGGCGGGCTTCGACGAGGACTTCACGCCGCGCGAGCTGGTGACGCTGTACAGCCGGATGTACCCGCGCCGCCTTGGCGTCGACGACGTGATCGAGCTCACGGGCCTGAGCGAAAAGCGCAACGCCAAGGTCAGCACGCTGTCCGGCGGACAGCGCCGGCGGCTCGACCTCGCGCTGGGCCTGGTTGGCGACCCCGATCTTCTCTTTCTCGACGAGCCGACGACAGGCTTCGACCCGTCCGCGCGGCGGAAGGCGTGGGAGCTGATCGACAGCCTGCGCTCGATGGGCAAGACCGTCCTGCTCACGACGCACTACATGGACGAGGCCCAGCACCTTGCCGATCGCGTCGCGGTCATCGTCCACGGCAGACTCATCGCTCTCGGGACGCCGGCCGAGCTGCAGCAAAGGGAGCACGGCTCGGTTGTCGCCTTCCGCCTGCCCGAGGGCCTCGAGCCACCCGAGCTGCCCGGCCTGGGCGGCGAGCTCGATCACGACGGACAGGATTGGGAGCTCGAGACCGACCATCCGACACATGCCCTGAGCTGCCTGACGGGTTGGGCTGAGCAGCAGGGCATCGAGTTTCCGTCACTGACCGTGACACGGCCGTCGCTCGAGGACACGTACCTGGAGCTGGTCGGCCACGAGGAGAAGGTGCCGGAGGCAGTGGCATGACCGGCGCGTCGGCCGTGCCGACGCTGCACGGCGTTCATGCCGGTCGGACCTCCACCGTCGAGCTCGTGCTCGACGAGATCAGCTACGCCACGCGCGAGCTGTGGCGCAGCCGCATCGTGCTCATCTTCACTTTCGTCCTGCCGCTCGCATGGCTGCTCATCGTGGGCGCACTGGCCGGAGAGCAGGTCGACGCGGACAGCGGCGCGCCAGTGATGCAATTCGTGACGCCGGCCGCGGCCCTGATGGGCATCATGTTCGCCGCATTTCCGCCCGTGGCGCGCAGCCTGGCCGAGGCGCGCGAGCGCCATCTGCTCAAGCGCATCGAAGGCTCGCCCGTCCCAACCTGGATGTACCTCGTCGGGCGCGTCGGCGGCGCGGTGCTCCTCTCGCTCGCGTCGGTCATCGTCATGTTCGCCATCGGAATGCTCATGTGGGACGTCCAGATCATCTGGCGCACGCTCCCGGCAACGATCGTGACGCTCGTCGTGGGCATCGCCACGTTCGCCGCGCTCGGACTCGCCGTCGGCGCGCTGTCACGAACCGCATCGTTCGCGCAGACGTTCGCGGTGGGCGCCGCGCTCGCGGTCAGCTTCGTCTCGGGCCTGTTCACGCTGAGCTCGAACCAGCCGGACTGGATGACGACGACAGGCAATCTGTTCCCACCGATCCACATCCTCAACCCGCTTCTTGACCAGTTCAGCCCGGCATTGAGCGGCAGCGGCTGGGAATTCGACGAGATCGCCGCGGTCGCTGTGTGGGGCGTCCTGGGCCTCGCCGTTGCGGCATGGGCCATGCGCCGCGAGCCGCGCGTTCAGCCGCGGATCGCCCAGGCGCCCGACGACGACGTGACGGCGGCGCGCAATCGACTGGCACCGATTTCAGCCCGGACCTATCCGCGCCCGACGCGATTGGCGGTGATCGTCGATCAGACGATCTGGTCGATCCGCTATTCGCGGCGCGATTTGGGCTGGGTCGTCTTTGCCGTCGGCATGCCCGTCGCGCTGTACGCATTCATGACCTCAACGTCAGCGAACGCCGGCCCGCAGCCGTTCGGAATGCCATTCGCCTTCTTCTTCGCGTGTGCCATGGCGGTCTACGGCATTGGCGTCACGGCGTTCGTCGACGTGCCCAACGCCGTCGCGGGCCTGCGCGATCGGCTCGTGCTCAAGCGCCTGCGCGG
>CAYYVV010000001.1:56243-83104 GCA_964475245.1 uncultured Anaerolineaceae bacterium | reverse complement strand
GGGCCGCGGCTTTCTGTCCGCGGCATGACACGTTCTGGGTCGATGAGCAGCGCTAGGAGATAGCCAGGGCGATCGTTCCGTCAGCCTGGTTGACGATGAGTGGCAGCTCGAGCAGGGGCTGAGGCGCCGGGCCGCCAAGGACCGCCGCGTGGTTGGCCGGGTCGAACTCCGCGCTGTGGCACGGACAGAAGATCACCGCGGCCGTCTTGTCGTAGTTCACCCGGCAGCCTTCGTGGGTGCACAGCGCGTCATAGGCTGCGAATGAGCCGTCGGCCAGGGCGATGACGAGTGCCGGATCTCCGGCCGGAAGCGGCGCCGGCGCCGTGATCGGCACCGTGAAGCGGCGCGCGCCGGCGCTCTGGACCTGGGCGATCGTCGCAATCGCGATGCCCGGCGGTGCGCTGGCAGCGGGCGACGGCGCGCCCGATGGAGCCGTCGTTGGCACCGATGTCGGGCCCGGACTCGGGCCACCACCGCCGTCGCCCGCATCGGCGCTCCTGGGCGGCTCGTTGCGGATCAGCCGGATCGCGCCGAAGACTCCGCCGACGAGCAATGTCACGGCCGCAAGCGCGCCAACCTGGAGCACGGCCCGGCGCCGCGGATCCACGTTCGCAGCCCCGGCCTGAGCAGCTGAACGACCGAGATGCACGATGAGCAGGTCGCCGTGCCCGGCGAGGGCAAGCGTCAGCCAGCCAAAGGCGTACGGCAGGTCATTGCCGAAGTAATACGGGTGCGTCGTCCACGACGCGGTCAGGAAGAAGAGCGCCGAGATCAGCGCGCCGCCGACGGCCGCCAGCCGAAATGCAAGCCCGCTCAGCGCGCCGATGCCGACGGCGATCTCGCCCAGCGCGATCAGCGCGCCGAGCAGCGGTGCGACCGGCTCGACAAGGTGCACGACCGGCCCGAGCGGCGAGACGCGCTCATAGATCAGGAATTGGGCCTGGATCGATGACGAGCTCGCGGCATTGAAGAAGTCCGGATCGAGGATCTTGTCGAGGCCCGCGTAGAGGAACGTCAGGCCAAAGAAGACGCGCAGTGGCAGGAGCGCAACCGCCGCAACCGGCAGCCGGCGCAGGTTGTCCCAGCCGCCACGGCCGGATGGCGGCAAGGCGGCCGGCGGCGGCGAGTTGGTCGAGTAGGCGCGCGGCGCAGCGACGGGCTTCGTGCGCTCGAAGCTGCGCCGCGCGCCCCTCTTCACTGGGCGAGCTCGGGTGGCAGAAGCGGGCGGATCCAGACCTGGTACTGCTGGTTGTCGGACACGAAGACAGTGTCGGTCGTCGCGCCAGCCGCCGCCGAGTCGAGCTTCGTCGCATCCTCGCCGAAGGCGACGCCGGTACGCAGGCCGGTGATGCCGAGATCGGGCGTGGCGGGCGTGCCGAACGTGGCGAGCGATACGGCCAGCGGCCAATCGATCGTGTTCGCGGCACCGCTCGTGTTGGGCGCTTCGTAGATCTTGTACGCGGTGGGCACGAAGGGTGTCGCCGTGACGTTGGCAGCGCCCCATGTTTCGCCAGGATCCTGGAGGCGCGCCAGAAGATCCAGCGCCGGATCGGGCGAGCCGCCGGGGTGGCCGGGGCCGGGTGCGCCCCCGCCGGTGATCCTGTTGACGATCTCCTGCCCGTCGATCTCGACGGTGAACACGGTCACGCCCGCATCTGGGTTGCCCGGGCCACCGCCGTCTCGGTTGGCAGTGTCGAGACCGGCGGCCTTGACCGCAGCCATGATCTGTTGCGCTCCAGAGGCACCGACACTGCGCACGACAGCCTGCGGGATCAGGCTGCTGCCCGCCGCGTTCGGATCGGCCGTGTAGATATCGCCGGCCGTGTCGACGATGACGTCGGGCAGCTGGCCGAGGTGCGCGGACGGCGCGATGAAGCCGCCCTCAGTGGTGACCTCCAGAAGCAGGGTCGCGCCCGCAGGTGTCGGTGATGGCTGCTCAGTCGGAGTCGGCGTGGGGACGGACACCGGTGGCTGCGTCGGGGTGACGGTTGGCGCCGTCGTAGGGCTCGCCGCCGGCACGAGGCTGGGGCGAATGGTCGGGGCGGAGGTTGGCAGAGTGGAGCCGCAGGCCAGCGCCAGGATCGCCGGCAGCATGAGCAGGGATAGTCGGAGCTTCATGGCGGACCTCTTCAGGAGTCGTCGACACGCGGAAGCCCCGCGGTTCCGCCATGACGACGAAGAGATCCTTTGGGTTGCCTCCCTGTTGGTTGGGTTTTCGCAATCAGGCGGCGGCCGCGGCACTCCCGCCCTGTTCGATGGTCGGCTCATGGCCCATCGAGCGAATGGCCGGCGAGAGCAACGAGATCAATGCCAGGACCGCCATTCCCCCGCCGCCGACGAGAAGCAGGCCGGACAGGTTGGCCTGGACAAAGATGCCGGCAATGAACTCTGAGACCGGCACGAGCCCCAGCGAGCCGAGCATCAGGACGCTCATCACCCGACCCATCAGCGTGCCGGGCACGCGACGCTGGATCCAGGTCATGGTCATCAGGTTGCTGAAGCCGAGCGTCACGCCGATGACGAACGCGACGGCGAGCGCGGGCAGCGTCGCGAAGACCGTGCCCATCAGGGCGAGGAAAACTCCGGCAAGCGCGATGGCGCCAATGGCGACCGTGCTGAACAGGGACGGCCGAGGCGCGGGCAGCGCAGCGGCCGCGCCGAGGCCGATCAGCGACCCGAGCCCGAACAGGGCGGTGATCGTTCCGAAGGCGGCCGCGCCCTCTGGCAGGCGCGTGTAGGCAAGGACCGGCATGCCCACCTCGATCGGCCCGACGATCAGGAAGTTCAGGAGCATCGAGAGGACCACGATGAGGCGCATCGAAGGCCAGTTCCAGATGAAGCGCACCGCCTCGCCGATGGCCGACACGACGGACGCTGCCTGCGTGGCCGCTGTCTGTGCCACGCGCCGGATCAGCCACAACGTCACGAGCGAGGCGACGAAGCTCAACGCGTCGATCAGGAATGCGACGCCGATCCCGGCCGTGCTCGGTGACGCGGCCGATGAACCGAGCACGGCGATCATCACGCCGGCGATTGCCGGACCGAGGAAGACACTCAGCTGGGCCGTGCCCTGGACGATGGCGTTCGCCTGGCCCAGCTGCTCGCTCGGCACGAGGGCTGGAACGATCGACGTCTGCGCCGGGAAGAAGAAGGCGTCGGCGATGCCGAAGACGAGGGCGAAGGCATACAGCATCCAGAGCTGCGCCGCGCCCGCGAGCACCACGCCGGCAAGGAGCAGGACAGCCACGAGGCGGACCGCGTTCGAAACGAGCATGACCCGGCGCGGCGAGAGACGGTCGGTGTAGGCACCGCCGATGATCATCAGTGCAGCGCGGGGCACGGCCATGAGTGCCAGCACCGTTCCGAGGGCAATGCCGCTGCCGGTCAGCACGAGCGCGAGCCAGGGCAGCGCGATCAGCGCGAACTGGTCGCCGAGAGTCGAGATCGCCTCCCCGATCCACAGTAGCCGGAAGTCACGATTCTTGAACACTTGCATCGGAACGTATTACCTCTAGCAACTCGCTGTTGCGAATAGTAAAGACCGACTTCTACAAACGCAAGTATTGAGCACTAGTCGGCAGTTGCGCTGGTCAGGAGCAGCGTTCGCTCCTGCTGCTTGCGCGTTGGTCTCCAGCCAAACGACACGTCACACTGCGCGGGTGACGCTTTCACGGGTCGTGCGCTCCGAGTGGCTGTACGACCTGGGGCTGCTCGTGGGCACACGCGTCGCACTGATGCTGATCGGGCTCGTCGCGCTCGCTGTCCTGCCCATCGGACCGCGCCATCTCGACCTCGTGCCCCATCTGCCGCTGCTCGACATGTGGGCGCAGTGGGACGCGCAGCACTACGTGAACATCGCCGTAACTGGCTTCGAGCCGCCCACGCAGGCCTACTCGAACATCGAATTCTTTCCGCTCTACCCGGCCCTGATCAGGCTCGTTCTCGTGCTTGTCGGGCGCGTCGACATCGAGAGCGGCGCGATCGTCGGCTTCCTCATCTCGAACGTCGCGCTGTTCGTCGCGCTGCTCTACCTCTCGGCACTCATCGCGCGCGACTTCTCGCTCACTCTCGCGCGCCGCGTCGTGCTCTATGTCCTCGTGTTCCCGACAACGTTGTTCCTGTCGTCGGTCTACGCCGAGCCCGTCTTTCTGGCCGCGGCTGTTGCGAGCTTCTACCACGCGCGCGCCGGCGAATGGGCGCGCAGCGGCCTGGCAGGCGCGCTGGCTGCGCTGACACGGCCGTTCGGTGTGCTGCTGGTCATCCCGATCGCGATCGAGCTGTACCGACAGCGCGCCAGGCTGCGGTCATGGCTGGCGCTCGTTGGCCCACCGTTCGGCGTGGCGATCCTCGTCGGCTATGAGTGGTGGCTGTTCAACGATCCGCTCGCCTATATCCACGGCGGCACGAGCTGGGGGCGCGGATTGCACGCGCCATGGGACGTGCTCATCGGCTACATCCGGGGACCGCTGCAGATGTTCGATTGGACGTACGCCGTGACGGACTTTGTGGGCATGGTCGCGATGGTCGTCGTACTCATCGTCGGAGTCCGGCTCGTGCCACGGTCGTATGCCGCGTACACGGCCGCGGGCCTGCTCTTCTCGATGAGCACCGGCATTGCCTGGTTCTCGGCGTCACGCCACGCGCTCGCGCTGTTCCCGGTCATCGTCATCCTTGCCGTGATCGGCCTGCGCTACCGCTCGTTCAACTACGCCTGGCTGGCCCTGTCGATATTCCTGGCCGTGGCGTTCATGGTCCGTGAGGCAGTCGGTTACTGGGTGACCTGACCCCAGCCGCCGCCGGCGGCCGGCGCTCGCGCGGCGCGCATGGCAGACAGGGACCCGGACCATCAGCCTAGCCCGTTCAGCCATCGGCTCACTCGCGCCTGGGTCGGCGGACTCGTAGCGTGTGCGCAACACCGCCCAAGTGTCATCAAGGGGTTCCGTCTGCACTCCACCGCGCCAGATAAATGGCACACCACGACCACACGGACAGGCCGTGCTCACTCAGCACGACCGGAAGAGCCCGGCGCGCCGCTCGATGAGCAGACGCCGCGCCTGCTGTCCGATGCCCGGCGCTGGAGCCAGCAGCTCGAGCGCATCGAGGCGCTGTCGCGCAAGCTGAGCCGCTCGCGCGACGTGCGCTCCGTCGCTGAGGCAGTCGCGAGCGAGATCAACTCGGTCATCGACTGGCAGGGCCTGCGCTTCTTCATCGTGTCCAAGGACCAGCTCTTCCTCGAGGCGGTCGTCCTGCGCAACACCGTTGCGCACTACGCGAACGAGACGCCTGAACGGGTGCGCATCCAGATCGGGCGCGGCCTCGCCGGACACGTGGCTGCGTCGCGCGTCGCCGAGATCGTTCCTGACGTGCGCCACGATCCACGCGGGGCCAAGATCCCGGACACGGACGACGTCGACGAATCAATGATCGTGGTGCCGCTCGTTTACGAGGACGAGGTCCTGGGCGTGCTGCAGCTGACGCGGCTGGGCCTTGGCGCGTTCGACGCCACCGACCTGCGCCTGGCCGAGATCGTCGGCGCGCAGGCCGCGGTCGCGCTGTCCAATGCGCGCCAGCTCGAAGAGCTCGAGCGGCGCGGCGCGGCCCTCGAGCGACGACTTGCCAGCCAGCGCCAGCTGCTGGCGATCACCGAGCGGCTCCTTCTCACGCGCGACCGCAACCAGGTCTTCGAGGCCATCGCCGACACGCTCGCCGAGGTCGTTCCGTTCGACACGCTCACGATCTACCTCGTCGACCGCCCGAACAATTGCCTCGTGCCCGTGCTCGCGCGCAATCCCTATGCCGACCAGATCCTCA
Organism: uncultured Anaerolineaceae bacterium; assembly: GCA_964475245.1. Taxonomy (GTDB): domain Bacteria; phylum Chloroflexota; class Limnocylindria; order Limnocylindrales; family CSP1-4; genus JALYGJ01. The sequence continues at coordinate 77,293 of CAYYVV010000001.1, read as the reverse complement.
TCACCCGGCCCGGCCTCGGCGAGGGCATTACCGGCGACGTGATCGGCAAGGGCGACGCCGAATGCATCAATGACACGGGCCGCGACCCACGCGCCATCGACGTTCCGGGCACGCCGAACGATGAGGAAGAGTCGCTCATCGTGGCGCCCGTGCGCAGCGCAGAAGGCGTGATCGGCGCGCTCAACCTGTACCGCACCGCGCACGAGTTCGACGACGAGGACCTTGAGCTCGTCAAGCTCTTCGCCAACCATGTAGCGATTGCCCTCGAGAACGCGGCAATCAACGAGCGCCTGATCAGCGCGGCGCTGACCGACCCGCTCACCGGCCTGCCCAACCGCCGCCTGTTTGCCGATCGGATCGAGCACGCGCTGGCGCGCCGCGAACGCACCGGTTTCCACATGGCGGTTCTCTTCCTCGATCTCGACCGCTTCAAGCTCGTCAATGACGGGCTGGGCCACGCCGCGGGTGACGCGGTGCTCCAGGCGGTCGGCGAACGGCTGTGCAGCGTGCTGCGTGCCGGCGACACGGTCGCCCGCCTGGGTGGCGACGAGTTCGGGATCCTGCTCGAGTACGTGGCCGGACAGGCCGAGGCGTACGTGACGGCACAGCGCGTCCTGGCCGCCCTGTCCGATCCGCTCGATATCGACGGCCGCTCGGTGTCAGTGCGCGCGAGCATCGGCCTGGCGATCGACCGGGACGACGAGCTGCTCAACGCCGACGAGCTGCTCCGTGACGCCGATACCGCCATGTACCGGGCCAAGGCCAACGGCCGTGGCGTTGTCGCCGTCTTCGAGCCGTCAATGCTCGCCCACCAGCTCGCACGGCTCGAGATGGATGCCGAGCTGCGCGCCGCGGTCGCGCGCGGCGAATTCTTCGTCCGCTACCAACCCATCGTCGAGCTTGCCTCCGGCCGAATCACGGAGGTCGAGGCACTCGTGCGCTGGCGCCATCCCAAGCGTGGTGAGCTGGATCCGGGCGACTTCATCGACGCCAGCGAGGAATCGGGCCAGATCGTCGACATCGGTGCATGGGTCGTCAACGAGGCGTGCCGCCAGGCGCGGCGCTGGCAGCTCGAGCACAAGTCTGAACGCAACCTGCGCGTGTCGGTCAACACGTCGGCGCGCGAGGTGATCGAAACGTCCTTTGTCGACGGCATCGAGGCGGCGCTCGCCGAGAGTGGCCTGCCCGCCGACTGCCTGACGCTCGAGATCACCGAGAGCATGATGCTGGGCGATGAGACAGTCGCCATCGCCGCTCTGCGTCGCCTGCGCTCACTCGGGGTGCACGTGGTCATCGACGATTTCGGCACCGGCTATTCCGCGCTCAGCTACCTGAGCCAGCTGCCAGTCGACGGACTCAAGATCGACCGCTCGTTCATCCAGGGCCTGGGCGTCGAGCGCGAGAAGACGGCCATCGTCAGCGCGACGATCGCGTTCGCGCGCGGTCTCGGCCTGGCCGTGACGGCCGAGGGGATCGAGACGAGCGAGCAGTTGCGGCTGCTGATCGCCCTCGACTGCACGCTCGGGCAGGGCTTCTGGTTCGCACGACCGCTCGATGCGACGACAATGGGAGGCCAACTTCTGACCACGTACAGGATGCCCCATGAACGACGAACCGCTGAAGGTCCCCGAGGATCTGCTCTACCTGCTGACCACTGATCACATCGGCAGCGTCTCGTCGCTGCGCCACGATGGCGGCATCGCCACCAACCTGATGTGGATCGACTGGGACGGCGAGCACGTGCTGACCAGCTCGCCCGTTGGCTCGCGCAAGGGCGCCAACTGGCGCGCCAACGCGCAGGTCTCGGTTTCGGTCGTGGATCACTACGACGACTGGCGTTTCGTCATTGTCCGTGGCCGCGTCATTGACATCCACCCGGACGTGGACCTCGAGTTCATCGACCGGATGTCCGTGCGTTACACGGGCGCCCCCTATGGCCGGCGCGAGAACCCGCGCGAGGTGTTCGTCATCGAGCCTGTCAACGTGCGCGCCGGCCGTGGTGGCTGGCTTCCGCGGCGACGCGGCCCGCTCGAGACGTGATGCGGCTTGCGCTGCGGACGTGGATCGGGCACACTGCCACCTCTCACCTACCGCCAGAGCTCGAAAGGAGACGTTCAATGACTGTCATTGCGACCGCCCTTTCCTGCCGGCCGGAGGTCGACCCGGGCAACTAGCCCGCCGCGCGCGCGTTCAGCGCCGCGCGTCCTGAGCGAGGCATTCGCTCACTCGTCTTTTTTCAACTCGAACTCCGGAACGGCCGGCGTGTGCCGTCGCGTTGTCCCCAACACGTACCCGGAGCTTTGCGTTGTCTCTTCACCTGCTGGCCGATGAACGGCCGGCGCCACCCTGGTTGATCACTCACTCATACGAAGACCGCGACGCCGGCGTGCTCAAGTCGGGCAAGGAGGCCGAGGTCTTCCTGGTCGAGCGCGTCGGTGACGACGGCTCGTCGTGCCTGCTTGCCCACAAGCGCTACAGGCCGCGCTATCCGAAGAAGGGCGAGCTCGAGGCGCTCGGCTTCAGCAAGGGCACGATCTATCGCGCCGACTCTGTCTACTCCGCGGGCTGGGCGCTCAAGACGCGTGACCGCAAGGCCCTCGAGCAGAACTCGAAATTCGGGCACGAGCTCGCTGCGGCGGCGTGGCCGGCGCTCGAGTTCGAGACGCTCGACAAGGCCTGGACTGCCGGCGCGTCCGTGCCTTTCGCGGTCGAGCTGACCGAGGACGGCGTGCTCATGGAGTACATCGGCGACGCCAGCGGGGCCGCGCCCCGAGTTGCCAGCGCGCATCTCTCGACCGACGAGGCGCGCGCAGCCCGCGACCAGCTCCTTGACACCCTGCGCGCGCTGGCAGGTGCGCACATCGTTCACGGTGACCTGTCGGTCTACAACATGCTCTGGTGGCACGGCCGGCTGGTCGTCATCGACTTTCCGCAGGCGGTCGATTCATTCAACAACCCGCACGCGCCGGACCTGCTTTACCGCGACCTGCACAACGTCCACGACTGGTTCGTGCGCCAGCGCGCCGACTTCGACGTCGAGCAGCTTTTCGTCGAGCTGATCGAGCTGCTCTTCAACGGACCCGCGGCGGACATCCTGCGCAAGCCTCGGCGCCGACTGTGATCGAAGGGCCTCAATGGCGCCTCGGCCTATCCTTCGTGCGTGGCTCTCCTGCGCATCCATGACCTGCACGACATCGTCGCGCCGACGGTCGTCGTCGCATTCGACGCCTGGGTCGACGCGGGCTCCGCGGCGACCAACGCGCTCGAGGCGATCGTCGATTCGGACACCCGGGCAGTGGCGACCTTCGAGGCGGACGTCCTGTACGACTATCGCGCCCGGCGGCCCACACTGGACATCGTCGACGGCCGGCCGTCGAACCTCGATTGGCCGGAGCTGGCCGTCCGGCGCACGGTCCTGCACGATCGCGACGTGCTCGTGCTCAGCGGACCGGAGCCTGACTTTCGCTGGCGCGAGCTGGCCGATGACCTGATCTCGTTCTCGCGCCAGCTGGACGTGGCCCAATGGATCACGCTGGGTGCCATCCCGGCGGCCGTGCCCCATACGCGGCCGGTGCCGATCCTGGGCACCGAATCCAGCCCCGGCCTGCTGCGCGCCAACGTCCAGCCCGGGCCGGCCGGCCTGTTGCGCGTCCCCGCGGCGTGCGTTTCCGTGCTCGACATCTCGATCGCAGATGCGGGCGTGCCCACGATCGGCTACTTCGCGCAGGTCCCGCACTACATCAGCGGCGAGTACGCGCCGGCCGCGATCGCGCTGCTCGAAACGCTCAGCCAGCACCTTGACGTGCCGATCGAGGTCGGCGCGCTGCGTTCAGAGGCCACCCTGCTGCGCAACCGGCTCGATGCGGCCACGGCCGACGACGAGAAGACGCGCACCTACGTCGAGCGGCTCGAGACGATGGTCGACGAGTCGCGCCTGCCCGCGGGCGACGAGCTGATCAGCGACATCGAGCGCTTCCTGCGCGAAAGAGGCAGTGAACCCGGCCACGGCCAGGTCCACTGACCCCTAGGCGGCAGACGCCGACGCTAGGCGGCAAACGCCGACGTCAGGCGCCGCGACTGGCGCCCGAGCCGAAGGCGCACCCGAGCAGCGGAGCGAGCGCACTCGGTGTGCGTGAGCAAGCCGCGCAGGTCGCGAACGCACGCATCGGGCGTCTAGCGCCGGCTCGCAGGCAGCGGCGACCGAGGGAGTGGTCACCGCGTGGGGAGGAGAGAGTCGAGCCAAGCGCCGGAAGCCACCCACCCTTGGAGGAGGAGGGAGAGGGACCAGGTGAGCGACTTGCCCATCGACGCTTGGTCGTCTCTTCAATTGCGAATACTGGAGTCCGCGGCTTGGCAAAGGCACAACGCGCTCTGGGAGATTCCTGTGAGTCTTTCGCCACACCATTCCGACGGTCAACTCACAGCGAGTTCACAGTCCGAAGGAGTCTTATTCCCAGTCGTGAAAGCCCTCCCCTCCAACATCGGCAACCGGGCCGAGCCCGTCGGACGCGTGCTCGTGGTCGATGACGAGTCGTCGATCACCGAGCTGCTTTCGACCGCCCTGCGTTACATGGGCTACGAGGTGACAACGGCACGAACTGGAATGGGCGCGCTCGAATCCGCCTCGCGAACGCCGCCCGACGTGGTTGTGCTCGACGTGATGCTGCCCGACATCGACGGCTTCGAGGTCTGCCGCAGGCTGCGCGCGGACGGCGACTTTGTGCCGGTCATCTTCCTGACCGCGCGCGATGCCGAGGATGACCGTGTCACGGGCTTCATCCGTGGCGGCGACGACTACGTGACCAAGCCGTTCTCGCTCGAGGAGCTGACGCTGCGCATCGGCGCGCTGCTGCGGCGCACGCGCACAGTCGACGCCGACAACGAGACGCAGCGCCTGCGCTACCGCGACCTTGAGCTCGACGAGGACCGCCACCAGGTGTGGCGCTCGGGCGCGGAGGTCCGCCTGTCGCCGACCGAGTTCCGGCTGCTGCGCTACCTGCTGCTCAATTCCGAGCGGGTTCTGTCCAAGCAGCAGATCCTCGACCACGTCTGGCAATACGACTTCAACGGCGACGACAACGTCGTCGAGACCTACATCAGCTACCTGCGACGCAAGCTCGACGCGCACCACGACCCGTTGATCCGCACCGTGCGTGGCTTCGGGTATACGCTGCGCGCCGAGGCTGCCTGACACGATCCGACCGACTCTTCGAGCGCGGCTGCTGCTGGCGCTCGGCCTGCTGCTCGCGACCGCGCTGCTTGTTTCCGGCGCGCTGGTCATCAGTCTGACCCGGCAGAGCCTGGTCGATCAGCTCGACACCGACCTCAGCACTGCGACCAGTGCCGACATCTCGACGGCGCCGACGGGCAGTGATAACGATCCGACGGGGCGCCGCTTCGCGCTGCTCATATACGACAGCGACGGCGACCAGCTGAGCGAACTGCCCTCGGGCATTGCGTCGGCACCCGATCCACTGCCCCAGATCCCCGGCAACGATCCGACCCGCCTGCCGACGAGGATCGTCGAGCTTCCCGCTGTCGATGGATCGCTCGACTATCGCGTCCTGGCGGTGCCCGGCCACATCGGGCCGCAACCGGTGATCGCCGTGCTCGCGGCGCCGATGCAGGGCGTCGAGAACTCGATCGGTGTGCTGACGCGGACGCTGATCATCGTCGGCCTCGCGGTGCTGGCACTGATCCTGATCGTCGGCTGGTTCATCATCCGGCGCGACCTGCGTCCGCTCGAGAGCATGACCACAACCGCCGAGCGCATCTCGGAAGGCGACCTGTCACAGCGCGTCGGCGTGCCCGACGACGGATCGGAGATAGGTCGCCTGGGCCATGCCTTCGACACCATGCTCGACCAGATCCAGGGCCTCTTCGACGGCCAGCATTCGGCGCTGCTGGCCAAGGAGCGCAGCGAGCGCAAGCTGCGCCAGTTCGTGGCCGACGCGTCACATGAGCTGCGCACGCCGTTGACCGCGGTGCGCGGCTACTCGGAGCTGTACCGCGCCGGCGGCCTGGCCGACGAGGATGCCGTGCGCCAGGCAATGGCGCGCATCGGCAGCGAGAGCCGGCGCATGGCGGCGCTCGTCGAGGACCTGCTCCTGCTCGCCCGGCTCGACCAGGGCCGGCCGCTGCGCCATGACGAGGTGCCACTCAGCGACCTGGTCAACGATGCGCTGCTCGACCTGCGCGCGGTCGAGCCTGAACGGCCGATCGATGCCTCCGTGCAGCCCGACGTCGTCGTCAGCGGCGACGAGGATCGTCTGCGCCAGGTCATCGGCAACCTGTTCACCAACGTCCGCGTGCACACTCCGCCCGACGCACCGGTCGAGGTCGCGCTGTCGGCGCGCAACGGATCGACCAGCCTGCGTGTAGCCGACCACGGGCCGGGCATCGACCCGGCGCACGTCGAGCACATCTTCGATCGCTTCTATCGCGCCGACACGGCGCGCAGCCGGGATCGCGGCGGGTCGGGCCTGGGCCTGTCGATCGCTGCGTCCGTCGCAGCGGCGCACGGCGGCGAGATTGACTACTCGAACACGGCCGGCGGCGGCGCCACGTTCACCCTGACTCTGCCGCGCGAGGGCACGGCCGCGGCCGACGATGCCGACACCGACGCCGACACCGAACCGAGCGCCCCCGAACCTGAGCCTACGGCGGCGCCGTCACAATAGGCGCGTGAGAGACGCCGAAGAATACGAAGAGAACCCGGAAAAGCTTGCCCAGCGCTTCCCGGATGGCTTCCGCTGGGGCTTTGCCGCATCGGCCTATCAGATCGAGGGGGCCGTGACGGAGGACGGCCGCGGCCCATCGATCTGGGACACCTTCTCGCATACGCCGGGCAAGACGCACAACGGCGACACGGGCGATGTCGCCTGCGACCACTACCACCGCTACCGAGACGACGTGCGCCTGATGGCCGAGCTCGGCGCGCACGCTTATCGCTTCAGCATCGCGTGGCCGCGCATCTTCCCAACCGGCAGTGGCACGGCCAATCAACGCGGCATCGACTTCTATCGACGCCTCATCGACGAGCTTCGCGCCAACGACATCGAGCCTGTGGTCAACCTCTTCCACTGGGACCTGCCGCAGGCACTGCAGGACCGCGGAGGTTTCGGCAATCGCGACATCGTCGGCCAATTCGCCGACTACGCCCACCTCGTCGCGTCGCGCCTGGGCGACTCGATCAGCGACTGGATGACGTTCAACGAGCCGGCCGTGTTCGCATTCCTGGCGCACACGGATGGCCTCCACGCCCCGGGAGTGCGTGACTGGCCAACGGCGATGCGCGTCGCCGACAACGAGCTGCGCGCGCACGCGGCAGCGGTCGAGGCGATCCGGAGCGAGGTGCCGCGTGCGCGCATCGGCCTGGCCGTCGACATCAACCACTTCGCGCCGGCCACCGATTCGGAGCAGGACGCTCGCGCCACGGCCGAATATCGCGCCACGCGCGACACGTGGTTCCTCGACCCACTCTTCGGCCGCGGCTACCCGGAGCTCGGCGTCCGTGCCCACGAAGCCGCCGGCCATCTCGACGGCGTCGAGCTGTCGACCCCGCCGGCGGGCGACCTCGACTACGTCGGCATCAACTACTACCGCCAGGAGACCGTCAGCGCGCGCTCGGACAAGCCTTTCGACTGGCAGGTCAGGCCACGCGCGGGCGTCGAGCTGACCGAGATGGACTGGGAGGTCGAGCCTGCCGGCCTGTCGGCGAGCCTGGTCTGGGTCAACGAGACGTATCAGCCCAAGGACGTGATCATCAGCGAGAACGGCGCCGCGTATCCCGATCTGGTCGCGGCGGACGGCACGATCCACGACGCGGACCGCCAGTCGTACCTGGCCCGCCACCTGGCGAAGGCTGCCGACGCGATCGACGTCGGTGTTCCGCTCAGCGGCTACTTCGTCTGGTCGTTGATGGACAACTTCGAGTGGAGCTTCGGTTACTCCAAGCGCTTCGGGGTGGTCCACGTCGACTACGCGACTCAGCGCCGGACGCCGAAGCAGAGCGCACGCTGGTACCAGCGCCTGATCTCACGCTGACGCCCCGATTGCGGCATCAGGCGACGCCAAACGCCAGTCCTGGCCGAACCACCTGGATTTGTTGCGCATCACTGGACGCGAACGCCAGTTCGGCCGCGCGCACTGGTCATTTGTTGCGTATCAAGCCAGAATCGGCTTACCGCGAGCCCGCTTCCATGCGCTCGACACAGCATCCGTTCGGTGATGCTGGAAAGTGACGAGACGAACCCAGCGGCGCCCAGGTCAACCTTCGTTCATTGCCTTGACAAAGCACGACCCTATGGCTTACAAAGTACCCGTCACTGACCAGTCGTAGCTCGCAGTGCCGCACGCGGTGGGGGAGCATCGCGGGAGGCCGAGGAGAGCGCGAGGCGACCGGCCGGCAGTGTGAGGGACATGTCGAATCTGCCCGAGAAGGCCACGCACCGGCAGACCCGCGCGTTCAACCAGCAGCTGGTTCTGCGCGCGATCTATGACCGGGCACAGATAAGCCGCGCCGAGCTTGCCCGTTTGACGGGCCTGACGCGCACGTCCGTCTCCGCTCTGGTCGCGGAGCTCTTGCGCGATGGCCTGATCGAGGAGCTGGGACCTGGCGTCTCAACCGGCGGCAAGGCACCGATCATGCTCCGCGTCAGGCCCGACGGCAGGCACGCAATTGGCCTCGACCTGGGCGAGTCCGTTTTCTCGGGTGCCCTCGTCGACCTGCGTGGCGGCGTCATCAAGTCGGCCCAGGTTTCGCTCGACGGGCGCAAGGGCAACGACGCGGTCGAAGTCGTCTATGGCCTGATCGACAGCCTGATCCGGCGCAACGGCGAGAGCTCCCTCCTCGGCGTGGGCATCGGTGCCCCCGGGCTGGTCGATTCGCGCTCAGGCGTCGTGCGCTGGTCGGTGAATCTCGACTGGTCGGACATGCCCCTCGGGAGCATGGTCAGCAAGCACTTCGGGATGCCCACCGTCGTGGCCAACGACTCGCAGGCCGCGGCCGTCGCGGAGAGCACGTATGGCAGCATCCCCTGGCCGCAGAACCTGATCGTCGTGCGCGTCGGCCGGGGCATCGGCGCGGGGATCATCCTGAGCGGCAAGCTGTACAGCGGCGATGGCTCCGGCGCGGGCGAGATCGGCCACTCGATCTTCGGCGACATCTCGCCCATGGATCGCGTCGAGCGCTGCCGTTGCGGCCGCGTGGGCTGCCTTGAAACGGTCGCCAGCATGTCGGCCATGGTCTCGGCGGCGCATCGCCTCGTGCCGTCGATCACCGATGACGAGTCGCTCATCGCCGCGTTCCGCGCCGGTGATGAGCAGGCGTGCAGCGTCGTCATACGCGCGGCAGGGATGCTCGGCGAGGGCATTGCGGCGCTGATCGCCGCGCTCAACGTGAACCACGTGCTGCTCATCGGACAGGCGACGCACCTGGGCAACGAGTGGCTCGACGCGGTCCGACGCCAGACCGCGAAAAGCGCGCTTCCGATACTCGCGCGGGAGACGATCATCGAGCTCGGCGAGACGCGTGATGACGACGTTGTCGTCGGTGCCTCGGCGCTGCTCATGACCCAGGAGCTCGGGCTGACCCTCGCCAGATGACGATGCCGTTCGCGCCGATCATGCCAAACCCCATCGCCGGACGGCTGCCCGCACTCGCCCCGCACACCGACCGGTTGCTCACCCTGGGCATCGACGTAGGCGGAACGAAGATGGCCTACGTCGTGACCGACACGGACGATCGAGTCCTGCTCCACGATGTCGTTCCGACCGAGACGGCGCGTCTCGCCGGACAGTTGAGCGATCTGATCCGCGACGTGGTGGCACGCTGCGCGACCGACCAGGGCGACCGCGTCGCGGCGATCGGCGTGGCCGTGCCCGGCTACGTCGAGCCCGACAGCGGCACGATCCGCCTCGCGGTCAATCTCGGCGGCAACCGCGACGGAAGCCCAATGCAACTTGGCCCGATGCTCTCGGAAGCGGTCGGGCTGCCGTGCTACGTCGAACACGACGCCCGTGCGGCAGCATCGTGGATCGAGTCAACTGGCACTGCCGGCGATGTCCCGCTCGACCTAGCCTATCTCTCAGTGGGCACTGGCATCTCGGCCGGCATCATCCTCAACGGCCGCATCCTGCGCGGCGCGAACGGCTTCGCCGGTGAGGTCGGCCACGTCAGCGCCGACCCTGATGATGGCCGCTGTGCGTGTGGGCTGATCGGCTGTCTCGAACACATCACGGCCGGGCCGGCCATCGCGCGCATGACGCGCGAGGCCCTGGCCAGCGGCAGGCAGAGCACGCTCGGACCGGATGCGACACCGACCGACATGTTCCGCGCGGCCGAGGCCGGCGATCAATTGGCAGCTGAGCTCGCGACCACCGTCGCCGAGCGACTGGCCCGCGCAATCCGCAGCCTGGTGCTGACCCTCGGGGTCAGCTACGTCGTCATTGGTGGCGGCGTCGCCGGCGCTGGCGAGGCGCTCCTTCGGCCGGTGCTCGAGGCGATTGGCCGCGAGCGCGCGGCATCCCCGCTCGTGGAGGCGGCTTTCGCCAACACGCGGGTCGTGATCTTGTCGCCCAACGTCGAGGCAGGCGCGCGCGGCGTCGCGGCGATCGCTCGCCGCCGCGTACTCGCCGAGAGACGAGAGGGGGTGGGCGAGCGATAGAAAAGGGAGGAAGAGAATCGGAGGTTCCGGGGGGAGTTATCCATCCCGAACGACGCAGTCGTTCGGACCGTACAGGAGGAACAATGCGAAATAGACGATGGTGGGGTATGGCGGTCGTGACCGTCGCCGTCGCCATGGCGTGCTCGAGCACGCCTGCGACGCCGGCGCCGACGGCAGTCCCACCCGCCTCACAGGCAATCAAGACGACGACGCCGGTAACACCGCCGCCCGCGGTTGCGACGGCAACGGTTGCGCCGGCAACCGCAGTAGCGCCGACCACGGGGCCGAGTGCGGCTCCGGCCGTGCCGACTGTGCCGACCGGCTATACGGAGCTGGACACGGCCCTGACTCCCGGCTCTGACGGCACGATGCCGTACGCTGGCAAGACGGTCGACATCCAGGTCCAGTGGACAGGCGGCGAGCTCACGAACTTCACGAACTCGCTGGCCGACTTCGAGAAGGCGACGGGCATCACGGTCAACGTCGACAGCGTCCCGTCGAGCCACGAGACAGTGCTCAAGAGCCGCATCGAGGGCGGGTCACCGCCTGACATCGCCCAGCTCGCCCAGCCGAACGGCATCCTGGCCTATGCGGCCGAGAACAAGGTCATTGACCTGGCCACGTTCATGCCGGTCGACAAGCTCAAGGCGGAGCACCCGTCGCTTGCATTCCTGACCGAAGGCAGCAACATCTGGGGCCTGCCGTACAAGCAGGACGTCAAGTCGTTGATCTGGTACCCGGTCAAGGCCTTCGCGGCCAAGGGCTACACAGTCCCGACGACGTGGGCCGACCTGATCAAGCTTTCCGACCAGATCGTGGCCGATGGCAGTGCTCCGTGGTGCGTCAGCGCCGGCGGACCTGGCGACGCGACGGGCTGGCAGCTCACTGACTGGGTCGAGGAAGTCGTTCTGAAGAGCGGCGGTCTCGATCTCTACAACCAGTGGATCAACCACACCGTCAAGTTCGACGATCCCAGGATCAAGAACATCCTCGACAACTACCTGGGCAAGATCCTCTTCACCCCGGGTTACGTCTACAACGGCTATCAGAGCGTCGTGGCCCAGGATCAGAAGACGACCATGGACCCGATGTTCAATCAGGACCTCTCAGCCCCGCAGTGCTGGATGCAGAAGATCCCGACCTGGTATGGCCCGGACTTCTTCCCGGATCAGCGCGTAAGCGGTCAGCCATCGAAGTACACCATCGGCGCTGACGGCGACATCGGCATCATGCCGTTCCCCGCCGTCGACCCGACCCAGAACAACGTCGAGGTCTCCGGTGACTCGATGTTCATGATGGTCGACAAGCCTGAGATTCGTGCCACGATGGAATTCCTTGCGACGCCGCAAGGTCTTGAGGCATGGATCCTCGCCGGCAGCGCCATCTCGTCCAACAACACGACGCCGCAGGACTGGTACGCCGGCAGCTACAAGCTGCAGGTCGCTTCCCAGGTCTTCAACGGCGCAAGCGGCGCAGGTTTCGACGCCTCGGACATCATGCCCCCGGCAGTCGGCACCGGCAGCTTCTGGTCGGACATGGACAGCTGGGTCAACGGCGGCGGGCAGAACCCGACCACCGACGCGACCCTCCAGCTCATCGACACCAGCTGGCCTGCCCAGTAAGCACCGTCTAGCAATGCGGGGCGCCTCCACCTTCGGGTGAGGCGCCCCGCTACACTTCCCGCCTCGGGAGGACTTTATGGCTGTCGCCGCGCGTTCTGAGACTCCGCAGCCACTGAGTCGGTTCATCCTGCCGATCGCCGGCCTGATCGGCTTCGTCCTGTGCATCGGCGGGATCGCCGTTCTCGTCGATCCGCACGGCGGGGAACACCTGCTGGCGTGGATTTACGACCTGCTCGGCAACAACTCCGGTGCACTGGCGCTGCGCAACGGCCAGGGCGATCAGCTGTTCTCCAAGATCCTGCTCGCGCTGGTCGCACTGGGCGTGGGCGTGGGTGGCATCTGGCTGCTTTTCATAGGCGTGGGCTGGCTGGTCAGTCAGCTGCGACCCCAGTTGCGCGACCGGATCCTGCCATGGGTATTCGTGGGACCGGCGCTGGTGCTGCTCACGGTGTTCCTCGTCTATCCCGCCGTGGGCACGGTCTTCCGCAGCTTCTTCGATGCCAAGGGCGTTTTCACGCTCGCGAACTACAGCACCCTGGCGACGCCTGAGTTCATCGGGATCCTGGGCAACAACCTGATCTGGCTGGTCGTGGCGACTGGCGGCAGCGTCCTCCTCGGCCTGGTCATCGCCGGCTTGTTTGACCGCGTGCGCCGCGAGGCGCTGGCCAAGACGTTCGTCTTCCTGCCACTGGCGATTTCGCTCGTCGGCGCGTCGGTCATCTGGAGCTTCATGTACACGTGGCAGCCGGCGAGCAAGCCGCAGATCGGTCTGCTGAACGCGGTCATCACCGGCCTGGGCGGCCAGCCTCTCTCCTTCTTGACGCAGAACCCGATCAACATCTATGCCGAGATCTTGATCATGGTCTGGCTCCAGACCGGCTTTGCCATGGTCGTGCTCTCCGCGGCCATCAAGGGCGTCTCGACTGAGATCATCGAGGCTGCGCGGCTGGACGGCGCTACCGAACGTCAGCTCTTCTTCAGGGTCATCGTGCCCATGATCAGAGGCTCGATCATCACCGTCGCGACGACGATCGCGATTGCGGTGCTCAAGATCTTCGACATCGTCTACGCGCTCACCGGCGGCCGCTTCGGCGACGACGTGGTGGCCGTACGGATGTTCCACGAGATGTTCCAGTTCTTCGATGACGGTCGCGCCAGTTCCCTGGCAACCGTCCTGTTCATCGCCGTTCTGCCCGTGATGTACATCAACCTTCGCAACTTCCGACGACAGCAGGTGGAAGCATGACCGCGTCCGCTAAGCCCGTGGCCCGGGAGGTCGGGCGCGTCAAGGCGTGGCGACCGCCGCTGCTCCAGAACGGCCCCGTGCGCATCGCCGTCGTAGTGATCTGCCTCCTGTGGACTGTCCCAACGCTGGGCCTGCTGGTCACCTCGATCCGCAATCCGTTGGAAATCGCCAACTCCGGGTGGTGGACTTCCCTGCTCAACCCGTTCGCACCCGACCAATGGACCCTTTCCAACTACCAGTCAGTGCTGTCCAACGCTGGAATGGGCAACGCGTTTCTCAACAGCGTGATCGTGACGGTTCCCTCGACGGTGATTCCAATCACGATCGCCGCATTCGCCGCATACGCGTTCGCGTGGGTTCCGTTCCGTGGCCGCGGCATCCTGTTCACGATCGTCATCGCGCTGCTGGTCGTACCGATCCAGATGTCACTGATCCCGATCCTCAAGATCTACAGCGGCGCCGGTCTCTACGGAACGTTCGTCGGAATCTGGCTCGCGCACACGGGCTTCGGCCTGCCGCTGGCGATCTTCCTGCTCTACAACTTCATGTCGCAACTGCCACGCGACCTGTTCGAGTCGGCGGCCATTGATGGAGCGTCGCACCTGCAGACGTTCATCCGCATCGTGCTGCCGCTTTCGATTCCGGCCCTCGGAGCATTCGCCATCTTCCAGTTCCTGTGGGTCTGGAACGACCTGCTCGTCGCGCTGACCTTCCTGGGCCCGCAAACGGACCTGCGCGTCATGCCCACCGCGCTGTTCGCAATGCTCGGCACATACGGCGGCCAGTGGCAGCTCCTGACGGCCGGCGCGTTCGTAACCATGCTCCTGCCGCTGGGAGTGTTCCTGGCTCTGCAGCGAGCGTTCGTTCGAGGGATCCTGGCCGGCTCCGTCAAGTCATGACGGCCGAGCGGCTGATGGTCGCCTTCGCTGGGACGCAGGTCCCGGCGGATGTGGCCCAGGCGCTCGCCGACCACCCCTACGCAGGGGTCACACTCTTTCGCGATGTAAACGTGTCGTCGATCGAGCAGGTGCGTGCGCTGACCGCGCAGCTCCAGGCGGCGGCGCCGGCGACGGCGCGACCGCTGTTGATCGCCACCGACCAGGAGGGCGGCCAGCTCAACGCGCTGGGTGACGGGCTGACCGAGTTCGCCGGCGCGATGGCCCTCGGCGCGGCCGGTGATCCGGCACTGACCGAGAAGGTTGCCGGGGCCACGGCGCGCGAGATGCTCGCCCTGGGCGTGAACGTCAACTACATGCCCGCGTGCGACCTGGCCACGGCACCCGACAACCCCGCCCTGGGCATCCGCTCCTTCGGCGATGCACCGGCCACGGTCGGCGAACACGCCGCGGCCTACGTCCGTGGCCTCCAGGCGGGAGGCGTGGCCGCCACGGTCAAGCATTTCCCGGGCCTCGGCGATGCGAGGGCCGACACCCACCACGGCATGGCCGTGGTCGAGTCGTCGCTTGAGCAGCTGAGGCAACGCGAGCTCGTCCCGTTTCGGGCCGCTATCGCCGCCGGCGCGAAGCTGGCCATGTCTGGGCACATAGCTCTGCCGGCCATCACCGGCGATCGCGCGCTGCCGGCCAGCCTGGCAGACGCGGTCGTCACCGGCCTGTTGCGCGACGAGCTCGGCTTCGACGGCCTGGCGATCACCGACGCGCTGGACATGGGCGCTGTCGCGCAGGGCGTGGCCCAGGTCGTGGACGTGATAACCGCGGTGCGCGCGGGCGAGGACCTACTGCTTGCGACGCCCGATCCAGAGCTCATCGCGCGTCTCGAGGCGGGCGTCACGCAGGCAGTCAAGCGCAGGCTGATCGGACCGGACTCGGCGGCGCTCGTGGCCGGCCGGCTGGCGGCGCTGCGCGAGTGGCTCGCTGGGTTCGCGCAGCCGGGTCTCGAGGTCGTCGGCTGTGCCGAGCACAAAGCTCTTGCCGCTGAGCTCGCGGCGCGGTCGATCACGCTCGTGCGCAACGACGACGGGCTGTTGCCGCTGCGAATCGATCGAGATGCGCGTGTTGCAGTCGTGCAGTCGCCCGGCGCGCGCCTGACGCCGGCCGATACATCCGACACCGTGCCGGCGGCGCTCGCCGCCGCGGTGCGGCGGCGAGCGCCGCACACCGACGAGCTGTTGACATCGGCGGAGCCGACCATCGCGGAGATAGCCGCCATTCGCGAGCGCGTGCGCGAATTCGACGTGGTCATCGTCGGCACTGCCACGGCCAACCTTCGCCCGGCGCAGGCGGCGCTCGCCAATGCGGTCCTCGACGCGCAACCCAACGCGATCTGCGTCGCCCTGCGCACGCCGTGGGACGTGTGCGCGTATGCCCAGGCACGAACCTATGTCTGCGCCTACGGCATTCTGCCGCCGAGCATGGAGGCGCTCGCGGCGGCGCTCTTCGGCGAGTCGCCGTTCACCGGCCGGCTGCCGGTCGACATAGGTGGCCTGTACGAGCGCGGCCACGGCCTCAGCTGAAGGACGAGATGGCACTCCGTGACGAGATCCTCGAGCAACCGGACGCGGCGCAGCGCCTGCTGTCCGCGGCTCCGGCATCCTTCGCGCCAGTACGCGCGATGGTCGCCCATAGCCGACCGCGCTTCGCGCTGATCGCCGCCCGCGGCTCGTCGGACAACGCGGCGCTCTATGCGCAATACCTGTTCGGCATCCGCAACAGCCTCGCCGTGGCGCTTGCCACGCCATCGGCGATCACGCTCTACGGCGCCCGCCCGGACTATTCCGATGCTCTCGTGATCGCGATCTCGCAGTCGGGCCGATCACCGGACATCATCGCCGTCGTCGATGAGGCGCGCCGCCAGGGGGCGCCGACGATCGCGCTGACCAATGACACCAACTCTCCCCTCGCCCAGGCGGCCGAGCATGCCATCTCGATCGAAGCCGGGCCAGAGCTCGCGACCGCGGCGACGAAGACATACACGACTGAGCTGCTGTCAGTGGCACTCATGTCGGGCGCCCTTGATCCCATGTCGCAAGCGGAGCAAAGCGAGCTTGCCCGCATCCCGGCCCTGATGGCTGAGGCACTGACCGTCGAGGACGAGGCGCGCGCAGTCGCGAGCGGCCATTCAGACCGGACCAGTTGTGTGGTCCTTGGCCGTGGCTTCGGCTACGCGACCGCGCGCGAGTGGGCGCTCAAGCTCCAGGAGATGGCACAGCTGCTGGCAGTGCCCTACTCCACGGCCGATTTCGAGCATGGCCCGATGGCCCTCGCCCAGCGTGGCTTCGCGGTCCTGGCAGTGGCACCGAGCGGGCCGCCGCTCGACGCGCAGGTGGATGTCCTCGAGCAGCTGCGCGACGTGCACGGAGCTCAGGTCCTCGTGCTCTCCGATTCGGCCGCGGCGCGCAGCATCGACCGCGGCCTGTCGCTGCCGGCTGGCGTTCCAGGCTGGCTGTCACCTGTGGTTGACATCATCCCCGGACAGCTCTACGCGTATCACCTGACCGTCGCGCGCGGCCTTGACCCGGACCGGCCGCGGACGATCAACAAGGTGACCGAGACCACCTGAGGAGAAAGGAAAAGAAAAGACCGGAGGCCCGGGGAGAGGGCCTCCGGTCGGAACGGAGGGAAAAGAGGAGTTCGGGGTTAGGAGCTCGTGCCGGTCGTGCTCGGGCTCGATGAAGGCTGCGGGATCTGGCCGTTGCCGCCGTTGTTCGATGGCCCGCCAGGACCCCATGGGCCGGGCATCCCCGGTCCGGGGCCGAAGCCGCGGCCGCGCATCATGCCCGGGCCCATGCCGAAGCCGCGCATCAGCTGCTGCAGCTGCTGCGCGGTGACCTTGCCATCCTGGGCAATGCTGTTGAACGCCTGCCGGAACGGGCTGTCGGCTGGCAGCTGGTTGACCTCGTCCTGGGTGATGGTGCCGTCCTGCAGGAAGCCCTTGATCTGGGTCCATTCCTGCTGAAGCTCCTGGCGCTGCTGCTGCGCCTGCGTCTGCTTGTCGGTGACAGCTTGCTGGAGCGCCTTGGTGATCGCGTCGGACTGCGCCTGGGTGATCGTGCCCGCCTTGACCAGATCGCCGAGGACCTGGTTCAGGAGATCAACGCCCGGTCCAGCGCCCATCATTGGACCCGGCCAACCCTTCATGCCCGGCTGTCCACCGTTGTCGTTCGTGCCTGGACTGGCGGCGGTGCTCGGCGCGGGAGAGGCGGCGTCAAACGCGGCCTGGGTGGGTGTGATGCTCGGGCCAGCGGCAGCGGCGGCTATTGCGGCTCCGGCGATGAGCAGAAACCCAAGGACCGGCAGCCAGATCAGTCGTCGCATGGGAATGGCAGCTTCTCCGGTGTGGGTGACGTCCTTGGCAATGCCAAGATCGCGAGCCAGCCTGCGAGTCGACTGGTCCCATCCTTGGCGTTGACTGTGAAGGCCGGGCCTGGACACCAGAAGACCCACACTCCGGGAACGAGTGTGGGTCTCCGACCATCAAGTCCTGGTGATCCGCGGCGCGGAAAACACGATCCGCATCCTGCTCCGGATCACCCGGCTGTGCCGGCTCGCGTGTCGCAGCTTATGTTGCCCGCCCTGGGCTGGAACGCGAGGTTCGTCGAGCCGCAGGAAGCATCCGCGGTGACCGGCAGGACCGAAGACGCGTCAACGTCCAGGATCCTCCTGTCAGGCCGTCCAACACGGCACTGGCGGTCGTTCGTCACGCTCGCACCTCGCTAGACAAGGAATCCTACTACCGCTTTCTGGGCGAATCCATTACAGGACCGTAAAGCCGGCGTATAAAACGGCGCCCCGGCGGGCGGCGGACGGCGCCGGTGGCGGGCCGTGCGGGCGGCGCCGGCGGCTACGGCGCCTGGTAGATGCGGACGTCGTCGACGGCCGCCTCGACGAGCGAATCCGGGCCGCCGTCGGCGGCCTGGACGAGCACGCGCACCTGCTGCCCGGCGAACGCATCGAGGTTGACCGTCGCCTCCGTCCACGCTGCGTTCGCGTTCGTGGCGCTGCCGTCAGCCTCGAACACGGTCGTGCCGTTGACGCTGACGCGCAGGTAGTCAGCCGCGCTCGAGCGGGCGTCGTGGGCGAACGTATAGCGGAAGTCGAGCGTCCAGCCTGTGGAGCCGGACGTGCCCAGCTGGACGGCCGGCGAGCGCGCCGACGTGACGCCGCCATCGAGATCGTTCGAGCCGGCTTTGGCACCGGCCTTTGCACCGGTAACCAGCGCGGCCTGGCCGCTGTAGCCGTAGGCGAGCTGCTTGACGCCACCCGAATCGGCACTCGTCTGCGGGATGGCGCGCTGGAACGCGCCCTTGGTCGCGGTGTCAGTGCCACTCGGATTGATCTGCCAGCCGCGCGCGGCCTCGAAGTCGTCGTACAGCGGGCCACAGTCGGTCGCGCCCAGGCCGGCAGCGGCATACGGACAACCGGCCTGCTCAAGGAAATAGAGCACGGTGTCGTCATTGCGCGTCGTCTCGCTATCGATGACCGAGTCGGGTGGGTAGAAGCCGCGTGGCTCCGGGACGGCGTCAGTCGGGTACATCTCGATCGTGAAGGCGAAGATGCGCTGGTCGCCGTAGAACCAGTCGGTCGCGTCGCCGTCGGTGATGTACAGGTCCGACAGCTGCTGCGCCGTGTAGCCGTTGCGGTCGGCCATCTGCGTCCCGAGCGCCTGGAATGCCGCCAGGTCGTCAGCCGTCATCGTGCGCGGCAGGTCGGCCTTCGTGTAGCCGTACGGCCACATGACCTGCTCGTTGAACGTGTGCCAGCTGATGGCTTCAGTGATCTGCTGCCGGCCGTTGATCACGCGGCTCAGGACGAAGTCGCGCAAGGCACGGACCTCAGGCGCGGACCATGGTTTTGGCCCGCGATAGATGATGTTGCCCGGCTTACCTGATGAACCGCCACAGCAACCCCACATGTAGCCCCAGTTGCGATTGAGATCGGTGCCGATCTTGCTGCTGCCCGGAGTCGGCTGGCGGTTCTTGCGCCAATCCTGGAAGCCGGTCCCGCTCGAGATGTCGTACTCGGCGCCGTCGGGGTTGACCATGGGCACGATGAAGATCTCGCGCGACTTGACGATGGCCGAGACGCGGCGCTGGAGATCAGTTGTCTGGTTGGCCGGGCTGGAGCGGTAGTTGTCGACGAGCAGGTGGATCATGTGGAGTGCCTCCTCGCCGGCCAGATGCTCCCGCGCGTGGTGCATTGCCTCGAAGAGAACCTCTGGCTCGCTCGCGTCGACATTGACGTTGGAGCTGATCTTGACCGCCCAGATGTCGCGGCCCTCGTAGCTCTTGCCGATCGAGAACTTCTTGATGATCTTTGGATGGGCAGCAACCTCGGCGTCGATATCGGCGACCATCTCGGCGTAGTTGTGGTATCCCTCGTAGCCCGAGGGAAAGTCGTACGCTTCGGCGGCGCGCGCCGGGGCGGCACCTGAAAGGGCACTCAGCGCGCCGCCCAGCACGAGCACGGCCAGACCCAGCGCGTGGCCGAGCCGGGACCGCACGACGACGAGCCTCACCTAGCTGCAGTACTTGCTGGCGAGGCCGGCGGCGCCGTACGGGCAGCCAGCCTGCTCGAAGAAATAGAGCGCGGCATCACGGTTGCGGGTCGTCTCCCGGGTTATGACGCTATCCGACGGATGGAAGCCGCCGCACTTGCAGCCCCATTTCGGGTACATCTCCCAGGTGAAGCCAAAGATGTGCTGGTCGCCGTAGGCCCAGTCGATGAAGTCTCCGTCGTAGATGTACATCTGGCTGCCCTGCATGGCGTGATAGCCGTTGAGTGACGCCATCTGCTTGGCCATGGCCACGAACGTGTTGTGGTCGTCCTGGGTCATGTCCGGGGGCACGGCCGTCTTGGTGTAGCCGTACGGGTAGAGGACGTGCTGGCCGTACGAGTGGACATTGAGGACCTCGCTGATCTGCTGAACGCCGTTGATTCGGCGGCTCAGGATGAAGTTGCGCAGGAGCTGGTCCTCGGTCGCCTGGAATGGTGCGTTGCCCCGATAGCGGGCGGAGGCAGGATTGGAGCTCGATCCGCCGCAGCAGCCCCATTTGTAGCTCCAGTCGCGGTTGAGATCGATCCCAATCTTGCTGGAGTAGCTGAACGTCTGGCGGTTCTTGCGCCAGCCATGGAAAGCGCCGCCGCTGATGTCGTACATGGAGCCGTCAGGATTGACCATGGGGATGATCCAGATCTCGGTCGAGTTGACGATCTTCGTCACCCGCTTGCCGACGGCGCTCTTCTTGCCGTAGTTGTCGGTCAGCAGCTGGGTCAGGTAGAGGCACATCTCGGTCGTGAGGTGCTCTCGTGCGTGCATGTTGCACTCGACCAGCACCTCGGGCTCGGCTTCGTCAGTGGCGACGTTGTCGCTGATCTTGAGCGCCCACATCTCGTGGTTGCCCTGGAACGTCGAGCCCAGGTCATACAGCTTGGCAATCGACGGGTGGGCGCTGACGGTTGCCTGCATCTCGGAGAGCATCTCGGCGTAGGTGTGGTAGCCGGTGTAGCCCGCCGGAAAGTCGGCCGGATCGGGCGGCACCGTTGCCGAGACGGGCGC
>CAYYVV010000001.1:0-56143 GCA_964475245.1 uncultured Anaerolineaceae bacterium | reverse complement strand
GGCGCCGCGGCCGAGACTGGGGCCGCGCCCAGCAGCAGGCCGGCGACGGAGACGATGGGTATGACAAGACCGAGACTCAAGCGGCCGCGCAGTTTCACCAGGCCCTCTCCCTTTGTCACGTTAGTGGGTCGTCCAAGGCAGACGGCCATCGTCGGTTCGGGCGGACTCAGGCGGCAACACGCCCATTCGTACCGGCCCGGGCAGAATTGCAGGATGGAAAGCGACGGCTCTGTGCGCATCGCCTGGAACGCTGACGGCTACGAGGCGATCCACGTCTACGCGCGATTCTGGCCGTCCGGCGTCGTCGCCGAGCGCGCTCTGGGTGTCGCTGACGTGGCGCTGACGAATCGAACGGTGCACGACCTGCGAGTCGGGTTGCGGGACCTCTTTGGCGCCGCATTCCAGCTCCAGGCCCCCGATGAGGATGCTCCCGATCGGCGCGTTGCCATCTTCTTCGACCCGCCCCGCGGTAAGCCGAATCCCGACCCGTGGTGACATCAGCGGTTGTTCTTGATCTTGAGCGCGGCCAGCCCCGTGCCGTTGAATCGGTCGCGGTCCACGCAGCCATTGATGCCGTCGACTGAGCCACAGTTGTCGTACTGCCAGAACGTCCAGCCCTTGCCCGCCCAGTTGCCGGTCGGGACCGTTGGCTTGGCGGCATCTGTCCAGTGCGCGATCCACAGCCGATAGCCGTTCTTGGCGAACCAGGTGGTGTTGCCCAGGTTGTGCGACCAGAAGCTGGATGTCGTGTAGATCGTCGCCTTGACGCCGAGTCGGGCGTGTACCTCGGCCAGCCACGCCTTGGCCCAGGCGATCAGCTTGCGTTGTCCGAGACCGCCACTCACCTCCAGGTCAAGCACGGGCACGAGATCCTTGCCGGTCAAAGTAGCCGTGCCGACGAAGTGGTCCGCCTCGGCCACGGCGTCACCGGCCGTCGTGTCGGGCTGCGCGAAGTGATACGCGCCGAAGATCATGCCCAGCGCCTCGACCTGCTGCTTGTTCTGTGCGTAGCTCGGGTCGACGAAGTCGCTCGACTCGGTCGCTTTGGCGAACACGAACCTGAGCCCAGCGGCCTTTACGTTGGCCCAGTCGATCGGATCGTTGTGATGCGAGACGTCGATGCCCTCGAGCACCTTGGGCGTGCTCGCGACTGTCGAGTGCGCGCCGGACAGGGCGAAAATGGCCGTCAACGCGCACGCCAACAGGCCACGGCCAACGAAGAAATAACGACGCCTCACGGACTCCCCCTTGAACACGGCAGAACCAGTTTCGCACCTCGCGCGTGCGACGGAGAGCCGGCGCAGAACTAACTGCCGCTGACGAGGTTGTTGCGGATCCGGAGCAGGCTCAGTGAAGCGGCCGAGCAGAGATCGTGGTCGACGCGGCCGTTGAACCCGGAGACGTGCGCGCCGCTCGTTGTCTGCCATACGGTCCAGCCCTGTCCGACCCACTTTTGAGCCGGCACCCGAGGCGCGTCGACGCCCCAGTGGGCGATCCACAACCGATACCCGTTAGAGGCGAACCAGGTCGAGTTGCCCATGTGCACGTTCCAGAACGACGGCGAGCTGTAGATCATCGGCTTGACACCGAGCTGGGCCTGTACCTCTGCCAGCCAGACGCGCACCCAGCGCGAGAGCGCGGCCGGAGACAGGCCACCCGACTGCTCGAGATCGAGCGCCGGGATGAGGTCGGTGCCGGTCAGCTGGGCGGTCTTGACGAAGTGATCGGCCTCGGCGCGCGCCTCGCCCGGCGTGCGGTCGGGGCGCGCGAAGTGGTACGCCGTGAATTCGAGGCCGAGCGCCTCGGCCTCGGCCTTGTTGCGTGCGTACATCGGATCGACGAAGGTGCGCCCGTCGGTTGCCTTCGCGATGACGAAGCGAAGGCCCGATGCCTGCGCTTTGCGCCAGTTCGGAGCGCCATTCCAGTGCGATACGTCGACGCCCGAGATACGTTGCGCTGCCTGCGCCGGGAGAGCGCCCAATGGACCGGCGAACACGGCGACAGCAAGCGTGATGACACCGACCGCCGGCCACTTGACGTGGCGGCGCAGAACCAAGCTGGCCCTCTCGATATGCACGGCAGCGCGAGTGTGTCAGCGCAGATGCCCCTTGCGCGACCGTCCAGACGCCCTATCGCGGGTTAGGCGATCGTCTCAGTCGACGCGCTGATCCACGCGGCGGTGGGTTGCGAAACACTTGTGAATAGACTGATTCCCTACCCACGGTCCCGGAGGTCCTGTTCGATGTTCCTGTTCAACCGCGACAAGATGAAGATGCCCGACCCGAGCTCGGCGCTACCCGGCCGCGCGACGGCACTGCGCGTTTCCGACAAGCACTTCGTCAACGGCGCGAAGATCACCCCGCCCTACCTCGACGGCACGCAGATCGCGATGTTCGGTGCGGGCTGCTTCTGGGGCGTCGAGAAGACGTTCTGGAACGTGCCGGGCGTGGTCGCCACGGCCGTCGGCTATGCCGGTGGCTATACGCCCAATCCCACGTACGAGGAGGTCTGCTCAGGCAAGACCGGCCATGCGGAGGTGGTGCGCGTGGTCTACGACCCGGGCAAGGTGAGCTACAACGAGCTGCTCAAGCACTTCTGGGAGGAGCACGATCCGACCCAGGGCATGCGCCAGGGCAACGACACGGGCACCCAATACCGCTCGGCGATCTACGTCTACGGACCCGACCAGCGGCGGGCTGCCGAGGCGTCGCGCGATGCCTACCAGCGCGAGCTGACGAAGGCGGGCTACGGAGAGATCACGACCGACATCGTCGATGCGCCCGAGTTCTACTTCGCCGAGGACTACCACCAGCAATACCTGGCCAAGAACCCGGCGGGCTATTGCCCCGACCACTCGACGGGCGTCTCCTGCCCGGTCGGCCTGGGCGTCAAGGCGTCCTGAGAGTCAGCTCGGGACGGACGTGACCTGGCGGGAGCTGTAGCCGAACTCGGCAATCTGTGCGGCGCGGGCGCGATAGGCGTCCTCCGTCGGGAGCGTGCGCGCCCGGAAGCCCTCGACGATCCGGTTGTACATGCAGAACGCGGCCGCGATGAGCACTGCGAGCTGGACGTCGCCATCCGTCGCCCCGGCGTCGAGGGCAGCCTGAGTGTCGGCAGCAGTGAGATCGAACGGATCACGCGCGACCGTGCGCGTGATGTACAGCAGCGCGCTCATCTTGGGCGACACGCCGTCTGACAAGCCGCCCTTGATGCTGCTCACGACAGACAGCGGATCTTCCTGTCCTGACCGGGCCAGGAGCTCGGTCGCATATGCGCCGTGCGAATCCATGCAGTAGAAACAGTCGTTGCCTGCCGACGTCGCCGTCGCGAGCATCTCGCGCTCGGCGCGCGTGAGGGTCGCGCCCGGGTGATCGTTGACCAGCAGCTCGTCGGCCAGACCACGCAGGTGGACGCCCAATCCGGGCGTCAGGTTCAAGGCGGTCAGGATCCCGGGCGCGTCCGGAATTCCGCTCACGATTGGCTGCTGTACCGCGCGCGCCGCGCGCTCGTCGTCACGTGCCATCTGCTCCTCCTCCGCAATTGACCCTCTGGTTGGAAGTATGCCTCCGACTCCATCTTCGGGTCCGGCTAACATTCGGCGCCTGATGGCCAACAAGACGCCGCTGCTGCCGTTTACGGGCGACGATGACGCAGATCGCCTGCTCGAGGAGGATCCCAACGCGCTGCTGATCGGCTTCGTGCTCGATCAGCAGGTGCCCCTCCAGAAGGCCTTCTCAGGGCCGTACGAGCTGCGCAAGCGGATCGGCACGCTCGATCCGGGCAAGATCGCGGCGATGGATCCGTCGAAGCTGGAAGAGGCGTTTCGCGAGCGGCCGGCGTTGCATCGCTTCCCGAGCAACATGGCACGCCGCACACAGGACCTGTGTGCGGCGATCGCGCGCGACTACGACGGCAACGCCGGCCGCGTCTGGACCGAGGCGAAGACCGGCAAGGACCTCGAGCAGCGCCTGCTGGCACTGCCGGGCATCGGCGAGATGAAGGCCAAGACGATCATCGCCATCGTCGGCAAGCGCTTCGGCGTCAGGCCGCCGGGCTGGGAGGACGTCGCGCCGCGCCATCAGACCCTGGGCGACGTCGACTCACCGGCCACGCTCGCCGAGTACCAGGCCGGCAAACGTGCGCACAAGGCCGCCCTGCGCGCCGCGTCCGGCGCAAAATGACAAACGGCGCAAACGACGTGCCAAACGTACCGGAGAGGCGAATCGCCGGACTCGGCTAGAATGAAACCCGACAACCGGAGAGAACCGCAGGTCTGAGCATCAAAGCCTCGCTCCCGCGGCCCCGATTGCGTCATAGCTCCGACGCAGATAAAGGAAGCGTCGTGGAGCTGAAGCAAAATAGCCGCCGGCCTCACGATACCTACCAGCCGGCAGGCCCCACAGAAGGTTTCTTGGTTCAACTCTATGCAAATACGGTCTCAATACACCCATAGCTCTTTCAGCCAGCACACGTCCGCGCGCCGTCGCATTCGGCGCACGACGACCGGCGCCAGCCGCCTGTTCTGTTCCACGAACGGCTGCGCCACGTTCCTATTGCCGGATCCGTCCGGCGCCAGCGCGACCTGCCCCATCTGCGGAGCGCGTCGAGCGCTGCACTGATCGCCCGGTCACAATCGGGCGTGATGACGGCGACAGCGGGCGAATCGGCGACCGATTCCACAGCTGTCGTCCCGTTCGACGACCACACGGCCTGGGATGACCTCGTATCCGACCTGGGCGGACAGCCGTTCCAGTCCTGGGCGTGGGGCGAGCTCAAAGCACACTTCGGCTGGCAACCCGTGCGCCTCGCGACACGCGATGGAAGCGCTGCCGCACAGGTCCTGATCCGTCCCTACCGGGGTCTCGCCGTGGCCTACGTGCCGCGCGGCCCGGTTCTCTCCGGAGACACACCCCGCGACCAGGCGCTGATCCACGAGCTGGTCCGCGTCGCGCGCTCGCATCGGGCTGCGTTCCTGCGCTTCGAGCCCGACGTGCTCGAGGACGATCCGGGCTCCGACACCCTGCGCACCAGCCTGCGCCAGCTCGGCTTCAAGACATCCGAGCGGACCCTCCAGCCACACTCGACGATCAGGCTCGACCTGACACCCACCGACGAACAGCTGATGGCTGCGTTCTCGAAGGGCCATCGGGCGGACATACGGCGCGCCGAGCGTGACGGAGTCACGATTCGAGTCGGCGCGCCGGAAGCCGACGCGGACGTGCTGCACCAGATGCTCGTCGCGACCAACCAGCGCAAGCGGTTCGGCTTCCACAGCGCGGGCTATTACCGGCGGCTGCTGCACGCTTTCGGCGACGCGGCGCGGCTCCAGATAGCAGAGCTCAATGGTCAGCCGATCGGCGCCTCGCTGATCCTCGCCTCGGGCCGCCACGGGACATACCTCGCGGCCGGCTCGAACTCGCTCGGGCTCGAGCATCGTGCCGCGCACCTGCTGCAGTGGCATGCCATTCGCTGGGCCAAGGAGCGCGGGGCCCTGACGTGGGACCTGTGGGGCATCGCCGACGCGCGCGGCCGCCACGAGCTCGCCACGGCCAACAACTCGATGCCGCCCGACGAGCTTGCCGCGCTCGAGAGATCGGCGCAAAGCGACCCGCTCGACGGCGTCTACCGCTTCAAGAAGGGTTGGGGCGGGCGCGTCGTACGCACCCTGCCCGCGTTCGATCGGGTCTTCATCGCGCCCGCCTACTGGTACTGGCAGTGGCGTCGCGGCGAGGCGTGAAAACGTGAACCGGCTTGGTCCTGCATACTCCGCTCATCGAGAGGAAACCAACGTTTGACTTTTGACCATTTCGGGCTCAGCCCGGAGATCCTGCGCGCGGTCAGCGAGCAGGGCTACGAGATACCGACCCCAATCCAGGAACAGGCGATCCCGCTCGTCGGCGCAGGCCGTGACGTGATGGGCCGCGCCCAGACCGGCACGGGCAAGACGGCGGCCTTCGCCCTGCCCATGCTCGAGATGCTGCGCGGGCACGCCAACACGAGCTTCTCGCCGGCCCGCCATCCGGTTCGCGCGCTGATCCTGACACCGACCCGTGAGCTGGCCGTCCAGGTGTTTGACTCGTTCAAGACCTACGGCCGCCATGTCCCGCTGCGCTACGCGGTCGTTTACGGCGGCGTGCCGATCGAGCCGCAGACAAAGGAGCTGCTCGCCGGCGTCGAGATTCTCGTCGCCACGCCGGGGCGCCTGCTCGATCACGTCGGCCAGCGCACCGTCAACCTGTCGCAGGTCGAGATCCTCGTCCTCGACGAGGCCGACCGCATGCTCGACATGGGCTTCCTGCCCGACATCCGGCGCATCGTCGACCTGCTCGGCAACCGCAAGCAGACGCTGCTCTTCTCGGCCACTTTCTCGACCGAGATCCGCGCCCTCGCGCGCACGCTTCTGAACGATCCGATCTCGGTCGACATCGAGCCACAGACGACGTCCGCGGACACGGTCAACCAGGTCGTCTATCTCGTCGACGCGGATCGCAAGCGCGAGCTGCTGGCCGAGATCGTGCGCAAGCGCAACCTGCGCCAGGTGCTCGTCTTCACGCGCACCAAGCTCATGGCCGGGCGCCTCGCGTCGCAGCTCGACCGCGACGGCGTCGAGGCCGTATCGATCCACGGCGACCGCTCGCAGCCCGAGCGCGAGAAGGCGCTCGCTGACTTCAAGAGCGGCGACGTGCGCGTTCTCGTCGCCACGGACGTCGCCGCGCGCGGCCTTGACATCGACGCACTGCCGATCGTCGTCAACTTCGAACTGCCCCACGTCGCGCACGATTACGTCCACAGAATCGGCCGCACCGGGCGCGCGGGAGCTGCCGGCGAGGCTGTCTCGCTCGTCGCGCCCGAGGAAGAGGACTACCTGAAGGCTGTCAACCGGCACCTGAAGCGTGATCTGCCGGTGAAGGTCGTGAAGGGCTTCGAGCCGACGCTCGGGGCAAGTCACAGCCGCACCGCCAGGCCCGCGTCGCGCTCCGGTGCGCGATCGTCGCCACGACGGCCCGCATCATCTGGCCGACGGATGGCGCCCGGAACGGACAGCGCGGCGCAGGTCGCCTGACCGTCGTCGCGGCCGCGTGCCGGCCGCGACGGATCCGCAAATCAGCCCGGCGCGCCGGGCACTGACCGGACCCACGGCCGCGGCGTAGCCTCCGTCCGTGCAGCTGCGCATCGAGGACTACGCGCTCATCGGCGACACGCATACCGCGGCGCTGGTCGGCATCGACGGTTCGATCGATTGGCTGTGCGCGCCGCGCTTCGATTCGTCGGCCTTCTTCGCCGCACTGCTGGGCGACCCAGGCAACGGCCGCTGGCGCCTGGCGGCCAAGGGTATGGAGCGTGCCACGCGGCGGCGCTACGTGGCCGGCGCGCTGGTGCTCGAGACGGAGTGGCAGACCGAGACGGGCATGATGCGCGTCACCGACTTCATGCCGCCAAGCACATCGCAACCTGACGTGATCCGCCTCGTGCACGGCATCAAAGGCCGCGTCGAGGTCGAGATGGAGCTCATCGTCCGCTTCGACTTCGGGCGCATGGTGCCGTGGGCCAGGCGCGTGGGTGGCGACCTGACGTTCGTCTCCGGGCCGGACTCGGTCATGCTCCGGACGGATCTGCCGACGCACGGTGAGGATGCCCGGACAGTCGCCGAGTTCACCGTCGAGGAAGGCCAGTTCGCTTCTTTCGTCCTGTCCTGGAGCCCGTCCTACGAACCAACGCGCGAGCCGCCCCACGCCGCTGGCGCGCTCGAAACGACCGTCGAGTGGTGGCGCGGCTGGGGCGACAGGCTGACCTACAAGGGCGACTGGCAGGACGACGTGCGTCGGTCGCTGATGGTCCTCAAGGCGCTCACCTACGCCCCGACCGGCGGCATCGTGGCCGCACCGACCACGTCGCTGCCGGAGCACCTGGGCGGCGTCCGCAACTGGGACTACCGCTACTGCTGGCTGCGTGACGCGGCGTTCACGCTCTGGGCGCTGAGCATCGGCGGCTACAGCGAAGAGGCCCGCGCGTGGCGCAACTGGCTGCTGCGCGCGGCGGCGGGCAACCCGGAGCAGCTCCAGGTGCTGTACGGGGTGACAGGCGAGTCGCACCTGATCGAGCAGACGCTCGAATGGCTGCCCGGGTACGCCGGTTCGGCCCCCGTGCGCATCGGCAACGCGGCCGTCGACCAGTTCCAGCTCGACGTCTTTGGCGAGGTGATCGATGCATTCCACCTCGGGCGTGGCGTTGGCATCGAGTCAGATCAGACCGCCTGGGCGCTCGAGAAGCACCTGGTCGAATTCGTCATCCAGCACTGGCAGGACCCCGACGAGGGCATCTGGGAGATGCGCGGCCCCAGGCGCCAATTCACACATTCCAAGGTTCTCGCCTGGGTGGCGGTCGACCGCGCCGTGCGCGCCGTGGAGAAGTTCGGTCTCGATGGCCCGGTTGAAGACTGGCGCCTCGTTCGCCAGCAGATCCACGACGACGTGTGCGCGAAGGGCTTCGACCTCGAGCGCAACACCTTCGTCCAGGCGTACGGCGGCAAGGAGCTCGACGCGAGCCTGCTGATGCTTCCGCTCGTCCATTTCCTGCCGGCGACGGACCCGCGCATGCGCGGCACGATCGACGCGATCAGGAAGGAGCTCATGCGCGACGGCTTCGTGCTGCGCTACAAGACCGACGAAACGGACGACGGCCTGCCGCCCGGCGAGGGCGCTTTCCTGCCATGCACCTTCTGGCTGGTCGACAACCTGGCGCTGATCGGCGAGATCGACGAGGCCACGCGCCTCTTCGAGCAGCTGCTGAGCTTGCGCAATGATGTCGGACTGCTGGCCGAGGAATGGGATCCTGCGGCCAAATGCCAGCTGGGCAACTTCCCGCAGGCGCTGACTCACGTCGGCCTGGTCAACTCCGCATTCAACCTCGATCACGCGCGGCAGGTGCGCGAGAAGGCGCTGCGCTCGGCGTACTAGATCAGCCGAGGCTCGCCGGTGACCTCTACTTCGGCGAGCCCATGGATCAAGCGGCCTGAATATGGAGCGAGCGGCCTGAATATGTCAGCGCAGCCTCGCCGCAACCCGAGTATGCAACCCACGCATACTCAGGCCGCTCGGCACATATCCAGGCCGATCGGTACATGGAGCCACGACCAGCACGACGCACGGACCAGACGGGTCAGCCGCGTCCGGTGGCGTCTGCCTCAACCGCGTCGGCTGGCGCAACAAGGTCGGGCGCGCTGGCCTGGGCGGCTGCGGCCGATTGGGCCGCGCGGGCATGGCGCGCGAGGCGCGCCTCCAACTGCTGGCGGACGCGCGGCCACTCCTCCTCGATGATGCTGAAGTAGACCGAGTGCCGGCGGCGCTCCGACTGCGTGACCATGTGATTGCGCATGGTCCCCTCCTCTGTCGCGCCGATGCCGGCCAGCGCCGCGCGGGAGCGATCGTTGAGCGAGTCGGTCTTGAACTCGACGCGCAGCGCGCCGAGCGTGTCAAACGCGTGGCGAAGCATGAGCAGCTTGGCCTCGGTATTGACGGCCGATCTCTGCCACTGCGGGTTGATCCACGTGTAGCCGATCTCCAGCCGCCGGTGGCGTGGCTCGATGTTCATGTAGCGCGTGCTGCCGACGACCTTGTCGCCCTCGCGCACGATCGTCGCGAAGGGCATCTCCGACCCACCATCCGCTGCCTCGAGCGAGGAGTCGAGCCATGCGCGCATCTCGCCCGGTGTCTGGATCGGAATGGGCATCCAGCGCCAGATGTCCGCCTCCAGGCCGATGTCGATCAGCCCGGCCAGGTGGTCGAGCGCCAACGGCTCAAGGCGGACCAGGCTGCCCTCGAGAACGACCGGCTCGACCCAGCGCCGGCTGGCCATTGATCAGCCCTGCTCGGCGAACTGGCGGACCTTGATCTGCCGGTCGAGCTCGTCGGCCGCCTCGCGCAACTGGCGCGAGAGTGTCGGGAGCGACCCGTCCAGCTCGGTGAGCAGGAGGCGCGAGTGCTCGAGCACGAGCGGGTCGGCGTTGTGTGCCGGGTAGAGCGAGAGGATGTAGGCACGCGCAAACGGATGGTCGCGCGACTCGAATATCTCGCGCACCTGGCTGAAGAACGCGTCGACGTAGGGCGTCAGCAGGTCGGCCTGGTGTGTCCAGAAGAAGCCCATCATTGCCGCGCGCGTCAGGTGGAAGGAGCCGAAGCCTTCACCATTGATGCGCTCCCAGGCCTCGCGCTTGGCGGCCTCGGTTGGCCGCGCCGCGTGCGCCTGGAGAATGGCTCGCCGGCCACGGTCGGAAGGATCGCGCCGGGCCTGCTCGTCGAGCAGCCGGTCGCCGTCGGGCAACCCGTAGGCGATCGCCTTGATCGCCACGAACCAGCGCATCTCCTGATCGAACTGGAAGTCGCCGACGCTCTCCTTGCCGTCGACGATGGCGACGAGACGGGCGACGTCGTCGGCCGACGCCGCGGCCCTGATCGCCGAGCGCGCCCACGTGATGCGTCCGTCCTCAGCCGCGGCCTTGGTGAGCGAGTCAAGGGCGAGCACGAACCAGGCATGTGCCTCGTCGAGGCGTTGCGCTTCGGGCACGAAGCGGTTGATGGCCAGGCCGACGCGCTCGAGGACGACCTCGCGGATGTCCTGGTCGCGTTCCTGCACCAGCTGCGCGCGGCAGATGGCCAGGTATTCGGTCGACTTGAGCTGGCGATCGCGGACCATCTCCCACAGCGACGCCCAGAGCATGCTCCGGGTCAGGTCATCGCCCACACGCTCCAGGCCGCCGCGCATGTAGTCGACGGTGCGCGGGTCGAGCTCGACCTTGGCATAGGCGTGGTCGCCGTAGTTCGGAAAGACGATCTCGGGCTCCGCTACCCCGTTGGCTGCCGGTACAGGCGTCAGCGCACCGGCGATCGACGCGGGCACTGACGAGAAGGTCAGCTTGCCGCCGTCATTCTGGCCGAAGCCGATCTCGATTGCGTGCGGGCGCAGCGTGGGGTAGTTGGCCGGTGCGGTCTGCTCGATGGCGAAGCCGCTCGTCTTGCCCTCTACGGCCGTCCAGCGCGCGGCGATCGTGTTGAGCGACGCGGTCTGGAGCCACAGACGTGCCCACTCTGCGAGGCTGAGCTTGCCCGCTTCCTCGAGGCAGCTCAGGAACTCCGACAACGTCGCATTGCTCCATGCGTGACGTCGGAAGTAGAGGCGCAGGCCGTCGCGGAAGGCTTCCGCGCCCATGTACTTGACGAGCTGCTTGAGGACCGACGCACCCTTGCCGTAGGTGATGCCGTCGAAATTGAGGAAGGCGATCTCCGTGTCCCTCGCATCGCCCGCAATCGGGTGCGTGGTGGGCAGCTGGTCGGTCATGTACGCCCAGCGCTTGATGTCGGAGTTGAAGACCTTCCACGCGTTGGTGAAGCGCGTCGCCTCGGTCATGCACAGGTAGCTGATGTACGTCGCGAAGCTCTCGTTGAGCCACAGGTCGTCCCACCAGCGCATGGTCACGAGGTCGCCGAACCACATGTGCGCGAGCTCGTGCAGGAAGGTCTCGGCGCGGTCGAGGTGCTGCGTGTCCGTGGACTTGTCGCGGAAGAGGTACGACTCGTTGTAGGTGACGCAGCCGACGTTCTCCATCGCGCCCGAGTTGTACTCGGGGACGAAGACCTGGTCGTACTTGGAGAACGGGTAAGGCTGGTCGAACAGGTTGGCGTAGAAGTCCATGCCCTGGCCGGTAATCTCGAGAATCTCCGGCGCCTGATCGTCGAGGTACTTCTCAAGCGAACGACGCGCATATAGGCCCAGGTCGAGCGACCCGTGCTGCAGGCGGCGGACGACGAACGGGCCGCAGGCCAGCGCGGTCAGGTAGGTGCTGAACACCTCGGTCTGGTCGAAGCGATGGCGCAGGCGACCGTCGCTCGTCGGGGCCGTCTCGGCCACCGCGGCGTTGCCGAAGACGACCCAGGAGTCGGGCGCCGTAACTGTGAAGCGATACGTCGCCTTGATGTCCGGCTGGTCGAAGCACGGGTAGAGCCGGTGCGCCTCGTAGGGCTCGAAGTTGGTGTAGATGTACTCGCCGCCGTCCTCGGGATCGATGAAGTGGTGGAAGCCGTCGCCCGTCACGTCGTAGTCGTTGATGTAGCGCAGGTGGACGACCATGTCGGGCTCGACGACATGCGCCGGCAGCGTCAGCCGGTAGCCCGTCCAATCGGGCTCAATCTGCCGGCCGTTGACCTCGAGCAGCTCGATCTCGCGTCCGCGGCAATCGAGGAACAGCGGACCCTCGCCGGCGACGTTGAAGCGCACCGTGACTTCGCCGTGATAGGTCGATTCGCCGGCGCCAAGGCCAAGCTCGATGTCGTACGCGACGTGGCCGACGCGCCGCGCTCGGTCGGCGGCCTCGGACTGGGTCAGGATGTCGCGCGCAGCCGCCTGACCGGTAAACGTTGCGATCTTCGACACGTTCGAGCCTCTCTCGGGCGGACTGCCGGATACGGGCGGCGGACCGGGCGCGAGTGTAACCCCTGAGCGGGGTGTCTGCGCTACCCCGAATTGACTAGGCGCCCGCCGATGACATCAGGCGAAGGTCAGGCCCGGACCAGATCCGACGCGTCGTTATCGTCCACGGCACGCGCGCACGTCGGGCAATACCAGCGTGCCTCGAGCAGCGAGCCGCACGTGACGTGCCTGAGGCCCTCCCCGACTGGTGCGCCGGCCGCCGCGCCGGACGAGCCCCAGGCCGCGAGAAGACGCAGCACGCCAGCGAGCTCGCGCCCGTCCTGGGTCAAGGAGTAGTCCTGGCGTGGCGGCCGTTGCTGGTACGCGCGACTGACCACGACCCCCTCGCGCTCGAGACGGCGCAGGCGGTCGGTCAGGATGTTGGGCGCAATGCCGGGCACGGCCGCGGCAAGGTCGTTGAATCGGCGCGGCCCTTCGAGCAGCGCCTCGACGACCAGGAACGACCAGCGATCACCGACACGATTGAGCGCGCCGTCGAGCGCCGAAAGCTGCTTGGGCTGATCCACGGCTCCATCCTGCCACGCCTTGACCACGAACATGGCGCGGTGCTTGCGCTGTTCCGTATCAGATGGTAACTTGCGACTTGCAAGTCACTCACGTGATCGTCGAACCCACACACAACGGAGTCCAAGCGCATGTCAACACTCGACGAGCTCGAGTCTTCCTTCTCAGCAGTTATCGACAAGGTCGGCCCATCCGTCGTCCACCTGGGCGGCTGGCGCGGTGGCGCCGGCGTCGTCGTCGGCAGTGGCGCCATCCTGACCAACGCGCACAACGTGCGCGGCGATTCGGCCACCGTCACATTTGCTGACGGTCACGAGGCCGAGGCGAAGCTGGCGGGCATCGACGTCGACGGCGACCTGGCCGTGCTGACTGTCGATACCGGCTCCGCGGCCGCGATCGAGTGGTCCGACCGTCCGGCGACGATCGGCACGGCCGCATTTGCGGTCACGACAAGCGGCAGCGGAACGCGCGCGACCTTCGGTTTCGTGTCCAGCGTGGCACGCAGCTTCCGCGGCCCGCGCGGCCGGCGCATCTCAGGCAGCATCGAGCACACGGCCCCGCTTGCGCCGGGCTCGTCGGGCAGCGCCCTCGTCGACCGGGACGGCCGTCTCATCGGCCTCAACACCAACCGTGTCGGCAGTGGCTTCTACCTGGCCCTGCCGGCGGACGAGGCGCTCAAGAACCGCATCTCTGCGCTCCAGCGCGGTGTGTCGGCCGAGCGGCCGACGCTTGGCGTGGGCATTGCCCCGTCGTGGGTCGCCAACCGGATGCGTCGTGCAGTCGGACTCCCCGAACGCGAGGGCGTGCTGGTACGCGAGGTCGAGGACGGCAGTCCGGCCCAGCGCGCGGGGATCCGCGAGGGCGACCTGATCGTCGAAGCCGGCGGAAAGCAGATCGTCGAGCCTGACGACGTCTATGACGCGCTTGGCACGGTCGCCGCCAACGGCACGATCCAGGTCAAGTTCGTGCGCGGCGCGGAGGAGCTCAGCGTCGAGGCGAGCTTCGCCCCGGCGAGTTAGGGGCTTGGCACCGGCGCCGCGGGCGTCGCCGGTGCCGGAGTTTGCGGCAACGGGCTGATCGTCGGGCCGCCGGCAAGCTGTAGCGCACGCAGCAGCTGCGTGTCGCTGATCGTGTCGAGCTGATCGGCGGTCAGGCCCTGCAGGTCGGTCGGCTCGATGGGCACATCGCTCGGACCGAGCGCCACGGGATCCGTGGGCGTGATGCCCTTGCCGAATATGAGCTCGCCGTCCGGTGTCAGCCAGCGCTCGACCGCAAGCCTGATGACCGAGCCGTCCGACAGCGTGTAGGGCAAGAGCACCGTGCCCGTGCCGAACGTGGTGTCGCCGACGATCGGCGCGCGGGCGGCCGCCTTGATCGCGCCGGACATGATCTCGGCCGAGCTCGCGGTGTTGCCATCGACCATCAGCACGAGCGGCACGTCGCTCGACGCGACGCTGTCGTCGGTCATGACTGGTACGTGCGAGCCGTCCGCCAGCTCGCGGATATAGACCGTCTGGCCGTGCAGGAACACGCTGGAGGCCTTGACCGCCTCGTCGACGTAGCCGCCCGGGTTGCCGCGCAGGTCGAGGATGATCGACGTCGCGCCCTGGCCCAGGGCCGCGTCGCGCGCCGCGAGCAGCTCGGCGGCTGAGCCTGCGGCGAACTGCGACATGCGGATCAGGGCGACGGTCGTGCCCGGGACCATCGTCCAGGATACGGACGGGAAAGTGATCTTCTGGCGCACGATCGAGAAATCGAGGCGCTCGCCAGTCGACGGGCGCACGATGGTGACCTGGACGGTAGTGCCCGCGTCGCCGCGGACCTGGGTCACGATCTGGTCGGGCGTGGCCGTGGTCACGTCCTGGCCGTTGATGGCGACGATCAGGTCGCCGGCCTTCAGGCCCGCCGCCTGGGCCGGACTCTGGGGCACGACAGAGACGATCACCGACTGACCGCCCTTGGTCCCGAGCAGGACGCCGATGCCGACCACATTCTCATCAAGTGAGCTCTGCTCGGCCTGCGCCTCGGCCGGCGTCAGGAAGACCGTGTGGTCGGTGTCGCCAAGCGCCTCGACCATGCCCCTGATGGCTCCGTAGGTCAGCGTCGTCGGGTCGAGTCCGGCCCGACCCACGAAGTTCTGGCCGACGACGCCCAGCGCCTGGCCGAGGAGGTCGAAGTTGAACGGCG
Organism: uncultured Anaerolineaceae bacterium; assembly: GCA_964475245.1. Taxonomy (GTDB): domain Bacteria; phylum Chloroflexota; class Limnocylindria; order Limnocylindrales; family CSP1-4; genus JALYGJ01. The sequence continues at coordinate 40,969 of CAYYVV010000001.1, read as the reverse complement.
CGGTGGAGCCCGAGCCTGGAGCCGGAGACGCGCCCGGCTGTCCCGTAGCAGCCGGAGGCTGGCCGGACGAGCCGCCCGCGGAAGACGACCGGCCGAGCACGCCGCTCGAGCCGACGGCGATGCCGATGACGAAGACGACAACCAGCAGCAGTAGCGCCGCGATCGATGAGGCGGCGCGCGGGGCAGGCCCGGGGCTGGCCGGCATCGAGCTCGTCGGTGGCGGCGGTACGAGGTCGTTCATCGCTGGCCGGTCATGAGGTGCAGATCATGGGGCAGCGATCAAAAGAGCGCTGTGGATAGTTTGTTTGGACCGCCCGTGGATAAAGTGGCGCGTCGCTGCCGTTTCGTGGACAACTCCTCTTGCCTCGCTGCAGCGGCGCCCGATAGTCTCTGGTCGTCCCGAAGGGGCCACGGAACACAGATCGACATAGCTGGTTCGCCAGCGGTGAAGATCGGTGGACCGGGCGGCTCCTTCGGGCGTTTTGCTATTCGTTCGCCGGCTCGATCGCCACGACCCGGGCGCTCCAGGGGCAGTAGCGATCGCCGGTCAACGTCCCGTTCTCGACGAATGACGGCTTGCCGTCACACACCTCGGTCGTCATGTCCGCGAACTCGAGCGACTGTGGGTCGATGTGCCAGCTCCAGCCGGCGTTGACGCTGGGGTCGCCACGGACGATGAGACCGTTCGGGATGCTGGGCTCATCCTGCCCGGCAAGCAGCTCCTGTGCGATGGCGACGTTCGCTGGGTCGACGACCAGGATCCGGTATTGCTCGCCGCTGACATCGAAGGTGACGATGACGGATCCGGCCGGGTAGCCCGTCTGCGCCGGGCTCCGACGCGGCGTCGGGCTGGGCTTGGAAGTCGGCTTCGGGCTGGGCACCGGCGTCGGCGCAACAGTCGGCTGCGGCGTTGCCGTCGGCGGGCGCGTGGTGATCGTCGCCGGAGCGCTGGTCGGCGTTGGCTGCGGGGTGAGCGTCGGTGCCGGTGTGGCCGCCGTCGCGGTGCATGCGACCGCCAGTACGGCGAGGCAGCCGGCGAATATGGTTCGGAGCAAGCGCCGCCCCCGTGATGGTGCTGAGAGGTTGCTGCTCAGACGATCCGCCCTGCGTCCTGGGGTTCGCTACTGGCCGATGGTCAGAACGTCTGCGGACACCAGGCGGGTGCCGGCGAATGGAACATGGCGTCCGCGCGCGCTCGAGCGCCGGCGACCAGCTCCTCGGTCCGGCCCGCGCGCGCCAGGCCGGCCAGGGTGAACCCGCCCAGGTAGAGAGCGCCCAGGTCGGATGCGTCGAGGGCGATCTCGGCCGCGGCGGAGGTCCGTTCGACAATTCCCCGGCCATTTTTCGCGGTCAAGCGGAAGCGGCCGCCCGCATCAGGCACGAACTCGTCGCGCACCTCGAGCACGACCGTGCCGTCGGCCGCATAGCCGCGCCGCTCGAGGGCAGCGGCAACGTCGAGGACGCGCAGCCACAGCCCATCGCGCAGGCGCAGGCTCGCGCGGCGCGGCTCAGCGAGCATCAGCATCAGCGGCTCGTCGACGCTGCCAGAGCGCGTCGTGACGCGCTTGATCAGGTCGATACCGAAGATGAAGCGCCACATCTCGCGCAGCGCATCGCCGTCGAGGGCCAGGATCTCCTGTACCGACAGCTCGCTGCCGGGCACGGAGTTGGTCCAGTCCTGGCGCGCACGGTAGATCGCGTACGCATCCGCCCGACCGTCGCGCTCATGAACGGCAAAGAACTTGCGCTCGAACCCGCGCCGCGCCCACTTGAAGTCGGCCAGGATCTCGAGGTCCCACCATTGTGGGCTGCGCGAGTAGAAGCCCGGAATCTGGCCGCGGTTGTGCTCGAAGATTGGCGGCAGAAGGCGGCGCGCCTCGTCGATGTCGACCAGGCGCACGCTGCCCAGCGCCGGGCTGGTCGACATGAGCTGCGCCCGGTCACGCTCGAGATCGATCGACGATGCGAGCGTGGACAGGCCGTAGCCGAAGCGCTGGTAGATCGAGCCTTCCGACGCCCACAACACGGCCAGTGGCTCGCCGCGCCTGCGGGCATCCTCGAACATGCGCGTCATCAGCATGCGTAACGCGCCGCGCCGGCGGTGGGTGGGCATGATCCCGACCCACGTCACGCCCGCCGCGGGCAGCGCGGCGCCGCCCGGAACAGTCACGTCGAACGAGAAGACGCTCCCGCCGCCCACGACCTGCTCGCCGTCGTAGGCTCCAAATGTTCGGTCGAGCTCCACTTCCGGCGCGATGTCACGCCAGACCTCGTCGGTCAGCTCCTCGCTGTTGGCGAACGAGACAGACTCCGCCCAGCGCCGCAGCTCGGCGGCCGGGACGCTCCTGATCTCGAGGCTCACCCTTTAGTCGATCGGAATGTTCTCGCGCCCGCTTTCGCGAGCCGGGCTCGAGCCGCTGGCGGCGTCCGTCCTGGTCGTGCCGTCGTCCAGGCGCTGTGCCCAGTGGTCGAGCATGCTGCGCGCGGCGAGAAGGTTCTCGCGCCACGCCGCGCGCATGTGCTGGCGCGCCTCAGCGGGGACCATCACGCCCATCGCCGCGCGCGAGCGCTCCATTACCGTGTCCATGGCGCGCTCCATCGAGCTCGCGCGCTGGTCCAGGTCGGCGACCTTGCGCTCGATCTGGTCCAGACGTCCGTCATCCATTCCTCGATCCCTCCGGCTGCTGATCGGGATTAGTGATCGTCATCGAGCCGCCGCCCTGGCCGGCTCGGCAAAGCGGACCTTGAGGACGTTCTCCTCCATTTTCGCGCCCTGGGTCGGCGCATCAAGCAGGAGCCGCGGCAGGACGAGATTACGGCGCCACGCGCCCACTTGCAGCACCAGCTCGTCCCCAGAGCGCGACAGCGAGATCTCGTCGCGTGTCGTGAACGGCAGCTCGAGCGAGAGCGTGTAGCCGCCCCCCTCGCGCGAGATCGAATACGGCCGGCCGCGGTACAGGAACTCCTGCGGGTCGGTATCGCCGAACAGCGCCCGGCCCAGCTCCGCCAGCCGCTCGATGCCGACCATCTCCTTGTCGAAGAACGGGATCGTGCGCACGGGGACCGGCGCGAACTGGTCCTCGACCATCGGCAGATAGCGCGCCTGGGCTGCGCGCCAGGCATCGAAATAGGAGCCGCTCGCGGCGGGCAGGACGCGGTTGGCGACGATCATGTCGGTCGGGAAGCCGTACATGTGGAAGTAGGTGAACGAGCGCTGCGCCTCCTGGATCGAGACGCGCTCGAGATTGAGCACGAGGCGCACCGAGGATTTGTCAGGGTCGGCGAGAAGGTCGTGCACGTATTTCAGGCGATCGAGGAGATGCTCGCCGGCCTCGTAGACCGAGTCGGTCGGCAAGGGGACGCCGACTATCCGGCGCAGGATCGGACCGCCCAGCTTCTGCACTCGACGACCGATCGGCGCGATCTTCTCGATCCACCAGCGGCTCGCCTCGGGCAGGCTGAGCAGGCGAACCGTCTCACCGGTCGGCGCGGCGTCGACGACGATCAGGTCGTAGTGGCCCTCGTCAACGTGATCGCCGATCCAGAGCAGGTTGCCCAGCTCGTCCATGCCCGGCAGGACGGTCATCTCCTCGGCCATCACCTCATCGAGGCCGCCCCACGAGAAGAGGCTCGAGAAATACGACTGGATCACCTTCCAGTAGCGCGAGATGTTGAAGAAAACGTCCGGCTCATGCGCCCACAGGTTGGGCGCGATCTCGCGCGGCGTCGGGCCGACCGGCATGTCGAGCGCGTCGGCGAGGCTGTGCGCGATGTCAGTGGAGACCACGAGCGTGCGCAGGCCGCGCTGCGCACAGAGCACGGCAGTGGCTGCGGCGACGCTCGTCTTGCCCACTCCTCCCTTGCCGGTATAGAGCAGGATGCGGGTCAACAGCTCCTCCTCGACAGAACCGGTGTGACGCAGCACCCGGTCATCGCGCTTGGTGGCGCGATGTTAACGGCGCCTGGGCGCCCTCCCCGATCTCCACCAGGACCGCACCGGTGACGTTGGCGAACGTCGTCTCACCCCACTGTACGCGCCACTCGCGCGCCGCCGCGAGCGACGTATGGCCGTGCAGCCAGAGCATCGGGTGCAGCCGGCGGCAGAGCCACTCGTAGGCCGCGAAACCGCGGTGGTAGGCGTCCTCCGGACTGTCGCCCAGGCCCAGCGGCGGGACATGGCTGATGACGATCAAGGGCCGGTCGCGCCGCGGGCGCAGGCCGATCCCGAGCGCCTGGCGCCACGCGGCCGTGTCGTCACGGATGGCCCGTGTCTTGTCGAGCTCACCGGGCCACGACAGCCCGACCAGGCTCGCGCCCGCGAGCCTCTCGCGTTTCCCGGTCAGCGGCTCCGGCAGGACGAGGTTCGTCGCTTGCCAGTTCGCGCCCCGATCGTGATTGCCCCGCACGTATAGAAGCGGCACGCAGAATGCATCGGCGAGGAAGGCGAGGTAATCGGGCTCCAGGTCGCCGCAACCAACGACGGCGTCGATGCGGCCGATGAGCGCCCGATTGCGTTCGAAACCCAGCGCCCGGTCAGGCTCATCGGAGACGGCCAGGAGGCGCAGACACGATGGCTCCGAGTTTCCACGAGGAGCTCCCGCCGGCCAGTCGAGCCGCAGCCGGCGGATCATCCGCCGCCCACCGGAGCACTCGGATCTTCGCCCGCATCCTCGCCGGTCAGCTCGCCCGCGCGGTCCATCTCGGCTTCGCGCTCGAGCGCCCTTTGAACTCCCTCAAGGTCGGTCGGACGCTGCACCGTGCGCGACAGCAGGCCGCTGCCCGCCGCGCGCAGGTCGAGGCTGCCCTCGAGCACCGCCGCAAGGTTGGCCGGCGTGTCCGCACTCGAGCTCACGCCCGGCAGGCGGAGCTCCTCGACGACGGCGTCGAGCTCGCCCTGGCCGTTGTACAGCGCCGCCGCGACCCGGTTGTGGCCGTCGACGACCCAGAATTCGTCGCCGAACCTGATCAGGTCGACGGGCGGCAGCGTCTCGAGCCGGTCAAGCGCGTTGAGGATGCGCTGCCAGCGGCCGCGCCAGTCGTCGGAGCGGCGGTCCTTGAGCGGCAGGTAGTCGCCGCCGCGCTGCGGCGGACCCTCGACGGCCGTGCCCTTGATCTCGTCGACCGGGATCGACTGCAGGCCGAGCTCGCGGATCGATGCGCGGCGTGCTTCGGGATGGACATCCCACAGGTTGGCAAGCTGCGTGTGGCCCAGCCGCCGGACGCGCCGGACGCGCGCGCCGTCGCGCCCATCGATGATCCTGTTCGCGCCACTGGCGAGCGCCTTGACGGGCGTCAGGGCGGCCGAGACGACCGGCCCGGCAGCGTCGGCGATCGAGGATGCGACGCCGCCGATGCGTGAGCCGCGGTCGGATTGCCGTGTGGCCTCGCCAGCGCCCTCCTCGTCCACCGGTGTCGAGGGTTGCGCGGTGTCTGCTGTTTCGCCGTCCGCGGACGGCAATTCCTCATTGATCACCCGACGAGCCTAAGGCTGTGACAGCAGAGCTGTCACACGGGCCGCCCAGTCTGCACCTTGCGATGAGCGGACGACTTACCGAGGAGCAGACGACGATGAACGACATGACCTGCCCGTGGTGTGAGACGGAACTCGTCCTGCGCCTCGCCGCGGACGAGCAGACGTGCCCCGAGTGCGGCACGAAGTGGAGCTACGAGGACGAGCAGGACGAGGTACTCGCGCTCGCCGCCTGACCGGCTGTGGAGCGAGTGCACTTGACGTGCATAAGCGGCGCCGGCGAAGCCCGCAACGCCGCAGACCGGCCGCATCACGCGGCCGTCAATAACGGGCGGCAGCTTCGGCGAAATTAGTCTCGGCGATGAGCCGGGCGTAGCCGGGCTTGATCAGGCCGTTGATCAGGCGCAGCCGCTCGTCGAACGGCGCGAAGGCGCTCTTCATGGCGTTCAGGGTGAGCCACTGCATCTCGTCGAGGCCGAAGTCGAAAACGCGCGACAGCGTCTCGAACTCCGAGCTCATCGTGACGCCGCTCATCAGTCGGTTGTCGGTGTTGACCGTGACGCGGAAGCGGAGCCGGCGCAGGAGGTCGATGGGGTGTTCCTCGATCGAAGCAACGGCACCGGTGTGAACGTTCGACGTTGGGCACATCTCGAGCGGCACGCGCTGGTCGCGCACGTAGGTCGCCAGACGGCCCATGCGCACCGGGCCGTCCGGGTCGACCGTGATGTCATCGACGATGCGTACTCCGTGGCCCAGGCGATGCGCGCCGCACCATTGCAGCGCCTCCCATATCGAGGGCAGCCCGAACGCTTCGCCAGCGTGGATCGTCAGATGGAAGTTGGCCTGGTGGATCAGGTTGAAGGCGTCGAGATAGCGCGTCGGCGGATAGCCCGCCTCGGGACCCGCGACATCGAAGCCGACGACGCCGTCGTCGCGATAGCGGATCGCCAGCTCAGCGATCTCGACCGAGCGGGCGAATTGGCGCATGGCGGTGACGATGAAGCCCATCCGGATGCCGCTGTCCGCCTCGCCGCGGGCGAAGCCGCGCAGCACGGCCCGAACAACGTCGTCGAGCGCCATGCCCGTGTGCGTGCTCAGCTCGGGCGCATAGCGCACCTCGGCGTAAACGACGCCATCGGCCGCGAGATCGATGGCGCACTCGTACGCAACCCGTTCGATCGCCTCAGCCGTCTGCATGACACCAACGGTGTGCTCGAAACCCTCGAGATAGAGCACCAGGCTCTTTCGATTCGCACCTGCCATGAACACCGTCGCGAGCTCGTCCGGATCGGTCGTGGGCAGGCCGTCGTAGCCTGTCTCGCGTGCGAGCTCGATGACCGTGCGCGGTCGGAGCCCCCCGTCGAGATGGTCGTGGAGCACGACCTTGGGCGCCTGTCGGATCGTCTCGGTCGGGATCATCGGCCACAGGGTATTCCATGCCTCCAGCACGGAGCCGAAGAAGAAACTTCGCGCACGGGACACGTGGCTCTTGCACCCATCGGTCATACTGTCGAGGTCGTTACAGCGACCTAGCGAAATAGCGTTTCTCGAGAAGGCAGCTCGGTCCCCCAGGGCCGGGTGGCTGTACCGCCCCAGCGGTCGGCCGGGCCAGCTCAGCGGCCGCAACCGTGCCGCGCGGCCAGAAGGAGAGACGCAGGACAGCCCATCGTCACCGCTGCCATGTGCGGTGTTCCGGCTGGAGGGGAGGCAGGGATTTTGCCAGTCAGGAGTGGCGCTCAACGAGCGTCGCATCCAGTTCGTGGATCGAGACTCAGGCGCGTGCTCGCCCCAGCAATGGTCGCCCTGCTCTGCGCGCTCGCAGTACAGCTCACGCCCGGCTCGCTCGCCGCTCGTCCCGTGCGCGCAGACACGCCGGCCGTACCCAAAGCCGTGTTCATTGTCGGACCCACCGGCTCACTGACCGCCAGCGACCTCATCGACGCCGAGAAGATGGCCGAGCAGGCCGAGGCTGCCGGTATGGAGGTCCACCGCGTGTTCTTCCCGCACGCGACATGGGACAACGTGCTGGCCAACATCCAGAACGCGAACCTGGTCGTGTACATGGGCCACGGCTACGGCTGGCCCAGCGCCTACACGAACACGCTGACCGAGTCGCGCCAGGACGGCATGGGCCTCAACACCTTCGACGGCAGCGGCACGAACCAGTACACGTACTACGGCGCGACGAAGCTCAAGGAGAGCATCCAGCTCGCCCCGAACGCCATCGTCTATCTCAACCACCTGTGCTACTCAGCCGGCAATGGCGAGCCCGGGATGGCCATCCCGGACGTGGATCTCGCACGCGAGCGCGTCGACAACTTCGCCAGCGGCTGGCTGTCGATCGGTGCGCGCGCCGTCTTTGCCTTCGGCTGGTGGCAGCACCTCAACTATCCGCAGGCGCTGATGACGAGCGACGAGACGATGGACCAGCTCTTCATGACCCCGGCAGGAGGCGCATCGGCCGGTTCACCGGCCGGCTTCACCGGCTGGAACGAGGCGCGCTTCGACTCGGAGCGAACGCCCGGCGCGACGATTCACCTCGACCCGCACAAGAAATACGGCTACTACCGCGCGGTCACGGGCGACCTGGGCATGACCGCGGCCGACTTCCGATCGACGGCGACGGGTTCGCTGAACGGCAGTGGCAATTCCAACGATCCGCCGGAGATCACCTCCCTGACCGCAGGCGACGGTAGCCCGGGCGGCCCGGGCGCCGCGGCCGGTCAGCCGGTCTCGTTCCATCCCAACGGCGATGGCATCGACGACACGCTCGTCCTGAGCCACACCGTCACGCGCGCCGCATATCTCGACGCGACCGTGGCGGACTCGAACGGCCATACGGTGCGCACGTACTCGGTCTGGTCGGCACAGGGCACGACCACGTCCGAGTGGAATGGCAAGAGCGATGCGGGCGCCATCGTGCCCGATGGGCTGTACACGCTGACGTACGTGCCGCGCGACAGCACGGGCGCAACAGGGACACCGGTTTCGGTCCAGGCGCTTGTCCTGACGGCCATCAAACTCGGCAAGCCTTCGAGTCTTGCCTTCTACGCGCGCGATGGCGACAGCCTGTCCAAGTCGGTCAAGCTCGCCGTGTCCGTCAGCGAGCCTGCCGAGGTCAGTTGGCAGATAGTCGATCAGGCCGGCGACGTGGTCCGGACGGCCCGACCAGCATCACAGGCATCGCCTGCCAAGCTCACGTTCACGTGGGACGGACGGACGGATTCGGGCGGCTGGGCGCCCGACGGCTGGTATGACAGCGTGGTGACCGCGACGACCAGTCTCGGCACCTACTCGCAGTCACGTGAGGTATACGCCGGCGCGTTCAGGGCCACGCCGTCGATCGACTCCCCGGCACGCGGCTCGAGCCTGACGCTGACGATCACCAGCACCGAAACCATGTCCGGGTCGCTCATCGTCCACGTGAGCCAGCCCGGCCTCACGACCTGGGATGCGACGGCAACGCACGTCGGCGGCAACAAGTACAGGGTTACGCTCGCGCTCGAGTCGGGCGGTGACGCTGGGACACTTGGGCTCGTGATCGCCGGCACCGACAAAGGCGGCGGGACCCAGAGCTCGACGCTGGATCTGCCACTGCGCTAGCCCGGCGGCGGCAGGCCGTTGACGAAGACAGCTATCCGGTCGAGCGCGTCCCCGAGGACGCTGCGCAGACCGTGGCTCACGCCCGGGTAGGTGATCAGGCGTCCATCCGGCAGCAGCTGGATCGAGGCGCGCAGTAGCTCGAGGCGCGCGAACGGATCGGCTTCGCCCGACAGCAGCAGCACCGGGCACGTGATGCGCGGCCAGTGCGCCACGCGCAGATCTTCCGGGTGCCCCGGCCGGTGGAGCGGATAGCTGAGCAGCACCAGCGCCCGCGGCGGTTCCTGGGCGGCGAGAAGGCTGGCCACGCGGCCGCCGAACGAGTGGCCACCGATCACGGCATTCGGGTAGTCATCGACCTGGTCCCGATATCGCTCGGTCACTTCTTCCGCCTTGCGCACGGGCAGACCGACCGCCCGCGCACTCAGCCCCCGGTGCTCAAGGCCGGCGACGTAGGGTTTCATCGATTCGGCGTTGCCCGACGCCCCGTGGGCGAGGTAGATCAAGTTGTTTCTGGCCTGCGCATCGGTGTGACAGCCTAGCTGTCACTCCGTGTGCGCACGATGCGGGCATGGAAACCGCCCAGATCGTCGCCCTACCGGTCGCCCACGCACACCCGCTTCGGGCGTCTGTTCGCGTCGACGACGAGACGATCGTCGTCGAGCAGATACGCGTGTCGGACAGGTCACTTGCTGCGTTCGTCGCGCAGCGGCCGGCAGACGACCGGCCGGAGCTGATCGAGCGCGCGTTGCGCGTCGGCCTGCACGCCCTGCAGGACGCCGGAACGTCGCTCGACGTTGACCTGGTGCGGCGTGAGTTTGACGGCCTGCTCGAGCGCAGCGCAAACGTCAGTGAGCGCGCCGCTCATGAGCTTGACCAGGTCCTGCGTCAGAACTTCGGTGACCAGGACGGACGCCTGCCGCGCACGCTGGAGAAGTTCCTCGGCGATCGTGGCCAGCTCAACAGGTTCGTTTCGGAGCTGTTCGATGAGACCAAGCGCGACTCGGCCATCGGGCGGATGCGCGCGTTGCTGGGAACCTATTTCGACGGCGACGCCTCGCGCCTCGCGCAGCTGCTCGACCCGACCCGGCTCGGCTCGCCCATGCACCAGTTCCGGACGGAGATCAACCAGGGCTTCGAGAAGCTCAACGATCGGCTGACGGCCATCGAGGCGGCGCAGGGCGCGCGCGCCGCGGAGCGGGCCAAGTCGTCGGCCAAGGGCGCCGACTACGAGGACCTGCTCGAGTCGATGCTCGGCGAGACGGCGCGCGGCCTGGGTGACCTTGTCGAGCGCACCGGTTCACTGAGCGGTGACGTGATGCGCTCGAAGAAGGGCGACTTCCTGCTGACGCTCGATCCGCAGTGGTGCCAGGGTGCGGACATCCGGGTCGTCATCGAGGCGAAGAATCGGCGCCTGTCGTGGCGCGAGATTCGCGAGGAGCTCGACGACGCGAAGCGCAATCGTGGCGCGGCGATGGCGATCGCGATCTTTGCGCCGGAGCACGCCCCGGCTGGCATCGAGCCATTCGACGCGCGTTACGGCCACGTCTTCTGCGTTGTCAATCCGGACGATCCGGACCAGGCGGCATTGACGGCCGCGGTCAAGCTCGCGCGGCTCTACGCAGTTGCGACCCTCGTGCGCGACGAGGAACGCATCGACGTGACACGACTGCTGGCTGCGACGACTGCGATCAAGGCGGAGCTCGACGCGCTGCGCCGCCTGAAGGTGCAGCTGACGTCGATCAGGTCTACGGCGGGAGAGGTCGCGCTCGGTCTCGATCGTCTCAGGGAGCAGATCGTGGCGCGGGTCGCCGAAGCAGAGGCTGAGCTCCAGCCGCGGGTCTAGCTCTCGCGCTCAGCCGCCAGTCGTCAGTGGGCGACGAGCACCGGACAGAGGCTGTGGTAGACGACGTAGTCAGAAACGCTACCCAGCAGGAATCGGCCGGCGCGATCGAGGCCGCGCGTGCCTACGACGATGAGATCGGCCGCTTCAGCCTCGGCGGCGGCGACGATGCCCTGGCCCGGCTCACCCGTCCAGAGCAGGAACGTGGCCTCGATACCGCGCATCCGCGCGGCGTCGACGATGGCCAGCATCAGGCTTTCTCGCCGCGCTCGCTGCTGATCGACGCGCTGCGTCTCGGCGTACGGCGCAACCCGCCCGCCGCCGGGCTCGCCCATATCGATGACGTTGACGATGAGCAGGTGGGCGCCGATCGATGCGGCCAGGTCGAGCGCCTGCGAAGTGGCGATCTCAGACACTGGCGACAGGTCCGTGGCCAGCAGGACGGTCTTGATCTTGCTCGGCTTTGAGCGTGGCGTCGCCAGCTCGGGATCGCTCGAGCGCGCTTCGGTCAAGGACAGAGCTTCCACGACCATCGGTCGCTCACGCCCCGACGATGAGGGCTGTGACCAAGCAGCGCACGTCAAGCCGCGCGCTGCAAGTGGTGGCCGCAAGAGGCGTTCTCATTGCCGGATATTGGTGCCGCGGCGAGCGTCAGCGACAGTGACGTTCGGCCCTAATGCGCGGGACCTGACAGGTCCGCACGGACCGTTCGGCTACGCTTGCGCGAATGGCCACCGAACAGGCCCTGCTGCCGCTGCACGACTTCCTTGCCCAGCTCCAGGCATGGCAGACCGATCGTTCGCCCGAGCAGCTTGAGCTATTGAGCGCGAGCATCAAGAAGATCGCCGATGCCTATGGCGCGGCCGGCGTCCGCCTCGCGGTGGGCATCCCGCCGCTGGCACCGCTTGACGTCGGCGCGGGCTCATTGCGCGACGGTCAGCCGCCCGCCGGCCGCACATCGAAGCACAAGCTGAGGTTGCCGCCGGATGCGCACGGCGCTGCGGAGTTGATCGTCGATGGTGAATACGCGGCGACCAATCGGCTGCTTGACGCGATCGAGCTGGCACTTTCTGCGGTCTGGTCGATCGAGGCGGCGCTCGCGCAGCGCCAGCAGCTCGAGGCGCTCGATCTCGCGCTGCGCGGGATAGCCAACATAGCGTCGGTCGAACGGGTGCTTCAGCTGATCGTCGACAGGGTGCGCGAGCTGATCGGCGCGCAGTACGCCGCGCTTGGCATCCTCGGCTCATTCGGCCGCATCGAGCAGTTCATCACGAGCGGCATCAGCTCAGAGCTGCGAGCGCGACTGGGCACGCCACCGCAGGGCCACGGCCTGCTCGGTCTGCTCATCCGCGAGGACCGCTCGTTGCTCGTCGACGACATCGCCACTGACCAGCGCCGCTACGGCTTTCCCGAGCACCATCCCGAGATGCACTCACTGCTTGGCGTGCCCGTGCGCAGCAAGGGGCGCACGATCGGCAACCTGTACCTGACCAACAAGCTCACCGCCGAGCGCTTCTCCGAGGATGACCTGCGCCTGGTCGACAGGTTCGCGCTGCACGCGGCGATCGCGATCGAGAATGCCCGCCTGCACGCGGAGATCGGCCGCCTCGCGATCGTCGAAGAACGCCAGCGCATCAGCCAGGATCTGCACGACTCGATCATCCAGAGCCTGTACGCCATCTCGCTCTCGCTCGAGGACCTGCCCGAGGTCATCACCGAGGACCCCGCCGAGGGTGCCGCGCGGGCGGATCGCGCGATCGATTCGATCCACGCCACGATCCGCGACATCCGCAACTTCATCATGGGCCTGCAGCCCGAGCTGCTGACCGACGCCGACCTGATCGCCGGCCTGCGCAGCCTGGCCGCCGAGTTCACCGCCAATACGCTCATCGACCTCGAGCTCGAGGTCGATGACGGTGTGCCCGAGCTGTCGCGCGATGCCTCGGCGCACGTGCTCGCGATCACGCGCGAGGTGCTCAGCAATATCTCCCGCCATTCGGGCGCAACGCGCGCCTCCATGGCGCTCACCGCGCCGGATGGGCAGATGCGGCTCATGATCGGCGACAATGGCCGTGGTTTCGATACCGCCGAGGAGCGCAGCCCCCGTCAGCGTGGGTTGGCAAACCTGCACTCGCGGGCCGAGGCCGTCGGCGGAACATTGAACGTGGACAGCGAACCGGGTGCCGGGACCCGGGTAGAGTTGACGGTGCCGCTTGTTGCGACCGGCACCGGATCGAACCCGGAATGAGGGAGTCTAAGTAACGTTATGAACACCGCTCCGCCGGTCGAGAGGCAGTTGCGCCTGCTCGTCGTGGACGATCACGAGGTCGTTCGCCAGGGGCTCGTCGCGATGCTCAGCCGCCGGCCAAATTTCCAGGTCGTGGCCGAAGCCGGCACGGCTGCCGAATCGATCGAGATGGCGCGCCGTTACCAGCCGGAGCTCGTCATCATGGACGTGCGCCTGCCCGACGGCTCGGGCATCGAGGCGTGCCGCGAGATCCGCGCCGAGCTGCCCGGGACGCGCGTCGTCATCCTCACCAGCTACCCCGACGAGGAGGCCGTCTTCTCGGCGATCGTCGCCGGCGCGAGCGGCTACCTGCTCAAGCAGGTCCGCGGGCGCGACCTCGTCGCCGCGCTCGAAGCCGTCGGCCGTGGCGAGTCGCTGCTCGACCCGGCAGTCACGGAGAAGGTCCTCGAGCGCGTCCGGCGCATCGCCACCGGCGGCGCAACGGACGAGCTCGCGCAACTGACGTCGCAGGAGCAGAAGATCCTGCTCCTGGTGGCCGAGGGCAAGACCAACAAGGAGATCGCGGCCGAGGTGTTCCTGTCCGACAAGACGGTCAAGAACTACGTCAGCTCGATCCTCTCCAAGCTCAATCTGCAGCGCCGCGCCCAGGCTGCCGCCTACCTCGCCAAGCGCCACGGGAGCAGCGACTAGCTTCGCTCCGCCGCCACAGCAGCCAGCGTCCAGGCTGACAGCGCGCCCGTGAACGCGTCCTGCGCGTCCGAGAAGACGTGATGAATCTCGCACGCTGCGGCCCCATTGCACGGTCCGCCGCGGAGGACGCAGTGGCGTCGGCGCGCATCGCCTTCGACGGCCTCGACGATGGCCAGCACACTTATCGCCCGTGGGTCGCCCTTCAGGCGATAACCGCCTGAACGGCCGATGACACCGTCGACGAGGCCGGCGCGCACGAGGTGGCCCATCACCTGGGTCACGAAACGGATCGGGATGCCAGTCAGCGCCGAGATCGTGGCGCTCGTGAGCGTCTGGTCACCGCTGCGCGCGAGGGTAAGCATCGCCCGCACGGCGTAATCGGTCTTGCGCGTCAGTTCGAGTCGCATGTCTCTGAGTTCGCCTTTTCAGCGCGGCCGCGCAAAGGGCCAAATGGCACATGTGCACACGCTAAACAAATACCAATCTAGTTACTGTTTGTTTAAGCGCTCTCGGAGGATACCGCGATGAAGGCCACCTGGCGCACGTTACTGATCGTCATCGGCGTACTGCTCCTGGTCGGCTGCACGGCTCGGCAGCAACCAGGCTGGACGCCGCTGGCCTCGGCCGGAGCGGCGTCGTCAGCCCCCGCGAGCGCAACGCCGACCGCATTGAGCGCACCCGGCTCGAGCGACTCCGACAGTGTCATTCCGGCGCTGACGTCCAAAGCAGACCTCAAGCCCACACCTACCGGCGAGGTCAACGTTGCCTACGCGCCGAACGTGCCACCGGCGGCGACGCGCGATTACCAGGCCATCGTCGACGTCCACTTCGATGTCGTCGAGGGCGTCAAGGCGATCGACCCGAACGGCACCGAGTACACGACCTGGGGCTACCGCCTGCACGGCGACACCACCGTCACGACCGGCACGCCCGGCCCGATCATCCGTGCACGCGTCGGCGATGTGCTGCGTTTCACGCTGACCAACGACGGCTCGATGCCCCACAACGTCGACTTCCACGCCGTGAGCGGCCAGGGTGGCGGAGCCAAGGATCTGACGGTCGGCCCCGGCGAGACGGCGACGATCGAGGCACGCCTGCTCTACCCGGGCATGTTCATGTACCACTGCGCCGCGGGTGACGTGCCGGCGCACATCAGCCAGGGCATGTACGGCGGCATTCTCGTCGACCCGGCCCAGCCACTGCCGAAGGTCGAGCACGAGCTGTACATGGTTCAGTCCGAGTACTACACGACGAAGGATGCATCAGGCGCGCTCGTCACTGACCGCAGCGCGATAACCAACGAGACCCCGAGCTACGTCGTCTTCAACGGCGCCGTCGGCTCAATGACCGGCGACAACGCTCCCCGCGTCCAGGTCGGTGACCACGTCCGCATCTACTTCATCGACGCCGGCCTCAACCTCGACTCGAACTTCCACCCGATTGGTTCGCAGTGGGACAAGGTCTGGGAGGACGGCGGTCTGCTCAACCCGCCGCTGCGCGGGCTGCAGACGGTCCTCGTCCCTGCCGGCGGCGGGACGATCGTCGAGCTTGTGGCTTATGAGCCGCAGACGATCGTGCTCGTCGATCACGCACTGGCCCGCGCGTTCGACAAGGGCGCCATCGGACAGATCGTGGTCACCGGCGATGCCAACCCCGAGATCTACGAAGGCTTCCCGGCGGCCACGCCGAACGCCGCGGCATCGCCGTCGACGCCGTCGACGCCCTCTGCGAGCGCGATGCCTTCGATGTCGATGCCCGAGCCATCAGGCTCCCCTGCAGCGCCGGCGTCCACGGCACCGGCCGGGTCGGGCAGCGCAATCCAGGTCAGCATCCTTGCCGGCTCAGGCACGTACCAGCCGGACAACGCGGCCGACGAGTTCGCGCCGACCGAAAGCCCGGCTGACTACTCGGTCAACGACCTGATGGTCGAGCTGGGCACGACCGTGACCTGGACGAACAACGATGCGTCGATGCCGCACACGGTCACGGCCGTCGACGGCTCGTTCGACTCGGGCCAGCTGGCAGCCGGCCAGTCGTTTTCGTACACGTTCGATAAGCCGGGCGAGTTCGAGTACTTCTGCACGCTCCATCCATGGATGCGCGCCAAAGTCGAAGTGATGATGCACTGATCCGAACGGCCCGCACCAGCACCGGCTGGGCGGGCCGCGCCGGCGCACAAAGTGCGTCCAGTGGCCCGCTCGGCCGGCCCAAGTGGCCCTAGGGCGAGCATCCTGGGGCAACGTAAGGTCGTACCAGCCACCAGGTGCACACTGACGGAGTGACCAAGATGTTCGCCAAGATCCTCGTCGCCGTGGGCGGTAACGACGCGTCAATCGAGCCCGCCCGCGTCGCGGGTCGCCTGGCGGCGGTCACGTCCGCTACGGTGACCATCGTGACCGTCGCCCACGCGGCGCCGTCATCACTCGGCGAGCCGTACCTGACGCGCTACGAGAACAAGGAGATATCCGGCGCGCAGGGGCTGCTCGATGAGGCGCGCCTGGCCGCGCTGGCCGAGGGCGCCCCGGAGGTCGAGACGGAATGGATCGAGGGGATGGCGGCGGAGCGCATCGTCGAGTTCGCCGAGAAACACGACTTCTCGATGATCGTGCTCGGCAACCGCCGCCGCGGACGCCTGCAGAGCGCGATCCTGGGTTCGGTCTCAGCCGGCGTGGCGTCGCACAGCCGAGTGCCGGTCGTCATCGCGCCTGAGCCGCGCGGCGCGGACGAAGGGTCCTGAGCGTGCGCATCGTTTCCGCGGCAGAGGCGGTCGCGGGCATCCGGTCCAGTGAAGAGGTCTGGCTCCACGCCGCGGCGGCAACGCCGTCCGTGTTGCTCGACGCGCTCGTGGCGCGCGCCCCGGAGCTGGAGGACGTCAAGATCGTCCACTTCCACTGCGAGGGCCCCGGGCCGCACCTGCAGCCTGAGATGGCCGGCCATTTCTTCCACCGCGCGCTGTTCATCGGGCCAAACGCGCGCCTGGCCGTGAACGAGGGCCGCGCGGAATACATCCCGGTCTTCCTGTCCGACGCGCAGGCCCTCATCCGGCGGGGCATCCTGCCCATCGACGCGGCACTGATCAACGTCACCCCGCCCGACCGCAACGGATTCTGCTCGATGGGCACGTCGGTCATCGCCCTGCCCACCGTGATTCAGAAGGCCAAGGTCGTCATCGCGCAGCTGAACAAGTCGATGCCACGCACCCTCGGCGACAGCTTCGTCCACGTTGACGACATCGATCTCGCGGTCGAGGTCGATGTCCCGCCGTATACCCACGCGCTCGACCCCGTGGGCGAGATCGAGACGCGCATCGGCGAGCACATCGCGGACCTCGTGCCCGATGGCGCGACACTCCAGATGGGCATCGGCGCGATCCCCTCAGCCGTCGCCAGCGCGCTGGGCAACAAGCGCGACCTGGGCATCCACACCGAGATGATGACCGACGTGGTGCTCGATCTCGTCGAGCGCGGCGTGGTCACCGGCCGGGCCAAGGAGATCAACTGCGGCCGCGTCGTGGCGACATTCATGCTCGGCTCGCAGCGCCTGTATGACTGGGCGGACGACAACCCGATGGTCGAGATGCGTTCGGCCGAGTACACCAACGACACGGCCGTCATCCGCCGCTTCCGCAAGATGGTCGCGATCAACTCCGCGATCGAGGTCGACCTGACGGGCCAGGTGTGTGCCGATTCGATCGGCTCGCGGCTGTACAGCGGCGTCGGCGGTCAGATGGACTTCATCCGCGGCGCGGCACTGGCCGAAGAAGGCCGGGCGATCATCTGCCTGCCCTCAACGGCGGCCAAGGGGACGCGCTCGCGGATCGTGCCCTATCTCGCCCAGGGCGCGGGCGTCGTGACGACGCGTGCCCATGTCGAGGTGGTCGTCACAGAGTGGGGCGTTGCCGAGATGCACGGCCGCTCGATCCGAGAGCGAGCGCGTGCACTGATCGGGATCTCCGACCCTGCCTTCCGCGATCAGCTGCGCTGTGAGGCCGAACGAGCCCACTTCATCTGAGCTCGCCCGCTGGGCGAGGAATCAGGCGTGGGCAGCCTCGGGCGCGTACTCCGCGGGGTGCTTCTTCCGGTCACCGTCCTCGGTGCGGGACATGATCTCGAGCGTCTCCGCGACCGACCGGCCGTTCGCGTCCGCCGCGCGCTTGACGTCCTCGTAGGTGATGTTCGACTCGCCCATCTCCAGGTGAGCGTCGCCACAACCGCAGGTCAGGCACATCGTTGTCGTCCTCTCGATCTCTTGGGCAACAGATCATCCCACGGGGCGCGCCACAAAACGCGCTTCGTGCCTGAACCTGGGCTTGCAGAGCGATGTCAACGGCGGAGCCGCTGACGGTCGGTCAGCGGATATCTGGTCCCTTGGGGACGCCGGCGCTGACCGGTGCGCTGCCGGGCTGCGTGTACGGGCCAGTGATCATGACCTCGCCCACCTCGTCTTCGCCCGGCGTGGCGCCGCGGATAACGTACCAGTGGTGAATCTCGACCACGCCGGAAGCGAGCATTGCCGATATGGCGCAGTAGCGCCCGGCGGACAGCTCGATCGCGCGGCGCACAGCGGCCGAATCGACGCCGCTGCCCTCGATCTCGTGGATCATCCTGATCTGGGTGAAGACGCGCGGCTGTTCCTCGCGCTGATCGCCCTCGACCCTGACGTGGTACGACGTGACCGGTTGCTGCTTCTTGTGCAGGATCGACAGCACGTCCATGCCGGAGCACGCGCCCAGGGCGGACAACAGGACCTCCAGCGGCCGTGCCGCGGAGTCGCCGTCAGCATCGTCGAAGATCACGGCGTGACCCGACGCCGTGCCGGCGACGAGGCGCATGCCGGGACCTGTGGCGGTGATTGTTGCGCGCTTGGGGGCCATCTCTGCGCAGGCTAGCCAGCAAACCGTCGGGACCCTTAGCGCCGAAGCGACCTGTGGAGGGTGCCGAACGGCACGCAGGTTTCGGTACCGCGCGTCACATCCTCGCTCGCGTGCGGACTGCGAGGCTTGCGAGGTGAACCAGAGACCCATTCCCAGGTACCCGGGCAAGCCCGCGATCATCGACGGATCAGAGGCGGTCGCCTATGTCGAAACGCGTATCGCGGAGGCGTGCTGCGCCTATCCAATCACTCCTTCGACCACGATGGCGACGCTCTTCCAGGCAGCTGTCGCCGACGGTAAGCCCAACCTGTGGGGCACCCACCTGGTCTTCCTCGAGCCCGAGTCGGAGCACTCCTCGGCGTCTGCGGCCGAAGGCTTCGCGCTCGCTGGCGGCCGGGTCACCAACTTCACTGCCGGCCAGGGCCTCGTCCTGATGAAGGAAGTCCTGTACGTCATCAGTGGCAAGCGCCTGCCGGCCGTCTTCCACGTCGGGGCGCGGGCACTCACCAGCCAGGCGCTCAACATCCACGCCGGACACGACGACGTGATGGCCGTGGCCGATACGGGCTGGGGCATCGTCTTCGCACGCAACGTGCAGGAAGCGGCCGACCTGGCCGCGATCGCGCGGCGCGTCGCGGAAGAGACCGAGACGCCCTTCCTCGTGTGCCAGGACGGCTTCCTGACCACGCACACGCTCGAGAACGCCAATCTGCCCGAGGACGAGCTGCTGCGCGAATTCGTGGGCGACCCGCGCCTGCGCATCCGCAACCTGTTCGAGCCGTCCGAGGCGCTCATGAGTGGCGTCGTCCAGAACCAGGACAGCTACATGAAGGGCCGCATCGCCCAGCGCGCGTGGTACGACCGCATCCCGGCCGTGCTCGCCGACGCCATGGACGAGTGGACCACGTTGACCGGCCGGCACTACGGCCTGATCGACGCGTATCAGACAGATGACGCCGAGCGCATCGTCGTTGCCATGGGCACCATCGCCGATAGCACGCACGATGTCGTCGACTACCTGCGCGCCAAGGGTGTGCGCGCGGGCGCAGTTGCCGTCACTTCCTTCCGACCGTTCCCGGCCGCCGAGCTTCGCGCAGCGCTGTCCGGCGCCCACGCGGTGGCGGTCATCGAGCGAACCGACGAGCCGGCCGCATCGGCCAACCCGCTGACGCGTGAGCTGAAGGCGGCACTCGCCGATCTGGCGGCCGATGGCAAGCGCATTCCGCGCGTCGTCTCGGCCTCCGGCGGACTCGGTTCGCGTGACGTCTCGTCGGCCGACCTGATCTCGGTCTTCGAGTGGCTGGCAGATGACCAGAAGATGATCGACCAGCCGTACTCCGTGATCGGTGTCCGTCATCCGCTGGCGCTCGAGGCAACCGATATCGAGCTGCGTCCGCGCGGCGCCTACAGCCTGCGCGGCCACTCGATCGGTGGCTACGGGTCCGTCACGGTCAACAAGCTTCTGGCGAGCGTGATCGGCAATCTCTTCAACCTGTACGTGCAGGCCTACCCGCGCTACGGATCCGAGAAGCGCGGCCTGCCCACGACCTACTACCTGACCACGGCCGAGGAGCCGATCCGCCAGCACAGCGAGCTGAGCCATGTCGAGCTCGTACCGCTCCATGACGTCACGGCCTTCGGCCAGGGCGATCCGCTGGCCGGGCTGACCGAGGGCGGGACGCTCTTCCTGAACAGCAGTCAGACACAGCCCGACGCGATCTGGGCGTCCATCCCGGCATCGGCCCGGGCCGAGATCATTGCGCGCGGCATCAACGTCGTCGCGCTCGACTCGCTCGCGCTCGCCGAGCGCTTCGCACCGACGCCCGAGTTCGCGCGCCGGATGCAGGGCGCCGCGCTGGTCGGTGTCTTCCTGCGCGTCGCGCCGTTCGTGGCCGCGCGTGGCCTGCCGCTCGACGAGCTCATGGCCGCAGTCAAGGGCCCGCTGACCAAGGCGGTCGGCAAGCGCGGCGGCGCGGTTGTGGAGGCAAACCTGAAGCTGATCCGCGCCGCCTACGAGGAGCTGATCGACGTCACCGCGCCGCTGCGCCAGGTGGCCGATGAGCCCGCCGCAGATCGACGGCTCGTGGAGGTAGGGGCATGAACACCGAGCTACAGGCTGAGACCAAGCTGCCCAGTCAACCGAGCGTCGCCGAGCTGATGACGCCCGACCCGATCGTGGTCGACGAGTCGGCGACGGTCGACGAGGCCGTCAGGCTGCTCGAAGAGAACGAGATCAGCGGCTTGCCCGTCGTCGATCGCGACGGTCTGCTGGTCGGCGTGATCAGCCAGACCGACATCGTTCGCGCCCGAGCGGTCGGCCATCTGTGGCACCGCTGGCCGGGCCTGCGCGTGCGCCACCTGATGCACTCGCCGGCGCTGACGGCGGATCGTTCGATGACATTCGAGGAGGCCGCCCAGAGCATGGAGCGGGCTCATGTCCACCGCTTGGTCGTCGTCGGTGACGACCAGATGACGCCGGTCGGCGTGATTTCCACGACCGACCTGGTGCGCGCACTTGCGCGAAGGCCGACTGATGGTTGACCAGCTGCTGACCAAGCCCGCGGGCGAGGCCAAGGAAAACCACGAAGCCCGGCTCTCCCGGGCACTGCCAATGTTCGACGTCCACTCCTATGTGGCCGACTTCGCGGCGACGATCATGCCCGAGTACAAGAGCGGCAAGGCCGATCACGACTATCCGGCAGACGCCGGCCTGGCGCGCTCGATCATCCCGCCCGCCACGGCCGCGACGCGCGACTTCAGCACGCTCGCGCCGCAGATCCCGCAGCTCCTCGCCGACGCGTGCGTGGGCTGCATGGCGTGCGTTAACGCCTGCCCCGACACGGCGATCCTGGCGACCGCGCAGCCGAAGGGCGCGCTGGGCGAGTTGATCTCCGCCTATGCCGCGCAGCAGTCCGATCCGGCCGCGACGAAGTGCTTCATCGACGGCCAGTTCGCCGAGACCCAGAAGTACGCCACGGTCTTCGAGCGCAAGGGCATCGAGCCGGCTTCGTTCGGCATCTTCATCGACCCCGCCCACTGCAAGGGTTGTGGTGAGTGCGTCGAGGTGTGCGCCCACCTGGGCCATGACGCTCTGTGCATGATCGACAAGGAGCCGGCAACCGAAACCAAGCCGTCGACAGTCGACAGCTATCGGACGGCGATGAACTTCTTCTTCTCGCTGCCGCCGACGCCGTCGACCTACCGCAACGAGAAGGCGCTGGCCGACCTGATGCTCGGCGAGAACGCGCTGGGCTACGTGGGCGGCGCGGGCTCGTGCTCAGGCTGTGGCGAGGCCACCGCACTGCGCATGCTCGTCGCGGCGACGCGCCAGATCCATGGTCCCGAGTCGATGGGCATGGTTGCGGCCACCGGCTGCAACACCGTGTACGGCAGCACCTATCCGTACAACCCGTGGGTCATCCCGTGGACCAACTCGCTCTTCGAGAACGCCGCGACCGATGCGATGGGCATCCGCGCGCGCTGGGACCAGATGGGCCACAGCGATCGGCGGCTATGGACCGTCGGCGGCGACGGCGGCATGTATGACATCGGCTTCCAGGCCCTGTCGCGCATGGTCGCCAGCGGAACCGACATCAAGGTCATGGTCCTCGATACGCAGGCTTACTCGAACACCGGTGGCCAATCATCGACGGCCAGCTTCGGCGGCCAGGTGACCAAGCTGTCCGCATTCGGCAAGGAGACCCACGGCTACACCCAGCGCCGCAAGGAGCTCGGGCGCATCCTGCTCGCCCACGGCGAGGTCTTCGTGGCCCAGACGACCACGGCGCACATCAATCACTTCTACCGCGCGGTCATGGACGCCAACGAGTATCCCGGCCCGGCCGTGATCATCGTCTATACGCCCTGCCAGCCCGAGCACGGCATTGCCGATGACGCAGCCACGGCGCATGCGCGGATGGCCGTTGACTCGCGCGCCTTCCCGCTCTTCAGCTACGACCCGCGCCGCGGCGAGCGGCTCTCCGAGCGCCTGTCACTGCAGGGCAATCCTGCCCTGCGCGACGACTGGTACCGCCAGCCGGACGGAACGACCTTCGACTTCCTCGCCTTCGCCCGCACCGAGCTTCGTTTCGCGCCGCACTTCGCGGCCGACGGCACGCCGAGCAAGGAGATCTCGGCGACCGAAGAGGACCGGCTGATCAATTGGCGGACTCTCCAGGAGATGGCCGGCCTGCGGACACCCTCGGCCGGCTAGGTCGCGTCCGATGTCAACTCGGCGCCGGTATCTGGGTTGGGGCGTCTTCCTGATCTGTGTCGGCATCGTGCCCCTGGCCTATCAGGCCGGGCTGATCGATATCGCCGGCCTCGAACAGGTCGTCAGGCTCTGGCCGCTCATCGTCATCGCCATTGGCCTGGGCATTGCCCTCCGCGCGAGCCGCTACCGCGGCCTGACTGGAGTGCTCGTCGCCGGCGTCTTCGGTCTGCTCGTGGGCGCGTCGCTGGCCGGCGGCGTCAGCACGATCGGCGGATGCACCGGCAACCAACAGGGCGGATCGCCTTTCAACTACAGCGGCACCGCCGACGGACAGATGCGCGTCAACGTCGATGTTTCGTGCGCGAGCTTCACGGGTTCCTCGGGTGGCGTCTCCGACTGGACGGTCAACGGCTCCGCTGACCAGGCTCCGGTCGTAACTGCCGACGCCGCCCAGATCGACATGCGCTCGTCAAGCACTGCGCGCGTCCCCTTCGTGTCACGTGGCGAAACCTGGGCCGCGTCATTGCCCGCGCAGCTCGGCATGGCGTATTTCAAGTTCAATGCGTCGAGCGCAACGCTCAACCTGGGTCCCGGCGCGATGGACCTGTTCAGCCTTGACGTGAACGCCGGCGATGCCGACGTCGACCTGAGCAGGGTCGACTTGAGCCACGGGCCGATCAACGCGACGCTCAACGCGGCCTCGGCGAGCGTCATCCTGCCGAGCTCCGGCACGGGCGCCACCGGCACCATTCACGTCAACGCAGCCTCGCTCGAGCTGTGCGCCAGCCCCTCGCTGGCACTCAGCATCAACAACGACGGCACGCTCAGCTCCGACAACTTCGGTGACGCGGGACTGAGCAAGAACGGCAACACCTGGACGACGGCCGGCTACTCAGCCGCGGGACCACATGTCGATCTCGACCTCAACGCGAACGTTTCGTCGATCAGCCTCGATCGCTCAGGAGAGTGCCAATGAACAGCCGGCTTCACCGGTCGTACGACGACCGCATCCTCGCCGGTGTGGCCGGTGGCATCGCCGAGACGTATGACCTCGACCCGGCGCTGGTGCGCATCTTCTGGGCGCTGCTGATCATCGTCACGGGCGGCGTGTTCCTGCTCCTGTACATCGTCATGGCCCTCGTCGTCCCCGTCGGTCCTGCCCAGTTCGCGCCGTGGACGACGCCGCCCGCGCCGCCAGCGGGCCCCGCGACGCCGCCAGCCGGCCCCTCGATGGCGCCAACCGGCCCATTCACGGCTCCCGCCGGTCCGCCCCCGCCGCCAGGCCCGACCGGCGCTCCGAGCCTGTCCGCGACAGGCCCCGAAACGTACGGCCGGCATTACGGCCGCTACTACCGTCGCCACCACCGTCGCGACGGCTCGGGCGCCCTTGTCTTCGGCGTCTTCCTGATGCTCGTCGGCGCCTATTTCCTCGTCCGCGAGTTCGTCCCGGCGCTCAACTTCGACCTCTTCTGGCCGCTGCTGATCGTCTTTGGCGGCGTGCTGCTGATCGTTACTGCCTATAGCCGACCCAGGGGTGAGATATGACTGCGACGCGCAAATCGACGGCGGCGGCGCCGCACGCCACACGGCGCGAGCGGCGTGCCGAACAACGCACCTCCCAGCACAGCCAGGCGCACACGCCGCGCCAGCCCTGGTGGCGCTCGCCGATCGTCATGATCACCATCGGCGCGATCGTCGTCGGCGTGGCGATAGTCGCCTACGCCCTGCTGACGCAGCCCAAGACATCCCCCGATTCGCTCACGCCGCCTGCCGTCGCGGTGCCTGCCGGCCTGGCCGACGGGCGCAACCTGGGCAGCGCCCAGGCACCGGTGACGATCGACGTGTGGGCCGACTTCCAGTGTCCCGCGTGCGGCAATCTGGCGCGCCGGGTCGAGCCACCGCTGATCAGTCAGTACGTCAGCACCGGTATGGCCCGGCTCGTCTATCACGACGCCGCCTTCCAGGGCCAGAAGGCTGCCAGCGCGTGGGACGAATCGGTCGAGCCCGCGGCCGCGGCGCGCTGCGCGTCTGATCAGGGCCTGTTCTGGCAGATGCACGACTGGCTGTTCGCCAATCAGACCGGCGAGAACGTCGGCTCATTCGCGCAGGACCGGCTGCGCGCGATCGCCCAGGCGGCGGGCCTTGACATGGCCGCGTATGACACGTGCATGGCATCGCCCACCTACGCTGGACTCGTGCGCAAGGAAACCACTGAAGGAGCCAGCAAGGGCGTCGACCAGACGCCGACGCTGTACATCAACGGCACGTACTACACCGGCGCCATGTCGGTCACCGGCATCGGCGACGCCATCGTCGCCGCGGCTGGCGGTGCGTCACCGGCGCCGATGGGCTCGCAGCAGCCCGTCTCGTCCGCCGCCGCCGGCGCGTCCGCGGCGCCAACGTCCGTGCCGTGATCACCCAGCGCGTCCCAGCGCGCAAGCTGTTCGGCATCCACCCGGCGCTCATCCTGGGCGTCCTCGACCTGATCGGCCTGGTCGTGGCCAGCTATCTGGCTGTCGTCGAGCTGTCGGGCGGCGTGCCGACCTGCGGCATCATCGAGGGCTGCGAAGAGGTCGCCCGGAGCCAGTACAACAACTTCGCCGGCATCCCCGTCGCCCTTTTCGGTGTCGTGCTCTCACTGCTCCTCCTCAGCCTCGCCCTGGCGTGGTGGAAGACCGACATCTACGGACTCCTGCTGGGCCACTACGGCCTGTCGCTGGTCGGGGTGATGTTCGACGGCTACTTCCTCTTCCTGCAGGTGTTCGTCATCAAGGCCGTGTGCATCTGGTGCCTGACCTATGAGTTCTCGTTGCTGCTGCGCTTCCTGATCGCTTTCGTCGTCTGGTATCGCCAGCCAAGACCGGAGGTGCATGATGTCGACGACTCCTGAGCAGATGGCAGGTTCGATGACCGTCCTGCTCGCAACTGACGGTTCGGACTGTGCCGGCGTCGCCGTCGACCTGGTCCGTGCCATCGGCTGGCCGCAGGGATCGGTGATCCACGTCGTGACCGTCGTCGAGCACGGGGCGTTGGCCGACGCGGCCGCCGAGGGCGGGCACGAAGCTGCCGAATCGGGCAGCGCGCCGGTCAACGACGGAGCGCGGGCAGAGCTCGACCGCGCGGCTCACTCACTCGACGAGACCGGCGCTCGCATCGAGACAGCCGTGCTCACCGGACGGCCGGGCTCGGCCATCGTCGACAAGGCGACCGCGATCCACGCCGACCTCGTCGTCGTCGGCAGCCGCGGCCACGGCACGATCGGCTCGATGGTCCTTGGCTCGGTCAGCGCCGAGGTCGCGGACCACGCACCGTGCCCGGTGCTGGTCGCTCGTCGCCACTGGTGGCGCCGGGCGCTCCTGGCGGTCGACGGCTCGCCCTTCGCGCTTGCCGCCGAGAAGGTCGTCAGCAGCTGGCCGATCTTCGCCGAGCTGCCGATCGAGGCGGCCTCCGCCGCTGACACTGACATGTCGTGGACGTCGGGCCTGGCCCTGAGCGGGTACGCCGGCGGCATCGACTATCCGGCCACGGCGGAGGAGATCGTCGAGGAACACGAGCAGGTCGCCGTCGAATCGGCCGAGCGGCTCAACGCGGCCGGTCGCAAGGCACACGCGGAAGTCCTCCGCGGTGACCCCGCGACCGAGCTGTTGCACCGCGCTTCGGACACCTCGGCCGACGTGATCGTCATGGGCACGCACGGCCGGACGGGCGTCCGGCGTCTGCTCTCCGGCAGCGTCGCGCGCAACGTGATGCTCCACGCTCCATGCTCGGTTCTCGTGGTTCGCGAGGTGCGCCGCTAACCTAATCGAATGACCGTGACCCATGCCGCGCGCAAGCGCCGGGCGCCGCTCGACGACCACGAGCTCGAGCAGATCGACGCCTACTGGCGCGCCGCGAACTACCTGTCGGTGGGTCAGATCTACCTGCTCGACAACCCGCTCCTGCGCCGGCCGCTCAAGCCCGAGGACATCAAGCCGCGCCTGCTCGGCCATTGGGGCACGACGCCCGGGCTGAACTTCGTGTGGGCGCACGCCGACCGCGCGATCAAGGCGCGCGACCTCGACGCGATCATGATCGTCGGACCCGGTCACGGCGGACCGGCGGCGGTCGCCAACGCCTACCTCGAGGGCACGTGGTCGGAGCGCTACTCGGCCGTCGGCCTGGGCGAGGAAGGCATCAAGCGCCTCATGCGCGAGTTCTCATTCCCGGGCGGCATCGGCAGCCACGTGACACCGGAAGTGCCGGGCTCCATCCACGAAGGCGGCGAGCTGGGCTACTCGCTCACCCACGCCTACGGCGCAGCCTTCGACAACCCGGGCATGGTCGTGTTCTGCGTCGTCGGCGACGGCGAGGCCGAGACCGGCCCGCTGGCCGCGAGCTGGCACTCGAACAAGTTCCTCAACCCCGTCCATGACGGTGCCGTGCTGCCGATCCTGCACCTCAACGGCTACAAGATCGCCAACCCCAGCTTCCTGGCGCGCATCCCCGAGGAGGAGCTGGCCGATCTGCTCACCGGCTACGGCTACCGCCCGCTGATGGTCTCCGGGCACGAGCCCGCGAAGATGCATCGCGAGTTCGCGGCCGTGCTCGACGAGGCGCTCGACGAGATCGCGGCGATCCAGGACCGGGCGCGCAAGGGCGGCGACGAGACGCGGCCGCAGTGGCCGATGATCGTGCTCCGCTCGCCCAAGGGCTGGACCGGGCCGAAGGTCGTCGACGGCAAGCCCGTCGAGGGCACGTGGCGCGCGCACCAGGTGCCGCTGACGGAAGTGCGCACCAACAAGCAGCACCTGGCGATGCTCGAGTCGTGGATGCGCTCGTACCAGCCTGAGAAGCTCTTCGACGCTGAAGGGCACATGGCGCCCGAGATCGCCGCCTTCCCGCCCAAGGGCGCGCGCCGGATGAGCGCCAATCCGCACGCCAATGGCGGCGAGCTGCTGCGTGATCTCGCTCTGCCCGACTTCCGCGACTACGCCGTCAAGGTCGACGTGCCGGGCACCGGCACGATCGAGGCGACGCGTGTGCTGGGCCAGTTCCTGCGCGACGTCATCGCCGACAACCCGGACAACTTCCGCCTGTTCGGGCCTGACGAGACTGAATCGAATCGCCTTACGGCGGTGTTCGAGAAGACGGATCGCCAGTTCGAGGGCGAGCTGCTGCCGACCGACGAGCACCAGGCGTTCAAGGGCCGGGTGATGGAGGTGCTGTCCGAGCACCTGTGCGAGGGCTGGCTCGAGGGTTACCTGCTGACCGGGCGGCACGGCCTCTTCAACTGCTACGAGGCCTTCATCCACATCGTCGACGCGATGTTCAACCAGCATGCCAAGTGGCTCGAGACGAGCAACTCCATTCCATGGCGACGGCCCATCGCGTCGCTCAACTACCTGCTCTCGAGCCACGTCTGGCGCCAGGACCAGAACGGCTTCAGCCACCAGGACCCGGGCTTTCTCGACGTCGTCACCAACAAGAAGGCCGCGGTGGTTCGCGTCTACCTGCCGCCCGACGCGAACACGCTGCTGTCGGTCGCCGACCACTGCCTGCGCTCACGCCAGTACGTCAACGTCATCGTCGCCGGAAAGCAGCCCGCGCTCCAGTACCTGCCCATGGACAAGGCCGTGCTCCACGCCACGCGCGGTGTCGGCATCTGGGACTGGGCGAGCAACACCGACGGTGAGCCGGACCTGGTCATGGCCTGTGCCGGTGACGTCCCGACGCTCGAGGCGCTGGCGGCCACGGCACTCCTGCGCGAGCACCTGCCCGAGCTCAAGGTCCGCTTCGTCAATGTCGTCGACCTGATGCGCCTCCAGCAGGACACCGAGCACCCGCACGGGATGCCCGACCCCGAGTTCGACGCTCTCTTCACCCACGACAAGCCGATCATCTTCGCCTTCCACGGCTATCCCTGGCTCATCCATCGGCTGACCTATCGCCGGCGCAACCATGTCAATCTCCACGTCCGCGGCTACAAGGAAGAGGGCACGGTCACGACGCCGTTCGACATGGCCCTGCGCAACGACCTTGATCGCTTCCATCTCGTGATCGACGTCATCGATCGCGTGCCCGGTTTGGGCGAAAAGTCGGCGACGCTGCGCCAGCAGATGGTCGATGCTCGTTTGACGGCCGCGGCGCATGCCCGCCAGTACGGCGAGGACGCGCCGGAGATCTCGGGCTGGAGCTGGCCGTACCGCGACCCTTCCTGAGCGGCACCGGATCGCGCCGATGACACGCGTCCTGGTCATCAACGCGGGCTCGAGTTCGCTCAAGATGAGCGCCATCGAGGTCGGCCGCCTGGAGCCGCTGGCAGCCACAGAGATCGATTGGGGCTCTGATGCGACCGCCGTCCCGGACCGCCGCGGGACGCTCAACAAGGCCTTCGCGACTCTTGCCGGGCGCGGCTACGGCGCCGACGCTTTCGATCTCGTTGCCCACCGCGTCGTCCATGGCGGCACGCTCTTTCGCGCACCCACGCTCATCGACGAGAACGTCATCGGCGAGCTGGCCTCGCTCGAGCCGCTTGCGCCACTCCACAATCCGGTCGCAGTCTGGGCGATGCACGCCCAGCGCCGGATCATGCCGGATCTCCCCGCGGTGGCCGTGTTCGACACGGCCTTCCACGCTACGTTGCCCGAGGACGGCTACGTCTACGCGCTGCCCTGGAGCTGGTACGCCGAGTGGGGTGTCCGGCGCTTCGGTTTCCACGGCATCTCGATCACCTGGTCCGTGCGCCGCGCCGCCGAGCTGCTCGGCCGGCCGGCAACGGACCTGTCGCTGATCGTCGCCCACCTGGGCAATGGCTGCTCGGTCACGGCCGTGCGCGGCGGAGCGTCAGTGTCGACCTCGATGGGCCTTACCCCGCTGGAAGGCCTGGTCATGGGCACGCGTGCCGGATCGATCGACCCGGGCGCACTCTTGTTCGCCATGCGCGAGCACAGCCTCGACCGGAGCGACCTCGCGCGCGTGCTGGACCACGAATCGGGCCTGCTCGGCGTCTCCGGGCTGAGCGGCGACGTGCGCACGCTCGTCGATGCCGCCGGGGCGGGCAACGACCGGGCGCGGCTGGCGCTCGACATCTTCGTCCGGCGCGCCGCCGAGGAGATCGCTGCGGCCGCGACGAACCTGGCCACGGTCGATGCCCTCGTGTTCACCGGCGGCATAGGCGCCAACGCGACGGGGATCCGGGCCGCGATCTGTGGGCGGCTTGCTGCCCTCGGGCTGCCAGCCGTGACAACAGCATCCGTGGACCATGACGCGGTCCTAGCCACGAATCCGGCCGGCCTCGCCGTGCTGCGCATCGAGGCGCGCGAGGATCTCGTCATTGCCGAGCAGGCAGCGAGCGCCGTCGGCCTGTGAACGAGCGCCCGGCCCAGGTTCTCCACGCGCCGGCACCGGTCGAA
Source organism: uncultured Anaerolineaceae bacterium (assembly GCA_964475245.1). Classification (GTDB taxonomy): domain Bacteria; phylum Chloroflexota; class Limnocylindria; order Limnocylindrales; family CSP1-4; genus JALYGJ01. Next base: position 10,641 of record CAYYVV010000001.1, on the reverse strand, counting down.
CGGAAGCCGCTCGCGGCGGAGCTCATGGCGCCCGACGGTCCGGGACCCGGTGAGCTGCTCATCAGCGTCGGCGCGTGCGCCGTGTGCCGGACCGACCTGCAGATCTGCGAGGGCGAGCTCGCGCCGCACAGGCAGCCCGTGATTCCGGGCCACCAGGCGGTCGGCCGGGTCGAGGCGGTTGGCTCGGGCGTCAGTGGCTGGTCGGTTGGTGATCGCGCGGGCGTCGGCTGGCTGGCCAGCTCGTGCGGTCAATGCGACTACTGCGCTCGCGGGCTCGAGAACCTGTGCCCCGGCGCGCGCTTCACGGGCTGGGACGTCGACGGCGGCTACGCGGGCTGGCTGACCTCGCGCGCCGATTTCACCTTCCACATCTCGTCGGAGCTGGACGATCTCGCGGCGGCGCCGTTGCTGTGCGGCGGCGTCATCGGCTATCGCTCACTGCGTATGTCCGGCGTCCAGCCTGGCGGCCGACTGGGCCTGTACGGCTTCGGCGCGTCAGCGTCGCTGACCATCCAGGTGGCCGTGCACGAGGGCATGCAGGTCTTCGTCGTGACCCGCGCCCGGGCCGAGCAGGAGCGCGCCCGAAGGCTGGGCGCAACGTGGGCGGGCAGCTTTGACGACCAGCTTCCGGCGCAGCTCGACGGCGCGATCACCTTCGCGCCTGCCGGTGCCGTGGTCATCGCCGCGCTGCGCTCGCTCGCGCCGGGTGGCACGGTCGCGATCAATGCGATCCACCTCGATGGCATCCCGGCCTTCGACTACGACCTGCTGTGGCGCGAGCGAGCGCTCAAGAGCGTCGCCAACTACACGCGCCAGGACGCGCGTGAATTCCTCGAGCTGGCGGCCCAGATCCCGATCCGGACGGAGATCGAGGCCATGCCGCTCGCCGCGGCCAACGAGGCGCTCGCTCGGCTCAGGGACGGCGAGCTGGCAGGCACCGCGGTGCTCCGGACGTAAAGAAAAGCGGGCCGAGTGACCCACGACACCCGGCCCGCTGTATCACCGGCTGGCTGCGACAGCCGGTGCGAAACGAACACTTTTACGTGCACGACGCGAGGCGCGTCGGTCACGCTCAGGAGGAGTCTCTGCCCCGACGGCCGTGCGCGGATAGTGCCATCGGTAATGAACGCGCCCGGACCGTTCGGTCCCCCGACGCGCGGCGGGCGCTAGGCCTGGCCGGCCGACGGCACGAAGACTGGCGTCGCCAGGATCGGGGCAGGATCCGTGTGCACGAGCGTGCCCAGGATGTCTGGCCAGAAGCGGTACAGCAGGTGATGGCCCTCTTGCGGGAACAGCCGCAGGCGGGCGCCCGGGATCGATTCGGCGAGGTGCGTCGACATCGCGATCGGCACGGTGTTGTCCAACGCGCCGTGCCAGATGTCGACCCGAACACGGATCTCGGACAGGTCGAAACCCCACGGCCGGGCGAGGATGAGCGCTTCGTCGTACATGCCCCGGCCGCCCTGGCGGTAGAGCTCGACCGAGTTGGCGATCATCTGGCTGCGCAGCGCCGGTTCCGAGAGCGCCTCCTGGTCCGCGGCGCACATGTCGGTCAGTGACTGCTCGAAAAATCGTTCCGCGTCCCGGCGCTGTGCTCGGCCCCAGTGCCACAGCGCCAGCCGGATGACCCACGGCGCCTTGCCGGCGGCGATGACGGCGTTGCGGTCGAAGCGGCGGAGGTAATCCTTGCGCGCGGCGCCGGCCAGCGGAGCCGCGCCGCTGACGATGGCGATCGCGTCGATCCGATCTCCGAGCCGCTTGCCGCAGGCCAGCGCGTACGGGCCGCCACCCGACCAACCCACGATCGAGAAACGGTTCACGCCGAGCTGCTCAGTCACCTGACGGACATCGTCGGGCCAGTCCAGCAGGCGCCGCCCGGGCCGTGGCGTGGAAAGCCCGATGCCCGGCCTGTCAAGCGCGATCAATCGGACGCCCAGGCGGCGCGCCTCCTCGTCGGGTGGGCACACGACGCGTGTCGTGCCGAAGCCGTGGAAGAAGAGGACCGGCCGGCCGTTGGGGTCCCCCGACTCGTAATAGCCCAGCCAGCGGCCGTCACGCAGCCGTATGCGGTTATCGCGTGTTCGTATCTCAGGCTCTGTAGTGACCGGGCTCGCTTGGGCGCGGGCCGGAACGCGAAGAAGTGCCACTCACTCTCCCGGCGAAGGTTGGCCATGGGTAGTATGGCAAGCCATTGCAAGGAGGGCGTGGGATGCGTAGCGCATGGAACGGCGTGATCGCCGAGATGGCCGGCACTTTCCTGTTCTTCTTCGTCGGCATCGGCGCGATCGGCGCGCTGCAGTTCGCCAACGCAGGCAAGGTGGTTGACCCGGCCGCCGCGCTCATCGTCGCCGCACTCGCCCACGGCATCGTGCTCGCCGTCCTCGTCAGCGCCCTGGGAGCCGTCAGCGGCGCCCACTTCAACCCGGCTGTCACCTTCGGCGTTTGGGTCGCCGGCCAGATTCCGTGGCGGCGCGGCGGGGCCTACATCCTGGCGCAATTGATCGGCGCCATCCTCGCCGCTTATGCGGTGCGCATCGTCTTCAGCGCGACCGTTTTCCCGAGCCTGGGCATTCCCGCCCTGGCCGCTGGCATCGATCCCCTCGCCGGGCTCATGGTCGAGACGATCCTGACCGTGATCCTGCTCGTTGCCGTCTTCGGGACGGCGGTCGACCCGCGCGCGCCAAAGGTCGGCGGCCTGGCGATCGGCTTCGCGGTCGGCGCCGACATCCTCATGGGCGGTGCAATCACCGGTGCGGCGATGAACCCTGCACGCTGGTTCGGCCCCGCGGCCGTGAACTGGAACTGGGACAACAGCTTCATCTGGCTCGTCGGACCGTTGCTCGGCGCCGGCATCGCTGCGCTCGCCTACCGCTACCTGTTCCTGCCCGAAGCCGACCTGCAGCGCAGCCCGGCAGATCCGACCGCCTAGGCGGCCGGATCGGGGGACTGCGGTCCCTCCTTGGCGCTCGTCTCCTCGCTCAACCGGCGGCGCATCTGCTGAACGGCCACGATCTGGTCGCGGTACTGGTTGCGAATCTCGTTCAGCTCATTCCTCGGCAGGTCCAGCTCCTCGGCGATCTCGGTCAGCTCGGCGTACTCCTCGGCCGTGATCTCGCCGTCCGAGGCGGCGACTCCGAAGCACGCCGCCACGGTGGAGCGCCGCTCCTCGTCGGTCGCGGCCTCCTTGAACTCGCGCGTGACGAGGTAATCCTCCGTCGCCCCGTACAGCTCCTCCTGGTTGCGCGCGATCTCGACCACGAGCACCGCCTGGGACTCGGGCAGGCCGCCGATCTGTGCCACGACGTGCTCCATGACGCGTGCCTCGTCCTCGGTCACGGTCAGGTCCGCGTGCGCAGCGCGGGCAAGGATGTAGGCAAAGCCAGCCAGGAAGCGCCGGCGCGCCGGATCGACCTCCTCGAGGGCGCGCACGATGCGCCTGATCGTGTCCGTTTCAGACTGATCGGCGCCTGACGGTTGGGATGGATGGGAGTGGGGCTGCGAGCCGCCGAAGAATCGACTGAATGCCATATCAAGCGGAGAATGCCACACGCGCGCCCGGGAACATCAAAACCCGCAGTTACGTCAGGTCGGCATGAACGTGAGTCGAACGTTGGCGGCGCTCATCGTCGCCGCTGCCAGCCTCGCTCTCGTATCGTGCTCCCAGAGCTCGGGCGGCACGTTGGCACCGACGAACAGCGCTGCATCGGGCCCGCTCGCCAGCGCGGAAGCATCGCTCCCCGCTGAGCCCGCGCCGAGCTACCACCCTGTCCCCGCGCTCTCCGAGAGCCCCTCTGTCACGGGCCAGGTCAGCTCTGCCGCGCAGGCCGCGGCGCTCGTCTTCGCCGCGAACCCACTCTTCGCCCAGATCCAGCCCGCGAATCGCGAGCTGGCCGGGCAGAGCGAGTCGTACACGGCGTCGCCAGCCGGCGACGGTTTTGCCGTGGCGGTAACCATCGGCTCGGGCGATTGCCCGGCGGGCTGCGTCAACAGCCACACCTGGAACTACTCCGTGTCCGGCTCCGGCGGCGTGGAGCTGGTCAGCGAGTCGGGCGACGTGGTCGAGATCGGTATTCCCACACCCGGCGCGGGCCAGGCGCAGGTGACGATCAGCCTTGTTGCCGGCCCGGTCTGTCCCGTGGAGCGTGATTCGCCGGATCCGGGCTGCGCGCCACGCCCGGTCGCGGGTGCCCAGGTCGTTGTCCGTGACCCGAGCGGCACCCAGGTCGCGAGCGCGACCGCAGACCAGTCGGGCCAGGTCACTCTCGAGCTGCCATCGGGCGCCTACTACGCCGAGGCAGCTGCCTCCAGCGGGCTGATGGGACAGCCTGACGCGGCCGCATTTTCAGTCGTCGGCGGATCGACCATGGGCTTCAGCATGGAATACGACACCGGCATTCGCTGACCGCCGCGGCCGCTAATCTGTCCCGATGGCCGTGGATGCTGGACGGGACAGAGCTTCGACCACCCCGCGCAGCCCGGCCACGCGCGACCTGGGCATGCGCGCGACGCTCCTCTTCCCGACGCGCGAGATCACCGAGTCGTTCTATCTGCCGCTGATCTATACGGCCTGCCGGACGTGTTACAGCGAGCTGCTGCCGGAAGACATCTTCTCGCGCGCCACCAACGGCCAGGTCGCGACAGAGAAGCAACAGGAACTCGTCCGGCGCGTGATCGAATCGGGCCACGGCTCGACGATCGAGCACATCGTCTTCACCTTCGCCATCAGCGGCGTTACGCGAACCCTGTCGCACCAGCTCGTCCGCCACCGCGCCGGCGTCGCCTTCGACCAGCAGTCGCAGCGCTACCTCAACTACAAGCGGCCTTCGTACATGGTCCCGGGCTCGCTCGCCGACGCACCACCCGAGATGCGCGACCGTTTCGTGGCCGAGATGGACGACTCACTCGCCTTTTACGGCGAGATGCTCGACGCCGGCATCCCCGGCGAGGACGCGCGCTTCGTGATGCCCAACGCGACGCGCACGAACCTGATCATGACCGCCAACCTGCGCGCGCTGATCCACATGAGTGGCCTCCGTCTGTGCACGATGGCCCAGTGGGAGATCCGCCGGCTCTTCCAGCTGATCCGCCACGAGGTGTTCGGCGTCTCACCCTTCCTGGGCTCGTTCCTGGCACCAAAGTGCGTGCCGCTGGGCTACTGCGACGAGGACCGCAACCGCGACGAGCACTGCCCCATCCGGCCGCACAAGGACAACGTCCTTGCCGCGTGGGCCGAGAAGAAACAGGCCGCCAAGGCCGCCGGCCGGGACTTGCCCACCCTCTAGTCGCGCTCATCTGGTGCCACTTTGACGCCCGGCCGATACTGACCGGGGAACGTCAAGCCCGGGACGTCGAGGGAGAGCAGCGCACTATGTCGCTTGGAGAAGCCGTCCGTTCGGTCTATACCAACTACGCGCGCTTTGACGGCCGCGCCTCGCGCTCCGAGTACTGGTGGTATCAACTTTTCCTGCTGCTGGTCGGCGTCGCATGGCTCGCGCTCGGCGTACTTGCGATCGGCGCGCGGGTCAGCGCGTTCTTCGCAGTTCTGAGTCTCGGCGTGCTGGTCTTCTGGCTGGCATCGATCATCCCCAGCCTGGCTGTGCTGTGCAGGAGGTTGCACGACAGTGACCACTCGGGTTGGTGGTTCTGGATCACGCTGATCCCGTATCTCGGCGAACTGATCCTGCTGATCTTCATGGTCTTGCCCAGTACGCCCGGCTACAACAGGTACGGGTCGCCTGCCGGCGAATCGCCCGCGGACGCGTTCGCCGAGTACTCGGGCTGGACGCGTGCCGATGCTCTCGCGCAATTCGCTCAGGACGCGCAACGCGCCGCGGCATCTGGATTCCAGCCGGTTCATCAGGAATGGCAGCGCCGCGGCAATGCGGAGGTGCTGGTCGTGGCTTATCGGCGCGCATACGCCAATCAGGGTTGGCCGACGCCGCCAGCTCCGCCCTGGCATGGCTCGAGCGGCGGACTCGGCTAACGAATCTGCTCTAGGCCGCGGCGTCGATAGCCCCGTCAGCGAGAAGGCGCACGAACCGCCGGACGAGCTTCCGGAACCTTGGTCCGGCCGCTTCGCCGGCGGCCAGGACTTCCTCGTGGCTGAGCGGAAGCCCTGTCACTCCGGCGCCGGGATTGGTCACGAGCGAAACGCCCACGATCTCGATTCCCGCCCAACGCGCCATGACCGCCTCGAGCACGGTCGACATGCCCACCGCGTCCGCGCCCCAGCCGCGCAGCATGACGACCTCCGCCGGCGTCTCGTAGCTCGGCCCGGTCAGGCCGACGTAGACACCCTCTTCGACGCCGATGTCCTCGTCGGCCGCTGCCCGGCGCATCAGCGCGCGCAACGGTGGGCTCCACGCGTCGACGAGATCCGGAAAGCGTGGCCCACCGGCGTCGTCGTTCGGGCCGATGAGCGGTTGGTGGCCGGTCATGTTGATGTGGTCGCTGATGATCATCAGCGTGCCCGCCGGGTAGCTCACATTGACGCCGCCGGCGGCGTTGGTCAGCAGCACTCGACGCGCACCAAGGCGGCCCATGAGCAGCACTGGCTCGACGACCAGCCGCGGACTGTGACCCTCGTACAGGTGCAGGCGACCCTGGAGGCAGACGACCGGCAGGCCCTCCAGCGTTCCGAGCAGCAGCCGTCCGGCGTGACCGGGCGCGGATGCAGCCGGCCAGCCGGGAAGCTCGGCGAACGGGATGGCAACAGGGTCGACCAGATCGTCGGCCAGCCTTCCCAGACCGGAGCCAAGGACGATGCCCAGCGCGGGGACGATGTCGGTGCGCTGGCGGACGGCATGCTCGAGCACGTCGAGACGGGTCGAATAGGGGACGGTGTCGGCGGCGGTCATCGGCAGACGGCCTCAGAGGTCAGCATCGGCGCACAACGAAACGCCCGGAGAAGCCAATCGATCGTCCAGTCGCCTTGATGTGATCTCGGCTCCTGAGTTCTCGCGGCCCCTCCGGGCAAGGACAAAGTTACCGGCATGTTTCCGGCGGGTCAACGCTCTTATCCACGCATTTGAACGTCCCTGCTCGGGACCGTCCACAAATCCACAGTGGCTGTGGATAACCAGTGGAAACATCTGGCTTCGGCGGGCAGCAGAAGAGCCCTGCCGGCTCCCGGCAGGGCTCTTGGTATGTCGCGAAGTGTCGTTGGTCAGCCGACCTTGGCGACCACCGTCTTGGCGTACGTGTCGTGCATGCCCTGCCGAGTGGGGCTCTGGGCAATCGTGTAGATCAGGTAGATGTACCAGACCAGCACCACGAGGGCGACGATGAAGCCAATGCCCCAACCGTAGAGATACTCGATCGCCAGGGGAGCGCCGAGCAGAAGCCAGCGGTTGATCGCCTGCTGCTGCGTGATCGCACCACCTGTGCTCGCGTCGCGCACGCTCAGCTTCATGACCCGATCACCAACGGTCATGCCGTTCATGCGCGACCACTGGTAGATGAAGTAGCCACCGCTGATGACGAGCATGATCACGACGGTGACGAGGCTGCTGATCAGCGATGGAAACCGCGCGGTCGTGACAAGCAGCCCAAACACGTTGAGCTGGTCGCCCAGAATGCCGGTGCTGATCGTGTTGACGATGAAGCCGATGACCCCGAGGATCAGGAAGTCGATGAACGTGGCGACGAATCGACTCGTGGCATCGGCCAGGGCGACTCCCCCGGGCCCGGCGATCGTTCCGCGCGCGGTCAGGTTGTTCGTCCACGACGGCATCCCACTCGGCTGGCCACCCATGGGCGGCGGGCCGGGCGGCTGAGGCGTCGACTGCCAGCCCTGTCCGGACGGCGGCGGCGGAGGCGGAGCGGGAGGCTGCTGGCCACCCGGCGCGTTCGGATCGTTCATCCTCTGAAACTCCTCCTTGTTCGGCGATGTGCAGCACGCCGGCTTGCGGCGTTCCGACGAGCGGCATTGGGCGGACGGTCCCCGTTCGTCGGTGGCGCGATGAGCATAGCGACCGATTTCGCGCGCGGGACGTCAATTTTCACAATTTCGCGGCCGTGGCCGCGCGTGGGACGGTCAGCCGCCGATACGCGACATCTCGACCCGGTTCGGATCGACGTTGATCACCGGCAGCGGCCGCGTCGTGGCCAGCGAGCGGAGCTCGGAATAGCGGTCGGAGCGCTGCCCCCAGACGGCGCTGATCGCTTGCACCAGCTCATCGTCGGTGGCTCCGGCGCGCATCGGAGCGCGCAGGTCGTGGCCGGCCGCCGCGAACAGGCACGTGTACAGCTGGCCGTCGGCGGTCAGTCGGGCGCGCGTGCAGTCGCGGCAGAAAGGCTGCGTAACCGAAGCGATGACGCCCACCTCACCGCTGCCATCGCGATACGCCCAGCGGTCGGCCACCTCGCCCGGGTAGGTCGACGGCAACGCGACGAGCGGCATCTCGGCGTCGATCGCGGCGACGATCTGGCGCGCCGGGACGACATCGTCGAGCCGCCAGCCGTTGGTGTGGCCGACATCCATGTACTCGATGAAGCGCAGGATCTGGCCACGCTCGCGGAAGAAGCGGGCCATGGGCACGACGTCCTGCTCGTTCAGGCCGCGGCGCACGACCATGTTGACCTTGATCGGCGCGAGTCCCGCGGCCTGGGCGGCGTCGATGCCCTCGAGCACGGAGCTGACCGGAAAGCCGACATCGTTCATCCGCGCGAAGGTCTGCTCGTCGAGCGAGTCGAGGCTGACCGAGATTCGTTTCAGGCCGGCGTCGGCGAGCGACTGCGCCTGGCGCGCGAGGAGCGAGCCGTTCGTCGTCAGCGTGATGTCCTCGACGTCGGGCAGCGGCGAAAGCATCGCGACCAGCTTGGGCAGGTCGCGCCGGAGCAGGGGTTCGCCGCCGGTCAACCGGACCTTGCGCACGCCGAGCGCGACGAACAGTCGCGCGAGGCGCGTGATCTCCTCAAAGGTGAGCAGCTCAGAACGCGGCAGGAACGCGAAATCGCGGCCGTAGACCTCGCGCGGCATGCAGTACGTGCAGCGGAAGTTGCAGCGATCGGTGACCGAGATGCGCAGGTCGTGGATCGGCCGGCCGAGGGTGTCGCGAATAAGCATGTCTGGACATTGTCGCCGCTCAGTGCCAAGCAGACCCTGATCCGACTGGGGCACGATCTGTGACGCTGCCGGTGCCCGAAGCGTCACTTGGCCGCCCGGCGACCGCCGTCGCCGGGCGGCCCGTCGTCAGCGGATCAGCCGCCTCCCGCCAGGAACGCCTCGACCTGCGTGCGGAACGCGTCAGGCTGCTCGACGAAGGTCATGTGTCCGGCATCGTCAATGAGCACGGTCCGCGCATCGGCGATGCCACGCTGCAGCTCGGCCGCGGCCGCCGGTCCGCAGATGAAATCGTCACGGCCGGTGATGATCAGCGTCGGGGCGCGGATGTCCCCGAGCGAGCCACGGACGTCGAACCCATCGGCATTGAATGAGACGAGCGGCGCGCCCGAGGCACCTTCTGCCGCGGCCACCATCTGCGGCCTGAAGCGCTCGTCCCAGTGCGAGAAATAGAGCGGCGCCTCGCGCTGCCAGAGGGCGCCAAGGTCGGCGATCTCGCCGCTCTCCTCTTCCTTCAGCGCCGCAACCGCGTCGGCCTGCCACGGCTCAGCCGATTTGAGCTCGATCCAACGCGCCATCTCGGCCTGGACATCGTCGCTGAACGCGGCAAGGCCGCTGGCGAGGACGAGCCTGTGGACGCGATCCGGATGGTGCGCGGCATAGACGATGGCGACGATCGCACCGTGTGAGAAGCCGAGCAGATCGATCTTCTCCATCCCAAGGTGGGCGCGGAGCTCATCGATGTCCTCGGCGTATGAGCTGGGCGCGTAGTCGGGCGCAGGGTCCGAGCCGCCGGTGGCGCGTGGGTCGAGCACGACCAGCGCCCGGTGGGCGGCCAGCCCGCCAAGGTCGGCCAGCTCCGCGCCCGAGAACCCTGGACCACCGGGATGGCAGACCAGGAGCGGACCTGAGCCTTCGCGATGGTAGGTGAGCTTCCGGCCGTCTCCGGTCATGAACCACATTGCGGCCGAATATACCGTCCGGCTACTGCGCGGAGAGCGACACGGCGTCCACCCACACCTGTCCGACCGCCGCAGCGAAATTGAAGCTCAGCATGGCATTTGATTCGCTCGCCGGGGTGGTGAATGTCATGGAGTACTCGTGCCAGTCAGTTGACAGTGTCACCGTGCGCGCGAACAGCTTGCTCCACGGTGAGTTGCTCTGGTTCATTCCCACCGTCAGAGGGCGGGCGCTCGATCCCTTGGCAAAGAAGTCGATCGTGTATTGCGTTCCGCCGGTCACCGATACGCCCCGTTGGACCAATTGCAGGAAATAGTCGCTATTTGGAGTAGTGACGTCAGCCCTTGCGCTGGAGGAACCATCCTCTGCAACGGTTGCATCCTGCGAAACGGAGCCCGACGCGCCGCTCTTCGTGCACCACTCCCAGGGGCCCAACCAGGAACCGCCTGCGTTCTCGAAGGATGAGTTCGCGATGAGGTTGTTGACGGGCTGAGCGGTGGGCGTCGCTGTGGGAGTGGCTGTTGCCGTCGCTGTAGCTGTCGGCGTGGGTGTCGGGGTGGAGGTGGGGGTTGGCGTCGGTGTGTCGCCAGGAGCGGGAGTCGGCGTGGGCGTCGGCG